>CAKZSV010000009.1 GCA_937921485.1 uncultured bacterium
CACTGCCGTGTGTGCTGCAGATTGAGTAGCTTACAGATAGTGGAGTGTGTGCCCCTTTGGGCGCACAAACCGGCGTTGGTGCTGCAGTTGAAGTAGCTTGCCGGCGATGGAGTGATAATCACCGCCGTGTGTGCTGCAGCCGTGGTAGCCTGCCGACGATGGGGTCAGAGCCCCTTTGCGCACCAACCGCCGTTGGTGCTGCAGCCGAAATAGCCTGCCGACGATGGAGTGATAAACACTGCCGTGTGTGCTGCAGCCGCAGTAGCTGACCAGCGATGGAGTGAGTGCCCCTTTGGGCGCACGAACCGCCGTCAGTGCCGCAGCCGCAGTAGCTTGCCGACGATGGAGTGAGTTCCCCTTTGGGCGCACGAACCGCCGTCAGTGCTGCAGCCGAAATAGCCTGCCGATGATGTTATTTTTTCTTCTTTTCCAAAAGATGATTTATTGTTTCACAGAATTCCCTGTAAAAATCCTGAAACTGATCTCCTTTGCGCAGCGGCCGCAATCTGAGTTCTTTTCCTTTTCGAATGTCTTTTAAGTATTGCGACATAACATAGATGGGCCCTGAAATGCGATGAGTCAGCGATATTGAAAGCGAAAAGATGATAACAGTTTGCAACACTGTCATGATAACAAGGAAATAAAGAACGAAGCGGATGTTGCGCTGAATCTCGCGAGATTTTCCGAGATTTTCCTGAAACCTATGATTTGCGTCCTTCGTGTAGGAATTTTGTGGATCAACGAGTTGTGGGAGTGAGAGAAAAGTATCGATAATAGCAGTCTGATTGTCGTTGATTTCTTTTATTTTTCTATCGTTATCAATGGCAAAATAAAGCAGCACTCCGGATATCAGAAGAATGGTGATGAGCGGAAGGATCACTGCTTTTACCGCGACAGAATACTGGAACTTTTTGTCAATAACCAACTTCTTTCGCTTCTTTGCCATTGTCAAACCTCATACATCGTAAAAGATTTTGATACCCCGAAGTTAACCATGCACGATATGATTAGTATTTGTTCTTTAAGATATTTAGTCAAGATTTTTTATCTTTTGCATTTGAAAAACACCTTGTAGGGTTTGGTAAAAACAGTAAAAAAATACTTGCCATCAATGCATGAATTTGTATAACTGCGAAAAGGATATGCTGAATAGGCGATTGCATGTAATAAGGGAACTTCTAAAAACCATTTATAAAGATGTTCCCCTGTGGGCACAATATAGTAAAAAGCGCTTTCTTTTATCTCTATAATATGAAGAAAGCGGTTTTTAGAGGTGCCCATAATTAGAAATTCGCGGGATATTAATGGTGAACCGAGGAGCTCTCCTCATAGCGTCGGCGATTCTTTTCGGGGTATATTGCTTTGTGCTTGGGGACAGCGGTGTTATTGAGCAGTATCGGCTCATTCAGGAAAAGCGCAATATCGAGTCACGCGTTATTCGCCTCGAACAAAAAAACAAGCTACTTGCACGCGTTTATGAAAGATATAAAAATGGGTATTATTCCCCCGAGGATTTTTTAAAAGCCGGTTTTCTGGGGGCTGAAGAAAAACTTCTTTATGTTAAAAACACAGATGCAAAAGTTGAGAAGGGGGAAGCCTCCGCTCGTATTGCGCAAGAACAGGGATTGGATGTTGAATTGCGATATTTAAGGATTTTCTGGATACTTATATCGGTTGCAGTTATTTCAATAATAATTTTGCGGAAACAACCTGCTCAGGATGATTAAATGATTTTCGAGTACAATAATTTTACTGCCTCCGATCTTGATACTGTTTCCCGGCAAATACATTCAGACGAGGTGTCGATGTGCTCTGTTGCCGAACGATGCGCATACGGCCATCCGCGTATAATTGTTCTCTCGCCTGCGAAGGGAGGTCTTGCCGGTCGCTCCATCAATTATGAATCGCTGGCGAATGTGTTATGGCTTACCTGTCCGCACTGTAATGAAATAATTCACCGCCTTGAAGACCGCGGATATGTATCGAAGATATCACAGTTTCTGCACGGACTTCGCATGGCAAGGGAAAGAATGCAGACGGCGCATTCGCATATCTATTTTATACGAAAAAAATTATATCGGGATTTTTTTGAGGATACCTATCCGGAAGAATTGATAGGCCTTTTCAACACGGGAGTTGGAGGCGTGAGGGATGGAACATCGCTGAAATGCCTGCATGCAAATTTTGCCTTCTATCGCCTTGATGAAACCAACTGCGCGGGATACATCGTTCAAAAACTCATTTCCGACAAGGTCGATTGCGATAACAATCGGTGCAGCTATGAGAACCTGTGAAACTGAAATTATTTCGGTAAAAAGGCTCAAAAAAGACGGTGAGCTGAATCATGATGCTTCCGAAAGCATAGTTGAAACACTTCGGGAAGGCGGAGTTGTGCTTGTGCCGGTGGACTATGTGTATGGAGTTGTGTGTGCCAACGCCTCCGCGGTTGAGCGAACACTGGGAAGGTCCGGCTATTACCGGAGCGAGGTTACCGCGCTTATCTATTCGTATATGATGCTGGACGATCTGGTTGTTTATTCAAAGTCCGACTATGACTTTTTGAATCGCATCTGGCCGGGAGAAGTTTCAGTGTATATGAAATCCCTTCATTGCGCGGGTCCGGAAAAGCTTAAAATACGATTCCCTAAAAGCCGCTTTCTGCAGGGGATTTTGCTGAAAGCCGAAAGGCTTTTTTACTACGCGCCGGTGATGTATTCGGAAATTGAACCGGTCTACCGAAAAAAAGCGCTGATTTCATCATTCAGCGGCATTGTTGATAAAATTCTCATCATTGATGAATTGTGCAAAAAACATCCACTCCCTTCTCTGGTAGATATCTCAAAAAACAATCTGGAAATTCTATATGCCGGCAAAGTCGCTGCCGAAGAAATTAAATCTCTGTACTTCTTGGGGAAAGCCGACGAATGATATTCTCCCTTTATCGTCTCCTGAATGAAGGCATGTTTAAAAAATTCTTGACAACAATCACTCCGAAAAAATAGTGAGACAGTCTCTGGGCGATTAGCTCAGCCTGGTTAGAGCGCCTGCTCGACACGCAGGAGGTCACTGGTTCAACTCCAGTATCGCCCACAGAAACCGTGCCGGGCCGGTTACAGTATTTTCAGTGGATGCGCCACTCAGGCGGTTCACCCTATACAGAGAGACCTCACAGAGCCCTGTGGGGTTTTTTCATCCCGGGTAACAATCATTATGGTGAATAACGTGAATACACTAACTTTAACGCTTCCCGATGGTTCGAACGTTTCAATCGAAAAAGGCAGAACCGGGTATGATGCCGCTGGCGCAATATCGAAAGGATTGCAAAAGGCGGCAGTTGCTGTGAAGATAAATGGAATACCGATGGATCTTTCGGCCAGAATAGAAGACAATGTTTCCTTTGAAGTCATCACCATCGAAAGTTCCGAAGGGAAAAATATTTTCTGGCATTCTGCATCGCATCTTATGGCGCAGGCGGTGAAGCGTCTGTATCCGGAGGCGCGATATACCATCGGTCCTGCGATCGACTCGGGTTTCTATTACGATTTCGATATGCCTGAAAGTCTTTCTGTTGAGGATCTGGAAAAAATTGAATCCGAGATGAAGAAAATCGTCGACGAAGACTTAGAGATCGTTCGGGAAGAAATGACGCGTGATGATGCGATACGGTTATTCGAGTCGATGGGAGAAAGCTATAAGGTGGAGATGCTGCGCGAAATGGACGGCGCATCCGTGTCGCTCTACCGGCAGGGTGAGTTTGTCGATCTCTGCAGAGGGCCGCATCTGCCGCGCACATCCTGCATCAAAGCGTTCAAGCTCACATCGGTTGCCGGCGCATACTGGCGCGGCGATGAAAAAAACAAAATGCTTCAGCGCATATACGGAATCGCTTTTCCCGATCCCAAAGAGCTGAAAAAATATTTAGATCTGCTCGAAGAAGCACGCCAGCGTGACCACCGTAAACTCGGCAGGGAACTGGATCTTTTTTCGTTTGATAACGAAGTCGGCGCAGGCCTTCCGCTCTGGCATCCAAAGGGTGCGATGCTCAGGCATCTAATAGAAAAGTTCAGCATAGCCGAACACATCAAGCGGGGATACAAGCTGCTGACGATTCCTCATATCGCGCGCGCCGATCTTTACAGGACATCCGGCCATCTCGATTTTTACACCGAAAACATGTACGCGCCCATCAAAATCGACAATCAGGATTATTATATCAAGCCGATGAACTGTCCCACACAGATCCGCATTTTCAAAACGAGCATCTGGAGCTATCGCGATCTTCCGTTCAGGGCATTCGAAATGGGTACGGTGTATCGCTACGAGCGTTCGGGGGTATTGCATGGCCTCACGCGGGTGCGGGGTTTTACGCAGGATGACGCGCATATTTTCTGCCGCGAGGATCAGGTTCGTGATGAAATAAAAAATGTGCTTGAGTTCGTGTTCTATATGCTTGCGACTTTCGGATTTACCGAAAGAAATGTGTATCTTTCCACCAGGCCGGAAAAATCAGTCGGAAGCGATGAGCACTGGGAACTGGCCACGGCGGCGTTGCGGGAATCGCTTGATGCGCTTAATGTGCCGTATGAAGTTGATCCCGGAGAAGGGGTTTTTTATGGCCCTAAAATCGATATTAAAATCAAAGATGCGCTTGGAAGGGAATGGCAGTGCAGCACCATTCAGGTAGATTTCAATTTGCCGGAACGGTTCGATGTCTTCTACATCGGCAAGGACGGGCAGAGGCACAGGCCGATTATGATTCATCGTGCGCTGCTCGGTTCGCTTGAGCGCTTCATCGGTATTCTCATCGAGCATTACGCGGGAAGATTTCCTCTCTGGCTTGCTCCCGTGCAGGTCATGCTTATCAATATCAACGATGAGCTGGCTGAGTATACCAGGGATGTAACATCGCGATTGTTGCAGGAAGAGGTGCGTGCCGAGTGCGATATCCGTTCAGAAACGCTCGGCTATAAGGTTCGTGACGCAATCGCAAAAAAAGTGCCGTATATCGGTGTCATTGGAGCGCGGGAAGCGGAATCGGATATGATAGCATTGCGCACGTTTTCGGACAAGAATTCGGTTTCGGTTAAAGTTGGCGAATTGATTGATCGCATCAAAAAGGAATCAGCGGAAAAGAAGTAAAAAAAAATCAGAGGTAAAATTTTTTTATTGATTAATTGAAAAGATGTTTCAGTTTGACACTCGCGGAACGACATCTGAGGAAATTTGTTCTACCATGCGGATTTTCGCCCGTGTTGTGTTTGGGCGGTATTTATTCTTTTGCGTGGTGGATTATTGTTGTTATTGCGGTTATTGAGATAGACGAAATCTTCCATGTGCAATGATGCAGTGTGTGCTGCATTTATTATGTATGATAACAGCCGTGAGCTTCAGGCAATGCTGATGTAACTTGCATAAGTAAAAGTAAGGAGGGAGGCTATAGACAAGTTCGATTCCAAAAAGCACCGAATCAATGAAATGATCAGGGCAAGGGAGGTCAGGCTCGTGGGAGAGGAAGGAGGGCCGCAAATCGTCTCCCTTGAAGCGGCGATTTCACTTGCGAAGGAACGGGGTATGGATCTGGTGGAAATATCACCAGATCAGGAGCCGCCGGTCGTAAAAATAGTCGATTATAGCAAATTTCGTTTTGAGCAGGTCAAAAGGGCAAAAGAGGCAAAGAAACGGCAGAAAGTCGTTCATGTTAAGGAAATCAAACTCAGGCCTTCGATCGACTCGCACGATTTTTCTCATAAAATTCAACATGCGAAGGAGTTTCTGGAAAACGGCGATAAGGTAAAGTTTACCATCATGTTCCGAGGAAGGGAGATAGTTCACAAAGAACTCGGCTTTAATGTGATGGAAAGAGTGCGCGGCGAACTTGGCGATACAGTTCAGATCGAAAAAGACGCATCGCAGGAAGGAAGAAATATCACCATGGTGGTTGCGCCTATCGTCGGAGGGAAAAAATTCAAAAAAACACCAGAATCGAAATCATCAGAATCAACGCACGAGGGATAGGAACAATGCCAAAGTTGAAAACGAACAGCGGCGCGAAAAAGCGCTTCAAAGTGACTAAAAACGGCAAGATAAAAAGGGCAAACGGCTGGAAAAGCCATCTGCTTGAAGCGAAAAAATCGAAACGTAAACGCAGTCTCCGTAAGGCAAGCTTGGTTTCGAAGACTGAGGAAAGTCGGGTACGGCGGATGCTTCCCTACGCATGAGCTGTCGGTTATATCGGCACCGAAGAGCGTCATGTGATGCAATATTGAGTAAACCGATGTGCGTTATGGTGTAATCGCAGTTTACCGCACCTTAGGGATTATGCTGTTAAACACGATGAGCGTCGAGCACTATTAAAAATTTTTGCTAAAGAGGTACACAATGCCACGCGCAACAACCGGAAAAATACATCAGAAACGAAGAAGAAAAATCCTTAAAGATGCGAAGGGATTTTACGGCGCACGGAGCGTTCTCTATAGAACTGCGAAGGACGCAAGAAGAAGAGCGCTTCAGAATTCCTACATTCACCGCCGCAAGAAGAAAGGCGACTTCCGCTCTCTCTGGATTATGCGTATCAATGCGGCTTCCCGAATCTGTGGAATATCGTACAGCTCGCTGATCGGGGGCCTTTCCCGTGCGGGAGTGTGCATCAACCGAAAAATGCTCGCGGAAGTCGCAGTGAGCGACCCCGCCGCTTTCAGAAAACTCGTGGAAACTGCGAAAAGCGCTGCCGTCTGATATCATCGAATGCCGGAAAGAACATTTTTCCGTGCGTATGTATGATTACAAGCGTTCCATCGTGCATCGGTTAAAAAGGTGGAGCGCTTGTATGATGGGTGCGATGCATTGTACGTATGAAGTTTTCAGACGATGGTATGCTTCGCTGATTCTGATATTAATTTATACCTCTTCTGTATTCTCATCTCCGCACACAGAAACACTACACACATTGCAGGAAAACGCATTCGAATTTTCCGCGGACATCGCATATCTCAAAGCTGATGCACTATTTCGGGAAGAGCATTTCTCTCTTGCGTTTGGTGTGCGGGACGATATTTCGATACGCTATTCGATTGATTATCTTCATAGAGCGAGCGGAGAATCGGGAAGCATACTCGGCGATTCACAGCTGAAACTATGGTATTATGCGGGAGAATTTGCTTCGGACAAGGTTTGTTGGGGAGTTGCCGGTATTATCCGCATTCCTACGGGACCATCGTTCTATGAAAATGAACGCTGGCAACCCGTTTCTTCAGGAATTCATGAATTGAAGATTGGGCCGGTCTTTCAGGCATCATTGCTCTCCTTTTTTCTTCATGCGAATTTTTTCTATGTATTTCGCCAGGCGGAGGGCGAAAATTTCTGGGGTGGTTTTAAACTCAAGCCTTTCGAGCGCGAAAGCTATACGAGTGTACTTGGATGCAATCCATGGCATGAAGGCGCGTTTGCCGATAAAAACCGCCTGAAAAACGATTATGCATCTGCCGCAATTTCGATTCTTTCCGACTATTGCTTCCCTTTTATATTGTATTCAGAATTGTATTATTCCCATCGTGTGGCACCGCGAAGCATCGAAAACGATTCGATTGCGGTGGAAGGTGCAGGAGTTAATCCTCTGTTTATTGGGTTTGGGGTGCGGTATTTTATTTCGCATTCATCATACCTTGCGCTTTACGGAAGTATCCGTGCCGGTTCGCATGATGCATATATCCATTGGATTGCAGGCTTTTCGGTTTCTGCGGTGTTCTGAGTGTGGATATAACGGATGCTGGACAGCAATTAACTGGTAAGATAATGAGATAAAATGTTATTAAAAAGAAAAAAATTATGCTTGATTGTTCAGGCATCGCCTGATATTAAATTAAATGTGGTACGCTAAGAATCGGCTGCGGCATGATGCAGCATTATGATGATATCGACAGCGCCGGGAGGGACAATTTTTTCAGGAATCAGTTGATTTCGCCCAAAATTGTGATTTATTTATATCCATGTTGGAAGGAGAGTTGTCATCGGCAAAGAGTTTTTTATTCTTCATGGCCTCCGAAAAAAGGCCGAAAATGTAATTAAGGTATACTATGGTGGGAGGTAGTTTATGATCACGATTCAGCAGCTGGAAGAGCTCGAAAGCAGGATAATCAAAGCCCTGCAGCTCATTACCGATCTGAGGACCGAAAACGCGAGCCTGGAATCGGAAAATGAAACCTTAAAGTCAGAAAATGAAGAAGTACGCCTTTCCCTCGAAGAAAAGGAACGGGAAATTGAGCAGATTAAGAAGGATATGGAAGCGACAAGCAAGGAACTTGCCGCTTTAAAGGAAAAAGAAGAGGTCCTCGAGAAGAAGCTCCTTCAGCTGCTTGGGAAGCTCGACGTTCTGCAGGGAGGGGAAGCGCCGTCGGCTGCATCGGCTCCTCGCTCGGTGGAGAGGGAGATGGTCACCCCGAGGGAACAAGCTCCTGTTGCAGAAGAGCCCCGGATGGAAGAAGTGCAAATCCGCCGCGAATCAACCCCTGCCGGAGATGATGATATCATCATCATAGACGATGAAACCGCAGAAGGGGACCGCGATGTGGTCGTTGAGACGGTTAGGGAAGAAGACAGAAGCCGTGGAAGAGCCGCTTCAAGGGAATCTGCATCAACCGAGGAAGACATTGTTCTTCTGGATGATAACGATGAAATCGTGATTGATGATACTACCGACGAAATGATTATCATTGATGATACCGAAAGCACTCCACGAAGCTCCGAATCTTCCAGGCAGACACAAGGACGCCGGCAGGCGGCTTCTGCGGGAGCAAGCGACGACGATGAATTCATCATCATCGAAGAGGATAATAGATGACCGCCGCCACGATAATGTAGCAGCTCAGGTTGGAGGCTTATGCGGCTATGGAAAACAAGGTGAAAGTTCAGATTTTCGGTGCGACCTACAGCATTCAGGGAGAGGCGGATACTGATTACATTGTTCGCCTTGCTGATTATGTAAATGACAAAATGAAAGAAGTGGGCGGCAATCCCCAGGCGGGAAATCATCTCCATGTTGCCATACTTGCGGCGTTGAATATTGCTGATGAATATTTTCAGATGCGCGAAATTAAACGCCATCTTGTTTCAGACCTGGAGAAAAAAGCCAATGCCCTCATCACAATGCTCGATGAGGGTCTCATCGGCGACGTCTATTCTGCCGCACAGATGCGAAGAACTGCTGCTACGGGAACAAGTTCTCCAATGCAAAATCTATAGGTGTATTCATATGCGAACGGCCGAGCAATTTCGCTGGTTATATTTCATCAGTTGACCATTTTTACCGTGCAAATAAAAATGATTATCGCCCATAGAACTCATGCAATTACGCCTCGCTCCGTATTTCCGCCAAAGCAAAAAAAATTCGAAAAAAGTTTAGTCTCAAAAGACTTTTTTTGTCACCAATCTTCACTGTAACGAGTATACGAGGAAGAGATGCTGGAAGATCCGAAATCCCTGACCGATGAAGAAATTGCACGGCGTTTCAGGGAAGGTGAGGATGCATTATTTGATGAGCTTTACAGGAGGTATCAGGATAAATTACGGCGGGTGATTTATTATTATGTAGGTGATTCGGATGATGCGCAGGACATATTTCATGATGTTTTCGTCCGGGTTTATAAGCATATTGACACCTACAAGGATGATAAACCCTTTTCCTCATGGATTTATCAGATTGCGGTGAATTGTTCGAAAAATTTCCGCAATAAAATAGCCCGTAACGACAGCGTAATAGAACACGAAAAGGAGGAGCAGCGCGCGAATTTTCTTGAGGACGCATCGTTCCTTTCCCCGGAAGAGGATTTCATCAGGAAGGACGATATGGCGCAATTCCGTGACGCGGTGTCCAGGCTTAAAGAAAAGTTCAGGGTTGTTTTTCTCATGCGGCATGATCAGGGATTGAAATATGGGGAGATATCGGAAATATTAGGTTGTTCGGAAAGAACTGTAAAGTGGAGGATGAAGCGGGCGATTGAGATTATCGCTGATGATTTAAAAAACAGAGGCGTGCTGTAACTACGGCTTTTGATTGGTATGAACAATGGAGAGATCTGACAGAGAAATTTTTTTGCATGCGCTTGAAAAGCAGAAACGAAATGGGGAGATTGATTCCGGTAAGCTGGAAGCAATGATTGATGCCTTTGAACTTGCATTGAATCCCTTTCCCTACGAGTCGCTGCTTTCGGAAATTAAAAGGGATGCGATATCCGAAAGCGATAAACATTTTTCCATGCGAAGTTTTATCCGTATACCTCTGATTATTCCGGCTATGTGCGCTTTGGTTATTGTAGCTTCTGGCGTATATTTTGCCCTTATGCAACCCGCATCGGATGCACTGTATGGTACACACGATATAATAGGTTTGCAGGATCCCGGGAAACCGTTCGACATTATTGCCGAGCACGATATCAAACGCATTGCAGTTTCGCCGCATACCGCTTTAAACCGGCGTGAGCTTGAAAAATGGGCGCTGGCGAAGGATGCGGCTGTTGTTGCGTATATCGATGAAGAAAACCTTATTGTCAGCATCGGCAAAAGGGGAACGGTTGATGCCCTATCGTCTTCCGGCAAAACCTGGTCGTATGAATTGGGTTCTGCGGTAACGGCGCCGCTGGCCTGGGGCGGAAATGCGATTTTCTGCGCTACATCCGATTCGAAGATATCAGCGCTTTCGAAAAGCTCGGGGAAACTCATCTGGTCGAGACGAATTGACGGGCGGTTGCTTTTCGGCGGTGGCATGGTATATTATCATGGCATGCTTTTCGCAGGCACATCGAATGGCTCTGTATATGCGTTCGGTCCATCAGGTGAAGAGATATGGAGCCGAAAATTCAATTCTGGAATTTTTATCCCGCCCGTTACTGTGGGAAAAGATATTATTGTCGCGACAAATGAAGGGAAGCTGGTGCACATGAAGACGCATGACGGGAGCATTGTTGCATCTCTCCCGACAGGCCGGATCGCCGGAATGACTGCCGGGAAAGAGGGAAGACTCTATCTTTCGGCTGAGGATGGCAATTTCATCTGTTACGATTATGAAAAAAAGCGTGAGGCCTGGCGCCATGCGACAAAGTCACGGCTTGCGCAAAGCCCCATTGTACAGAATAATGGAATTTTCCTGTTTTCATCATCCGGCGATGTTCACTTTTTTACTCACGATGGCAGGCCCGTCTGGAAAGCGGCGCTTGGCGGGACCATAAACGTTCGCCCCGCAATTCGCAAGGGCGATCTGTATGTGCTTGCGGGTAAAGCCCTGTATGTGCTCGATGCGAAGGACGGAGGTGTGAAGTGGTCGTATGTGATGGATTCAATCGCAACAACCTCTGCCGTAATTGCCGAAGGCAATATCATTTACGGTACGCAGGACGATGGAGTGGTAGTACTGCGAAGAAATTAATGTGAAACAAGCGGTCAATATCAAACCCGTGCAGCCGCACGGGTTTTTTATAACCGCAAAATCTTCCTCCAAAGAAATTTGCGGCAGAACCCTTGTGAAGCCGTCCTCCGAAAGCTCTTTCCCCTTCGGAAGCGACATTTTAGAGATGGCCACCGACGAATACGCAGGATACTTCGGGTCGAAGTATCCATGCGTTGCAAAATGAAGAACACTGTATTTCAAAATAAAACAAATACAATGGAAATTTCAAGCATTTAAATGAATTAAGGTAGTCTTTAAAGCCACTTTTTACTTGAAAAAATACTATACATATGTAGCGTTGTCGTGCCGCGCGTAAAATGGGCATTCTACCTGATGGAGGCCGAACCATGATCAAAACAACGTACATGATGACAAAGGAAGTGCTGATGTTGCTCAAAGAGGCTGAGAAGCGCACCGGATGGACAATGATTGATTTAGTCATCGCCGTTATGCGCTCTGCAATGCGACATCACGCAAAGTACGAACAGGAGTATGGAAGGATTGCATACCAGAAGCGCCTGGATGACGAGGGCATGCCTATACCGAAATTACGAGTGAAGATAAAATTCCTTCAAAGGGAAGGGATCACTATGCTTCCGGCCGCCATATATGCGGCATGTAATTATCCGGATGTGCAAATCGCATTGCGTGATAATGAAATCGGTTATTATACCAATGATATGGCATTTTCGTGAATGCCTGGTTAACGCGAACGTGTTGAATCAGTTGTTTGCGCAATTCGAAAGATAACCGATACATTATAATAGGTGTAATGCAAAGCTTGTATGAATTTTGATCATTGCAAGCCAGCAAGGGTGCGAAAAACATGGTTATTCGAGGTTCCCTTTAAATTTGACATTTTTTCGCAGGGCGGAAAGATTGGATGTTTACGAAGCATCTCCATTTTGCCGTATGCTACTACAAGAAGTCACGCAGAATACTATTTTCGCCGTCATAAAAAATGCAAATAAGCGAAGAAAATTGATTTACAAAGTTTATCCGGTGATATATTTTATCCAGTGGTATATTATAATCTGGCGGTGAACGACTATGGAAATACAGGAACTCATACGCAGGCTTCATCGGGATGAAAACGGCCCGGCTGTACTCGATGCCTCCAATTCCCAGACGAATACAGAAATCGAATCGTCCCTTGATATCATACAGCTGGTGAGCTTCATAATTGATGATGTCGAATACGGCGTCGATATTCTTGCGGTGCATGAAATTTTGCGGCTGCCCGATATCACACGATTGCCGAATGTTCCAAAATATGTCCGGGGAGTGGTTAACCTTCGGGGAAATGTCATACCGGTGGTGGATGTCCGTGAGAGATTTGGCCTCAGCAAGGCGAAATTCACCGATCTTACCCGGATTATCGTAGTGGAAATAGGCGAAAAGCTGGTGGGGCTTCTGGTGGACAATGTGCATCAGGTGGTGCGCATTCCCGATAAAGACATCGACCCTCCTTCAGACCTCATTGAAGGCGTATCGGAGGATTTTATCAAAGGCATCGGGAAGCTGAGGGAGAGGTTGATAGTGATCCTAAACCTGGGGAATATTTTGTTCTCAGAAGAGGAGCGCTGACGTTTCGTAATATGCGTTATGATGGCATTAAATCGACTTTTGTGGAGAAATAGCGATGGCTTTTACACTGGGTGAATATCAGGACATCTTTCTTGAAGAAGCGGACGAACAACTTCAGGAATTAAATCAAAATCTCCTCGAACTGGAGCGCAACCCTCAGGCGACCGATATTATAAATAATATCTTCCGTGCCGCCCATTCATTGAAAAGCTCCGCAGCTTTTGTGGGTCTCAACGGCTTAAGTGAGCTTGCCCATAAAATGGAAAATCTTCTTCAGGGAATTCGTGATAAAACGCTTTCCACGACACCGGAAATTATTGAAGTGCTTTTCCGTTGTTTCGACACAATCAGCAATATCATTGCGACGGTATCCTCAGGCGAGGAGCCGAAACAGGATTTGCGCGGTATCATTGCCGAAATCGAACGGGCGGGAGCCGCTCAAACCTCAGCACCTTCATCCCCTAAAACCGATCAGAAAACTCAGACAGAAGATAAGGCGGAGCCGAAGCCTCAGCAAAAGATCGATTTTTCTCCCGAGGAAAGAAGCGCTATCAAAAAAGGTCTTGAATCGGGAATGTCGTGTTGCGAGCTTACCGTCTTTATCGACAAGAACGCGCTGATGAAAACGCTCAAAGCGCGCCTTATCATCGCCAACCTTGAACATATTTCAGAAGTGGTGAAGACGATTCCTGCGCTTGAGGTGCTGGAAGGGGATGTTGATGTCGATGTCATCAGGATAATTCTTCTTACTGATCAGTCGATGGATGATATAAGAAAAGCTTGCGATGTCGATCAGGTCGTTCGACTCGATGCGCGGGAGATCAGCCTCACCAGAAAAGATAACCAGCTTATATTGAAATTTCATGCACCGGAAACGCTTGCGGAAGAACAGGCTTTGGAAATTCATCAATCGGAAATAGCTCAGGCGGGGCCGATATCCGGCAGGGAAGAGCTTCCCGATGCGGAGATTCACGACGAAGAGGAGGAAGAACCGGAAAAAATTGCTGAAGACCGTTCGAAAGTCGAACGCAAAATTAGCGCACTTAAAACGGTCAAGGTTTCTGTTGATAAACTTGATCAGCTTCTGAACAATGTAGGTGAACTCGTTATTTCCAATTCCGGATTTTATAAGCTTTACGAAGAACTGCGAAAACGTTCTTTCGATAAGGGAATTATCAATGAATTCAAAAACCGCATGGAGCAGATGTCGCGCATCGCGAAGGATCTTCAGAGCGGCATCATGAAAACAAGGATGGTTCCCATAGGCGGGGTTTTCTCGCGTTTTCAGCGTCTTGTTCGCGATCTAAACAGGGAGTTCGGGAAAAAAGTTCAGTTGAAAATCATAGGTGAGGAAACCGAACTCGATAAAAAAGTTATTGATGCGATCGGTGAACCCCTCATGCACCTCATTCGCAATGCGGTTGATCACGGCATTGAAGATATTGCGGAAAGGAAAAAGCTTGGTAAAAACGAAATCGCCACGGTGACGCTGAATGCGTACCAGGGCGGGAATCAGATTTTTGTTGAGGTGAGCGACGACGGGAAAGGCCTCGACCTGGAGGAAATTAAAAAAACAGCCATAAAAAACAATTTAGCCACTCCCGAAATGATTGCGAACATGGACAGGGAGGATATCTACAATTTCATCTTTAACCCTGGATTCTCCACAAAAAAAGAAATTACTGATATATCCGGACGCGGCGTTGGAATGAATGTGGTGAAGGAAATAGTGAGCGAACTAAATGGTAATGTCCAGATAGAGACAGAGCCCGGGATGGGCACCCGATTTGTTATGGCATTTCCCCTGACGCTTGCGATTATACCTGCAATTATGGTGAAAATCAATCGGGAAATGTATGCGGTGCCTCTTTCCGATGTTATCGAAACGATTAAAATTTCGACAAACGAAATTCAGACTATTGAAGGACATGAGGTGATTAATCTTCGCGGAGAGATTCTCTCTCTTTTGCGCCTCAACCGCTTTTTCAAAATCAGAAGTTCGCTCGAACCCGATCAGAAAATTCCGGTAGTGGTGGTGGGCTTTGGCAACAGAAAAATCGGCCTCATGGTGGACGACCTTGAAGGGAAACAGGAAATTGTGATTAAATCCCTCGAGCAGAATTACCGCACTGTTGAGGGCCTGGCTGGAGCATCCATTCTCGGAGACGGAAGCATCTGTCTCATTCTGGATATCTCATCCATGATGAATAAAGTGATGACCGAGCAGGACATCCTCCAGGAGCACGATGAAGAAGAATATTTCGATTACGAAAAAGAATATGGCGTCAAAAAAGAAGAACTGGTGCTCGCGGGAGTGGCCGCAGAAGCGAAACCGGGGGAGGCGGCTGCCGTTTCAGCGAAAACCGGCGGCGAACCGGCTATTGTCAGCGAGCGCGTTTTTTCACGAGCTTCTGAAACCTCGGTTCCGGTGAAGGCCAAGGCCGAACCAATCGAACCGGAGGAAGATTTTACGATAATTTCCGAAGAAACGGTTCCGGAAAAACCTCAAGCTCGCAAACCCGCTGAGCTTTCAGATGAAGAAATTGAAAAGCGGGTAAAAGAAACGCTTCATAAGTTTAAGGATGAACTGAGGGAAAATATTGAGGATACGCTTGCAAAGGCAAAGCCTCTCGACCACATAAAAGAAGCGCTCAATATGGACGATGACGATCTTGATCGGGTCCGCATTCTCGCCAATACGGGCATCACCCATGCGGCGGAAAATCTTTCGAAAATATTAGGACGCCGTATCGATCTCTCCATTCCCGATGTGCGTTTTATCCGCATAGATAAAATACCTGAAACAATAGGCTCAATCGACAGCGTATATATTGGCGTATATGTTCCATTTATGGGCACAATCAACGGTACAATTCTTTTCAGCTTCAATGAAGAGAATGGGTTCGATTTAATCGACACGCTGTGGGGTACGGAAACCGGCAAGACGCGTGAACTGACCGAGGATGGAGAATCTGCTCTGAAAGAGTTGGGCAACATCGTGGGCTCATCCGTGATAAATGTGATTGCCGACAAGCTCAGCATGGCGATAAAACCGTCAGTTCCTACGGTTACGCACGACTACATGCAGGCGACGCTCGATTCAATTCTGGTGATGCACAGCGTGAAAAGCGATTATGCGCTGATAATGGAAACCGATTTCTATTATGGTGATGACCGCATTATCGGCAACATGCTTGTGCTGCCCGACACCGATTCCCTGAAGATAATCGTTGAAAAGCTGAGACAGTAATGTCCGACAAAATCAAAGTCCTGGTTGTCGATGATTCGGCGCTTGTTCGGAAAATCATCACCGACATCCTTGAATCGGACCCGCAAATTGAGGTAGTGGGTACCGCAAACAACGGAAAAACCGCAATTTTCAAAACGAAGGTCCTGGACCCGGACGTGATCACCATGGACATCGAAATGCCCATCATGAACGGGCTCGATGCGTTGAAGCATATCGTCCAGACAAATCCCAAACCGGTCATCATGATGAGCGTGCTTACCCAGGACGGTGCCGAGCCTACCTTCAAGGCTTTGGAGTATGGCGCGGTTGATTTCATTCCCAAGCCTTCTTCCATTCTTTCTCTTTCGGTTGATGAAATCGGGAATTTGCTGATTGGGAAGGTGAAATCTGTTTATAACACGAAGATACGCCTCCTGAGAAAAGATACCGCGGTCGCGGAGGCGGAGCAGCCATCAGTCAAGCCGATGGAATTGAAACATGCGGCTACATCCCGGATTGTGGCAATCGGCACCTCGACGGGAGGGCCCTCAGCGCTTTTACATGTGTTTAAAGGACTTCCGGAGGGATTTCCCGCACCGGTGCTGGTGGTTCAGCATATGCCTGAAGGTTTTACGAAAGCGTTTGCCGAGCGTCTGGACGGCAATTGCGCTCTGTCGGTTAAAGAGGCGGAGGATGGTGATGAAATTCTTTCCGGACATGGATACATCGCACCAGGTCATTCACATATTGTGGTAGAGAGAAAAAGCAACCGCGACGTAATCCGTGTAGTGAAAGGCGAAAAAGTTTCCGGGCATCGGCCCTCGATAGATGTGCTCTTTGACTCGGTGGCGGAAGCATATCAAAAGGATAGTATCGGCGTGATAATGACCGGCATGGGGCGCGATGGGGCAAGCGGCATACTTCATATTAAAAAGAGCGGCGGTTCCACCATCGCCCAAAACGAGGAAACTTCTGTCGTTTACGGGATGAACAGGGTTGCAGTTGAAATGGGTGCTATTGATGCCATCGTTCCATTGAATGACATACCGAAAAAAATTATTGAATATTTATGAGCAGTTGTTGAAATGTAGTAGAAATTTTATAATTGCGCGATTTTATTCTTGATTATTTCAGTATGATCTGCTATTTTATACATTAATTCATTAATTGATTATGGTGCCATAGCTGGTGTTCACGATAAAAGGAAATAAAATTGGCTGAAAATTAAAGTTGTTTTCTGAAAAAATTTTGACGATATTTGTAATGGAAAAAAGATTGGACAAAGTGACTATCGTTGTAGTATAGTGATACGTGTTTAATTCATCTATTTCGGGGTGGGTGATGGCAAGGATTTTGATTGTCGATGACGCTAAATTCATGAGAACCCTTGTGAGGGATGCTCTTGTGCCCAGGGGCCATGAAGTGGTGGGAGAAGCGGAAAACGGGAACGAGGCGGTTGAATTATATAAAAAATTAAAACCGGACCTTGTGACAATGGACATAACCATGCGTGAAAAAGACGGTATTGAAGCTGCTGAAGAAATACTGCGGATAGACCCCGGTGCGCGTGTCATTATGGTAACTGCATTAGGACAGGAAAATCTCCTCACAAGAGCAATTAAGATTGGTGTGAAAGATTTCGTCGTAAAACCATTTCCACCCGAGCGTTTGCAGAAAGCCGCGGAAAAAGCTCTTTCATAATTCATTTTTAATATGTGCTTCCATTAAAGCGGCATGATGATGTCGCTTTATTTGTTTATCGGCTGAAATTATAGGGCAAAAAAAGGTTTACGGATTAAAGTACTGACGTGAAGTGGCTGCATCGTTCCTTCGTCGTAGAGTCAAATAATGCTGTTTTGAAAAGTTTGGTGTACTGGTGGTATGATGAGCGTTCTTGCATCTGAAAAATGTGTAATTACTCTGGAAAAATTCGAAGGCCCTCTGGACCTTTTATGGAATCTTATCAGGGAATCCAGGCTCGATATCACCGAAGTGCCGCTTGCACTTGTGACGGAGCAGTATATCGCGTATCTTCGCATGATGGAAAGTCTGAATATTCAAATAGCATCGGAATTCATTTTGATGGCATCCGAGCTTTTGTATTATAAATCAAAGGCGCTTTTGCCGTCTGGCGAAATGGAAGACGATTATTTTGTGCCCCCGCTTCCTCCGGACCTGGTGGAACGGCTGCTTGAATACAAGAAATACCAGGCGGCGGCATCCTCACTCAGGGAAAAATTCGAGAAGCAATCGGATTGTTTTTTCAGAACAATCGAACAGGGTGAAATTAAAGATGCTGAAATGTATCTGGAGGTTTCGCTTTTTGATTTGCTGAAGGCGTTTTCCGACATTATTGATTCTCAGGAAACAATCGAGCAGGAGGAGATTGTTTTTGATGAAGTGCTCGTCAGCGATAGAATCGCGTATATTGAAGCGGTGCTGTCAAGTTGTGAGAGTGTACTTTTTACCGATTTGTTCAGCGACAACCCCACGAAGGCGGTTATCATCGCTTCCTTCCTTGCGATTCTCGAACTTGCGAAAATGTGCAGAATTAAAATTTTGCAGCATCGCCTATTCGGTGAGATTAGAATTTTTCAAGGGGGGGCGTACAACGTTTCTCCCGAAGCGGAGCACACGGCAGACTAGAAAAACAATTTCGCTTTTCGCGTTATTCCGGATTGTGCTTGAAAAAATAATCATACTTCACAAAAAGTGCTACAGCCCGGCGCGGAGAGATGTAATCAGCTTCCCCGGTACACTATAAGGGAACCTCTAAAAAACTTTATTTAAGGGCGTTCCTTTGTATGCACAATGTATAGGTGAAAACCGCTTTCTTTTATGCTGATTGTAAGGTTGAAAGCGGTTTTTAGAGGTGCACGTAATTATGAGTCCAGTAGAAAAAAACGAAAACGAATATCCTGAAAGCCTCGGCGATGATGAAGCCGGGGAATTGGACGACAATGCCGAAGAAGACGGCCCCGACAGCAAGGATGAGAGGGGGAATGAAGCCGAACTTAGAGGTTTATTCGAAGCGGTGATATTTCTTTCAGGTGAACCGCTGCCGATTTCCTTTTTCGTTAAGAATTTCGGAATTGATCCGACTCAGGCGAAAATAATAATCGATTCGCTGGTGGATGAATACGAAGAAAGGGACGGAGGAATTCGGCTGCTCGAAATTTCAAAAGGATACCAGTTTGCCACAAGCGCAAGGTACGCGGATCAGTTGAGGCGCATCATGGGGCTTGAGCGCAGAGAAAAGCTCTCGAAAGGAATGCTGGAAACACTGTCGATAATTGCCTACAAACAGCCTATTTCGATTGCGGAGATTGATGCGCTGCGAGGCGTCTCATCAAGAATGATGGTGGCCAATCTCATGAAAAAAAACCTCATCAAGCCCGTGGGGCGCAAGGAATTGCCGGGAAGACCTCTGGCGTACGGAACCACTGATGATTTTTTAAAATATTTCGGCCTGAACAAGATATCCGATCTTCCGAAACTCTCCGAAATTAAAGAACTTGCTTTTGGCGGTGATGACCAATGAATGAAAAAATAGAAAAGCTGGATCGGCAGCTCCTGAAGCTTATTGAGGAGAGGAGTGCGCTTTATCTGGAGGAACTGCGGTCTTTAACTGATGAGCAGCTCAGAACTCTGGCAGTGAATCCCGCTGACCTTGAAAAGATAGTCGGTGAGGCGTATCGCGGTCCGATTCCGAGCGAGAACATCATAAAAATATTGAAAGAACTGCACGCCCAGACGATTCTTCTTCGCAGGCCGATGAATGTTGCATACCTTGGACCTGCGGGCACCTTCACGCATATCGCGCTGCTTGAGATTTTTTCAGATTCGGTAAATACCATTCCACAAAAGACCGTGCCCGATGTATTCGATGAAGTGGAACGTGGTGCTGCGGATTTCGGCGTGGTGCCGGTGGAAAACAGCTCGGAAGGAGCGGTCACGTACACGCTTGATGAATTGCTTGATTCGGATTTGATGATCGTTTCGGAAAAATTTCTGCGCATCACACACAGCCTGGTAAGCCTATGCGATGATGTGAAGCGCATCAAAAAGCTGTATTCGCATCCTCAGCCTCTGGGGCAGTGCAAAACCTGGTTGAGAAATTATCTTCCGAATGTGGAAATAATTCATGTGAACTCGACGTCGAAGGCGGCGGAGACCGCGTCCTGGGATAAATTCTCCGCAGCAATCGCGTCTGAAGTTGCGGCGGAGATTTATAAGCTCGGGGTCCTTGCGAGGGGCATAGAAGATTCGAGAAATAATTTCACCCGCTTTTTGGTGATCGGGAAAAAAGACAATCCCGCAACGGGAAATGATAAAACATCCATCGTCTGTTCAGTGAAAGACAGGCCCGGGGCGCTCTATGAAATGCTGAAGCCCTTCCACGAGGCGGGAATAAATATGACGAAAATCGAATCAAGGCCGGACAAGAAAAAAATGTGGGCATATAATTTTTTCATTGACTTCATCGGTCATAGGGAAGATGCGGTCGTAAGAAATGCGCTTGAAAGGATGAAAGAAAGCACCATCTTTTTGAAAATATTGGGTTCATATCCCGTCCACACCCATGAACAGTGATGGCGATAATACCATTTGACATAGGAGTTAACCAATGCTGATAGTCCTCAAACCCGATGTAACCCAGGAAGAGATAGATCATATAGTATTAAAAATCCGTTCGCTGAAGCTGGAGCCGTATGTTTCAAAAGGCGTTCACAGAACCATCATTACCATCATCGGCGATGAAGATATCTTGCGGGAACAGCCGTTTGAGGCTATTGCCGGCGTTGAGTCCGTGAAGCCGATCCTTCGGCCGTTCAAACTCGTGAGCAGGGAGACGCATCCGGACCGCACGGTAGTGCGGGTGGGCAATGTTGAAATAGGGTCCGGTAAAATAGTTGTGATTGCCGGTCCATGTGCGGTCGAGGGCGAAAAGGAAGTAATCGAACACGCGCGGATGGTCAAAAAAGCCGGGGCACATATGTTTAGAGCGGGCGCCTATAAACCACGTACCTCGCCATATTCATTTCAGGGTTTCGGCGAAAAGGGATTGAAATTCCTGGCCAGGGCGCGCGAGGAAACAGGGCTTCCCGTGGTTACCGAGGTGATTGACCCTCGCGATGTGGCGCTTGTTGAAGAATATGTCGATATGCTTCAAATCGGAACGCGTAATATGCAGAACTTCAATCTCCTGAAAGAAGTCGGCAGGTCGAAAAAACCTGTGCTGTTGAAAAGAGGCATGAGCGCGACGATTAATGAATTCCTCATGTCGGCCGAATATATACTCTCGCAAGGAAACCGGAATATCGTCCTCTGTCCCCGGGGAATTAGAACGTTTGAAGACGTCACAAGAAATACTCTTGATGCGGGAGTCGTGCCCGTAATTAAGGATTGGTCGCATCTTCCCGTCATCGCGGATCCGAGCCACGCAATGGGCATCAAGGCGTATGTGCCCCAGGCGGCTATGGCATATATTGCCGCGGGTGCGGACGGCATCATCATCGAAGCTCATCCCAATCCCGAAGACGCGATTTCCGACGGTCAGCAGACAATTGACGGCGAGCAGCTTGTGTCGCTTATTGAAAGGCTTGGAAAGCTTGCGCGTGCCATAGACAGGGATATTGCCTGATGCCTGATGAGTTTCCATTCAAGCATATTGCCGTATTCGGCCTCGGTTTGCTTGGGGGCTCGATGTGTAAAGCGGTCCGGAGGGTTTCGCCATCAACATACCTTTCAGCATGGGGGCGAAATGCCGATCGCCTTTTTCCCGCCCTGCAGGATGGAACGGTTAACCGGATAGGGCTAACCGGTGAAGCGGATCTGGCTGATGTTGACTGCGTGGTGGTTGCATCCACTGTTGTTTCTTCGATAGGAATATTGAAAAATATACTTGATAGAGAGGACCTGGGCAAAAATACGATCGTTATCGATGTCGGCAGCGTGAAAGAAACAATCCTAAAAAGCGTTTCCGCGCATTCAAAATACAATCAGTTTATCGGCTGCCATCCGATGGCCGGTTCGGAGAAAAAAGGCTATGGCAATGGGCGATCGGACCTCTATGATGCATCAATAGTGATCATCACGCCTCATGAAAAAAACAGCAACAGCGATATTGAAAAAACCGAAACTTTCTGGAAAATGCTTGGGGCGAAAACCGTAAGGCTTGATGCAGCCCTGCACGACAGGATTGTGGCGCGGACCAGCCATCTCCCGCACATGTCCGCATGCGTTTTGGTTGATCTTGTGGCGGAAATGCGGGAAAAATTCGGCTCGGAGCAAGTCGGCTACGGAATCGGCAGAGGATTTAAGGATTCAACGCGCATCGCAGCAGGTTCTGAAGAAGTGTGGAGCGAAATCGCAATGCTCAATACAGAAAACATTGTTTCTGCAATCGATGATATGGTTAACCGGCTGGAAGAACTCAAACGAATGATTCTTGATTCGAGAGAAAATCAGGAAAGGCTCAATGATTATCTTGCCCGCATGAGAAGGCATAGAGAGGAGATCGGGTGATGCAGCGAAGAATGATTGTGGCAGTGGACGGACCCGCGGGATCGGGAAAAAGCAGCGTCTGCAGGGAAGCCGCCGTAATTCTTGGAATACAATATGTCGATTCAGGGGCGATTTACAGAGCGATTACGCTGTTTTTATTGAGGAAGCATGGAGCTCTGCAGAGGGAAATAAAATATATTGCCGATCTTTCAGATTTAAAATTGGAACAACATTTTGGGAAGGGCGGAGTCTGCAGCACATTCATTAACGGTGAAGATGTCTCGGCGGCGATTCGCGATGAACTTATCGCAAAAAATATAGGAATTGTTTCCGATGATCCCGACATACGAGACTTTGTAAATTCACATCTTAGAGAATCTGCGAGAAGCACTTCCATAATAATGGACGGAAGAGATATTGGTACCGTGGTATTTCCTGATGCGGACATAAAAATTTATCTCGATGCGTCGGTCGATGAGCGTACGCGCAGGAGATGCGCTGAATATCGGGCACTGGGAAAAACTGTTGACGTAAATGCGGTGCGAAATCAGATTATCCAGCGCGACAGTGAAGACACGGGAAGGCCGGTCGGTGCATTGCGAAAAGCAGAAGATGCAATCGTGCTTGACACAACTGCAATGACGAAAGATGAGGTAATTTCTCGACTGGTCGATATTGTTGAAGAAAAAATGGCGGCAGCAGGAAGCAAAAAGACCAGAGATAATGCCGCGGGGAAGGGATATACCGAGATGATTAACCATGCAGAGCGTTTTGAAGAGCAGATCAATATGGAGCATGTGGCCAATACCGCACCCGAAGATATCCGGCCGAACATAATCCTCAAAGGTGAAGTCGTGACGGTTGACGGCGAATTTGCCTACGTGAATGTCGGCGCAAAATCGGAGGGAAGGGTTGCGCTTGCTGAATTTGAAACTCCTCCGCGCGTCGGCGATGAAATTCCTGTGATGCTGGTCGATAGAAGGATGCTCGACGGCATGTATGTTTTTTCTGCAAAAGCGGCGGAGCGCAAGCTCAAATGGAACGGATTTATGGAATATTATCGCGCCGGCAATAACACCATAACCGGAAATGTTAAGGAAGTCGGTAAAAACGGGCTGCACGTACATTGCATGGGTTTGCAGGCGTTTGTTCCTTTCTCGCAGGCGGGAGATATAAAGATAAAAAAAGCTACAGACGGTACCGTTGAATATAAATTTAAAATTAAAAAAATCGATGAAAAGCGCCAGAGCGTTTTGCTTTCCAGAAAAGAGTATCTCGATGAAGAAACTGAAAGGGTTTGGAATGAATTCATCGGCAAACATGCTGTTGGAGACCGCATAAAAGGGCGTGTGCTTCGATTTGTCGAAAGCGGTGCGATTATCGAAGTGGAAGGGGTCGAGGCGTTTCTTGCCAAGGAAAACATGTCGTGGAAGAAAATTTTCAAGCGCAGAAAGATCCTCAAACAGGGAACAGAACGCGAATTCGCCGTAATTGCGCTGGATCAGGAAAAAAGAAAAGTTGAGCTTGGTCTTAAGCAATTAGAAGAAGACCCATGGTCATCGGCCGAATCGAAATATCAGGTGGGCGGTATTGTCGCAGGCAAAGTGGTTACGATTACCGGGTTCGGTGTGTTTGTTGAACTTGATGACGGCATTGAGGGGCTTGTTGGGAACAATGACCTTTCCTGGACTAAAAAGGCTGTTAATCCACGCGATCTTTTTAAACCCGGGCAAAAGGTAGAAGCACAGGTGCTCGGAGTCGATAAAGAATCGAGAAAAATGTCTCTCGGCATAAAACAGCTCCAGCCGAACCCATGGGATTCTCTTGAGCAACGTTACCCCGTCGGCACCATAATGAAAGGAAAAGTTAAAACGATAGTGCCTTTTGGAATTTTCGTTGAGGTCGAAGAGGGAATTGACGGGCTGGTACACGTTTCTGATATTTCATGGGAGGACGATAATAAAAATTCTTTAGAAAATTATAAACCCGGCGATGAAATCGAATTTAAAATTTTAGGCATCGATAAAGAGGAAATGAGGATTTCATGTGGCATCAAACAGCTTACGAAATCCCCGTGGGAAATGATCAGCGAGAAATATCCCCCCAGGACACGCCTCGCCGGCGTTGTGACACGAATAACCGGTTTCGGGCTTTTCGTACGCCTGGAGGACGGAATTGAGGGGCTGGTCCACGTTTCAGAAGCATCGCGCAGGAAAGTAGAAGACCTCAACGAACTTTTCAAAGTGGGTGATACCGTAAACGTGGTGGTGCTTGGCGTTGATGTTGAAAAGCGCCGGCTGTCCCTCAGCATCAAGCATTATGATATGATGACTGAAAAAGAAGAGTTGAACAGAATCCTCCAATCCAGCAGCCCGTCCAAAGTTACCATTGGAGATATTATGAAAAATAAATTGAGCGGTGATCGGTAGGAGGAGCGATGGAGCGCAGGAATATTCAAATAGAAAGAAACATTATTGAAAACGCCGTAATGGCGGCAAAAGATTTTTTAAAAAAACACCGCTCAAAAGTTCTTTATGCCTTTTTAGCCGTAGTTTTTCTTTTCGCGGCGGCGGTTAGCGCATACCTGTATTATGAACACCGCGCGAAAAACGAGATGGTCAAGTTTGAAGAGATAATGGAGCAATACAGATCCCTTGAAAAAAAAGCTGATGCTTCTCCTGCGGCATTTTTGATGACAATAGGCGAGATGAAAAATTTAGTCGAATCATCCAGGTGGGGTTTTGTACATACTATGGGTGATTATATCCTTGGTGGCATGTACTTGAAAAATAAAAATTATGATGATGCACGAAGGCATTATCTTCGGTTTGCCGACAAAAATCCGAAATCCGACTTTTCAATCCTTGCCTTGCGAAATGCTGCAGTTGCATCGGAATATTCAGGGAATTACAATGAGGCTTTGCAGACGTATCAAAAGCTTGAGGAACTGCACGGAAATTCAAGCTACGGAGATCAGATCTATTATGATTGCGCGCGGATGTACCAGAAAAAAGGCGATCTTTTCAAAGCTAAAGAATATTTTAGAAAAGTTATCAGCGCACACCCGCGATCAATTTTCGCGCTGCGTTCTCGTCACCGGCTTTTCCTGCTGGCGTATCAGGAGAAAAATCTAAAATAATGTTGACAGGCGCGGGCGCAATTATTTATCTGCATGAATTCAACAGGTAAAATTTAAATAAATGGAGTAAAATTGTGGCTGTACCAAAGAGAAGAAAATCTAAAGCAAAATCCCGCATGAGGCGGTCGCATGACGCCATCGGTGTTCCGAATCTCCGTCCTTGCCCGAGATGCGGCGCGTATGTTCTTCCGCATAGAGTATGCCCGGAATGCAATCATTATAAGGGCGAACTCATTATGGAAAAAACGGTGAAGATTGCTGAAAGTAAGTAATTTTTATTTCAGACTTTTGGAACGTGTATTACATCGATGATTAAAAGAATATTATGTCTTGACAATCCAATATGAATTGTAGAATGTGTGATAGTTTTTTACAAAGGTTGAATTCGTTGCGTTAAAATGGCGAGAGATGCGAATGTTCCAAAACGGTATATGTAAGAAAAGTGTTGCCGGGAAAAAGCTGTGTTGTAGTTTGTGTATATTCCGGAAAGCACATATCGTGAGGGAAGGAGGCTAGAAAGGCATGTCGGTTGATTTTGAAAAAGTGAAGAAAATAATTGTCGACAGGCTTGGTGTTGATGAAGCCGAAGTGACGATGGAAGCTTCATTCGTCGATGATCTCGGAGCTGATTCCCTGGATACCTTAGAGCTGGTTATGGCTCTGGAAGAAGAATTCGGAATAGAAATACCCGATGAAGACGCGGAAAAGATCGTCACTGTCGGTGATGCGATTAAATATATCCAGGAGAAGCTTAAAAACGCCTGATCCTGAAAGGTATAATGGGTGTAATTGAGCTGCTGCATTCTCAATTTGCCCGGGTTTAAGGTTGTATTAGAGGCATTGCGTCTTCATCATGGATTTTGAAGAGAAAAAAAACCGTACAGAAAAGAAAAAAAACAGATATCGACAGCTGGACAGCCTGCAAAAGAAAATCAAGGTTAAGTTCGGCAACAAAAGCCTTTTGAACCGCGCTCTTGTTCACCGCTCATACATAAACGAATCCGGATATGCGAGTAAAGATAACGAACGCCTGGAATTTTTAGGCGATTCTGTTCTGGCACTTGTGGTGAATGAGTATCTTTTTAAAAGATTCGAAAACTACAGGGAAGGCGACCTTGCGAAGATCAAATCCGCTGTGGTCTCAGAATCCACCCTCGCAAAAGTTGCCTCGGAACTCAATCTGGGAAGCTATATTCTCATGGGCAAAGGAGAAGAATGCAGCGGCGGGCGCTTTCGCGAGTCCATTCTTGCCAATACCATGGAAGCTTTGATTGGCGCGATGTATCTTGATGCCGGTTTGAAGTTGACGAGGAAGTGCATTCTTTCACTTCTTAAAAAAGATATTGAACGCATCGACCAGCTGTCCTACCTTCGAGATCCCAAAACAACCCTCCAGGAATTAGTTCAAAAAAAGTACAAGGCTCAACCCGTCTATGAGGTAGTGGAAGAAAGAGGCCCGGATCATCAAAAAGAGTTTATTGTGCGCCTTGTAATAAACGGCAATGAAGTTTCGAGGGGAAAAGGAAACAGTAAACGAAAGGCTGAGGTGGAAGCAGCCCGGTTGGTATTGGA
The DNA here is from genome assembly GCA_937921485.1 of uncultured bacterium. Lineage (GTDB taxonomy): Bacteria > Spirochaetota > UBA4802 > UBA4802 > JAGODF01 > DYLV01. The sequence goes on from CAKZSV010000009.1 coordinate 27,472, forward strand.
ACGAATACATGAAAAAGATGATTCGGTTTTATGAAATGATTTTTCTTTCTGCTAAAACAGAGTTTTAATAATCAAAATGAGAAGAGAGAATGATTTTCAGGCATAATATACGGATTCGGGTAGGCGCACTCATATTCAACAATGGTCGCGTTCTCCTCGTGTCGCATAAAAAAGAAGGACATGTATATTGGCTCCTGCCGGGGGGCGGGGTTGACTATGGAGAAAAGCTGCCTGAAGCACTCAAACGTGAAATTTTAGAAGAACTTGCCGTTGAAATTGAAGTCGGAGATATTGCGCTCATTTCTGAATCCATAGAACCAAAGGGGGGACGACATATTTTAAATATAATTTTCCATTGTCGCCTTAAAACTGAAGATATCCGAATTGGCAATGAGCCGCGTCTTAATAGCTATCAATTCTTCCTTCCCAACGAAATACTGAACATAACAATGTTTCCATCTGTCAATGACGACATTGCAGGAATTCTGTCGGGAATAAAGGGAACTGTGTATCGAGAAAAGGTTTGGGTGCCGCTATGAAGTACATCACTGTGAGAACGAAAGACGGTGATTACGATATCGCACTTGGCAGACGTGCGCTCGATGAACTGGACATTGAGCAATTAGCCGAAAGGTTCGATAGAGTCGGATGCATTGTCAGCGAACGCGTTCTTGCACTCCATGAGGAAACGCTGACAAGAGCAGCCGGGCGTTTGGGCGCGAAAATATACCCCATGATGGACGGGGAGGAAAATAAAAATTACCGATATGCTGAAAATTTTTTCAACCTCCTGCTCAAAGAATGTTTTACAAGAAGATCGCTCCTTGTAGGCATAGGCGGGGGTGTGGTTGGTGATTTTTCCGGTTTTTGCGCGGCAGCTTATATGCGCGGAATCCCCATCATCCATATTCCCACAACACTTCTGGCAATGGTGGATTCGAGCATTGGGGGAAAAGTTGCAGTGAATATTCAGGCCGGCAAGAACATCGTGGGCGCGTTTCATCAGCCGCAAAGAGTGATAGCCGATACGAGGTTTCTTCATTCTTTGCCCGAAAGAGAAATTCAAAATGGCATTGCCGAAACAATTAAGCACGCCCTCATAGGAGAGCTGAGGCTGATTCCGATACTGACCCAAAATAACCTTCAAACAATCTGTGATGATGATGTCATGGAGGATCTCATTTTTCTTTCCGCATCTTTTAAAGCCGCGGTGGTGGGACAGGACGTCAGGGAAGCCGAAATACGGGCAATTCTGAATTATGGGCACACGGTGGGCCATGCGCTTGAATCCTGGATGCGTTATAAAGACATCTCGCACGGAGAGGCTGTGGCATGGGGGATGAAGGCCGAGGCTGCAATTTCCAGGCGGATGGGCTTTTTGAATGATGGTGATGCGAATCTTATTAACGATTTGCTGAAACACTATGGTTTTGCGGCAAAGCCGCCGATTTTCGATCCTGCCGGCGTTCTCGAACATATGAGATTCGATAAAAAGAACATCAAAGATTCTTTGCGCTTTGTCCTTTTAAAAAAAATAGGCGAACCGGTGTATAATATCGAAGTCGAAGAAGGTCTTGTTCTGGATGTACTTAAAAGCATGATTGAATAACAAAAGATGGCGGAAAATTTATCCTACAGCATCGAAGAACGCGAAGGAACCAAGATTCTCAATCTGCGGGGCGGGATTCATATTCTTTCAAAAGAAGACCTGGCCGAGCTTGTGAATAAAACTTCTCAAAAAAATAATGTGATTCTCAACCTTCGAGAAGTAGAATTGCTTACCTCATCAGGGATCAACACCCTTGTGGAGTTATCAAATGAAGCCCGAAAAAACGCAAGGCGGGTGGTGATACTCGGGTTGAAAGAAGAATTCATTAAAATCATCGACGGGCTCGATCTTTATGAATATTTCATTTTCGTCGACAGCATCGAAGAAGGGCTTATGAAATTAAAATTTTTCACCTGATGGATTCGATCTTCTGAATTTCCCTATCGACTGCTTTTAATTTTATTCTGAATTTCGGTAAATCTGTCCTTGAAAATGCTGCCAAGGGTGGATGAATCAGCTTCCTGTGTATGTGCACCCTGGTATGCTTGAAATTCGTTGGATTCCTGCAGCGATAGCGCACCTCGCTCGCTGAGAACCAGTTTTCTTTCCTCTGGCGAAAATTCCTTTACGGCAACTTTGATGGAAGAGCCGGTTGGATATTGCGACGGAATATCTCCGCGATTTTTCAGAAGCTCGCTTTTCGGAGCAAAGCCTTCCATGCCATTTTCAAGCCTCAGCGTCAGACCGCCCGAACGGGAAGACTCTACAACGGCAGTGTGAATTGTACTTACAAAAGAAGATGTGTCTGAAATCCATGGATCGGCTTCATCGGTGATGAGTTCGAGAAGCATTCTCTTTTCGGATTTCCTGATTTCAATAATCTTTACCTGAACCATTTCGTTGAGCGCAAGGACTTCTTCCGGTTTGTTGATTTTTTTTACAAGGCTCATTCGGTTGACAGGAAGGAAACCCTCAATGCCGTCTTCGATTTCTACGAATGCCCCATTTTTAATTATATTTACCACGCGGCCGTTCACGCATTGGCCTTCTGAAAATGTATCGATCTTCAACCATGGCTCGGGAAGCATTTGTTTGTGGCTGAGGACCATTCTTCCGCTTTCATCAAATTCGAGTATTTTGGCGTTAATCCTTTCGCCTGTTCGAAATCGGGATACATCGGGCTGTCTGCTCCATGAAAGTTCGCTTTTGGGAATGAAAGCTTCGACGCCGTCTAAATCCACCGTCATACCGTATTTATGCAGAGAAGTAATCGTTCCGGCAATTGTGTCGCCGATTTTCACTGACTTTAGAAGCTTTTCCTTACGTTCTTCGAATATTTTATCGAGCAAAGCTCTTCTGGACAGCACAATATTTCTTCCGCGGTCGGCATACTCCACAATGAGAAACTGGAAAGATTTATGCAAATAATCGTTGGGGTTGTCTGAAACTTTGCGGTCGATCTGAGAAATAGGGCAGAAGCAATTAATTCCTGCAACGGACACGGAAAATCCGCCTTTGAGAGACGCGGTCACTCGTCCTGTCACGGGTATCTGATCGCGATACGCGGTTCGCATGAGTTCGGGGGTTGCAGAACCATGCCCGATTGAGGTAGTGAGCCGGATTTCACCGCCTGAAGTGGAAACGACATATGCTGAAATTTCATCTCCTTTTGCTGCTGAAAGATGACCGTTCTTGTCGAGCAATTCAGAGGTATCGATAACCGCCTCGCTTTTTCCTGATATATTGATAAAGACTGAATCACCCGAGATGAATACGATTTTACCCAGCACACGGTCGCCTACCGCGAACTGGTTTTGGGGTTTCAGGGATTGCTCCAGCATTTTTTCGAAGCTTTCTTCCTGCGTGTTTTGAGGGGTATTGTCGGACATGGTGTACTTCCTGCGCAATTGAGAATAAAAAATTTTTTTTGCCTGAATTATCGGTATCATCAAAGGGATGTGCTTTGTGTCAATAAAAATTCTTAGATTATGGCGGTGGTTGATATACGGGCTGAATTGAAAAAAATATTTGACAACATTCAGCGATTATTGATAATTAACTAAAAATTACTCGCGTATGCCCGGGGTGTACGCATATTACAATTGCTTGCGAGGTTTGCCATGAAAAAAGTCCTTATTGCGCTGACCATACTTTTTGCCATGAGCGCTTTCCTTTTTGCCCAGGATGCAAAACAGGACGCCAGAAAGGAATCGGCTAAATCGGCCAAAGAATACATCGCAGATTTAAACAGCAATGATGAAAATATCATTATTCGCGCTGCCGACTGGCTCGGTCGGGAAAAAGAATCCAATGCATTGCCTGGATTGAAAAAACTTCTTAAAGAAGACAACAGAGCGAAGGTTCGCCTGCATTCCGCAATGGCTATGGGGTACATCGGCGACAAGTCGGCGGTTGACCCTTTGAATGACCGTTTGCTTATTGAACCGGAAGCGGATGTCCGGTACACAATCATTCTCTCTCTTACAAGAATCGGCATTTCTGAAGAGAAGCATGTGGACGTTCTGAAAAAAGCCCGGGATGCAGAAACCGACATCATTATCCGCGATTACATGGACAAAATGGTGGCAAAATATAAGAAGTGAAATGTAAGCCTTTTTGTACGTACACTTTTCAATGATGCATGAGTGAGCGGCTGCCTTTATTATACGGGCAGCCGTTTATGTGCTTATAGGTTAATTGTAAAAAATGTTTGATGATTCAGTGGTGAAAGGATGCTGAAACCGGAAGAAGTGAAATATTTAGTCTTTGATATCGAGTCAGTGCCGGATGCCGCACTCATTCGAAAAGTGAAATATCCGAATATGGATATCGATGATGTCGCCGCGGTTCGAAAATTTCAGGAAGAGATACTTGCGACCAGCGGAGGAACGAGCTATTTTATACCGGTTACATTTCAATTTCCGATTTCAATTTGCATCGCAAAGGTAAGGGATGATTTTACCCTTTGCGATATCGTGTCGCTGGATGAGCCGAACTTTCGCCCTTCCGAAATGACCAGGCTGTTCTGGGAAGGCGTTGAAAATGTGTATTCAAACGCAAAGCTGGTGACATTCAACGGCCGGGGATTTGACGTGCCGCTTATGGAGTTGATGGCGTTTCGATACGGCATCAGGGCCTCCCGGCATTTCAAGGACAAGTTTGCTTCACGCTTTCGATACGGCGATAAGCATTTCGATATTCATGACTGGCTTTCTAATTATAACGCAATCAGAGTTTCAGGCGGATTGAATCTCCTTGCGAAAGTGCTCGGAAAGCCCGGCAAGATGGAAACGACGGGTGATGATGTGTACGATATGTATCTGGAGGGCAAAATAAAGGAAATAAACGAATACTGCACGCATGATGTCCTCGATACCTATTTTGCTTTTTTGCGCACCAGGATTCTTTTCGGCGAGCTGACGCTTGAGCGTGAAAAGATTATTCTGGAGAAATCACGGGAATATATCAAGTCTCAGGTTGAGCGTATCCCCGCGTTGTCAAAATATCTCGAGAACTGGGGCGACTGGGTCCCATGGCCGTGAATTGCCCTCGTCAGTCTGAAATCCCTTTTGTAAAATTTTCATCAAGAAATTGGGCAACTCTCCTGAAAACATAGGAGGAGCCATCGCCGTTGATGATGCCGTGGCGGGAGGCGTGTATTTTGATGAGCTCTTTTCTTTTTGAACCGATCTTTTCGAATATTTCATCGGCGCTTTCCGGATTGACCACCGGGTCGTGTGAACCCTGAATAATAAGTGCCGGAATTGAAACCAGTTTTAAATTTTTTCTGACCACATCCATAAATTGCTCAAGTTCTCTGACTCCTGCGATTGGGTTTTTAAAGTAATTAATATGGGGATTTTCAGGACGATTTTCCGCGTATTCAAAACGGCCTTTTTCGATACGCATTTTGCTGAGAAGTTTGTTCCAGAAGACAACTGTTGAAGCGAAATTGGAAGCGATGTTTTTGAGGTATAATGGAGCGTTTATGGAAACCACGCATCTGAAATGTTCGTTTTTCAAAGCCGCCTGATAGAGAGCCAGATCTCCCCCCGTGGAAAAGCCTACGATGGCAAATTCTTTGCATAAATTTTTTAAAATCACATAACCCCGATTAACCGACTGATACCAGCTTTCCCATTTTCGTACGGCAAGGTCTTCGTAGGAAGTGCCATGTCCTCTGAGGCGGACTGTGTAGACGGCATAACCGCAATTGTGAAGATACGTTGACAGCGCCCTCACTTCTTCCGGCGCAGCCAGATACCCATGCACAACCAGCACGCCACGACGGTTGCCGAAAAGTCGTTTAAGCAAAAACGGCCTTCCGATTTTTTCTGGTTTCGATTCATTCTGAATAAAATATTTTTTATAGTCCCGTTCAAATTTATCCATATCGCGGAAGAGAAATTTTTTTCGTATCTTCCTCCTGATGAGGCATGATGGAAGAAGCATTATCCTGTTGAAATATCGTACAAGATTTTCCATCGGCTCAATTTCATTTTTAAGGACTTCGACAATATTATCGGTGCGGATTGTGTGAAATTCATACGGGCGGGAAAACCGTTCGCGGTTTCGGTTTATCCATCCGTTTTCCACAGTGATCACGCCGTCAGATTTCGCCGCCTCAATAAAACTCTCATAACGGTCGTGATAGTCATCGGATAGGAGAAATCCCTGCCGAAATTTAAGGCTTGTATGATGCGATTCAATCTCAACGTCGCGCAAATGATCGATAGCGAGATACGCTCTGTTTTTAAAGTCGGATTCTCTGATACGGTTTTTGCGATAACGTGTCAGGATGTATGCGAAAACATGATCGTGATTGACGGTGGTCATCGAGTATATCGAGTCCATGTATTGATACATCAGTTGCACGCTTTCCCGTTTCAGAGATAATTCCCGTTCCATATCGGCGTCGAAGAGATATAGTTTGGTGTTTTCGATTATTTTTCTGTTCTGCTTTTTCTCAAGAAGAGGTGCGATTGGTATGGGTTCTCCGAAATTTATGTCAATGTCAACACCGTCGATGATCATTGCGCCTTCTACCTCAAGCTCTTCCTTCAGACGTTCGGGGACGTTTTCAATAAATCGCGATGCAAGCCGATTGAGAATATTATTGCGGGCACGGATGGGGAAATACGTGATGTTCACGGGAACGATTACGGTTTCTTGTGAGATAATCGACCTGATTGAATCTTCGGATATGTCGAAATAATCGCGGTATTGATTTATACCTTTATGATAGCCGTTCTCAACGAAATATTTCAACTTTTGACGGAAAAATTCAGCGCGCAGTGCGAGTATTGCAGCACCGGTATGCGGCGGCCTGCGGATGCCGGTATTGTAAATCATGAATTTTCCTTTTTCAACCAGCTTTTTATCTTTGATCATCTGGCCCTCGGGATAGATGAGGCAGGCAAGCTCACCGGTGAGAAGCGCAGAAGTCATTGTTTTGAATCTTTCGGAGTCGGCGGTGGATATCGCGCCAATTTTATTCAAATATCTTCCGAAAGCGCCGCCGAAAAAAGAATGATGGGCGAGGGATAGAACTACTTTTCCCGTGAGTTTGTTGATGATGTACGGCAAAAAAAAGGTTTCCATTCGTGTGAAGTGGTTAATGACATAGAGCACAGGTCCTTCGGGGATTCTGTCTTCATCATGGGTGCGGATTGAGGCATTGGTAGTTTTTATAATCGCATTGATGGCGGCGCCTGTCATTTTGAGTAAAAAATTTGAAATTTCCATTGTAAGCCTCGCGCCTCTCAGTATCGCTTATTGATGTAATCGTCGATGATGCTTCTATGATCGAAAGCCATGTTTTCAGGCAGATTGCGCGGGTTGCAAACAATCACTTTTCGCGCGTCATCCGCAGCGCGCGGTTGACCCGTTGCATGAGCAATAAATACTGTGGTAATCGTGTGCTGACGGATATCGCGGAGTGGGTCGGAATAAGAATGAAATTGCCTCACAAGCTTCACTTCAAGCGATGTTTCCTCCCGGGCTTCACGAACCGCGGCTCCCTCCAGCGTTTCCCCATAATCAACAAATCCGCCGGGAAGTGCCCAGCCGTATGGTTCATTTTTCCGCTCGATGAGAACGATTTTTTCAGGATCACCATCGATCTGTATGATGATGTCAACTGTCGGGACAGGATTTCTGTAGGTAGCCATATTATGCTGTTCTTTCCGGAAATTCTTTTATGAGCGTGATTTCATTCCCCACATCGTTGAAACTTACTTTGAAGACGGATTTGACGATCTCAAGACCCACGCCGTGGAAATTCTTCACTATATCGTTCCGGGCTGTTGATGATTCATCAACAAGAAATTTTTTCCAGTCGAATCCCTTCCCTTCATCCCGGATGGTATACACCACCCGGTTGTTATCCATAAAGTATGAAACGTATATTTTTCTGCTGTTCAGATGATCTTTATTGCACTCCCGGAGCAGGAGTTCCCAGTAATTTTCCTTTTGAGCTTTTAACTGCGTTTTCTTGTCATAGCTGATTTCCAGATTGCCGTGCTCGATGGCGTTCATGAAAACTTCCTGCAAAGCTACCTGAGCCATGAGGATGCTGTTTTTCGGCAAACGATCCTCAAGATTTCGGGTGAGTCGATGACATAAAAGAAAAATAATTGATAGGTTATTGTCGATGATATAGTTGCTCGATTCACTGGTCAGATAATTTTTTGTCAGGCTGTCGGCATGCAGGGGGCCGCCTATTACGAGTATGTATGTTACCTCGTTTGCCTCCATTATCGGTATCATCCTGAAAGATATGGATACCGGTTCATTGTCGCCGCTGCGTTTGCAGGAACAGATGAATCGAGTTTCATTGCCTTCAAAGACTTCCTTCAGTTTTGTGAGAAATTTTTCTTGAATACGCCGATTGCTGAATTCGGGATGGATGAGGTTTCTAAAAGGTTGCCCGATGAGTTCATGCCGCTGGTAGTACAATGTGCGGGTGAATGCCTTGTTGAAAGAGAGAATCTGCCCGTACTGATTGAGAATGATAATTATTTCGTCATTGTTCTCATATGCATAATGCAGCCATTGATATTCTTCCGTGCTGATATTTTGATTCGCACCAGGTTTGCTTAAATCGTGTCGAATAAGTTTCAACATAAAAAGCAGGATTAAGCCCGAAATAATAATAAGAAATATATACTGCCGCATACCGGCTTTTTCAATGAGGTCGAGCTCGGATAAAACCGCGAAAAACGGCATAATCAAAATAATAAGCGCATACACTATGTTGCGGTGCGCAGCGTATTTCACGGGTCAATCTCCGATCCTGCAAATGGGCGTACAGTTATTTCCTGCGAAAGTTCGGATTCATGGTTAAACGGAGTGTCAGGTTTATATGAATCGTACGCGCTTACCGCAACATAGTACAGAATGGTATTTTTGAGCGCTGGATAGTGAAGGACGGATTGGGAATCGAGTTTTTTATTTTCATTTATAACATCATTGGTTATCTCAATTTCAATTACATTACCTCTGATGTGCTCGGCCGATGGAATCCTCTTTCCGTTGACGTGTGAAATCACACCGTCGTACTTCTTCGATTGGATGCCGTAATAAACTCTGTAGCCACCTACATCGCTCTCTGGATTTTTATTCCACCGGATTGTAAACCGGGTGTCTTTCACAGATGATATTTTAACCCCGGATGGCGGCCCCGGGGGGAGATCGTTTTCGTATTTAACAGCGACATCATACAGGGAAGGTGCGCGTTTTCCATCCGGAGAAGCTATCAGATGCGCCCGCCATTGGAGATATTTACCCCGGAGGTAATCGCCTTCTTCGGTCTTTTTTTCGAAAATACCGCGCTGGCCGCGCGAAATGCGATACCAACGCGGGGTTGCATCGTTTGGGCCGAAAAGGTAATCCGAAATTCTCATTTCCATCCAGACGAAGGTGCCGGCCGGGATCTTTTCCTCCCAGTCAAAAGAGGTGATTTTTGTGCCTGATAGGGGAAAGGTATATACCGCACTGGTAAGTACTCCTTCGCGATTTACCGGCAGACGCCCCTTTTCTCCCACGGACTTGTAGCGCTGATAGGCAAGAGCAGTTTCTTTTTTCAGGTCGCTGTATTCTCTGTGCGCAATCCGGATTTCGTCAATGATGCCGTAGAAATCCTTGCCGATGACCACAAGCGGCAGGTCTTCGCATCGAAATAACGGCGTATAGGCATCGATGTAAGGTTCTCTGGTTCGCGTGACATACGCGGTTTCTTCTTCATCGCCATTGAGGTAACGGCCGATTTTACCGGAGAGACGATCGTAGCTTATCATAAAATGATACCACCGGCTGGTTTTAAGTGTTGTGCCGCGTTCAAGATACACATCAACAGGATGTCCCCCGGCATTTCTGAATACCCCGTAAAACCTTGCGTGGATGCGACCATTGATGAGCAATATTTCAAATCCGTTTTTAATTCCGGAAAGATAGCCGATTCTTTTCATTAACGTCTGAGTCCCGGTGAGTGAAGCCGGTTTGAAGCGGAATTCTATGGTAAAAGAGCCAAGGTCACCACATTCGCCGAGCCACAGTCCGGTGCTGTTTTCAAGTTCGATGCGATCGGCTTTGCGGAAAAATCTTGCGCCTCCGCCGCCGATGACGCCGCTTCCTTTTTCCAGCAGGTACGAAGCGTGTCGTACCTTATAGTGATTCGTGTCGTCACGGACAAGCTCTTTTGACGGCTGGTTGAATGAAAGGACCAGATCGGTGACATGTGTTGCCGTGTCGGGAGCGTAGGTATTGTCCACCAGAGAAAAAACAGTATTTCCGTGGTGGTCTTTTGAAATTCTGACATTCATCAAGTCCGCGCCTTTTTCGGAGAAGCGCATAATGCCGCGTGGCGGGAGCGCGACGGCTGCCAGCGCAAAGAGAAAAACCGGTAATATGTAGCGCAGAATTTTCATTTTGCTGCAAATGACTTTTCAATAGCGGCAACTTTGTCCAGACGTCTCTGATGGCGTCCTCCTTCAAAAGGAGTATCAAGCCATGTTTGTACAATTTTAATTGCAAGATCGTCCCCGAGGACTCGCGCGCCAAGGACTAAAACATTTGAATCATTGTGGCGCCGCGACATTTCGGCCATAAAGCAATTGGTGCACAACGCCGCTCGTATGCCGGGAAATTTGTTTGCGGTGATTGAGGCGCCGATTCCGGTGCCGCAGATTGCTATACCTTTTTCTGAAGACCCGGAAATTACTTCCCGGGCAACACGTCCTATGTAATCGGGATAATCGCAGGAATCTTCATTATAGGTGCCGACATCAGTAAAATCGATGTCTTTGAAGGCGCTTTTGATAATTTCTTTCAGTTTTACGCCCGCATGATCTGAACCGATTGCTATTTTCATTAATACCTCAAAAAAAATATCGTTTTTTAAAATTTTTTTTAATATTTCCCCGCTTATATGCGTATTAATAATGAGAAGAGATTATTAATAACCAATTATTACGTTTTTTACTTGCGCTAAAGGTGAATTGTTTTTCCTTACGAATGACATTGGTAATCTATGAGCTCTCATTTCATATATATGCTATTGTTTATCTTTTGTCAATCTTTTCTTTCGTAATAAATGTGATTGTCAATTATATGCACTACTGTATATTATATTACAGAGATATTAAATAAATGTGATTGAAGAAAATGGAAAATGTAATCGAAGAAAAAACGCCGAAGGGAATTACTCTCAAAATAATGGCTGAAAAATTGAAATTTTTAGCTTTTGGACGAGAGGGTACAACAATCTATTCCGACGAAAGCAAGACGAAATTGCTGCATGACATACCGGTGGTGGTGTTCATCGGTGCTGATTTTATCATTCCCGCAACAGCATTGAAAGGTGATTACTCTCTTCATAAAGTTTTGAAAGGGAAAGCCCTTATTGCATTTCAATTACACGAAAAAGACCATGAAAGATATCTTTTTCTTCCGGTTTTTAGCGAAGTGGACCTCATCCCGCTTAAAATTAAAAAAATGAATTCAGTAGCTGAACTGGTGAAAGCAATTCAGGGAGGATTAAAGCCCAGCTATATTATTGTTACGAAAACAATAACCCGCGGCGATATTATTATCATCAAAAATAGGTTCAGCGCAGCATATATCGTACTGGTTGATGATCAGAAATCATCATTTGAAGCGGAATCTCCCATGCATATTGAAACGAAAGAAATTCCCGCTGATCGCAGGGCAATCGACATTGCAAAAGAAATAAATATTAACATGCTTTCGAGTAATCCGGTTTTTTTGGCACGTCTACATCTGAGGGAACTCAATTTTGCAAAAGTCAGCCAGCTCCTATTTGATTTCGAGCTTTCAAAAGAAGATGCTGAATATATTTTATCGTTTCTTACCACAATGATCAAACGATCGGAAGAAAAAGAGGAACTAGGGAAAAATATTGATAAAATCACAGTTTTAAAAAATTCGTTTCAGTTCTATCTTAACCTTTTAAATTTACAGGGAGACGAAATAAAAAAAATGATACATGAGTGTCGCAGCCTAACTGACGTGGCGGCGTACCGGACGCTGATTGCGAAAGTGAAACCGCTGCATGAAGGAACTGAAACTGAATTTGTTTTTACCGACTTCGAAAACCTGCTGTATGAGCAAAACGAGAGGCTGCAGTCGTGATATCATTCGGATCGTGATGTTGAAAGTCCGCATACGGCGTGCAAATACATTATTATAGCAAGGATATGATATGCGAATGCATTGTTACTGTTATGCTATTTTTGGATGCGTGTTATTGCTGTGGATGATTGTATCGGAACATATTTCTGAATCGCACACGACACCGGTAAGAGTGTTTTTCAGCAATTCCGAAAAGAAAGATGCTTTAAACTCTCTCGAACGCGCACTGATCGAACTGATTGATTCCGCCGAAAAAACATTTGATGGCGCATTCTATGAGCTTTCGTCAGAAAAAGTCGTTAACCGTCTCATCGCAATCCATGGGCGAGGAGTAAAGGTTCGCCTTGTCATTGAAGCGGACTCAAAGTCCCGACCTGCCGTACAGAGGCTTCTTGCGTCCGGAATTCCGATCGTCTTCGACGATTCTGAAGGCCTGATGCACAATAAATTCGCAATAGTGGACGGTGAGGCGGTATGGACCGGTTCATATAACCCTGTCGCAGGAGGGGAGCACAACGACAATAATGCAGTGCTTATGTATTCGCGGACGCTTGCAGAAAGGTTTAGCGCGGAATTTCGCGACATGTTTGAAAAAAAGCTCTTCGGTCGCTCAAGAAGGGGCATGCCGTTCCATAGATTGATTGCAATTACTCCCGTCAGTGTACATGGGGTAGCTGTCAGGACATTTTTCTCACCCCGACACGGCATTGAATCGATTATTGCCGAACTCGTCCGAAGTGCGTCATCGAATGTCCATTTTATGGCATTTTCCTTCACCAGCGATCTTATCGGCGAATCGCTAATCGGTCTTGCTCGAAGAGGAATTGCAATACATGGCATCGTTGAGGAGCGGGGGGCATTTTCCGAATTTTCGGAATACATGAAATTCCGGGTTGAAGGAATCGATGTGCGCATTCGGCGCGGAAGAGGCGTGATGCATCATAAAGTGATTGTGATCGATGGCAGAATTGTCATTACCGGATCATTTAATTTTTCCAGAGGGGCGGATTCGGTTAATGATGAAAATATTGTGATTATTGAGAGCGAAGAGCTTGCACGCGCATACCTCGATGAGTTCAACCGGGTGCGTGAGCGCTCAGGATGAAGTCGTATCTTTATTGGATTTTTTATATACCCGGTACAAAATCCAACCAGGAATCACAACGGCAAGGATAATAGCTGCAGCTATGTTGTAGTTTCGTAAAAGTTCCTCTACGCTTCTGCGGACATCATCCCAGTTGTTGCCTAAACGATAACCAGCTTGAATCCAGATATAGTTCCAGACCGATGCGCTTGCAAGAGCGTATAAAAATACTTTCAAAGGACGCAGCAAGGATGCACCGGCCACAAGTGAAATGACGGAACGGATGCCGGGCAGGAAGCGATTTGCAAGAACGACAAAATAGCCGAAACGTGAAAACCAGTGTTCGCCGTGAGAGATGCTTTTTGCCGGAAAGAAGCGAAAATCTTTTTCAAGGAAAAACTCCTTCCCCAAAAACCAGCCGAAGCCGTACAGGATCATAAAGCCGACGGTGCTTCCAATTGTGGTGATGATATACACCAGGGTAAAATTAAGCTTACCCTGACCAACCAGAAAAGCACCAAGTGCGGTAATGGTGTCGCCTGGTATAGGCGGAAAAAGGTTTTCAACAACCGAGCTTAGAAAAAGAAACAGATACAGCATTTCGGCAGGCGCATTGAGCACCTTTTCGATGAGAGAATTAATAAATCCGATCATAATTTTATGCAAAAAAGAGTTGAAATCTTACGCGTATGTATATATCAATAATATTCGCCGTGATGACAAGAAAAAAACGATAATAAGAAATAATTCGAGAGAGGGGCAATAATGAGAAAAGCAGTATCAGTACTCTTGGCAATTATTTTCGCTGCCGCAGTGCTTCATGCCTGCAGAACCACAGAAAGCGTTGGCCGGTCCAAATCCGAGCATGAAAAATTTATAGAAGCGGAGAAGGGTCAGGGCGAACTCTTCCGTGTCCTGTATATGTCCGATACCTATAAAGTGAAACAGATGTGGGCGGATGGATCGATTGTGAGGAATCAGGATCCCGGCGGTGATTCGTACATGTGCAATGAGCTAAAAAAACATGATAAATTCGAAGAGGTTAAGGAATCCGTGATTTCGGTATGGCTCTATCCGGACAGCGGAGCGTTGATGAAAATTCGCCCGAAAGAGCCGACATTTCTTTTTGAAATCGATAAGCTGATACTGGAAGACATTCAGAGATGGACGTTTAAATTCCCGAAAAAAACAGTAGTTCCTTCAAAATTTGATGTGCGCTACCGGGTGGTTATCCGCAAAACCCTTTCCGACCAGGAGATTTTAAAAGACCTTCAGGAAAGCCTCAAGGAAAAGAGCCAGTATTGAAACACGCATCAATGCATATGAGCATAAACGGAAAGCGTTTTACAGCGATGTCGTGTTGATAATAAACCTCACGGAGTTTTCATCCAATAAAAGCTTTTTCGATATTTCAGTCGGCGTCCAGCCTTTGCTGGAAAGCTCTCGCACAACCTTTATAGTTCCTTCGTTGACATGCTTGCCGAGAGGAATATCTCCTTTCATCTGGCGTGAAATCGGGTTGTTTGTCTCAACCGCTTTGAGGAAATCTGCAAGCTGCCTGATCTTCCTGTCGGTTTCATCGTACATACCTTTCAGGCGGCTGTCGGTCTGATCGACTTCTTTGCGCATCGATTCAAGTTTCTGGAACATCGCGTGGATCTGGTCGATCTTACGTTCAATGTGCTCTGAAAGGCCTTCGAGTTCGCCGAATTTATCCTTAACTTCGGTAATTTCCTGTTCACGGGTTTTAAGCGAGAGCATTTTTTCTTCAATTGATTGCAAATACGAGGTAAGCTTTTCGTTCTTTTTCTCCGAGCGCTCTAAAACTTTTTGGAATGACTTTACCCTTGTTTCAATAGCGTTGATAATCATCTCGGTCCGTGTGACCGATTCGAGATTTTTTACAATGCTGTCTTCGTATTCATGGAGTTCGTGAATACGCGCATCCAGATCTCTGTAGCTTTCTGAAAGCGCATCGATACGGGTATTCACCTGGTCAACACGGGAGATTTTGTCTTCCAGCGCATCGATTTTCCCGAGGACGGTGTCGGTGAGACCCATGATGCCCTGAATTTCTGATTCGAATTCGCGCACCTTCTCCCGTCGGGTTTCGAAAAACTTGATTTCTTTTTCGACTGCTTTCCTGATATCTTTGAATTTCTGAACATCTTCCATGAATTTTTCCATTGCTTTCGACTCGTCTTTCGCCTGTTTCATTATTTCGTTGAAGCCCTGAAGCGTTGTTTCAACGCGGCGTATCATCTCGTCGGTGCGCGTAAAAATGCTCTGGCTTTCCTCGTAGCGCACAATTTCAGCACGAATATTGGCAAGGCGCTCCTCCATCGCGGTGAACTCCATCTTCGCGCGGTCCATTTTATTCTCCATGGAGCTGGCGAATTGGCTTTCAAAATGCGTGAGGTTATCTTTTATTTGTTCATATTTTTCCCCGAACTCATCAATTCTGGCCATTATTTCTTCGGCTTCTCTGCGGGCCGCTTTCACAATATCATCTTTCTTTGATATTGCGTGTATGCTGAGATTGTCGATTTCCGTACGGACTTTATTGACTTCTTCTTCAAAGGAACTGATGAGTTTCGATTTCGACTGGTCGATGTTATCCTCAACGCCCTTGAGCTTGGCATAGACTCGTGCTATTTCCGAGTCTAACTTTTCCATAAACGATTCTTTTATGGAATTAAAATCATCCACAGCACCGGCGATATTGGATTTGATTTCGTCGGATTTGGACTTAATTTCAGCAAAAACGGTGTTTTCAAGATCGGAAACAGTTTCCTCAAGCGACTCGATCTGACGGTTTACGCCGGACATTTTCTTTTCGGCGAATTCAACTCTGCTTTCAACCGAAGTGGCGGTTTTGTTCAATGTGTCCACTTTCAGCCGCATATTGTCCAGAAGTGCGCTGCCGGATTCAGTTACGCGGCTTTCAAGCTCGGTTAAAAGTTCCGAGAATTGCGATGCCATTTTTTCAACTTTTTCCTGAGCGGCATTGATGAGCTTTTCTTCTTTATCTTTCACGCTGTCTTTGATGCGGTTGATCTGAAGGGATATTTCTTCTGAAAGTTCACGGGAGCGTTCGCGTATTTTATCGGTGAAGGCTGCCGAGAGGGAAGCGGTTTCCCGTTCAATTCTCGTGAGGTTTTCGGTAAGAAATGAGACTCTTTTGGTGAAATCTTCAAAATCCGCTCTGGCGGATGATATAAATTCAATTTGTTTGTTGACATCACGCGCGGCCGACGATATAACCTTGAGGTCTTCCTCAACTTTGCCCAGATTCGCTTTTTCGACATGGAGGCCTTTGAGTTTCTGTTCAATTTCCTGAATAGAATCCTTTAATCCGGAGCTTAAGGAGTTTCCCTTTTTAAGGAGAATATCCATCTCGATTGTGGCATCGCGGTAACGGCGCTGTTCTTTTTCGGCGAGCTTCTGAAAATCATTTGCAGCTTTATCGGCGTATCTTTTAAGTTTGATCATGCGGAGATTTGAGCGGTCCAATCTCCTGAAAATGAACATAAGGGCTATGCAGGATATGAACGTGATGATATTCAAAGCCATGCTGTTGCTCCGAAATTAGATTAAACGGCTATGATAAATGGCTGATAGAAACGAAATAAACAATATAATGTAAAATAACATTAATATAATATATCGTATAAATTGTCAACCATTTTTATGTCACATTAGATTATGTCGCAAAAATATTTTTAAAATGTTCTTGAAGATAGCAGGTATGTAATGTCTGAATTTGATAATTTGTGTATGGAGCGAGATACATGATACATGTGCGGCGGTTTTATTCTGTTTTGATTATCGCTATCTTTTTCTTTAATCACACATTAAACGAAGAACTCGACGCAACAATGTTATATACCACAGTTGGCAGCGGCTTTTCGCACAGGGGCGCGAACGGGGCTGAGATACCTTTTCAAAATGGATTTCTTTCCCCCCTTATTGAAGCAGGCGTGCGCACGGGAAGGGACACGTATGCAGGTTTTTATGTGCGCTTCCTCCTTGATCCGGAAAACACCTCGCATGTTTCTTCGTATTATTTAACAGGCAAATGGAATTATTTCTTTTTCGCGGATATGCTGTATGTCGGAATCAGCGGCGGCATGCACATCGAGAGCGCTTTTAGTCAAGAAGATGCGAATACCAGCACCGTTTCCTCGGAAGACGCGCAGTTTTTATTCACCTGTGCCGTTCATACTGGAATTTCGTTTGAAATCATGCGGCATCATTTTCTCGTTTTCGAGGGTTTTACTGGCTACTCGATTGGCGGAAGCATGCAGTGGTCGCTCAATTGCACAATCGGCATAATGAGTATGTTTTAATGATGGTCAGCGGTATTTCAGCGCCCTTCTCAATTCCCTGTCCGCGTCGCGCTTCTGTATCGCATGGCGTTTGTCGTGTTTTGCCTTGCCTTTCCCCAGCCCCAGAAGGACTTTTGCCTTCCCTCTGGAAAAATACACTTTAAGCGGGATGAGCGTGAATCCTTTTTCCTTCAGCT
Source organism: uncultured bacterium (assembly GCA_937921485.1). Lineage (GTDB taxonomy): Bacteria > Spirochaetota > UBA4802 > UBA4802 > JAGODF01 > DYLV01. Next base: position 45,280 of record CAKZSV010000009.1, read on the forward strand.
TGCCGGTGAGGCGTTTTATCTCCTGATGGTGCAAAAGGAGTTTTCGTTCGCGTTCCGGGTCGTGGTTGAAGCGGTTGCCCATTTCGTACAGCGCGATGTTCATTCCCACTAAAAAGACTTCTCCGTTTTTTATCTTTGCGTACGCATCGTTGATGCTCACTTTCCTTTTGCGGACGGATTTTACCTCAGTTCCTTTGAGCACAATTCCAGCCTCAATCGTTTCGATTATCTCGTATTCAAAACGGGCTTTCTTGTTGGCAACGACTTCAAATGATTGTGCATCCTGCGTCATAGATACCCTGCGTTGTTTATTGTTTCACCCGAAAGAAAGCAAGGAAAAGTCCGAGTGCGATGAGAGCCGAACCAAGCCACACCAATATCACCAGCCGTTTGTATGATATTTCAACTATGAGTTCATCCGGTGGTATTGACGCGGAAGGATTCGGCTCAATAAAAAGAAGCGCTTCCTTTGTTTCCGGGTTTATGCTGCGAAGAGAAACTTTTCTTCTTTTCGGAGAAAAGAACGCGTCGATGTGCGCAATGCGGTCGTTATTTTCCAGGCGAAATCCCGGGGAAAGGCGATAAGATTTTCCCTCATGAACGAGCTGAATATCGACGAACACATCCGGCATTCCCTCACGCATCGCTTTCCGGCTTGCGTCTTTAAGACCAATGTAGGTGACAAGGGTGTCGCCGATTTTTCCCGTATCGCCCTGTTTCAGCATTATCAACGATGCGATGTCGCGTCCGGTTGCATGCGATACCGGCGCAATGTAGATATCGCTCTGAATTCCGTTCAGTATGACTGGTTCTTTGTAGAGAGAGTCGGTGCGCTCGGAATGGTAATACGCCGCACGGATTTCTCGGGAAAATCGTCCATAGGATATGAGCAGCCGTAGATGTGGTTTTACTTCATCGGTGAAGCCTGTGAATTTCAAAGCCATGCCGCCGGAAAGCGTTTCGATATCTTTTTGCAGATTTTTTTGAATGGATGCTGAATGATATGTCGATGCGATGATGCCGAGTACCAGAAGGGCAGTGGCAGCGTGGACTATCCGTGAAGGGCGATGCGCTCTGGAATGCCTGAGAAACCAGTCGCGGCATATTGCGATGAAGGCAAAAAAAGATGCAATGGCCAGAAGATATGCTGTTGGAATCGAAGTATGAAAGAGATTGAATAAGACGCCAATGATGATGGATATTGCAAGTATGGCAATAAACGCCTTTGTTTCAAATTTTTTTCCGCGTGAAAAAGTGATAAGGCCGATGAACGCAAAGACCATCATGCCGGCAGGCACTGACCAGACGGCATAGAATTCCTCGGTAACGGTTGAAGGCTGGCGGAAGGCTATTTTCGTGAAAATCGGCATCGATGTTCCGAGGAATATCATCCCGGCGTAGAGAAGGAGAATGAGTATGCCGAAAAAGAGGAGGTTTTCCTGCGTCAGGCTTTTCTGCTCAAGCGGCATAGTTTTGCATGTCTTAAAGCGCAGTGCGAAAAGCGCTATCGCGATGCACATGAAAAATACGAGATAGTATAAAATCTGGAAAGAAACAGAATCTCCAGAAAAAGAATGAACGGAAAATTCGGAAAGAATCCCGCTTCGCGTGAGGAATGTGCTGTAGAGCACGAGCAGGAATTGCAGCATCGCGATGGCGCAGTTGGTGCGCACAAGTGCGCCTCTTCTTCGCTGAACGATAAGACCGTGAATGAGGGCGATGAGAAGAAGCCATGGAATAAGCGATGAATTTTCCACCGGGTCCCATCCCCAGTATCCCCCCCAGCCGAGTACCGCGTATGCCCAGTAGCCGCCGAGAAAAATACCGCTTCCGAGAGTCGCTGCGGTGAAAATAACCCATCGGTAGGCTCGCGCGGGCATGATGTCATAATCGTTTTTTAAAAGTGCGGCAACCGCATAGGCAAAGGGAATCACCGATGCTGCATACCCGGCAAAAAGAACAGGCGGGTGTACGGCCATCCAGAAATCTTGCAGAAGAGGATTGAGGCCAAGACCGTCGGGCACCTGAGGCATGAGATGTGAAAACTGTCCGCTGTGCGTTTCCCACAGACGCGCAAAAGGGCTGTTGATTGTCAGTGAGATGAGGATGAAAAACTGCGCAAGGGTGATGACGGAGAGCAGAATGCTTTCGTGACGATCATTGGTCCAGATGATTGCAATGCCCGCAATGCAGATGAATACTGCCCAGAGAAGAAACCCGCCTTCTTTGCCTGCCCAAACCGCTGAAATTTTATACAGAAGCGGAAGATCGAGCGAAGAATTCTGATACACATATCCAAGGGTAAAATCATTCGCGATGAACGACTGTACCAGCAGAATAAAAGTAAACGCAATGATGAGTGAAATTAAATAGTGAATACGCCGGGTCGTTAGTTTTGCGAAAAGATTGCCGCCTGCGCTCTGAGCCAGAAATATGAGATTGAGTGCAGTGAGCACCAGTGCAACAATAATTAGAATTGAACCTGTGTGCATGGGCGTTTATCCATGAAAATAATATCGGTGCAACACTATATCGCACCGCGGATGAGTCAATATAATTTAACAGATAAATGTGCTATTTATTGTTTTCGGTGGTCGTTGTTTTCTTCGCATATCGTGAAGGGCATTTGACGAAAATTTTTTCCGCTTCGAAATAGCCGCTTTCCACGTTGAACGACCCTCGTGCGACAATGGAGTCGGCATGTTCGATATTGACCGGTTTTATGCCGCGGTGGCGAATGCGAAGCACCGTTCCATCCTTATCTTTGAGAAGCAGGGTATAATAGCCGCCTTTGTGCTGTAGTATCTCATTCCTGTCCAGCGTGCCGAGAATCTGCACCGCGCGTTTCGTGGTTATGGCTTCGGAAAAAGGCACATAGGTTCTCAGTGAGTCTTTCAAGGAATAAAAAGCGAATGCGCCGCACGCAGTTGCGAAGAGGATAATAAGAATTTTTTTAGTCATTTTTTATGCTTCTTTTCCAGACTGCTGATTTTACGGTCAATAAATATAATATACAGTGATACTGCACACCAGATTCCAAGTATTACCCACATTACTATAAAGCTTTCCGAATTTCCCGCGTTCTGTGCATGAGCCGTCAATTGCAAAGCTCCCTGCGCAGAAAGGTTCGCACTATATGATAATAAAAATATTATCGCAAAAAACGCAATATTCAGAAAAAAATGAAGAAGAGGATTATTGCAGTTTTTGGTCATCTGCCTGCCTCGAAAATTCAAAATGATGTATTCTCTGACGAATTGAAAGAATCTGCAGATATAAAAGAGTGAATGCCGCCAATGAAGCGATGAGGGTGAGTCTTGTCGGTACATCGGCTACAAGGCTTCCTGAGTGGGGATGCAGTGAACCGAATACGCGGGGAAATACCGCGATGAGGAAGGGGAGAGATGCCATCGCGATAATCAAATACGCTGAGGTTATTTTGCCTCTTCCCTCGTTTCCTTTAAGTGACGCATTCAGGCTGAAGTATGCAAGGTAGATGAGCATGAGTATGATGATGGATGTTTGTCTCGGGTCCCAATTCCAGAAGGAGCCCCAGCTCAATTTCGACCAGATAGAACCGGACGCTGTGGCAAGCACGGTAAAAAATAATCCGATTTCAGCGGAAAAACGAGCAGTTATCTCATGAGAATCACGCCCTCTCAAAAGAAATGCAATGGAAAGCGCACCTGCTACCAGAAACCCTATGGTTGCTGTCCATGCAAGCGGTACATGGAAAAAAAGCAGCCGGCCTGCTTCGCCGTGTACTTCCGCAGTGGGCGCATAGCAGAAAGCCAGAACAATTGAAACGGGCATTGCAATATGTATGAGCCGGGCGATATGTTTCATTCATTATTCCAGATATGAGGAAAAATAAGATAGGATATCGAAATGAGCGCGCCGGAAAATGCAAGAAAAAAAATCATCTCAGATGCTGCGGAAATATCATGCCGTTCAAAACAAAGCGCCGTGGCGCGTATTGCGGCGATGAGTACAGGAAGAAGAACTGGAAATGAAATCACGGCGAAAAGAGCTCCGCGCATAGCTGATTTTGCTGCGATTGCGGAAAGAACTGTTGCTCCTGATGAAAGTGCAAACCCGCCGCCAAGGATGATAGTGATAAAAATAAATGGTGACGGCACATCTCCTTCATGGAAAAAGACAAATGCAGAGACAATGACCGCCTCTAAAACTGCGAAAAAGCAGATATTGAAAATCAATTTGGAGAAAAACACGAAAGCAGGAGGCGATGAAAGCCTGAGAAAAAGGGAAGTCCCGCGCTCCTCCTCTCGTGTAAAAGAATGCGCAAGACCGATAATTCCAGCAAACAATATGATTATCCAGAGGAGGATTGCTCGTTCCCATGCTCCAAGGGATGTCCCTGCAGATGCAATGGCGGAGGAAAGAGTTGTGCTGATGGCAAACGAAAGAACGATGAATAGTGAGCGCCGTTCACGGAATTCCACCAGGAGGTCTTTGCGAATCAATCGTAATATCTTACGCACCGAGCACTATCCTCCTGGAGCAGAGTGCCGCTTCATCCGGGTCATTGGTTGCGATTACGATAGTTTTGTGCGGAATTATTTTTTGCATGAGGGTGAAAAACGTATTTTTTCCCGTTTCGTCTAAATTGGAAGTCGGTTCATCGAGCAATAGCACCGGAGGATTCAAAATCAGCGCGGTGATGATTTTCAGGCGCTGAAGCATTCCAGTGGAAAAGTGACCGATTTGAAGGTTGCGGTACTGATTTAGACCGAATTGTTCAAGCAGATGCACGCTTTTTCCCATGATGTCTGCACCGCCAGAAACGAATTGTATTGTTTCCAGAGCAGTAAGCTCATCGTAGAAGCGCAGCCGGGGGCTTACGAATCCAAAAAAACGTTCATAATTATTTTCGATATTTTCTCCGTTTTGGGTGTAGCGCACGCTTCCTGATGAAGGCCGCCGAATGCCCCCCAAAATTTCAAGAAGGGTGGATTTCCCCGAACCATTAGGGCCGCAGATTGCACACGGATGTGATGGTGAGGCATCAAAATTTATACTGGAGAAAATAATTCGATTGCCGTATTTTTTTGAAATATTATTAGCGTGGATTGAAATTGAAAGCATGAATGTGTACCAAATGCCTTTTTGAAAAAAAATTGATATATAGAATTCTTTGATTTAATAAAACATAGTTGCTGTCAAGAAATATTATAAAAGTTGTAGTTACGAACATGAGCAATCTGCACATGTTTCACCTTAAATCCCGATACTGGTGGGCAAATGGCACGAGAAGTAGTTTTTCTCTGTTGTATAATAAAACGCCGAATGATACAATTTGAAAATTTTCCTGATGGAGTAAAAAAAAATTTTTCGCCGTACGCATTTTCATCGTATTAATGGGTAGAAGGATATTATATTCAAGGAGGAAGCTATGAATATCGATACCACCTACGTGATGTGCGAAGACGTCATTGCGCTTCTTTATGATGCGGAAGAAAAGACGAAGCGCCCAAAGGAAGAACTGCTCGTGCTTGCCATGCGCATGATGTTGAAGGACTGTGAAGCATTCTTTCGCATGGATGGCCGCATTGAGTATCAGAAGCGCGTGGATGAAAAAACAGGCGAGAAAATCAAAAAACATCGGGTGAAGATGCGCCTGATGTGCCGGGAATATGATTATTGTCAGGATATGCGCAAGCTTTTTCGAAGGTCGATTTCCCTGGTGATGGCGATTGCAGTACGCACTTATATCGTAAAAATTGTCGAGGCGATTGTGAATAAAACCGCCGATTCGGTTCTTGCGGATACTTATCCGTTCGAAAACTATGCAATTTCTATAAATCGTATATGTTATGCGCCATCGTTTCGCATCTGGTGGGGATTGCCGAAAAATCTGGATTTATTGTTTATAAAATAACCTATACAAATACATAAAAACGTCAATACGGTATGCACCGCCTTTATGTGTTACAGGGAAATATTTGTTCTATGAACGAATTTTTCCCATTTTGCCTGAAGCGAGACAAGGCTTTACATGTGGTTGAATTTTTTTTAGACTTTTTGC
>CAKZSV010000010.1 GCA_937921485.1 uncultured bacterium
GTCGATTTCGCATGTGATCGCGATTGCGGTATTGACCTATTTGCCCGAACTGGTGGAGCGCATTGAAAGCGGTGCCTATGACGAGGATGTGGATTCTTATCCCTATAAAAACTGTGCAATTTATGATAAATGTATAGAAGATGCGACGGTGTTTCACATCTGGTGGGGGTTGCCAAGCGACCCGGCGCTATTAGCAGCTGAATTTGCCCGATAAAAATATTCAAAACATCAGTATACCTCCACCCGACATCTCACTGGAGGGGATGACTATGCTTTTTGCCGGAATTTCTAATTGAGAAATCGGTTTTTATTCATTTGTGCAGAAGATTGAATTGCATGTTGATGAGGAAGTGAGTGTCCCTTTTAATGCGCCAACCGAAGTTTATGTTGCACATTAAATGTATGTTTCAGTAAAAAGTATCTTGCTGAAAAAAAATCATTTCGCATTTTGCTTTATCACTTCTTCAAGCTTTGCTTCGTTCGAGCCGGTGTACACCGCATTGCCGATGATGATAGTGGGAACGCCCTGCGGATTTTTCCCGCGCGCCTTTGCCATAGAAACGAGCTTCTGGCGGTTGGCGGCATTATACCATACTTCGAATTTTTCGAGATTCAACTGATAGCGCCGCGCAAGGTTGAGAATGATGGGTTCGGCCTTGGCGCAGTGCGGGCAATCTTTCCCGTAAAAGTAATACAGCGTGGTTTTTTTCTGCGCGTATAAATTGTTCCCGCCGGGTACGATATAAGGGAACATCGTACACGCGATTATTGTGAGCAGCAGATTCACTTTGAGCGATGTCTTCATTTCGTCCTCATGCAATTTAAATTTGAAACCGTATTCCAAAAAGCGCCGTCACATCCTTCCCGTTGTAGAGGTTGACCATCGTTTCCACGTGCGCTTTGATAAAGAAAAGTCCGACTTCCGCGCCCACGATATAGGTCGGGATGAACGGATGAGCGGTGTAGGTGTTCTTCGAAATGAAGGTAAGCGTACCAACGTTATTTGTTCCTACAATGGTAGTATAAACAGTATCATCTGTGGTGCAAGTTCCCACCCCGGTGAAATCAATTGAGAAATATCCTGTTCCGATGGAAATTCCGAAGCCGGTGTAGAATGTAAAAATTGTGAAAAATTCCAGATATGCAAGGGCATTCACCGTGCCGGATATCACCTTCCAGCTTACTTCCGCATCGTAGGTTCCCGCGAAATCAACGCGTGAAATTGTGTAGTTTGCTGGTAAACCGCCCCCGCTTACTTCGATATTTTCAAAGTAGGCATCGTATTTCCCGTGCACTTTGATTTTGCCTATCATGCCGTCCGCGCCTGCGGAAAGGGTGATGCCGCCAAATGAAAAAAGCACCGGCACAATCGTGAAGCGGGGGAGGATATTGTACCGCACGCGTCCGCCGATTGATAAAAATTTATAATCATCCGGGGTGGCAAGATCGTTTTCGTAGGTGAGATTGTACATGCGGCTATCGAAGCTGAAAATTTTTCCTATGAAATCAAGTCCGCCGAGGAGACCAAACCCAAAGTGCAGAACCGGATTGGGAATAATCATTGGGAAGCTGCCGTTCTCAGATGCTTCGCTCGACTCGTCAAAATATTCCATATTGGTGCATCCCGCGCCGCTTGCCACGCCAACCTCAAAGTGGGGGAAGGTGCCGATTGTGGCAGAGCCGTTCGGATATCCGGTGATGTTGGCAAGCGCGAACCCATCAGCAAGAAACGGGCCGTTTAAATCGGACTTTGCCTGTACTTCCGCAGCGATATCTCCTAAGTTGAAGGAAAGTGCTGGCACGGCGCCTGTAAAATCAATTGTGGTTCCCGCAACCAGCGGTTTTTGAACACACATCGCGGCTGCAATAATGACAGCATACAGCGCAATCCGAAGCGATAAGATGCGCGTATGCCATTTCGTTTTTTTTATCATCATACTATCGACTCCGCCATTTCGGACATCATTACTCCTTTCGGGTGACGCATCATTTCTTCATTTGCATGAATGCGTTTTAACTATCATATCCTCACTTGCTATCATAGGTGAAAATAAATTCTCTGTCAATGGAAAAATTGTGTTTGTTTCGCATGCCAATAATCATTGACAGGGCACGCCATGCCGCTACATTGCCGGCCATGAGGATTTATCGCGGTATACCCGAAAGCATATTTACCAGCCCTGTGCTCACCATCGGAAGCTTCGATGGCGTCCATATGGGGCATCATCGCATCATCTCGGCCCTTCTTAACGAGGCCCGCGCCACCGCGGGGGATGCGGTGGTTCTGACATTTACGGAGCACCCAAGGAAAGTCATCACTCCGCAGACACCGCCGAAAATTCTTACCACGGTAAAAGAGAAAATTGCGGTGCTGGAATCGCTTGGCGTGAAAAATGTCATCCTGCTCGATTTTTCGAAAGAAATGGCGGATATGACTGCCGAGGAATTTCTGGTGAATATCATTCTTGGAAAGATGGGCGTGGTGCACATTGTCGTCGGCTACGACCATGCGTTCGGCAAGGACAGGCAGGGCAATTTTGATTTTTTAAAAGAGCTTTCCCGCCAGAGAGGTTTTGGTGTCACCAGGGTGGAGCCGAAAAATCTCTACTCGCGCCCCATCTCATCGACATGGATACGTGCTGAGCTTGAGGACGGCAATATCGAACTGGCAGCGGCGCTTTTAGGGCGCAATTATACGCTTTCCGGCAATGTGGTAAAAGGCGTGGGAAGGGGAAGGATAATTGGTTTTCCGACGGCGAATGTTGTTCTTCATGACGGCGATAAAGTTCTTCCGCGCGATGGCGTGTATGCCGTGCGCGTGAACATAAATGGCGGTGCGTCTTTTCCCGGAATGCTTAACATCGGTACCAATCCCACATTCGGCAATTCCGGGCGGACCATTGAGGTCCATATTTTTGGGGTGAATGATGATCTTTATGGTTGTGATCTGGACATTGAGTTGTGCCATCGCCTTCGTGATGAACAGAAGTTTACATCCGCGGATGAGCTGGCTAAGCAGTTGCATCGAGATCGCGAGGCGGCGCTGAATGCACTCGGCTGTGCAGAAAGAATTCGATAATGGCGAAATGGGAGTGAACCATGCGTGCTCATCTGCAGCAAAAGGGTTTTATTGAATATTTGCGCTCGTTCGATGGGCTTGGATATTATGAATATCCCTTGCCGGTTGCATCATTGTATTTATTTGGCGATGATGATGCTTTGCGATTCGCATTTTTTGGTTGCGCATTAATGGATGGACGGGTGCTATCGGAGGAGTTTGTAATTTTAAAACCGCCTTCAATTAAAAAGGCAATAAATTTTCTGGATGCATATTTTGAAAAAAAAGAAGCGGTGATGCCGCGGCTCGATTTTTCACGCTTTACCGAACGGCAGCGGAATGTGTATCGCACGCTTATAGAAACGCCGTTTGGGAAAACGATGAGCTATAAAGAGCTTGCGGCAGCGTCGGGTATGCCGAAGGCTGTACGATTTGTGGGAAGCTGTATGGCGGAAAATATCTTCCCGGTGTTCATTCCCTGCCACAGAGTGCTTCCTGCTTCGGGAAAAATTGGCAATTATTCTGCCGGAATCGAAATTAAAAGGTACTTGCTGCGGCATGAAGGTGTTATGTAATTTATATTCTTAGGGTGAAACCATGCGTTTTTTTGAAGTCTTGATTGATATTCTCCAATTTATTTTCGAAAAGATAAAAGCGCTTCTTGCTTTTTTTCTCCAGCTCGTCATTGCTATTTTCAGCAAACTCTTCGAGAAATTTTCCGAAATCGATGTGCCGGAAAAAGTTATTTTTTTAAATACCGTGCTCGCGTTTTTTGCCGTTATTCTACCCGTGGCAAGTTTTCGCTTCCCCCGATTAAACCTCGAATGGTATGTGAATAATCCCCTTGCGGTGTATATGATAGGCATTGCAATTTTAATGTTCGCGTCGCTCTACCTGAGGTGGCGTTTTTTCCCATGGATACGCATTATCATAAACGCGTACTATCTGTTCTGGGTAATGTATATTCAGTTTGGAGAAGGGCTTACGAAAGCGCACCCGCATGCACTATGCGCGGGATATTATCTAAATATTATTGTGCCAATCGTGTACATACTTGCATCGCTTCCGGGAGCACTTGCCGGTGGCAGCGATTTCAGATAAGCCCGAGAGCTTTCTTTTTTGTGAAATGTTCTCGAATACCGCGTATAAAGGAAACACAGCGGCTAATCTCCGTGAATTCGGGGATGCCATTATCTTCGGCGATATTCCTCGCTTCGTCCTGTACTGCCTTCCCGCCGATGCTTAACATCCAGAGCGCCACAGGCTTCCCGTATTTCTTTTTCAATTCCGCAATTGTTTTGAGATATTCAAAACCTGTGCGGGGTGATGTGAGCGTTTCAACGATGACCGAATCGACATTCGGATCTTTCATAACCGCTTCCACGCAGTGGGTGTACACTTTTGCCACGCCGTTTTTTTCTGCGGCAGGCCACAGATCCACGGGATGGGAAGGGTCCATCCATTCAGGAAAAACGGTTTTAATGTCCGCAAGAGTAGTTGTGGCAAGCTCGGCCAACTTTAAATTGCAATCGCTCAAAAGATCGGTGGTCACAATTCCCGCTCCTCCTGAAAAGGTGAGGATTGCCGTGCCGCCGTTTGGTTTGCATTCGCCGGTTTTTGAAAATCCCCGCGCCAGATCCATAAGCTCATGGATATCGTACACCTGTACAATTCCCGCCTGTCGAAATGCCCCGCGGTATATTTCTGCTGCGCCGGAAAGGCTTGCCGTATGGCTCATGGCCGCTTTTGCTCCCTGCACGGAACGTCCGGCTTTAAGGACGATGATTGGCTTGGATGTTGCGCGGGCAATTTCAAGAAATTTTCTCCCAGTATTGATTGATTCAAGATATGCCGCAATCACTGTGGTATTTGGATCGTTCACATAATATTCGAGAAGCTCGGTTTCATCTACATCGCATTTGTTTCCGATCGATGCAACCTTGCTGATGCCCATCCCGCCGCGCTCGAGCACTGCCATAAGAAATCCTGCTGAGAGCATGCCGCTTTGCACGATGAGGGAAACGCCGCCCGGCTTCATCAATACTTTCCAGTCGTCCTGGTACATGAACGAAAAAACATGCCGGGAATGGCCGTCGAGCAATCCCATGCAGTTTGGTCCCCAGAGGCGGATGCCGTATTCGCGCGCAAGGCGCACCGATTCATCCTGTAGCGCTTTTCCTTCGGCACCCACTTCGGAAAATCCCGCGGACTCGATGATAATACCTTTCACGCCTTTTTTCGCGCATTCGCGGATAGTCTCCGGAAGATGTTTCGCGGGGATGAAATACAAAAGCAGATCAAAGTTTTCGGGAATGGATGCGATGTCGGGATAGCATGTGATTCCGAGTATTTCATCATAATTGGGATTGATGGGATATACGTTACCTTTATAGCCTTCGATAGTATTGCGGAAGAGGAAAAACCCTCCGCGCGGTTTAGCCGTAGCTCCAAGTACCGCGACGCCGTTTGGATGGTAGAAAATGTCGAGCATGATAATTCTCCTTCAGGTATAATCAGCGGGAAGAATTGGATTTCCCTAAATCGATTGATGTGGTGATAATTTGCCGTGCAAAATTTAGTGTATCCTTTAGAACATGTAATGCTTTATCCTTTTCGCTTGCCTTGTTTCCGAATTTCATCTCCGTTGAAAGAACAATGCCCTGAAATGTGCCCCATAACGTGTCAACGAGGTGATACACATTCACAGGACGAATGAGTTTTTGATTGATGGCTTCGGTGTAGAAAGAACGGATTGCTTCGTATCGTGCTTTCACTTCGCGGTTGATTTTATCTGCAATGCCTTTTTTCATGTGATGAAATATGCCGGTTTGCTGAAAGAGCATAAAGAGAAGAAATGCTTCCGGGGCGTTGGAATAAAGTTCAAAATACCCGTTAAAGTGATCGCATATTATCTCTTCTCCGGATTGATATATGCCAGCATCGAGCTTGCGGCGCATTGCTTCCTGATTTTCTTTGAGTTTTTCAATAATCGGAATGCTAAGCGAGTAGTACAGATCATCTTTCGTTTTAAAATAGGAATACAGCGTGGGCTTTGTCAGTCCCGCCGCTTCGGCGATATCGTCCATTGTGGCTCCGGTATAACCGCGGGAAAAAAATATTCTTTTTGCGGCTTCGATGATATCGCAGCGGCGGCGAAATTTGTCGATCTGCCGCCTCTTTTCAAAAGAAATTTTCTGTGTGTGCCTGGAACGCATATAATTTAACTATTGGTAATAAAACTTAACCAATAGTTAAATTGTCAATAAAAAAATAGTATTAAAACCACAGCAGGCGAAGCGGCAGAAAGAGCTTTCTCTCAGTTGTTATTTCCTTTCGTATGTGCCTGTGAGCCGTGCTTCAGCGATAATATGTCCTTTTACTTTTTCAAGGAGACTCGCTTTCGTAAGTCCTGCAGGCAATTCAGGCCCGAACGATAGCGCAAGAAGGCGGTAGTTGTAATGATGAACGCCTGTGCCAGCAGGAGGGCAGGGGCCGCCGTATCCGGGTTTTTTCCAGCTTGTTATACCCTGTGTCGCAAAGGTGCCATTCCCAAGCGGCAACTTTTCCAGGGCACGAAGACCTTCTGGCAACCGGCGGCATGATGGCGGGATATTATACACCACCCAATGAACCCAAGTGTATCCCACTACGCGTTCTGCATCGGGATCATCCATGATCAGCGCAAGAGATTTCGTGCCGGCAGGTACGCCAGACCACTCGAGCGGAGTGGATAGATTCGCACCAAGACAGGTGTATTTTTTCGGGATTGCGCTGTTGTGTGAAAAAGCGCTGCTCGTGAGCGAGAACTGTTGGTTGGAATGAGATTGATTGCCGACCATCATAAGGAAAAGAACAGCTCCCGCAAGCAGTATTATAAAGAATTTTTTATGCCGTATCATCCCCATGCCTCCTGTTAGTCAAATTTTATATTACAATATTGTTCTCAAAATGCGGTAATCAAGCTTTTTTCAAAAAATTTTCACTCTTTAAAATAAAAAAATTTTATCTCTGCCTACATGACATCGTATTAATGAGTGAAGGGAAATGTTATTACAAGGAGGAGTGCATTATGTACATGAAAACCACCTACTGCATGACGGAAGACGTGATTGCAAAGCTTCAAGAGGCAGAAAAGAAAACCGGACGCAATAAAATTGATTTAATCGACCAGGCAATGCGGATTTTGATTCATGATTTTAAGAAGCTTCGGAAAAAATGGGATGGAACAATTGAATACCAGAAGAGAACCGATGAAGACGGCAAGCCGATAAAAAAGCATCGGGTGAAAATGAAACTATTGAAGATTGATAATCTGCTGATGCAGGATATGCGGCGGTTTTGCTTTATGTCAATTTCGCTTCTCATTGCGATTGCGGTCGAAACCTACCTTGATGAGGTGGTGGCGTACTATTGTGCGAAGTACTATGATGATGTTGCAGATAATTATCTCCTCGGGAACTGGTCACTTCATGAAAAATATACAGAAACAGGTACCTGCATTAAAATCTGGTACGGAGTACCGCCGAATTACATGGAAGAATACTTCGGATAAACCACATTTTCGGTAAAACCGCAGTCCATAATAAAACATAATGAAAATTATGATACCCGATCTGGCGTTATTGAAAATTATTTACATGCTATCATGAAAGATCCGTATTGTATTACATGATAAAATTACATATATTCAGAGATAAAAGAAAATACAATATCGATATATTGTTGTAAAAAAATATTGACGCAACCGCGCCAATCTGCCAGAGTCCAAAAATCCACTGCGGACATTCAGCGTGGTATTAATATTTTCGGAGGCGTCATATGAGGAGATGTGAAAGTCTAGTACTGGCAGTATTCATTTCAATCATTGTATTCGGGTGTAAAGGCAGTGACAGGCCGCGCGATGTTTTTGATCGACTGAAAAATATCACTGGCACATCGCTGGAAGATGCTGCGATTGCTTATACGAAGGGCACAATGGAAGCTCTTCGCGAGCTGCATAAGCTCATGCCGCCGGATCAGCAAAAGCGCGGTCTGGACAATAAATTTGCCGATGCGAAATGGGAAGTTGTTGATGAAAAAATTCAGAACGATGATGCCACAGTAAAAATTCGCTTCAGCCATCATAGCGATCCGCAGTTGAAAGGAGTAGAAATGCCATTCCGCATGAAGCGTGAGGATGGTTTGTGGAAAATCGATATGGAACAGGAGCTTCGTCAGGCAATACAGCTCTATAAAGCGATGCAGGGGCCCGGCGGCATGGCGGAAATGCTCAAGAATATGAAGGCGGGAAAATAATTATGGGCACTTCTAAAAACCGCTTTCACCCTTAAAATCCACATAAAAGAAAGCGGTTTTTACTTATATATTGTGCCCACAAGGGAACAGCCTTAAACATAGTTTTTAGAAGTTCCCTTATACGGTATTTTCATGCGTTTGCTCATCGTCGCCGATGCCGGCATTGGTATCCCCCGCATCGACCTTCCGCGTATTTTCGATCGTTTTTACCGGGTGGATAAATCTCGCTCTGGAAAAACCGGCGGTTCGGGGCTTGGCCTGACTATGGTGAAAAAAATTCTTGATATCCATGGCGGGCGCATCGTGGTGAAAAGCACCCTCGGGTCGGGAAGCAATTTTTTCGTGTATCTTCCTAAAAATTAATTTTTTATAATGTTGGATTAATTTTGGTTTAATTGAAATTTAATACTATAATTACAAATTATTGCTGCGGGTCAGGTAAGTTATTTTAGTATATCCGTAGCATATTTTCAATCATATTATGTACAATTTTTTTCGTGAGGTAGTGATAATGAATACATCGAATCGGTCGGTCAGATTGGCCATGGTGATTGCAATTATTGGGATGCTCTGTTATACGGCGCATCTTTGGTCTCAGAATGTAGAAACCCGCCCTGCGGCTCAGACGGTACAGCCGGGGGATGCAGGAACCCAGGCGAATATCGGCGGGAATGGCAATAATAATAACCGCCAGGAAGTGGGAAGCTCGCTTTTCCATACCGTTCGGCGCGGCGGACCGATGATGATACCGATTATTCTCTGCGGCATTGTGGCGCTGACGCTGGTGATTGAGCGCGTCATCTTCGTTACCCGAAAGCGGATGTGGTACAGCGAGCAGCTCGAACTGTACTTGAAAGAAGTCTCGGAGAAATCGAATGCGCGCTATCGCGAAGAGAAGGCTGATGAACTGCGCGAGGCGTTTCAAAAATACGTAAACCAGATGGAACGCGGGCTGGTTTTTTTGCAGGGAATCGGAAGCCTGGCGCCGCTTCTGGGTTTTCTCGGCACCGTCACGGGCATGATTACCGCGTTTGCCGCAATTGCCGCAGCTACCACGGTCAACGCGCGCATTGTAGCAGTAGGTATCCAGGAGGCGCTCATCACTACGGCGGGAGGGCTTTTCATCGCGGCGCCATCGACCTTTTTTTATTACCTGTTCCTGCATGTCATCCATCAGCGCATGGGACAATCGGAAGAAATAATTGAAGCTCTCTGTGAAAATCTGCCGCGGATTTCCGACAGCATCGACGAAGGCGAAGCAGTTGAGGAATACCGATAATGCTTAAAGGAGCAATAAATAAAGTTCTGTTGTCGCAGAGGGTGCGCCTGCGCAAGGAGAAGCGGCTTTCTTCCGGTTTCTTCGACACTACGTCAATCGGTGATATCTCCTTCCTGTTATTTATTTTCTTTATTGTTACAAGCTCATTTATTTTGCGCGAGGGCATTTTTCTTTCGCTTCCTTCGGCGCGCGCGAGCGCGGTTCGCCTTCAGCCGGATCAGGTGATGGAGGTGAAGCCCGAAAACGAAGGATTCCGCGTCGGCAACAGGCTTCTTTCAAGGGAAGCTTTTGCCGCAGAGCTTCGCCGCTTCAAAGATTCAGGGCCCGATAAGGTACTCATCATCCGCATGTCGCTGCGGGTGAAATATGACCGCCTGGTGGATACGCTGAGCGTGGCGCGGGAGACCGGCATGCGGAAAGTATCCCTGCAAAACGAAGGAGGCTGACAAAGGTGAAAGTGCGTTCGTTCATAAGCGGCCTGAAGCCCGTGGCGATAGGTACCTCAATGGCAGATCTGGCGTTGCTGCTGCTTGTGTTTTTTATGGCTTCCACTTCTACGGAACCCCCCGGCGGCGTGGAACTGACGTTGCCGTTTGCCGAAACGCAGGGCGCGGAACAGGAGAGCATCTATATCACTCTTTCCCGACAGGGGGATTTGTATGTTGACGGGAGAAAAATGACACTGCAGGATTTATACGATAACCTTGCCATGCGCCATTCTGAAAAAGACAAAATCGTATCAGTCACTGCGGATAAAAATCTGGAGTATAAGGTTATTGCCGAGGTGCTTTCGGTATTGCGCAGTCAGGATTTTCTCAATGTAGTCTTCATGTCGCAATCGCGAAAATATGTGGGTGAGAGCAAATGAGCGAAGGGATCATCGTACACCGGCGCACATTATCCCAGAGATTGATGGAATGGCAGAAGCGCCATCCGTATCAGTTTTCAGCCATCATCGCCACCGGCATCATGGCTTTTATTCTGTTTTACGCTCCGCCTATTGAAATTACCGAAGAAGACCTCACGCCGGCGGATAACATTATTTTCGTCGACTTCGACCAGCTTCAGGTGCATACGGCGCGCCGGGTGGTGAGAAGGGAATTGTCCACTACCTCGGGAGATGCGGATCCGTCAAGTTCCGATGTGGAACGAGCCCAGGGATCATCAGACGATCCCAATGCCGTTGATCTCGCGTTTCAGCCGAACGTGGTGCCGCCAAGGCCGATCGGAAAACTGAAAAAATTCTATCCCCAGGCGGCCAGGGAAAAAGGAATAGAAGCGACTATTAATGTAGAGCTGCTTATCGCATCGAACGGTAAGGTCAAGGCGGTGAGGGTTCTCGGGATTCGCCTATCAAAAACTCTTCCGCCGGATGTGCACGCCGAAATTGCGAAAGCATTTGCCCGGGACGCGGTAAAGATTTTGCAGGAAGCCCGTTTCACGCCGCCCATCGTCCAGGGGAAGAATATTCCGGTAAAATTCGAAATGCCGCTCCGCTTCAGGCTGGAAGATTGAGTGTGGGAGGATAAATGAATTGTAAAAATAAAAAGTTTCTTATGATGACGGTTGTTCTGCTCGCCGCCGCGGCAATTACCGATGCCGGGGCGCAGGTGAAAAATGAAATCATGCTTTCCGGAAAGGTATTGAGCGCTGTCACGGGAAGGCCGGTGGAATTCGGATCGGTTACCATACTGGAAGCAAAGGCGCGCGCGTTTACTCAAGCAGATGGCACCTATCGGGTGAAACTTCCGTCACCGGGTGAATATATTGTGGTGGTTCGCTCTGATGAATTGCGCACAATCACGGTGAAAATGAACATCGCGCGCGATACCGTACGGGATTTTTATCTTCAGCCCATTTCGGTAAAAGGGGAGGGTATCATCATCAGCGCGCCGCGCGATATTCAGAAAGTATCGCGCTATACAATGACTGTCAAAGAGCTCAAGGAGGTGCCGGGCTCTTTCGGCGATTCGGTGAACGCGCTCACATCTCTTCCCGGGGTCATCCGCACTGCGGGCATGTTCGGTCCGCTGGTGATCCGGGGCGCCGATCTCATTCGCAACCGCTATCTCATCGACGATATTCCCATCTATAATCCGCTGCATTTCGGCGGCATCCATTCGGTCATAAACAACAATCTCATGAGCGAAATCGACCTGTACTCTTCGGCATTTCCCGCGCAGTTCGGATTCGCCAACGCAGCCATCATCAATATCAACACGGTTGATGATGTGAAAGAATTCGGCGGCTATACTGATCTCGGACTTATTTCCGCATCCGGCCTCATTCAGGCGCCGATTTTGCGAAATCAAAGCGGCGGGATTGAATTTGCACCGCCCTCGTATGTTCACCGGCAGGATGATGGCTATGCCAATGCCGGCTACATCATCGCCTCGGGTCGCGTGGGGTATCTGTCGCTTTTCATTCCTCTCATCTATGAATTGGTAACGGGCGAGGAACTGCCCTTTGTTCCCGAGTACTGGGATTATCAGGTGAAGATGAAATATTATTTTAACGCACGGCACTCCATGACGCTCTTTCTCATGGGCAGTTCCGATTATCTCACTTTCAATGAAGACCGCGCAAACAACGTAAATCCGGATGAAGGCGATGACCCGCTGCTTGAAGGGTTTAAGGCAAAAGCCGACTGGTCATCGCACAGTCAGGGGCTGTATTATACCTGGCAGCCCGGCGAGCTTTTCTGGAATAAGCTCATGGTATATGCGGCGCTGGTGCATTATTATTCGTATTTCACGCTCACCAATGATTATGGTGCTTCGTGGCTTAAGGACATCAATATTGATTCCTACCCGTATGTCTTTGGGGCAAAGGAATCCTTTCGCATTGAGCTGTTCAAGAACCATCTTGTGGTGCGCGGCGGGATGGAATACACGTACTTTTACTTTACCGCAAGCGGCAAAACGATTATGTCCAGAACGCGGCAGGTCGATTTTGATGTCGGTAACGAAGATGTATTCTCGGTCGTAAAACTCGATGAAAAGATCACCAATCACACGCTTGGAGGACATCTTCAATCGAAAATTATGTTCTGGTGGATAACGCTCGAGCCGGGAGTGCGCGCGGATTATCTTGACCGCACGAAGGAGGTTCTTGTGGACCCGAGGGGTGTGGCAAGCATTGAATTTCCTTCTGAAACGACGCTTTCTTTTGCGATGGGGCGCTACAGCTATTTCTTCCAGACAAACCAGTATCTCTTTATTCAGAATCCCCAGGTCACCAAAATAGGAAAGGAGCTCAAGCCCGAGCGCGCGATCCACCGCGTCATTGCGCTCGAACAAAAAATCGGTGCCTACACCGCGAGAGCCGAAGGGTTTTATAATAATTTTTATGATCTTGCTGAAGAGTATTATCACTATGGGCCCGACGGCCTTCCGAGAGATGGATTATGCACCGGGAAACAGAACGCCTACGGCTTTGAAATTATGCTGAAAAAAGATCTTCGGGAAAACGAAACCGGCGTGTATGGATGGCTGAATTATACCTACACCCGTTCAAAATTCAAATCGGGACTTCCGACCGAAGCAGGGCTGTACGGTGATCCGCGCAATCTCATCGGTGATCGGTGGGGTGATACCTGGTTGGATTTTATGTATGAAATGCGGCACAAATTTCAAATGGTGGGCGGCTGGATTTTCCGCGCCGGAAATTTCAAGGGCAGACACTCGATTAGCTGGAAATTTCAGTATTATTCATCGTTTCCCTATACGCCGATTGTGGATTCGTTCAAGGATCCGAACTATCCCGGTGTTCGATATGTGCCGGTGTACGGCAAAACGAACACCGCTCGTTTTGAAGACGATCATCAGCTCGATATTCGCTACACCTATCGGCGCGATTATTCCTGGGGGTACGTGAGCTGGTATGTTGAAATGATTAATGTCTATGGCCAGTGGTACGCGGTGCGAAGCGACTACCTCTGGGATTATCGGAAACCCTACGGCCCGGATAACCCGAGATTTGAAAAGCCGGAAGGCCTGCGCTGGATTCCGAACTTTGGAGTTGAAGTAAAATTTTAATTGCGATTTTGCGCAAAAGCTATGCTTTCAAATTGAGGAGGATGTGATGAAAATGTTCAGTGTATGTGTTGCGGTTTTGCTCGCGTGCGCAATGGCAACCTCGTGCATCACCGCACCGGTGTGCGTGACTGCATCGACAA
The DNA here is from genome assembly GCA_937921485.1 of uncultured bacterium. Taxonomy (GTDB): domain Bacteria; phylum Spirochaetota; class UBA4802; order UBA4802; family JAGODF01; genus DYLV01. The sequence goes on from CAKZSV010000010.1 coordinate 13,810, forward strand.
CACCCGTGTACGGCAAGATGAATGTTGAGAAGCTCGGGAAAACATCTGGTTCATCGAGCGCGTGGTCGATACTGGGGCTGTGGATGATTGGTCGTCCCGACATTGGTATGGCTATCGACGAAGCGCTTCGCGCAAAAAACGCGACCGCTCTCACTGACGTGCGTTGCTACGAAACCTGGCGATGGTTTTTGTTTTTTTCGACCACTACCGTGTACGTTGAGGGCGAGGCCGTACGAATACATAATGAACGGTGATGCAATGGTTATGCGAGGAGCAATAATAAAAGTTGTGATTATATTCTTGATACCGTTTGCTGTGGTATGCGCATCATGTGTGTCCCTTTCTACGAAGGCTGGAGGTATTGAACCCGGTTTTCTTCCTATGGAAGGGAAAAAATACGAGGTTGCGGGAAAGGCGTCGGGGGAATCGAGCAGTTTTTATTTTCTCTGGCTCATCCCTTTCACGCCGCAACATAGGCTGGAAGAGGCGCTCCGCCTGGCCATGCAGGAAAAAGGAGCTGATAATCTCATCGATATACGATGGTATGTCGAGCGCCAGATATGGATACTGGGAACGGTCTATGTCATCCACGCGGAAGGCACGGCCATCCGATTCACCGATGATGCAGCAGAAGAAAACCTGCCCCGGAAAAAACCTCAAAAAAATATTATTGTCAAATAAGGCATTGTATTGTATAGCGGACGCCGTTTGAAAGCAGAGAATTGCTCGAAACAGCGTTGACGCAATACGCATGCCTCTGCGCGCATATATATCCACATTATCCTGAGGGTACCAATGCATATCACTCGAATCCGGGCTGTATGGTTTTTTGTCGCGATTACATTGCCGGTGATTTATTTCTGTGAAACGTATTCAATAACCGGTCTTCCAGGCACCGAGGAGCCATGCAAAACGCCACCCACCGGTATGGTGTGCGTTCCCGGCGGGAAAGGGGTGGTGGGACGGTTTACCGATAACCCCGATGAATTGAAAAGCGGTTCGCGAACGGTCAATGAGGCGTGGGATGGAGAAACCTCGCATGAGACGCTTGGTTCCGACGCAGGCGAGTATCCTGTTGAAATCAGCACCTTCTACATGGACCAGCATGAAGTTACGAATGAAGAATACGACAAATGCGTCAAAGCGGGCGTGTGCACGCGTTTCCATAATTACGCGCATCACCTCTACAATGGCTTCCGCGGGCCAAAACAGCCGGCGGTGCCGGTTTCCTGGGAGCAGGCCTTCACCTATTGTAAATGGGCCGGCAAAAGACTTCCCACTGAAGCCGAGTGGGAATATGCCGCACGGGGTGGCAGAAAGGCGACCATATACCCCTGGGGAAATACAAATCCTGATTGCACGAAAGCCTACTACCGGGGATGTCGCAAAAGCGGCATCGATAAAACTGTGGATGTGGAAGGTTACCCGGCGGGCCATTTTGGGCTCTACGACATGGCAGGCAATGGCTATGAATGGGTGAACGATTGGGCAAGCGAGTGCAGGGAGGGATGTGCCAGGCCATGCGGCGCACCATGCTATGGACGCGACCCGAAGGGGCCATGTGCGGGGAAATATCCCTGTCCGGGGCATGCTCTCAAAGTGCTTCGTGGCGGGAGCTTCTGGTGGCCCGCGGAGTATATGAAGGCATGGTCGCGCCGTCTTGAAAAAGTGCACAGCGGGGGCAATCGGCTATCATTCCGCTGCGCATCATCCACGCCGTATCTCAATAATCCGCCGGGCTGGATGATTGTGAATCCCCCCGATGATCCGGGTCCGCTTGTGCCACTATCGGAAGCCGAGAAAAAAATACTGTCAGCTATCGAAAATGACGTACTCGATAAACCCCTCTGCGATCAGGCCGCATGGTCGCGGGTTGATTGCAAGGATCCGCTCTCGTATGTGACCAGCAACGAAAGCCAGCATTATCTCTTCATGCCGTATATCAAAAATCTTGGCGGCGCGTATGTGGGGGTAGCTGCCGAAGCGAATTATTCGTTCATTGCGTATGCAAGGAGCCGCTTCGCCTTTTTGCTCGACTATGATATTCATGTGGTGCGATTGCACCGCATGATAAAAGCTCTGGTGAAAGATGCGGCGAACCCGAAGGAGTTCATCGCGCTTTTCGAAGAACGCAACGCCAGAAAGGCCGAGAAAATAATCAAAGATACCTACCGTGCCGACGATAAGGTCAACCGAATCGTGTGGGTCTATCGGTATTACCGCGATAAGCTGCACAACCATTACCAGCGCATCGCACAGCCGTCGCCTCAGTATAAGGATTTCGGATGGCTGCGCAATCCCGAGGCCTACAGCTATATTCGCACCATGTACGAGCAGGGGCGCATCGCAATTATTGAAGGAGATTTATTAAAAGATAAGGCTGTTCGCTCAGTCGGCAAAGCGGTCCGGGAACTGGGAGCTGTGGTGCGGATTTATTATCCGAGCAATGCCGAAGAAATGTGGAATAAATTTCCCACCTCCTACCGGATGAATGTGCTAAGCCTTCCCTTCGATGAGCGCTCTATTGCGCTTCGTACCATCTGGGCGAATACCTATCCCAAAGGAAGAAAGCAGCGATTCTGGCATCCGCTCACGGCGGGCATTTACTGGCACTATGTGGTGCACGGGGCGCTCGATTATCAGAAAAAACTTCAGTATCCCGATTATGACGAGATTGATGCATGGAAAGAAGAGCGGCTTCCATCATCAAACAGGCTTTTAAGCATCATCAATCTTCCTGGAAGCGTGCCGCCGCTTTTGGAGAAACATCAGTAAGGGTTATGAGCACGCGAGTGTGGAACATCCTTATGCGCGGTGTTTGTATTGTGCTGTTGGGTGCCGTCGTATTTGCAGAACAGCCTCGTCGGCCGCTGGTGCTTCAGGAAATGACATGGGAAGACGTGCGCGCATATCTCAAAATTAGCGATATGGTGATAATCCCGCTTGGCAGTACCGAACAGCAGGGGCCGCATTTGCCGCTGGGGAACGATTTTTACGAGGCGTTTGGCATCGCGAAAAAAATCTCAGAAAAAACAGGCGTGATTGTCGCGCCGCTTGCGTTCGCGGGCTACAGCGAATATCACATGGGCTTTCCCGGCACGGTGAGCGTAAAAACCGAAACGCTTGAGCAGTATCTTTTCGAATGTGTTTCATCGCTCATTCGCCATGGATTTAAGAAAATCATGTTTTTCAACTACCACGGCGGAAACAATATTGTGCAGGCAAAGCTCATTCACCGGATTAACCACACCACACCCGCAACTGCAGTTGCAATTGGAATCGGCGGGACAATACGAAAAGACGTGCCACCCGACACTTACGAAAAATTTTTCGACTGGCACGCGGGCCTTGGAGAAACTTCGATTTTATTATATCTTCACCCGGAGCTCGTTCGCATGGAGAGAGCCGAAAACCCCAAATTGACATTTCGTTTTACAAAGGAGCCGGAAAAGCTCAAAGAACTTTTTGAAAAAAATCCCGCAATGGCCCGCATCTGGGATGAATGGATTGGCGTGCCAGAGGCGACCGGGAAGGGCGGCGCAAGCCATGAGTTTTCATCCAATGGAATCTGGACTTTGAACGATGTAAAAAAATCGAATGCCGAACTCGGGAAAAAAAGGGTTGAAGCGATGGTGGACTCGGTTGCGGAATTCATAGAAGAATGGAAGAAAGCGGGGAGCGCGCGCTGATGGCTGAATGGAAAATAGAGAAAACTGATGCAGTCTTCCGTACCGGTATTTTTGCGCTGAAAAAGCTCACGTGTTCGCATCCCGAAAAAGAGGACAGACATGATTTTTACATACTGGATACGCCGGACTGGATAAATGTTGTCGCGCTCGATGAAGCTGGTGATTTTATCTTCGTCGTTCAGCATCGCCTGGGCACAGGTATGCGCACCCTTGAAACGCCGGCAGGTCTGATTGAACCGGACGAAGACCCTCTCGAAGCCGCGAAGCGCGAACTCAAGGAGGAGACGGGCTATGAGGCGGGGAGCATGGTGCTCATGAGAAAGCTTGCCGCGAATCCCGCGATTATGAACAATTTCATATACTTTTTTCTTGCGCAAAATTGCCGTAAAATCGGCGCGCAGAGGCTTGATGCGGCGGAGGATATTGAAGTGCAAACGTTTTCGCGCGATGACGTGCAGAACATGCTTGCGGATGGGACTATCAATCATTCCATCATTGTGACCGCACTGGGACTGTATTTTATGCGCGACGCAGCAATTATACCATGAGGACGATTATTTTATGCGTCGCGTGTGCGCTGCTTTTTTCAAATGGCGATGCTGATTATCGCGTTGCGGTGAGCTATCATGCGAAATTGTCGAAAAACAAAGAATGGTCAATTACGGTTGCGCGCAAAGGCGAAAAGATAATTATCGACATAGACAATTATCACAATAAAAAACTCATCGCAAAACTGGATCGCGAAGAGTATAGCAAACTGCTTGATTTTCTGAACAAAAAGGGAATATGGTTTTTGAAGAGCCATTACCCCGCATCCAGTCCTAACGCGTTTTACCGCATCGAAATACAGCAGGGGAAGTATAAACACGAGGCGGTTGCGGAAGCCGGGCCGCTTTTGTCGGGCGATGCGAGCCGCTTTCGGGAAATCATCAGAAAAATTGAAAATATCGCAAAAGCGAAGCTCGAGAAGTGATTACTCAAACCGTTGACAATGATTTCCCGCCCCTTCCACTTCTTCAGCATGTATGGTGAAACAGAGTATTCCCTGGGGTTCAGCACTTCTGAAAATGACAATTTTTTCTCTCCCATCAAAAAAATGAATATAACATCCTGATTTTTTTTCAAGAATGGATTTGACCATGGGAATTCCCGAAAAATTGATGCCCTCAATGGATGGATTTGGATGGCATAGCACGGTGCCCTCATGGTCCATCAGATAGTAATAGCCGCTTTTGCCCACCTTCATATCTTTCAGCGCTGACTGTGCCATGCGATTTGCAGAGATGGAATTTGCGACTTCGTCAATTTTCGTGAAAATCGTCTCGGTGTGGAAAGGACTTCCGTGCGCGCATACAAGAAACAAGCATAGCAGCACAGAAAAAATGGCATAACTCATTTTTAACAATACATGTCCAATGACATTCTCGTTTAGCGGGGCTTCGCGGTTTGATTTTATCATTTTTGTCATTCCATCACGGTAAGGTCACAACAAAGCCGGTGAAGCTAAGCTAACTATACCATGGGAAATTTTTCCAGCAGAAAACCTTTTTTGTGATATCAGAAAAATATATTGACAACATAGAAAGATGTTTTATCATTACCAAGCAGTGCCCGGTAAACATACGGTAGTACATGAAACCTCTTATTTTATAGAGGAGGGGCATTGCATAATTCTTGTACATTGTTTTCCCGTTACGGAAAAACGCAACAACATAAGGGAGGAGAGCGATAATGCTAAAAAAATCCGTACTTTTTATTGTATGTCTGATTGTGGGAATGGCCGTTTATCCGCTTGCGTATTCTCAGCAGCCGGTGCCGTCTGAAGAGAAAGCAGCAACTGAACAGCCCCAGCAAAAAGCAGCCGAGCAGCCAGCAGATAAAGCTGCTGCGCCGAGTCCCGCAGTAACCGATGCAAAGCAGGAGCCGGAAGCGGCAAAGGTCAGTGTTGTTACCACTTCGTCCCTGGCTGCGATTTATGTGCAGGGACTCAATATGTACGTAAATCCGAAAGTGAAATTTAAACTTTCGGCCACTGACAATATTTACGGGGATAAAATCGAATACAAGATCGACAGCGGTGAAGTGAAAGTTTACGCAGAGCCTTTCAGCGTAGAGCAGGAAGGCCCTCATGCCATATCCTACTGGGGAGTTGACAAGATCGGCAATAAGGAAGATGCGAAATCCTACAAGTTTATTGTTGATGCAACTGCTCCGACGGTTATTGTAACCTCGAATCAGCCGCTGATGAGACAGGGTGATAAAATCTATGTGTCCAAAGATTTCCGCTTTAAGGTCGATACGAGGGATGATATTTCAGGCGTTAAAACCGTTGAATATTCAATCAATGGCACTGACTATGTTCCCTACCTCGAACCGTTTGCCATCCCATCCGATGGCCAGGTTAATCTGAAAGTGCGTGCGACCGACAATGTGCTCAACACGCAGGAATCGTTCGTGCTGAAGCTGGTTGATCAGTCGGGGAATCCTGTGGAGCTTAAAGAAAGCGCCGTTGCCATGCAGACGGACAATGTGGCGCCGAAAGTTGAAATCAAATGCAATCAGCAGTTCATCGACAAGGGCGGCGTGAAGGTTGTCTCCAATACTGCCAAATACACCATCGAAGCCACTGATGAAGCCTCCGGTGTTGCGACAATTTTTATGCGCGTTGACGGACGCGGCGATTTTATCCCGTACACCAGCGAACTTATGTTCAATACCAATGGCGAACACAGCCTTGAAGCCCGTGCGGTTGATAAGGCAGGGAATTTATCGCCGGTATCGATACTTCAAGTGTATGTGGACACCATACCGCCGGTATCGAACATAGAAGCGGTAACTGAGTAGCCGCTACATACAAATGATAAAAGAAAAGCGGATGAGCAATCATCCGCTTTTTTATATTTTTTTCTTGACAACAGACTAACTTTATAATTGATGGTGAGTGAGTGCTTACTCACTATAATAATGAGGGATGAAAGTCATGAAATTTAAAGGACTGACGATTGGTGTGCCAAAAGAAATCATGTTGGGGGAAAACAGGGTTGCGGCAACTCCCGAAACAGTTAAAAAACTCATTGCTGAAGGCGCTCGGGTTTTAGTCCAGAGCAATGCGGGAATCGGAGCGTTTTTCGAAGATGAGGAATACATAGCCGCGGGTGCGGTGATTGAAAAAGATGTGCGAAAACTCTTTTCGGAATCGGACATCATCATGAAGGTGAAGGAACCAATGATGAACGATGCTCTCGGCATCCATGAGGTTGACCTCATGCGTGCGGGGCAACTTCTGGTGACGTTCCTGCATCCCGCAAATCCTCTCAATCACGAGATGGTGCGTAACCTGGCGAAAAAAGGTATTATCAGCCTTTCTCTGGACAGTATTCCCCGGATATCGCGCGCGCAGTCCATGGACGCACTGACGTCGATGAGCACGGTTGCCGGTTACAAAGCTGTCATTTCAGCGAGTACCATGCTGCCGAAATTCATCCCCATGGTAGGTACTGCGGTTGGGATGATCCAGCCGGCAAAAATCTTTGTGGTGGGTGCGGGTGTTGCAGGATTGCAGGCGCTGGCCACCGCAAAACGGCTTGGAGCGGCAACCTTTGCGGCTGACGTGCGGCCCGAAGCGGTGGAACAGGCAAAAAGCCTCGGAGCGAAGATTATCGATACGGGCATTGACCCGAAAGATGCCATCGGCGCAGGCGGATACGCAAAACATCTGCCCGATGAATTGCTCGAAAAAGAAAGAAATGCTTTTAAAGACATCATTCGGGAAGTGGATGTGGTGGTGCTCTCAGCGCTGGTTCCCGGCAAGCTTGCGCCGATACTGCTCACGGAAGAGATGGTGAAGAGTATGGCTCACGGCTCTATAATCGAAGATATTTCGATCGATCAGGGAGGAAACTGCGCACTGACGGTTCCGGGCAAGGTGGTGAAGCGGTATGATATCACCATCAATGGAACGAAAAATATTCCCGGCTCAGTGCCCGTGACAGCGACGCACATGTTTTCGAAAAACATTCTGAATTTCGTCGCAATACTGGTGAAGGACGGGAAAATACATCTCGATCTTAACGATGAAATCGTTAAATCGGCGCTTGTGACGCATGAGGGGAAGGTGGTGCACGAGGGCGCACTTGAGGCGATGAGAGAACTGGAAGGAGCGAAAAAATGAACATCGGGATACTGCTGGTCATTTTCATCGCCGCAACGCTGGTGGGCTACAAGCTCATTTCAGACGTTCCTTCCCTGCTTCACACTCCGCTTATGTCGGGGATGAACGCGCTTTCGGGTGTGACGGTTCTTGGGGCGATTGTGGCGACAGCGGCGGCAGTGATGCTTTCAAGTAAAATACTGGGATGTATCGCGATCGTGCTGGCAATGGTTAATGTAGTCGGAGGATTTATGGTGACGGATCGAATGCTTCGAATGTTTAAGTCGAAAGGGTGATGAAATGAAATGTGGTTTTTATGAAATAGTTTCGATTGCGGTTGTTTTTTCTGTATTGCTCGGAATCAAGCTTTTGAGTTCACCAAAAACTGCTGTGGCGGGAAACCGGATTGGCGCCCTGGCCATACTTGCTGCGATTGCGATGGTGCTGGTTCATGGGGAAATTCTTGATATCAAATTAGTCATCGCGTCGCTCATCGCAGGGTCGGCTATTGGAGTATTTTTCGCAGTGCGCGTCACTATGCTGAAAATCCCGCAATTAGTGGCGTTATTGAATGGCTTCGGCGGCCTTGCGTCACTTGTGGTTGCCTTTATGATTCTGGAAAATCCGAATTCCGGATATGGCAGTATCAACCTGATTGCGTCGCAGATTGCAATCGCGGTGGGCGGCGTAACGTTCTCGGGAAGTATAATAGCGGCGGGAAAGCTCGATAAAAAAATATCGCAACTTCCCGTGGTATTTCGCGGCCAGTCCTCGGCGAGCTTGGCGCTGCTTGCGGCAATGGCTGGTGGTATTGTTGGAATACTATATGCCGATCAATCATGGCGTATTGTTTTAGCAATTTGGATGATTGTCATTTCGAATGCATTTGGAATTATCTTTGCAATTCGCATCGGCGGAGCTGATATGCCGGTAACAATTTCGCTTTTGAATTCTCTCTCCGGTGTTGCCGCGTCCATATGCGGATTTGCGGTATCCGATCCGCTCTTGATTGCCGTGGGTGCCGTCGTTGGGGCGTCGGGACTTATTCTCACGCGCATTATGTGTCGGGCAATGAACCGCTCGCTTGCGGAAATTCTTGCGGGCCGGACATCTGTTGGGAAAAATGCGCCGGCTGCGGTCATCACACAGGAAGTGGCCGATACTGCTCGGGCAAAGCAAGATCTTGATCCTGGAAAAAAATTTGCTGAAATAGCAACAATACTCGCAGATGCAAAGCGGGTAATCGTTATTCCGGGGTATGGAATGGCGCTTTCGCAGGCGCAGGGAAGAGTGAAGCAACTGTATGATTTTCTGGATAGCCGCGGTGCGGATGTGCGATTTGCCATCCATCCCGTTGCAGGAAGGATGCCGGGGCATATGAATGTGCTTCTTGCCGAGGTTGATGTGCCCTACGAAAAGCTTTGCGAAATTGATGATATCAATCCCGCATTTCCCGAAACGGATGTAGTGCTGGTGGTGGGAGCATGCGATGTGGTAAATCCTATGGCAATCACTGCGGAAGGAACGCCCATCTATGGAATGCCCATTCTTCATGCCCATGAGGCGCGCAGGGTGATCGTCTGCAATCTTGATGAAAAGCCCGGATATTCAGGCGTGGAGAATCCGCTGTATCGAAAAGAAAATGTTCTGATGGCGCTTGGAAATGCGGAAGAAACACTTTCGAGAATTATTGAAGCATTGAACATGGTAACAAAGTAGAATTCGACTCAACGAAGAAGGCATGGTGATGAACTTTAGAACTTGTTGTAAAACTCACATCAATCAGGTTTAGCCTTGCGCAATATATGAGATCCACAGAGAAATATCACCATAGGACATATAGTGGTACTGGCCAGATGGCGAAATCCGGTTTGGGAATAAATGCACGCGGCGGGGAAGCGAGGTTTATCCGAAGTATTCTTCCATGTAATTCGGCGGCACTCCGTACCAGATTTTAATGCAGGTGCCTGTTTCTGTATATTTTTCATGAAGTGACCAGTTTCCGAGGAGATAATTATCCGCAACATCATCATGGTACTTCGCACAATAGTACGCTACTACCTCGTCAAGGTAGGTTTCCACGGCGATGGCAATGAGAAGCGAAATCGACTTAAAGCAAAACCGCCGCATATCCTGCATCAGCAGATTATCAAACTTCAATAGTTTCATTTTCACCCGATGTTTTTTTATCGGATTGCCGTCTTCATCGGTTCTCTTCTGGTATTCAATTGTCCCATCCCATTTTTTTCGAAGCTTCTTAAAATCATGAATCAACATCCGCATTGCCTGGTCGAGTAAATCAATCTTATTGCGTCCCGTTTTCTTTTCTGCATCACAAAGCTTTGCTATCACCTTTTCTGTCATGCAGTAGCTCGTTTTGATATACATACGTTACTCCTCCGTAAAATAACATTTCCCTTCACTTATTAATACGATGAAAATCGGGGAGAGATAAAATTTTTTCACACAAAAACATTGA
>CAKZSV010000011.1 GCA_937921485.1 uncultured bacterium
CAGCACCAGCCACCGAAAGCTTCCACACTACCTCAGCAGCACCAGCTCCGATAGCCCGCCACCAGCACCAGCCACCGAAAGCTTCCACACTACCGCAGCAGCACCAGCTCCGATAGCCCGCCACCAGCACCAGCTACTTCAAATTCGCTCTGTACAAATATTTCAGTTCTTCCAGAAATTTTCCCGCACCGAGTACCACGCAGGTGAGCGGATTTTCTGCTCTGATAACAGGAACTCCAGTTTCTTTGCTGATGTACTTATCCAGCCCCTTTAAAAGCGAACCGCCACCAGTCATCACAATACCCCGTTCGACGATGTCCGCCGCAAGTTCGGGAGGAGTCTTCTCAAGTATGTGTTTAATTGCTTCAAGAATCTGGTCAACCGGCTCTTTGAGTGCCTTGCGTATCTCAGAAGAATCGATTTCAAGTGTTCTGGGAAGCCCGGAAATGGCATCGCGCCCTTTCAGTTCCATCGAATCAACTTTCTTTTCCGGAAAGGCGTTGCCGATGCGAAATTTCACATCTTCCGCCATCCGCTCCCCGATTACCAGATTGTACTGCGTCCGCATGTATTTAATAATCGCCTCGTCGAATTCATCGCCCGCAATCCTCACCGAATCGGCGATAACAAGCCCGCCCAGGGAAATCACCGCAATTTCGGTCGTTCCGCCGCCGATGTCGACAACCATGTGGCCCGCCGGCTCGTGGATTGGTATATTGGCGCCAATCGCCGCGGCAAGCGCTTCCTCGATGAGATAGATATCACGCGCTCCTGCCTGCTCGGCAGATTCGCGCACCGCGCGCTTTTCCACTTCCGTGATTCCCGAAGGCACTCCAATCACCACGCGTGGCCGGACAAGCGTTTTCCTTTTATGCACCTTCGTGATAAAATAGCGTATCATCTTTTCGACAGTTTCAAAGTCCGCAATGACGCCGTCCTTCATGGGGCGTATCGCGACAATATCTCCCGGCGTTCTTCCGAGCATCCGCTTTGCCTCGTGACCCACCGCCAGGACCTTGCCCGTGCTGGTCTGAACTGCAACAACGGAAGGCTCGCTGAGCACAATGCCCTGGCCTTTCACATGAACCAGGGTATTGGCTGTACCAAGGTCAATACCCATATCGTTTGAAAACATTCCGTACAGCGAATCAAAAATCATGTATTCATCTCCTTGCCGATCATATAACGGCCCCGGGATTTCGCCCACATTGTAATCGAAGCATCACCCCCGCCGCGCACAATGGCCATTTCTTTTAAAACTTAAAGTTTAATGTATTGCTTCTGGAGAAAAACTCCGCGAGTGCATCACATTTCATTGTTTTCCTACTTTTGAGCGCATTTTTGTCAAGCCATAATCACAGAAATAATTATTTCTGGCAAGAGTTATTAATTCTTTAAAAACGAAATTATCGCCAGAAGAGCAAAGGAATCAATAAAACGACAAATATATCATTATGAACATTTTATTATACGCATCATCATGACGCAATACGTCATTCATGACAAATAAATGCCCCTCAATCAAACAATGAATCAACGGCCTTCAAGCAACTTTTTTACTTCCGCATTATCCGGCTCCAGTTTCAGCGCTTCAAGCCAGTGTTCACGCGCTTTCGCCTTATCGCCAAGCGCGGCACAGCTTTTGCCGGCCCATACTCTCAAGACAGCTTTTCCGGGAGCTGCGGATATGGCGTCATTAAATTCTTTGGCGGCCTCCATCACAAGGGACTGAGCCAGATAAATTTTCCCAAGATTGAAATGAATGAGCGTCTTTATTTCATCATCGGCTGCTTTTTCCAGCGCTTTACGGTATTCGAGTATCGCTTCAGTGTTTTTGCCGGTAATGCGATACACCGTCGCCAGAAAGAGCGTATCCATCGCGTCATTGCCGCCGGTATTTTTCAACACATCAATTCCCCTCGCATCGCTTCCCCCCAGAACCTGTATGGTTGCATACAGCCTCTTATCTTCGGACGAAAGCAAATCAATATTTTTCACTCCCGAAAGCATTTCCACAAGTTCAGCGGGGGTATAATATCCGGCTAAAAAGCTGGCCTTTGCTAAAAGCATCAGATTGCGGTCATCGATTCGTCCGTTTTCAAGCGCAGCAGCTTTTTTAATATCCTTAATCGCCTCGATGAAACATTTCCGCACGTCATCAGATTGTTCGGTCAGACGGTCGGTGATAAAAAGTTCATTGAAAGAAGCAGGCATCAGTGCCTCGCCAAGCAGCACCTTGACCCTTCCCGATGAAAAATACGCTTCCGATGAAAATGGATTGTCATTTTTATAGCTGTCACACGCCTTTTCAAGGTTTTTGAGCATGCGTATGCGCGATTGGCGGTCTGCGGCTTTATCGATATCCAGAAGCTCCCTATCCAGCTTGCTGATATTGTATTTCCAGAACATCAGCGTGCTTCGATGGATATAGCCAAGATATAAAAGCCCGCTTATAGCAAAGATAAGAAATATGTACTTCACAAATTTTTTTTCTTTTTTTCGTGGCTTATAGCGCGTGTACATTGGATGTTAGCTCTTTATATGGAATTATTGTGATGTCAGATTTGCTTTTTTCGATACGCGGCATATTCCCGCGCAAGCTTTTTTTCTATACCGCTTCCACGCTTGAAAATAAAAAGGCGGGGTTCAGTACTTCCCTTTAAAAAGAGCGCGAGATAGTTTTCTCCCTGCACCATCTTATCCAGCAGATAAAACTCAAAGCGGTAGAGCTTCTTTCTCATTTGAAAATTAATTCCATCTCCCACCACACTCACATGACCGCTTCCAATGCGCTTCAATTTTGAATATTTTTTAAATGATGGATCGATGATGCTTGTTCCCCCTTCATAATCGACAATGCCGGATGCATCATGGTACAGAACCGCCATATCTTTTTCTTCCTTTGCCGGGGCTGGAGGGGCCGGCGCCTGCTTACCAGGACTGCTTTCAGTTTTTCTCTCCGGGCTCTGGGGCGCAGATGGTTTTTCCGTGGCACGAGGCGTTTCCGGGCTTTCGTCCGGTGTCTTATTTCTGTCTTCTTGCGGCGCGACCTGCTGCTCCCCGCTTTTTCTGGTTGCTGCTGAAGCGGCACCACGATTCGCATCGGGCTGCACCACTCCTTCCATGGGCACGATTTTTGCGGATGACGAGGAGCGGGACAGAAACGAATATACAATCAGAGCTATGCCCGCTATAAAAAGGATAATTGAAACATACAACATAATAATTTCACCGGAAACGGTTTGATAGATTTCACTGACGGTCCCGTGATGAGAGTGTGATGTCAAGAACTTTTCATGGGCATCCAAAAACGCGCCCCGGATATCACTCATTCATGATATCTTCCAGAGCGCAACTTTTAAATAGGGATCTTTTGAAAACCTGAAATCCGGCGCTTCGTTCATATAAAAGAGCCGTTTCCAGCTTTCTGGATGAAAAGAAAAATACTCCTCTTTTGTTGCCGAAACAGTATTCATCGCAGTGAGCACAAGCCCTCCCCTGGCCAGTTCGTTCATCATCGCGCAATGCCGGCGAAAATCGCGCCGAACGCTGAAATGCGATCCCTTCGCACGGGAAAATGTCGGCGGATCATAGACAATAAGCGAAAAAATCCTTTTTTTCTTAATAAAAATTTTCATCCAGGTTTCCGCATCGCCGGCGATAAAATCCCTGTCGTCGGGAATAAGGCCGTTATGGCGATAATTCTGTTTTGCCCTGTTATGGGCGGAATTTGCGCTATCAACATTGATACAGTTTTTTACGCCATTCAGAAGCGCATGCACCGCAAATGCGCCGGTATATGAAAAAAGATTCAGCATTGATGTACATGCCGGATAATACGGCACAAGCGCGTTTCGCACCTCGCGCATATCCATGAAAATGCCGGTGTTTTGACTTTCAATAAGGTCGCATGCAAGCACCATGCCGTTATGCATCACGGTCAAATCTTCTTCCGGTAAGCGGCCATGCACAAGCCGACTTTTCACCTGCTCACCGGGAACACCCCGCTTCTTCATTCTGTCTTTCCAGAGAACGCCCCGTAGCGGCTTTCCCATCTCCGCACACAGTTCCAGTGATGCCCAGACCACATCGCTTTCAATTTTCGTTATTTCATCATGAAAAGATTGCCCCAGCAGGTATTCGCCGTAGAGGTCGAGCGTGAGCCCCTCGATGCCGTCAGCAGAAGAATTGAAAAGCCTGAAACAGGAATCGCCGGCCATTGAGAAAAAATCATGACGCCTGCGAAACGCCGCCTTCAAAATCGGCCGCAGTTCCATCATTGCGCATTGGGTGATGCTTCGGATTTGTTGCCGCGCACCGCATCGCGGATTGCGCAGAGTTCGGAGACCTTTTCCGAAAGCCTTGTTACTATGTCGGCTTCGGCAATCTCGTTCTCGATGTAAGACGAGATGCCGCAGGCGGCAACCTCTGGCAATTGCAAATACTCGCCCAAATTTTCGGGGCTGATGCCGCCCGTGGGAAGAAAGCGAAAATCAAATCGTGCAAACGGCTTTGCGATTGCACGTAAATAATCCGTGCCGAACTCAAGTGCAGGAAAAATTTTTATGAAACGAAATCCCGCCTTGATGGCCTGAAAAAGTTCGGATGGCGTTATCACGGCGGGGACATACGTGAGGCCATGCTGCAATGCGAACTCGGCAAGGGATGCATGAAAACAGGGGGAGACGAAAAAATCAGCGCCTGCGAGGCGCGACTCGACGAATGCCGACTCGTCCAGTATGCTGCCCGCGCCGATGAGCATATCGGGATAGCTTTTTCTAAGCGCTTCGATGCACGCGAATGCTTTATCACTTCGAATAGTTATTTCAATGATATTAATTGAAAACGAACGCATGACCCCTGCCACCCGCAGGACATGCGCCTCATCATATACGCTTATTATAGGAAAAAAGCCTGATCGCAAAAAAGCGGGAATCAGATTCAGGCCATTCTCGGATAGCATAACTCAATCTGATTACCGTCGGGATCCAGAAAAATCACCGACTTGCCCTTCCGCAGATTGTCCGGTCCGAACACTATCGGGATTTCTTTTTCGTTGATTTCATCGACCGCATCATCGAAATCCTCTTCATCGACATAGAAGCTCAGGTGGTTTTTTGTCCCTTCCTGATGTTTATATCCTTCAACTTCATAAAGCCCTATCACAATATCGCCGACGCGAAGAAACGCCTGGCGCGTATCGCCGAATCTTTCCAGGATATCAAAATCAAAGAGATCTCTGTAGAATTCAATGGACCTGTCCAGATTGGAGACCGTAAGCCCCACGTGATCAACCGACTCAATTACTATCATCGCACATCCTCGTTATGTAAGAATATCCGCCGCCGCAGGCGGGCTAATTTCACGCTATTGACGAACTTCACATGCGAACAACGCTTTTGCTGATTATCATAAAAATATCCGCGATTATGTCAACACAATACTTTCCCCGATGATAAAAAAAGTTTTCAAATACATCGCCCTGACTAAAATGCTATTCAACCGTCACGCTTTTCGCCAGGTTTCGCGGCTCATCAACGCTGCATCCCCGCAATACCGCGATATGATACGCCAGAAGCTGGAGGGGTATCACAGTAAGCAGTGGAGCAATAAGTTTACTTGCTTCGGGTATATAGATTACATGCGATGCATAGCGGTGCACTTCACGGTCTCCTTCATTCGCGATGGCGATGATTTTGCCATTGCGCGCCCGTACCTCTTCCATATTGCTGATGACTTTTCTGTACACCTCATCACGCACCGCGATAAACACTACCGGCATCTGGTCGTCGATGAGCGCGATGGGCCCGTGCTTCATTTCTGCGGCAGGATACCCTTCCGCATGGATGTAGGATATTTCCTTCAATTTGAGCGCTCCTTCAAGCGCCACGGGAAAATGAACTCCTCTTCCCAGATAAAGAAAATTTGTTCGATTGCAATATTGCTCTGCTATTTCGCGGATTTCATCGCTCTTATCAAGCACTGTTTGCACAAGCTGCGGAAGTTTTTCTAATTCACGCAAATACTCCCTTGCTTCATCGCGGGACATTTCGCTTCTGCGCGCAAGGAGAAGCGTGATGAGCACAATAACGGCAAGCTGTGAGGTAAATGCTTTTGTGGAAGCAACGCCAATTTCCGGCCCCGCATGGATGTAAACGCCGCCATCGGTCTCCCGCGCGATGGTGCTTCCCACCACATTGGTGATGCCGAGCACACGAATTCCACGCGATTTCGCCTCCCGCAGCGCGGCAAGCGTATCAGCCGTTTCACCGGACTGGCTGATGACAAAGACGATATCCCCTTTGCGCAATACCGGTTTTCTGTATCTGAATTCGGACGCGTATTCCACTTCAACGGGAATTCGCGCAAACTCTTCTATGAGATATTCCGCCACAAGCCCCGCATGCCAGGACGTACCGCAGGCGATAAAGAGAATTCGCTGGATGTTTGCGAAATCCTCCGGAGAGAGCCTGAGGCCATCGAGGCGGACCTCGCCCTCTTCGACCAGTGCGCGCCCCCGGAAAGCATTTTTGATAGTTTCGGGCTGTTCAAAAATTTCTTTCAACATGAAATGAGGGAAACCCTGCTTCTCGATTGACTTGATATCCCAGCTGATGTGCGATTCGTCCTTTTGAATTGGATTTTTACCTAAATCGAAGGTCTTAAACCCAGCAGACGTCACCTCCACTATCTCGCCATCATCCAGATAGACCACGCGCCGGGTGTGCTCAACCACCGCACTCGCATCGGAAGCCACGAAGAGCTCCCCGGTACCGATTCCAAGAATAAGCGGGCTTCCCTTCCGTGCCGCGATAATCTTATCGGGTTCTCGGTTTGAGACAACCAGGATGCCGTAGGTGCCGTCTAAAAGCGGCAATGAATGGCGGACCGCTTCAAGGAGCGAACTTTCCTTCTGGTAGTACATTTCGATGAGATGCGCGATGACTTCGGTATCGGTTTCACTCGTGAAATGATGCCCCTTTTCCACAAGGAGCGCCTTGATGGCAGCGTAGTTTTCGATGATGCCGTTGTGCACCACCGCGATTTCTTTTTTGCAGTCAAAATGCGGATGGGCATTTATATCCGAAGGTGCGCCGTGCGTTGCCCAGCGCGTGTGCCCAATGCCGACACGATAGCGCGCGATATGTGCAAAATCGAGTTTTTCTTCAAGAAACCTGATTTTACCTTTAGATTTATTACAGAAAAGGTCCTCGCCCACAAGCACCACCCCCGAGGAGTCGTATCCCCGGTACTCCAGCCTCTTGAGGCCGTTGATAATCACGTCCGCGGCGCTTTTTGAGCCTATATAGCCGACTATTCCGCACATATTGTATTCCTTATACACGCATTATGATTGATGCAGATATGACTGCAGCGCCCACTTGCGCAATACCCGCCTTTTCGTCAACGTTTATTCCTGTCCGGCACCTTCACAGTGATATCTTCTAAAACGACATAAATCTTCTTGCCCCAGTCGTCAATCCGGTAATCGCGCAAAATACCCGATACCGATACGAGCTTACCCGAGCGCCACCACGAAAGAAGAAGCGAGGAATCATCGCCGATGATTTTTTTAATGCTTTCTTTATTAATTCGGCCTTCTATATGCAGCCAGTCATCCCCATAAAACGCAAACCGAAGCTTTTGCTGATAGATGAGCTCGGGTGATTCAAGCACATAGTCATACCCCGTCACAATCCGGTGCCCCATCATATCCAGCAGCATAAAGTACAATTGTGTACGGTAATGCGTGCGGCTTCCAAAAAAACCGTCCTTCCATTTGAGATAGAGCGAATGGAGTTCGATGAAGTTTCTGGTGCCTTCCGCATGCGCGTCGGAATAAGTGTTCTCATCAGTCTGTGCGCCGTAGGCGTGAAGAAAGAGCACCATTGAAATACATATTGCAATTGAAATACATTTTTTCACGATCACTAATCCATAATGCGGAAATATACATGATATTTACATACATCATCATCAACAATGCATGCAATTATGGGCACCTCTAAAAACCGCTTTCATCCTTAAAATTAGTATCAAAGAAAGCGGTTTTTACCTATATATTGTGCCCACAAGGGAACATCCTTTAAAACAGTTTTTAGAAGTTCCCTTATATCTGTATAATGAAATAATCACCCACATCATCACAATAATCAAATAAAAAAAATAAATTAAAGAAAAAAATTTTACATCATGGGTATTTTCATCGTATTAATGGAGGGAAGGAAATTTTTTCAAGGAGGAAGCTATGTATATCGACACCACCTACGTGATGTGCGAGGACGTGATTGCACTGCTTGACGAGGCAGAAGAAAAGACGAAGCGCCAGAAGGAAGAGCTGCTCGTGCTTGCCATGCGCATGATGCTGAAGGACAGTGAGAACTATTATCGCCCGGATGGCCGCATTGAGTATCAGAAGCGCATTGATACGGAAACCGGCGAAAAGATTACAAAGCATCGGGTGAAGATGCGCCTGACACACCGGGAGTATGATTATTATCAGGATATGCGGAAGATTTTCAGACGGTCGATTTCGCTGGTGATGGCTATTGCGGTGCGCAACTATCTTGCAATAATTGTCGAGGCGATTGTGAATAAGACCGCCAAAACGGTACTTGCGGATACTTACCAGTTCGAAAACTATGCAATTTTCATAAATCGTATATGTTATGCGCCATCGTTTCGGATTTGGTGGGGATTGCCGAAAAATCTGGAGCTTTTGTTTAAAAAATAAACTATACATAAAAACAAAAACATCAACAAATATTAAATCGCACAACCGTGGGAAAGGGATAGCTATTTCCTGTGAAATTTCATTTGAATATTTCCCCTATTTTCATAATAATCACTATGTATCGCTGATTTTCAAATAGTATCCTGTTTTTCAACACAATTGAAGTTGTTCATAACAGCATATTTCACTCTAAAAAGTCTTGCCGAAAGTAGGGATTGAGTATATATTATTTCTGATACACTAACAAGGGTTGTGATAATGTTGAAGAAACTAATGATTTCTCTACTGTTATATTTTTTTCTGTTTTCCTGTGGAAGCTCACAGGATGAGATATTTCTATCGGGAACTGTCGATATAGAAAATGTGCGGCATAATCTTACCGGTCCACTTATGCTGATTGTCACCAATACTGCTGATCTTTCAGCACTGCAAGCCGACCCGCAGGGCGCAATCATCGGTGCGTTCGGCATCGACGCGGAAGACCCCTATTTTCGCATCGAGCTGGGATCGCTCGGCAAAAAAGCGGGTGAGGTGGTATATCTCTTCGCGTTTATCGACGCGGATTTCAACGGCATTCCCTCACCCGGCACCGGCGATTTTATCGGGTACTATATCAACAGGAAAACGTACCGCCTCGATTATGAATTAAAAAAAGGCGAAAACCGTGGGCTTGATATCTCTATCAACCGGATGCTCCGCGATTTTGACGCACGCATTGTCTATGCGATTGACAAAGGCGATGTGACCTACGGGAAGGAGTTTAACACTCTCACGACGGAAGAAGTAGTACTTGCGGTGCATGAAAAAGGGATGAAGATTTCGCTCACCTCGGCTGGTAGCTACGATATCAAAATTGACCCCGATTACATTATGGGCTTCACGCGCTTCCAGCCGCCGGCTTTCGATGTGTATTCCGGAAGCAGGCCAAAGCCATACGAGACGCCGAAATTCCTTGAGATACTGCCCGCAATTCATGTGAAAATTGCCATTGAAAATGAAAAAATTGTTGGCAAGGTGTATCTTGTCGCAGTCATC
Source organism: uncultured bacterium (assembly GCA_937921485.1). GTDB lineage: Bacteria > Spirochaetota > UBA4802 > UBA4802 > JAGODF01 > DYLV01. Next base: position 9,770 of record CAKZSV010000011.1, read on the forward strand.
GACGAGAACGGAAACGGCGAAATTGAGGCTGATGATGACGTGGGATACTATAATGAGAGAATGACGATTGCTCCCGGCACCTGCTACGATGTGCCTGGCTATGGAACAGTGTGCCCGCCGCCGGGTGATTATTATTATCCCAGAGGAATCGAAGTGCATAGCGGCGAAAATCGGGATGCATCAAACGATAATGAGCCATACTGGATTATGTTCGCGTCTATCAGCCTGCGCCTTAGTGTGAAATAAAAACCCTACGTATGAAAAATTTTCTTCAATACGTGCTGTGTACTGCGTGTATATGCGGTCTTCATATCGCGGGTTTTCCCGATGATGGTTTCATGTCCCATGAACGCCGCGTGGAGGAAAACTTTCGCCGCGGCGATTATTTCAAGATGTATGAATCGATTGAGACACTTCTGTTTGCATACCCTGAAAGGCCTGAGGCGTTTCTCTATATCTACGATATCACACGGCTTGGCGAGGTAGTTGGCCGTGAGCGGGCACTGAAAACTCTGGAAAAGCTGGATGAGCTGTACAATGCCGCAAAGGGATATGAGCGAAACGGCGCAAGGAAGTTTCTGCTCATGCTTGAAATGGAAAAGCTTCTTTTACCCTTGCACAATGAGAAAAGCAAAAACATTTCCCGTGCGCTTTCGCCGGTGAAAAGCTGGGTTCTCATGGGTCCGTACTGGAAGTATGGTCCCGGCGATCTCTACGCGCCGTTTCCGCCAGAGCAGGGCGATGCGCTTTCGAAGAAGGCACTGTTGGCAAGGCGCGTGAAGCTGGAAGGAGACGGCACTCTCCACCTTGGGCGGTATCTGTATCCCGCCGCGGGCGTGGCCTATGCAGCGTTTTCATTTAGATCCTTCAAGGACGTAAAAGTGCGGGTGTATTCCGATGAGCGCTATGCATTGTTCGTCAACGGGAAAAAGGTGCTTATTAACGATGAAAATGGCGCGATGCGGAGGCTTCGCATCGCGCGGCTGTGGGGATGCGATGAATTTACCGTAATGATAAAAATTTTCAAAAAAAATTCCTGGTCTCTCCGTGTGATGGTGACGGATGCGAATGACGTGCCGATTGGAGTCCCTGTTGAGCTTGACCGATTGTACCGCGCGGATTTCCGCCATGCCGAAGAGATGGAGTATCCTTTCGGGGAGCTAATGGAAATTGCCGATGAAAATGCGCGCGCAGGCGCGCTTGCGAGTTTTTTCGACGAACTTGATAGCGATGAATCGTTAAAATTCTATAAAAAAGCTGCGGAATTGAAGAATACCCCCCTTTCAAAATACATGTACGCGACGGCCCTCATCGGCTATGGCGGCGAGAGTGCGGATTCGGCACGGAATCTGGAAGGATGGCGTCTTATGAAAGAAGTGCACGAAGACGACAAAGCGATGGTTCCCGCACAACATAAGCGCTTTCGTGCTATTTATGATTCAAGGGATAAGCTTGCCGCGGTCAATTTCGGAAAGAATATTTATGAAATTTCAAAATACTATTTTCCATTCAGGCGCGATTATCTCAGGCTTCTTCGGTTTCTTGATTATCGCAAGGAATTCGAGGACGAAATTGATAAGCTGAAAAGCGAATTTCCTGCGGCAACTGCTGTTGTGAAAGAGGAGGCTGCGTACTACCGTGCGTGGAATACGCAAAAAGCCGCGGAACTGTACGGGCGGGTGCTTGAAAAAGAATACGATAAAAAAAGCATCTCAAGGCTTGTGCGGTATTTCAAAAAAAGAAACGAAGCGGAAAAAGCCCTTGAAGTTATAAAGCGGCATGCGCGGGAAGGCGATCTGTGGTATGAACAGGCAGCGCTGTTGATTGCCCTTGACAGGTTCGATGATGCGAAAAAATTGCTTTTCTCTAAACTGCTGGAAAGGGAAGAGCCGGACTGCTACCGCCTGCTCGGCTATATGGATGCAAAGAGCGGCGATGATCCCCTCATGTACTGGAAGCGCGAACTGGAAATTCATCCATCCGATTTTTCTTTAGATGGATATGTGAGATTTTTGGAAAAAGGTTCGGATGCAGTTCCTCCACTTCACCGCACGACCGATGAGATTCGCGAAATTATCGAAGCATGGAAAAGCGGTGCATATCGCGAATTACCCTCGGCTGTGCTGTACCGGGGCAGGTCCTATGAATTGCTTCCCGATGGCGGAAGCAGAGCATACTGCGAAGAGCTTTTATATTTTAAAGATAAAAAGGCAATTGAACAGTGGGGTGAATTTAAGGTGGCGCATGGCGGCGAGTTTAAACCGGTAACTGTGCGGGTATATCATAAGGAGGGCGGCTACACGGAAGCGTACACCGTGCAGGATATTGATGGCGATAGGTATATAAACCTTCCGTCTTTGAAAGAGCACTCCCTGGCGCATGTATCATATACAATCGATAATCCGATCAAAGATCCCTCGTACGCAAAGCTTTTTGCCCTGCCGCCGGTGGAAATATGCGATTTTGATGAGCCCGTAAAAAAATTTTACTTCAGCATATCGGCGCCGAAAAATATGAAGTGCAATATCATGTTTCCGCAGACAGCTGAATTATTTGAAAGCACTTCGGACGAGGTCATTACCCGTTCATTCTTCCTCAATGATATTCCCGCTATCACGCACGAACGCTTTTCCGGAAACAGGTTAAACGCGCTGCCGTTTTATGCCTTCACGACCATGGACGGGGACAAAGATTTCGCGGCCTGGTATCGCGGGCTGCTTATTGGGGTTTTCGACATCGATGAGAAGATATGCCGGGAAAAGTTTCAAGGACGGGGGAGCGAACTTATTGAAAATATCTACGAGTATGTCGCAAGAAGCATTGAGCTTGAAAGAAGAAATCTCTTTTTCCCACAGAAGGCGTCCGATGTATTCTATGCAAAGCGTTCGGGTGCAGAGGGGAAAGTAATTCTGGCGAAGTCGATTTTAGAGCGCTTTGGCATTATGTCCTTCATCGCGTTTGCCCGGCGCAACGACCGTCCGTCGATCGGAAATTTTATTTCACCTCATGCAGTGACCGATGTTCTGCTATGTGTACCCCTTTCCGAAAGGGATGTGTTGTGGCTGGATTTTTCGAGCATGGAATACGCTTGCGGCGACGTGAATCCCCTCCTTGAAGGCGCAGAGGCGCTCGTGCTGGTAGCCGGCGACATTGAGCGAAAGACTATTAAAGGAAGGCAACACGGAAAAACGCAGGGAAAATTTAGAATAGAAATCAGCAAATCCGGAGAAACCTTCATAGAGGGGGAAATAAAGTTTTTTGGGCCGAGGGGCGATTTCAGACGCAAGCTCCTCATTCCACAGGAAGAGGAAAAATCGGTGCGCAAGTATTTCGGGTATCTTTTCCCGTCGTTCGATATGGACGATTATTCCACGAGCAATGTTCGAGACTACGCAAAGCCGCTCATACTTTCGGCAAATGGAATTTGTCACGGCATTGCCCTCGCGACGGGAAAAGGGATTAGCGTTAAAGCCTCGCCATATTCAAGCGAGGCAATAGAATACATTGTGTATGCATCGCGTCAGCATCCGCTTTTCATAGGAGAGCCTGTGGTTGAGGATGATACATACGAGTATGTGCTTCCCAAAGGTGCACATCTTGAAATGCTGCCGAAAAATATATCGCATGAAAGCCGATTCGGAAAAATCGAGCTTGAAGCGCGCTATGATGAAAATACGCACAGGGTTTACGTGCGAAAAAAAACATTTGTGAAAAGCGGTAGAATCGAACCTCATGAATATGGAAAATTCTTGAATTTTTGCACGAAAATAAAGGACGCTGAAAGTGCCGGAATTGTGATTAAAATCGGGGGCGCACGCTAACAATTAACAGCGTTTACAAGTTTAAAGAAAAAAGCGCTTTGCGCGCTTGCAGGCTTGCGTGCGGGCACTGCTGCGGCAGTGCCCGTTTCAGGTGTTCATCATTTCGAAGCGGAACCATGTCCCTTCATCGCTGCCCGCAATGCCTTCTTTTTCCTTTTCAGACGGCGACGCGCCCGGGCACGCTTTTCTCTTGGATTGTATTGTTTGCTCATTTCCGACTCTCCTGCGTATAATGAATAGGATAACACAGGGAAGGGTTTGCTTTTGTCAAATGATTTTTTAATAAGGAATGATTGTTTGGTGGTGATGGAAAAAAGCTAATTTTTTTTTCCCCATGCCACCCTGACGCCCTTCAATGTCAAAAGGGGGTCGATGATGCAGGGAAAGGAAAGATGCCCTGCATAGGTTTTAGAGTGCCCCCCCGTGAGTACCACAGGGAATTCGCATCTTTCGCTTTCGAAAATTTTTTTCACCAGCCCTTCGAGCATTGAGATCCATCCGAAAAAAAGGCCGGAGCGGATGCAATCGTGCGTGTTTTTGCCGACCACGAAGGGAGGCCGGGTGATGGGGACCTCCACAAGCATTGAAGTGTTCGAAAGAAGCGATTGTGCGGCGGTTTCCACGCCGGGCGCGATGATGCCGCCGATAAGGGAGCTTTCTCGGATAAGAGTGAAGGTTGAAGCAGTGCCAAGATCAATGATGAGGCAATCTTTCCCGTAAAGGCGGCATGCAGCAGCGGCATTGGCAATGCGGTCGGGTCCCAGCATGTCGGGACGTTCATAGTCGATTTTGATAGTCGAATTTGCGGCGGAGATGATGAACGGTTCGATTGAATAATACCGCTTTGCCAGTGTCCTGTAGGCATCGAGGACTTCTTTTACCACGCTTGAAATGGCAATACCGCAAATGACATGCGCCGATAGCGAAGCACCATGCGCAGAGGCAAGCATCGGTTCAATTGTTCCGTAAAGGTTTTCGGAGCTTGATGCTGCATGAGTGGAAAAGCGAAACACAGAAAGAGGAATAATGGAGTCCTTTCGGAAAAGCGCCATCTTCGTGATTGTGTTGCCGATATCGAATCCTAAAATCATGATGATAAGGAAACGATTATGACCCCTGCGATCCGGCGGCTTCCAGGCGCGATTTCAGCGAATAGTATGCCTTTTGCGCTTCGGTGCGGACCACGCGGTTTTTATCGGTCTTCATGGCTTTTTCAAGGCCGAAAAGCGCGCTATGGTCGAAAATTTTTTCAAGGGCACGGACCGTTTCAATACGGACATCAAAAAACGGGTCGTCCAAAAGCTTCACCATGGTAGGTACCGCCGATTTTTCGCGCATAAGTCCAAGCGCTTTCACCGCTTCCAGCCGAATATTTTTATATTCATCGAAGCAGGCCTTTTGAAGAAGCGGTACGGCTTCGCGGATGCGTTTGACGCCAATCTGAATTGTCGTTTCCCGACGGACGGCTTCCCCTTCGGTCATGCGCTTCACCAGGAGCATGAATGGCGCATCGTGCACGGCATTCAATGCCTTGGGGGTTCCGATTTTTTTAAGCGCGTCCTGAGCCGCCTTTCTCACGTCGTGATGATTATCGATGAGCGATCCGATGATGGGGTCCACGCAGGTCTCTGTTGCCAGGTCGCCAAGCGCTTTGACGGCTTCAGCACGGATATGCGAGCTTTTGTCTTCGAGCATGTCGATGAGGTGCTTTTCCGCGTAGATATCCTTTACCGCGCCCATCGCACGCATCGCTTCGATCTTCACAATCTGGCGCTTATCCTGAAGAGCAAGATAGAGAATTTTGGAAATTTCCGGATTGTCGGTTTTCCCTTTTGACGCAATGAGTCTGAGAGCTTCAATTTTTTCCCGCTGGGTGCCGTTTAGAATAATCCGCCGTATGTTTGAGAGAATATTTGCCTTCTCGAGTTCGCCGAAACGGAGGGTCGCGACCGCCTGCACTTTCGGATCGGGATCTTTAAGAAGCGTCTTTAAATTTTCAATTATTTTCGGGTCTTTTTTACGGGAAAGAGCAAGGAATGCCTGCAGTCGAATTTCAGCTTTTCGGTGGCTTAAGAGTTTCAGCAGGCCTTCCACGTCATCGTTGTCAATGAGCTTTTCGATATTCGGAGTAAAGAGTCCCATGGCGCCATTCATCTTCCTTTATGGGGAATTATTTTACAGTATAAAAAAAGAGCGGCTGCGAGTCAATTCTTTCTTCAATTGACCGCAGCAAAATTGCTGTATGGTAATTCACAACAAGCAGATGGCACAGCTGAAGACTTATTGTCCAGGAGCGATTGGCACAGATTCCTCGGCATCACCAGGAGCGATGGCCGGCCCGGAGGCTTCTGATGGCCGGCTGAGCTTCACCAGGCGCTCAATGGCCTTTTGAACCACCGGCGAGGAGATATGGTCTTTGGATATCGACCGAGAAACCAGTGTGAGCTTCATGGCGGACTGTTCAAGTTTCTGGAAACTATCCTTCAATTCTTCAGGCGGTTCTTTTGACTCTTTGAGTTCGGGGTATTTGCCTTCGAAAGACTCAATTTTGGGGCGAAGTGTGGTAAAGCTGTCAGCGTAGTCGTTGATGGCTTTTGCGACATCTTCAGCTGATTTTGCGCTCTCTATGGCATTGATGTAGGTTTCCTGCATTTTGATCAGTTCTGACAATGCATCGTTAATATCGCTGTATTTCTTTGTGCATTCGGCGTAAGCTATAAATACGGGAAGCAATAGCATTGGAATGAACTTTTTCATTTAACCCTCCACCAGTATTGAATATTTTGACAGAGTACAATAAGGCATGATTTACGGCAATAATAATTTATTTCGCGTCACTCGACGAAAAATAGTATTCCTTTAAGATACTCTGTTTCGGGAGCGAAAATATTCACCGGATGGTCTGATGGCTGGTGAAATTTCCCGAGGATGCAAACGTTTCGCCGGGTTTTTGCCGCAGCCGAGAAAATCACTTTTTGATACTCTTCCATGGAGATAAATCGGGAACATGAAAATGAAAACACATGCGAGCGGGGAAGACAAATCCTGAATGCCTGCAAATGCAGCTCCCGATAGCCGCGGATGCCGTCGGCGATATCGGCACGGCTTTTGATGAACGCGGGCGGATCGAGTACGATGAGGTCGAAACCGTCATCGCAGTGTCTAAGAAAGTCGAAAGCATCAGCGCAGATTTCTTCTGATGGCTGGGCGATGCAATTGAGCGCGAGGTTTTTCTTTAAAAGATCGAGCGCATTCTGAGAAATATCGAGGGAAACAATTTCGCGCGCGTTGCCGAAAAAGCCGGCGATGGTGAATCCGCCGGTGTATGCAAAGAGATTGAGGATGCGCCTGCCTTCTGAAATGCGGCGAAGCATCGCTCTGTTTTCCCGCTGGTCCAGAAAAAAACCCGTTTTCTGGCCTTTTTTTACATCTACGAAAAACCGCATGCTGTTTTCATTAATAATGATTTCATCTGGGGTGCTTCCGGAAATCTGGACTTTTCGCTTTTTCAGGCCTTCTGCGGCGCGGCCGGCGTGATCGCTGCGTTCGAATATGCTTTTTGCGTGCGTGAGATCGTTGAGCATCTGCGCGATTTCATCGCGAAGGCGGTCGATGCCGAGCGTGAGGCACTGTATCACAAGGTGTTCATCGTATTTATCCACAATAAGCCCCGGTATTCCATCGCCCTCCGAATGAACAAGCCGGCGCGCGTTGATGCCGCAAAGGAACGGATCGCGCTTGCGCTTTTCAATCGCAGATTGAAGCGCAATTCGCAGCGAATCGGATGTAAACGGAATTTCACCGAAGGACATAATGCGAACGGTGATATCCGATGCGCGGTTTACGTATCCCCATGCAAGAACCTTGCCGCCATAATCCCGTATGGGCGCAATGGAGCCGTCGGGAATATCATCATCAATTGTCTGAATAGCACCGGAGAAAATCCATGGATGGCGGTTTGCAATCGCATGCTCTTTGCCTTTTTTTAACACAACAGCTTTCATGCGCGCAATCATTTGATAAACAACTGAATTCTTCAATTAAAAAACTATTTTGCCTACCCTCCTTAACAAATAATTCATAGATGCTTTATCGCGCTTTTACACCATGAAAGTTCATTTCAGCCATGTAGTATGCGTATTCGAGCATGATTCGAATACAAACCGGTTGCGATAAACCGGAAAAATTTTCTCGGAGGATTTTCAATGCGGTTAAAATTCTTTTTCAGTACTCTTGCGCTCATGCTCGCGCTCTGCGTCGCCGCGGCAAATGCGCAGCAGGTGACTTCGGGTTCGGAAGCTCCCAAGGACGAACCTTTGAAAGTTTCCGGAAGGATGTACCTTGAATGGTACAAAACGCTGCAAAATCAGACTGATGGCGGCGAAAACGAAAATACGTTCAATATCACGCGCGTCTATCTCGATTTCAGAAAGAAAATCGATGCGACATGGAGCGTGCGCACGACGCTGGATGTGGGCAATGATGCAAAAAAAGTTGCCACCGTAGATGATTCCCGTTATATCGCCTACATTAAGTATGCGTATTTGCAGGCACAGCAGGATTTTGGATTCGGGATTCTCACCGCGCAGTTCGGCATGGTCGGGACTCCAGTAATCGGCCTCATCGACGATGCGAGCGACTACCGATGGCTCAACCAGAACTACATCGATGCTGCAAAACTGCTGCTGCTCAAACAGTCGGGAGTGAATGGAGGCATCGGCCAATCGATCGACTCTTCAGCCGACATGGGTTTGAGCGTCAGCCTGAATGTGGCAAAGATGGTCACAGTTACCGGTGCAGTGACCAATGGTGAAGGCTATAAGAAGACTGCAGAACTTAACTTTCATGATGATGGAAAAGCGTTTTATGGGATGCTTACCATCACCCCGATTGAAGGGCTTTCACTTGCGGGTTATTACAGAAACCAGGTAACGCGCGATGAAGGCGAAAATGCTGGCGACAACTACTCGCGGTATTATGGCGCTCTGGCAATTTATAATTTCCAGGGAATCCGTGTGGGCGTGTCCTACACAATGGCTACCATAAGCACTAATGGGACGACAGCCGGCACTGATCCGCTCGTTGCAGAATATCGACTGATTGATGCATTCCTGATGGCGAACCTCAATTCTTTGACTGGAATGCCGATACTCGTGGCCGGTCGCTATGCCATGGGTTCCACCGAATATGCTGAAGGTTATGGCGCGAATGACGGTGTTTCAGCCGATGTCACCATCTGGGCGTTCGGAGTTGGGTATCAGTTCAATAATTCTGTCCGCATGATGGCATACGTGGAAGATCAGAAAGCTGAAACGTCCGATACGGCTCTTACAGCGGTTGCAGACTGGAAAGCTTCAAACCGCAACTTCTACATCAAGACAGAAGCACGGTTCTAAGGTTATATCAGGAATACAAAAGAAAGCCGGAATGGAATTTCCATCCGGCTTTCTTATTTTCGTTTTTGTATAATATCATGATGCCTTTGTAAGAAAGTGTGCTGTTCGAAGGCAGAGGTATCACTTCTGGAAACGTGCAGGTTGAAGATAGATGCGATTTTTGAACAGGGTTAGCGAGCGAATTCTGCGGCAAGTAACGCTGGGTCGCTTGGTAATCCCCACCAGATGTGAAACACCGTCGCTTCTTCTATACATTTATCGTAAATTGCACAGCTTTTGTAGGGATAAGAATCCACTTCTTCGTCATATGCACCGTTTTCAATGCGCTCCACCAGTTCTGGCAAATACTCGAGCACTGCAATCGCAATCACATGCGAAATCGACCGCCGAAAAAACCTCCGCATATCATTGAAATAATCGTACTCGCGTTCGTGTATTTTTACTTTCACGCGTAATTTTGGTATTGGCATGCCATCTTTATCTAAGCGATTCTGGTACTCAATCCTTCCGTGCTCCCTTTCGTACTTTGCGTGATGCCGCATTGCGTAGCGCATGACTGCAATGACTACATCAATCATCGTCCATCCGGTGCGTTTTTCTGCTTCTTTGAGCAGCATCAGCACTTCCTTTGTCATCATGTACGTGGTTTTAATCATGGTTTGGCCTCCATGCGGGATAATAATTGGATGTGTCGGTTATGCAAACTCTACATATGTATAGTATTTTATCAAGAAAAATTTTTTATTTTTACATGATAATGCGCCACCCCATATCCTTTCCGAAAAACATCATCAATGCCTTCTCAATCTAATTGACAAATAACGCTTTGAACGCACGATGCATTAAAAAATAATACCAGGATATCATTATGCTGCACAGAGAGCTTGAAACAATCGGCAGAAAAGACCTCGAAAAACTTCAGTCGGAACGATTGCAAAAATCGCTTGCCGCGGCCGCGAAGACTCCCTATTATCAAAAATTATTCAAAGAACATAAGATCAATCCTGATTCCATCCGTACCCTTGAGCATATCAAAGACCTGCCGTTTGTGACGAAAAACGATCTTCGGCTTTCGTATCCTGACGGCATGGTCGCTGTTCCCCGCTCGGAGATTGTGCGCATGCATGCATCGTCCGGCACCACCGGCAAGTCCACGGTGATATTCTACACGATGAATGATATCAACGCCTGGGCAGATGTATTAGCCCGCTGCATGGCCGCCACCGGCGCAACGCGCGACGATGTGTTCCAGAATATGATGGGATACGGCCTTTTCACCGGCGGCCTTGGCCTGCACTATGGTGCAGAGCGGCTTGGATGCATGGTCATCCCGTCCGCATCCGGCAATACGCTTCGCCAGATTCAGCTCATGCAGGATTTTCACACCACCATCATTCACATCACGCCGAGCTATGCGCTGCATCTTGCCGAGGAGATTGCTGCGCAGGGAATAAACCCCCGCGATCTTACTGTGAAGAAAGCATATCTTGGCGCGGAGCCGTATTCAGAAGCCACGCGCAATAAAATCGAGGAGCAATGGGGCTTGCACGCCTATAACTCTTACGGACTGTCGGAACTCAATGGGCCTGGCGTGGCGTTTGAGTGCATCCATCGAAACGGCATGCACGTGTGGGAAGATTATTACTATGTGGAAATTATCAATCCCGAGACGGGCGAAAATCTTCCAGATGGAGAAGAAGGCGAACTGGTGCTTACGCATCTCAACCGCGAAGCCATGCCAATGCTGCGCTACCGCACGAGAGATCTTACGCGCATCATTCCCGAGCCGTGTCCATGCGGCCGCACACACCGGCGAATCGATCGCATCAAAGGCAGAACCGATGATATGCTGATTGTGGGCGGCGTGAACGTGTTTCCGTCGCAGATAGAGACCGTTTTGATGAATATTCCGGAAGTCGGCAATAACTATCAAATTGTTCTTGAAAGAGAAGGCGGATTGGACCGCATAATTATCAAGGTTGAACTCTATTCGAAAATGTTTTCCGGTGATATAAAATCGCTTGAATCTTTAAAGAAGACAATAATCGAGCGTCTGCGCGCTCTCATCGTGGTAAACCCGCGGGTGGAGCTTCTGGAGCCGGGCTCTCTTCCCGCCAGCACCGGCAAGGCAGTTCGCGTGATTGACAATCGAAAATTGTAGGAGGAGCACAATGCCCTATCAGGTATCAGTTTTTGCAGAAAACAAGCCGGGAAAGATAGAGCGCATCACCAGAGTGCTTGCGGAGAACAGCATCAACATCCGCGCAATCACCATTTCGGACAGCGGCGACTACGGCATTATCAAGCTTTTGCTCGATAAACCCGAAGATGGATGCGAGGCGCTCAAGCGCGACGGCGTCGCTGCCACGCTTAAGGAAATTGTGGCGGTGAAGATGGACGATAAGCCCGGCGGGCTATTTCGCGTTGCGCGCATTATCCGTGAAGCCGGGGTGAATGTGGAAGACGCCTATGGCTTTATTCTTGAAAGCGGTAGAAGCGCCGTATTTATTTTCCAGGTGGAAGATGTCCGGCAGGTTGAGAAAATTTTACAGGACGCGGGAATTCAAACGCTTCAGGAAAATAATCTTTATGTAATTTAATATTGTAATATAATTATTATAGTGCCGATATGAACCATGAAAATCATCCGCTATAAGAAAAACGATGGCGATATCCGATGGGGTATCGTTGAAAACAACGAGGTGAAAGAGATTGTGTGCGATGATTCCGTCGAAACACTGCATTTGCTCATGCAGTCCGGGAACATCAAAACCGCCGACACATTCTCGTATGATTCATTATCGTTACTTCCCCCCGCTTCATCGCGCGCATCGGTATATTGTGCAGGATTGAATTACCGCGATCACGCGCGCGAGGTAAAAATGCCGCTCCCTCAAAATCCCATATTTTTTACCAAGCCTTCGTCGTCGCTCTGCGGCGCGCGGGATGACATTGTCTATCCTAAATCGGTGCGCCTTTTGGATTATGAAGTGGAACTGGCGGTGGTAATCGGGAAAAAAATTGGGAAGCGCGATGAAGTACGTGAGGATAATCTTGCCGACTATTTGCTCGGCATCGCGATATTCAACGATGTGTCCGCGCGCGATGTGCAGCTTTCGCGGGGCCAGTGGTTTCTGGGAAAATCTTTCCGAACCTTCGCGCCCCTCGGCCCGATTGTGCAGACGATGGATGCTGAGGTGGCAAAACGCCTGTATGCCCTGAACTTAGAGCTTTCGGTCTTCGATGCACAGGGACAAAATCCACACGCAAAAGATCAGCGCGGCAATACCTCCGGGATGGTGTTTCCTGTGCATCGCCTTATCGAAGTGCTCAAAGAGCGGATGGATTTATATCCCGGCGATGTGATTGCCACCGGCACGCCGCATGGGGTGGCGCTTCGAAGCCCTTCGAAATTGCAAACGCGGATTGCCGGGATATTCGGGATTCCGCCCGCAAAGCGGATTGCATCATTTCTTGAAGCGGAGAAAAAGACAAATTTTCGGTATCTTGAGGTGGGCGACACGGTGACAGCTCGCATCGCAAGCGCTGATGGAGTAGTAGATCTGGGTGCGCAGCGCTGCCGTGTAGTTGCGGAAGAAGGAATTTCAGAATGATCATAGACTTTCACGTGCATCTATTTCCCCCTGAAATAATTTTACATAGAAACCGTTTTTTTGATGATGTTCGTTTTTACGAGCTGTATCGTTCGGAGAAATCAGCGATGGTCGATCGTGCCGGGCTTTGTGATATGATGCGCGTCGAGGGAATCGACCGCGCTGTCGCAATGGCCTTCCCGTTTGAAAATGAAACCTACCGCACATTGCAGAATGAGTATCTGCTCGCAGCATCGCGCGAAAGCGCAGGGAAGATCATTCCTTTTCTCGCGCCGATTGAAAATTTCGAGGGACTCGAAGAGTGGGTGAAGTCAGCGAAAAAAAGCGGCGCCGCAGGAATCGGAGAGGTGGCGTTTTATGCCGCAGGTTTTGGCGATAGGCAGCAGCAATTCCTTGAAGCGCTTCTGCATGCAGCGTCAATCGAGGAGCTCCCGGTATGCCTGCATGTCAATGAGCCGGTGGGGCATCATTATGCGGGGAAATATGCCACTTCATTTGAACGGTTATATGACGCTATTGCGAAAAATCCAAAAACAAAGATCATTTTAGCGCACCTGGGTGGGGGAATTTTTTTCTACGAACTCATGAAAGAAGTCCGCGAGGCGTTTTTGAATGTCCGGTATGATACCGCTGCGACGCCGTATTTGTACGATGAGAAGATTTATAGAATTGCCAGCGAGATCGTCGGTGCGAAAAAAATTCTTTTTGGAAGCGATTACCCGCTGCTTTCTCCGTCGCGCTATGTGCATGCGATGAGGAAGTATCTTGGTGATGATGATATAAAGATGGTTCTTGCCGGAAACGCGCAAAAACTTCTTGGAATTTCGTAAATTTTGCTTGCAAAATCGGTGAGTGAAAGCAAAAATATGTCGCATTATTGATACGCTTTCATATTGATAATTCATACATCCAGGGAAATCTATGGCAATTATAAATTCATACGATCAGTATGCCAGGCTAATCATTCGCTCGGTCGATCATATATTCAAAAATTTTCTTAAAGATCATTCAATTGAAGAAGTGCTTGAAAGCCAGTCGTCAAAAGGAGATCCGAGCGTTGCAATCAGCATTTCCGGCACTCTGAAAGGCGAACTGATTATCAATCTTCCCTCTTCGACGCTGAATAACATCACAAAATATTTTTTTAAAACCGCGGGAGCCAAATCGGCAAAGAAGCATTATGAAGAAGTCGCGGGAGAAATTGCCAATCTCATTACGGGCACGTTCGCCAATCAGCTTCAGTTCCTCAATCACACGGTCCGGCTTTCTCCTCCGGAGTTTAACGAGGAAGATGTCACCACGCGGACTTTGTACGATAATATCAATCTCTCTTTTATTTCGCAATTCGGCGGGTTTGATGTCGATTTGTATTATCGCCATGAAGAGTGAATGCGTTGCTCGCAGTGGCCTATTTCCTCAAAAATCTCTTTCCTCTCAACTGATTTTCCGCTGATGCATCAGCCCTGTTGATTTTCATGCGATATGAGCCTCGCGCTTCGATGGTTACAGCTTATAGCAACGGCAAAGAAAATGTAAATAATATTTTCGAGTCCTCCTTGCATGAGTTGGCAAAAAAATAAAAAAATGCTTTTTTTGATTGACAAATCAAACCTTTGCGATATAGTTAGTACTACTAACTATTCTGGAATATTTGCATGATAAATAATGCGTCATCACGAATTCTTAACCATGTGCTCGATAAGCTTTTAGATGTAAAACGGGCCTGGCTGTGGAAAATTGCTGAACAGTATAATGTTACACCATTGCAAATTCAGATTTTGCACTATCTTGATGAATGCGCTTTACGATCTGAAATCAACGCGAATATCATTGCCAGGGAACTGTATGTGACGCGCCCCACCATGAGCGTGGCACTGAAAGCGCTGGAGCGTAAAGGGTTGATACGCAAAATGTCCGCGGGAGATAAGCGCGCACAAAATCTTTCCTGTACACGGAAAGCGGCGGGCATTGTGAAAGAAGTGCGCCATTTTGAAGAATTGCTTGCTTCTCATCTGGTGCAACTTTCGGAAAGAACTGCGCGTGCGGCATTGAAGATGCTGGTGCAGTTGCTTGCGCAGATGCAGGATTACGGCATGGTGGATCATGTGGCGATGTGCACAAAGTGCGGACATTGCGCACCTGTATCAAAAAAAGCTTTTTTATGCAATCTGACCGGGAGAAGGTTTTCGTATGATGCAATCGAAATCGGCTGCTGCAATTATCGAAGCGACAGGGAGACAGCGCATGCACAGTAGTTGCAGGGAAGCCATAAAAAAGGATATTGGGGTTCTTGGCACATTCATTGCAATGTATTGTGCGGGAAAGCATGCCGCAAAGGGGAAAACGGTTATTCGTGGAGTTGGTAAACTTGCCATGTATATCAATCCTCTCGCTTTTGAATTATGCGATGAATGCGCGAAACTTTTCCTCTACGCTGCCAGCAAGCGCCTCATCTGCCCCTACAATCCCAAGCCTGCGTGCAAGGATTGCCAGACGCACTGCTATGGCGAGCCGCATAGAAGCAAAATCCGGGAAATTATGCGCTACTCGGGTATGAGAATGATTTTGAGGGGTAGCATTTCGTATATAAGGAAGTTTTTTTAATGTGTATTATTGTTTCTCATAAACAATTGACATTTCACAATAGGAGGTACGTCATGAAGTCGCATGGTAAAGCAGTGTTGCTTTTTGTGCTGATTGTGTGCTTTGGTGTACTCATCTTTGGAGGATATCTGATCAAACGAGATAAGCCTCCCATTCCGGAAAAGGTCGTAAATGTTGCAGGAACGGAACTGACGGGCAAGAAGGCCATTTTAGATGGCCAGGTGTACTATTTCAGCAGAGGTGGGCATCATATCGGTACCATCTGGGGACATGGATCGTATTTGGCGCCAGATTGGTCTGCCGACTTTTTGCATCGGATGGGCATCTATGTTGCAGCACGACATCTTGGAATCAGTGCAGAAGAAGCGCGCAATTTTACGCAAGAAAAGTTCGATGCACTGGATGCGATGAAGAAAGCGGAGCTTTCCGCTCGTGTTGCTAACGAGCTGAGGCAGAATCGCTACAATCAGGAAAAACAGGAATTAGTGTTCACCGAATATCAATCTGAGGCATTTCTCTATCTGATAACGTATTACACCAACCTTTTTAAAAACGGTAATGACCGCATGGGTTTGCAGCCAGGTGTTGTACAAACCGATGCGGATGGATTCAATGTCGCAAGTTTCTTTGCCTGGCTTGCATGGGCGGCTGTTGCACAGC
The DNA here is from genome assembly GCA_937921485.1 of uncultured bacterium. Classification (GTDB taxonomy): domain Bacteria; phylum Spirochaetota; class UBA4802; order UBA4802; family JAGODF01; genus DYLV01. The sequence continues at coordinate 25,865 of CAKZSV010000011.1, forward strand.
GGCCTGGTGCCACAACATCATACACTATCAATTGGCCGTACGATCCTCTTGTGGGAAATGTGCCGACACCCGGTATGGTCATCTGGTCGATTGTAAGCGTCGCGCTTCTCATATTAGCGCTTGGTCTTGTGCTGTATTTTTATCACAAATATATGCGCGAGGAAGATTATACAGTAACGCTTGCAATGTTCAAAGAACCTTCACCCACCTCAAGTCAAAAAGCGACGGTGGTGTATTTTCTTGTGGCAATGCTGTTATTCCTTGTACAGATAGGCACAGGCTCGCTCACAGCGCACTATACAGTTGAAGGTACGAAATTTTTTGGTTTGCCAATTGCACAGCTTTTGCCCTATGCAGCACTTCGGACATGGCATATCCAACTTGCAATTTTCTGGATTGCTTCCTGCTTCCTTGCAACCGGTCTTTTCATTGGTCCTTTCATAGGGAAGGAGCCGAAATACCAGAAAACGCTCGTGATAGCCCTTTTCGGCGCGGTAGTGGTGGTAGTTCTTGGCACGCTCGTCGGGTCATGGCTTTCCGTGCAGGGGTATTTTGGCGGGGAAGGATATTTATTTGGCCATCAGGGTTATGAATACATTGAACTTGGAAGGGTGTGGCAAATTCTTCTGATTATCGGCATGATAATCTGGCTGGGACTTGTTCTTCGTGCCATCATTCCCGCCTTAAAAAGTGAGAGGGATAAAGGAGGGCTTACCCATCTTCTTCTGTATAGCGCCATCTCGATTCCGCTTTTTTATATGGCGGGGCTGATGTATGGGAAAGGAAGCCATCTCTCTGATGCTGAATACTGGCGCTGGTGGGTGGTCCATCTATGGGTGGAAGGGTTCTTTGAAATTTTTGCCACAGTAACGCTCGCGTTTATTCTGTCCAGAATCGGCGCGGTGAGTGAAAAATTTGCACATATCACAGTGTATCTGAGCATCTTCCTCTATCTCGGAAGCGGTGTCATCGGTACCTTCCATCACCTGTATTGGACAGGCTCGCCCCTTCCCATTATGGTGCTTGGAGGGGTATTTTCGGCGCTTGAGGTGGTGCCGCTGGTGCTGCTTGGCTTTGAAGCGGCCATGAATATGCGCACAATTGAAAAGGCGGGAGCAACGTACGAATACCGCTGGCCGATTTATTTTTTCATCGCTGTGGCTTTCTGGAATCTCATTGGTGCGGGTGTATTTGGATTTCTAATTAATCCGCCTATTGTGCTGTATTTCATTCAGGGAATCAACACTACGCCAATTCATGCACATACGGCGCTTTTCGGCGTGTACGGATTTCTGGCTATTGCGCTCATGCTCTTTTCCGTGCGCCACATTTTCAAAAAAGAAGGGTGGTCCGATAGCCTTCTTAAATGGGCGTTCTGGGGGTTGAATGGTGGTCTTGCTCTGATGACAATCATCAGCCTCATCCCTTCTGGATTTTATCAGTTTTATTTTGCGGTGCAAAAAGGCCTGTGGTTTGCGCGCAGTCCCGAAATTGCCACAAGCGATTTTATTCGTACAGTTTCATGGCTGAGAATGGGACCGGATATTATTTTTGCTGCGGGCGGGATTTTTCTTGTTGGTTTTCTCTTGAAAGGAATATGGATTTCATTTGTGAAGAAGTGAATTATTTGTGAATGTATATGCGGTGAATCCGCATACGATTAAATTCTCAACAGGAGGCTTTCATGAGCGAATTTTTAACAGATATGGGCGAAAAGAAGGAATTGCTGAAAAAGATGATAAAAATGCTGCACGAGGGTGCGGACGTCGGCGAGATGAAGGCACTTTTCAAAAAAGAGTTCGGCAACGTGATGCCCCATCAGATCAGCATGCTCGAAGAGGAGATGATCCGCGAAGGGATGCCTGCGGAAGAGGTGCACAGGCTCTGCCAGCTTCACATCGACCTATTTCAGGAATCGATTGAGCAGGCGAAGCTCGACGTGCCGGAGGGTCATCCGCTTTTTATTCTCATGAGCGAGCACCGAAGCCTTCTTTCGTTCGCGCGTGAACTGGTGGAGAAAGCGACTGCCTTTATCGACAAAAAAGCTCCGTCGCTTGTTCGGGAAATAGGAACGCTCATTGGATTTTTCAAGGAATCGTCGGTGCACTACCTTCGCGAGGAAAACGTGCTTTTCCCGGTGCTCGAAAAATACGGCGTGACCCAGCCGCCGAAAATTATGTGGATGGAGCATGATGCGATTCGGGAAATCGAAAAAAATCTCTACGCCGCGTATGATGCACTTGAGAAAAACAGCGATGCCGAATCGGCGAAAAAGCTTCAGTCGGCTGGAATACAGCTTGCCGAAAAACTCGCCGACCACTTTTTCAAGGAAAACAATATTCTCTTCCCCACCTCACATAAGTTTTTCAACGAAGACGACTGGAAGCTCGTGACGCAGGAGTTTTCTGATATCGGTTTCATGAGCTACAGCCCAAAATCGGGAAATGCTGTTGCGGAAGCGGGAGGTGTGAAACTCGAGCGCGATACAATTGCATTTGAAACGGGAAATATCACGCTCGAACAGCTCTCATGCGTGCTGGATACCATGCCGGTCGATTTCACGTTCATTGACAAAGATGATGTGGTGCGCTATTTTAACAATGCCCCCGATCGCATCTTTGTGCGCTCGAAAGCGGTTATTGGCAGAACGGTGCAGAATTGCCATCCCGACAAAAGCATCCATGTGGTGAACCGCCTGCTCGATGAGATGAAGTCCGGTACGCGCAATAAAGCGGAATTCTGGATTGAACTGGGCGGCAAACTTGTGTACATCAGCTATTATGCGGTGAGGAATAAGGCGGGAGAATATCTCGGATGCCTTGAGGTGACGCAGGATATTACGGATATCAAAAAGATTGAAGGACAGAAGAGGCTATTGGATTGATTGCACAACCGGTTGTGACGAATCATAACGCCGGGAAAAAATCGCTGTATGCGTGATTATCATTCCACATACTGCTTGAATGACTGGAGGGTATATGAGCACTGCATTATTGCAACATCCGGAAAACCTCGTTTCGTTTATTGAATATCAGAAGAAAACCATCGTGAGCAAAGCGCTCGTGCAAAACGAGAAAGGATCAATTACGCTTTTTGCGTTTGATGCGGGGGAAGGATTGAGCGAGCATACGGCTCCGTTCGATGCATTTGTAATGGTGATTGATGGAGCGCTTGAGATTACCGTGGGCGGCGTGGCGCACAAAGTGCATGCCGGCGAAGCTCTTATGATGCCCGCCAATGTCCCTCACGCACTTGCAGCACGCGTTCCCGCGAAAATGCTTCTGGTGATGATTAAGGGATGATCAGCATATTTCGAACAGTTTACATTGTTTGCGGTGATGCACTATGCCATAAGAAATATCGGTCACCGATTTAGCTCGAATCGAAAGATCGTTTCGCAATGAAGTTTCCAGAAGCATCGGATGTTTTGAAATCGCCATCTTAAACGCGCGCCCCTTTTTCCTGATGTAGTGCTCCGCCTTTTGCGCTTCGGACCTACCGCCTGAGATCTTCCATGCTGCTGCGAGTTTTTTTGGTAAGAATGCGCGCGTAAATTTTGCTCCTTTTTTTTCGCGATGGCGGCCAAGCCTTTTTGCAAGATCAATCGCGATGCCGGTGTAGTAGGCGCCATTGACACAGAGTAGAAGATAGACGAAATAATTGCTATGTTTCTTTGCTTTTAATTTCATCGATTCTTTTCGTAATTTCCGTAAGCCTGTTTTCGAGCCGCTCCAGTGACCGTTCAATTCTGTCTTTTTCATCCAGAAGGCGCTTGAGAGGATCGCCGCTTTTTGGTTTTGTTTTGAACTGAAATTTTACCATGTCGTGAGTCTCACCATCCAGAAGCGCCTCTTCAGCGTTTCGGGCGTTTTCCTCATCGCGGATGGAAGCGACAAGGCGCATGCTGTCCATTCCGAGTTTTGGATTCACGTCTTTTGCTGAAATTTTCATCATCGCTTTCGCGCTCGGGCGATACAGCCCAAGTTCCCTGTCCATGTAGTCTTCAAAACTTGCGTGTGTCTCAAGGCAGAGCTGGTGCGCTTTTAAAAGCAGAGCGCCAAACTCCTTTATGATGTTTCCATGAGTGGCTACATATTTTTCTTTTACTTCTTTCGTTAGCTCTATAAAACGTTTATCATCGCGAAATATATTTCTGTACAAACCTTTCTTTTCCGCATCAAAAAGAAGATTGTGAAAAATATTCCAGTATTCGGTCGTATGCGAGCGCGCGCTAATGGGTATGGGTGAGCGGGTGAAGTGCACATGGTGCGCGAACTCGTGTATAGCGGTATAGATGAGTTGCTCGTCGCTCTGGAAGTTTTCCGAGTGAAGGAGAATTTCCTGCGTTTCGGGTTTATACAGCCCGTCGACTTTTTTGCTTTTCTTCCCGGTGAAAATCACCGAAAAATCCGAAACAGACGGGTCGAGTTTCAAAAGGAGCTTTTTGACCTGATCCTGGTTCATGACGCTTATTCAGAAACCTTCGACCAATCTATAGTGACATTGATCATTTTTGCGAGCGCTTCAATATCTTCATCTGAGTGATATTTCAGGCCTGCCGGTGAATCGAGAACCAGACCGCCTTTTTCCGTATATGAAATCCCTTTATGGTGCGCGGCGGCATGGCGTTCGGCTTTTGACCTGCCCATTGCGTGATAGTGGATGATGCCGTTGCAGATGCAGGTGTAGGTAGATACTGGTGTTTCTGTCCCCATAAAAAGCACCGTGCCGCGAACGCTCGCAGTGACAGTTGGAGTTGAGACTTTGAAGTCCGGAATATTCTTTTTGTTTTTGATGATGATGACTAAAAATCCGTTTTTAAGATCGATGAGCGCGGTGTCTTTTTTGATTTTATACACCAGCAGGCTTTCTTCCCTCATGCCGATGATGTTCCGGGAATCGATGATAATGGCGCATGAGGAGCGCGCCTTTGTTTCGATGACATCGCCGAATTTCACGAAATCATCCGGCTGCGCGTCTTTGCCGTTGAGGAGCACAGTGCCTGAGACAAACGATATCTTCGCGGGTATCCTTTCCCCTTCCTTGGCGAAACATGCGAAAAGGACGCAGATGGCGGAAATGAGGGATGTAATGATGAGATGTTTTTTCATGTTTCTTATCCTTTTTAAAGGTATCGGAAAAAATTCATTGCTTCAGCTTCTAAGCTGAAAATTTTAATAAATTCCTGCAGATTAATGACTTTGAATATGTCTTTAATGCTCTGCGGTACGTTGATCAAGACCACATCCCCTTTTTTCGGCCTCACGAGTTTCGCGGTGTTGATAATTATGCCGATGCCGGAGCTGTCAATGTATTCCAGATTTTTCATGTCGATCATGAATTTTCTGGCCCCGCCTTCGGTCATTGTCTTAAGGAATATCCAAAGGTCGTTCGCGTTTTCAATATCCACTTTCTTTTTGAGGTCTATTTTGAAAATGACATGGCTGTAGTCAATTGCCTCGGTTGTCCGAGGCGAAATTTTAATTATTTCGAATACAATTTCCATGAACACTCCCTTTTTGGTTATTTACAGAAGTTCTCTATGTTTAAGTAGATACTGTGTGGAGATAATCTCAATTTCAAGCTTTTTTTAGCAAATTATGCGATGTCTATGATGATGAGCGTCACGTCATCGCGAAACGCTTCGGTTTTGCCCGACCATTTTTTCGCCTCTTCGATAAGTGAATCGGCGCAATGTTCCAAGGGCAGATTGACCAGCCGCATAGCTGCATCTTTAAAGCGATCAATGCCAAAGATGGTTCCCGAATCGTTTCTGCATTCAACAAGGCCGTCAGTGAAGAGAATGATTCTGTCGCCTGCATGCAGTGGCACGCTCCTTTCGGTGTATTCTGCATCAGGAAGCCAGCCGAGCGGTACGCCCTCATCGCGAAATGATTCAATTGCAAGGTTGTTTCTATGTATGATGAGAAACGGCCAGTGACCGGCATTTGAGTAGGTGAGTTGTCTTCTGTCCGTTGAGATATTTATGAGACATGCGGTGATGAATTGTCCGTGTTCGTATCCGCACATCACGCTGTTGATGTGCGACATCTTTTCACAGAGCGCGCCGGCGCCCATCCCGGAAAGGCGATATGAGATGCTGGTCATTGTTGAAATGAGCGCGGCGGGAATTCCATGTCCGGACGCATCGGCAATGAGCACATCGCACGAGCCGTCCGGGAGCAAACGGAAATCGTACAGGTCGCCGCCTAAATCCGTCATGGGAAGATATCGCACCGAAAGCCTGATGCCTTCGGTTGTCGGAAAGCTGAGAGGAAGCAGAGAATTTTGTATGGCATGCGCAATCGACACATCGTGCCGGAGAATGGAAAGCTCACTGTGCTCACGCGCTGAATCACGAAGTGAAATGAGGCTTTTTACTCGCGCCAGAAGTTCCGGACGGTTCACCGGTTTGGCAAGATAATCGTTTGCTCCTGCTTCAAACCCCGCTACGATATCTTCCGGATATCCTTGAGCGGTGAGCATGATGATGGGCAGTTCGTGCGCCTGGTGAGTCTGGCGAATCATCCGGGCGACGTCGTAACCGGAAAGCCGGGGCATCATCACGTCTAAAATGACAAGTGCGATGGATGCGTTTCGCTGTAATATATCGAGAGCCTCACTGCCGCTTTTCGCGGTGATGATATTGTAACCCAGGGGAGATAAAAATGCTGTAAGCGTCTGTAAATTCAGGGGTTCATCGTCCACTGCCAGGATGACGTTTCCCTCTGATGCGGTATCCAGGGAAGCGGCGGTATCTGGAAGCTCAAACGAAATCGGGGTCTCTTCCGGTAAAAAAAGCGGGCTTGTTGATGAGGGCGTATCAGAAGCGGCTTTTCGAAGCGTAAAAGAAAATTGTGTGCCGACGCCCACCGATGAGCGCACGTCGATGGAGCCGCCGTGAAGCTCCACCAATTTTTTGGTAATCGGAAGCCCAAGCCCTGCGCCTGTGGCGTAATGAGCGCTTAAACTGTTGGTTTGTTCAAATGGTTCGAAAATCGATTGCAGCCTCTCTTCCGGTATGCCGACTCCTGTGTCTTTGATGGATATGCGGATCATGCCTTCCGGGGTTTCTTCCGCTGAGATGTCGATGCGCCCGCTTTCGGTGAATTTCACCGCGTTGGTTATGATGTTGATGAAAATTCTATTTAGATGGCCTTCGTCTGCTTCAGCGATGTATGTGCCCGGCGCAATGCTGTTGACGGCTATAATTCCTTTTTTTTCAATATGAGGCCGAAGGGATGCTAATACCGCTTCGGCGGCTGAATGGATATCGATGGCTGAATATTCAAGGGTGATGTCCTTGTTTTTTAGCCGCGAAAAATCGAGCATGGCGTTTACAACGGTAAAGAGACGCCCCGCACTCGCAACAATCATGGAAAGATTTTTTTTCGCAGTTTCGTTAAGCGGTTCTCCGGATCCGGCGAGAAGAGCATCGGCAAGTCCGACAATGGCATTGAGAGGAGTTTTCAATTCCAGCGATATGTTTGCCAGAAATTCATTTTTAAGCTTATCAATACGCCGCAATTCGCGGTTGCTCTCCATGAGGCTTTGCATGTGCAGTTCTAACATTTTGAGCATGTGATTGAACGTATTGGCCAGCTGTCCGATTTCATCATTGCCCCGGACACGGAGGGGTTTGTAGTCGCCTTCGTTTTCCGCTTCGCGCAGCTCTTCGGTGAGCTTTTCGACAGGACCTGAGATGAATCGGCTGAACAAAAAAGCAGCCCATGCTGCTATGAATATAGCTCCGGCAATGAATGCGTAGCTTATGGCGCGAAGTTTTCTTACGGGTTCAAGGAACACCGCTTCCGAAAAAAATAGCCGTGCGGCACACACATTTTCTTTTCCGGATATTTTCGCAACGGATGAAAAAATAAAAACATTATCATCAAGAGAAGGGAATGTAGTTTTAGTTATTTTTTCTTTTTGTATTATTTCAAGTTCAGTAATGCTCAGTCGCTCGATCTGCGGTACATTTCTTTCGGCATTTGAGCCGAAAGAACGGCGCGAGATGACCATCCCGTTAAGATCTGGATTATTCGAAATAAGAACGCAATCGGCATATACAAGACCGGTGTGGGCAAGGAAATCAAACATTGCAAGCAATTCATTCGCATCAACTTTCGATGCGGATATATCCGCGGCGTTTGCCATAAGAATATTGAGCGTGAGGCGGGAAAGGAGACGCGAATACAAATTTCCATGCGAATGTACAAGGTTGCGGAGCTCGGCTTCCTGGCGGGACGGCAAAATAATCGTAAGCGGTATGGTGATGATGAAAATCAGTGCCGTGAAAGTAATTGCGAGTTTGTATTTAATTTTCATGTCATTTCAGCTTTTCTTTTGCTTCGAGGCGCTGTTTCGCACGCGGCAGATAAATTGATGCGCTTTTATTCTTCGGGTCTATGAGTTTCGCTTTCGTCATTAATTCGATGCAGGTTTTATAGTCGTTCATTTCATACGCGCGCACTGCACGCTTCGTAAGATCGGAAATCTGCGGGGCGAGCAACATCCGCGTCTTGTTAAGCTCTTCACGCGCCTGCTTCATGGATTTTGCCGCGCGCTCCAGTGGAGGTATTGCAGCGAAAAAATTCTTTTTTTCAATTTGTTCCATGCCGAGGCGATAATCCTTTTCAATTTCAGAAATCTTTTCCAGATATGATTGCGATTCAAGATGTTTCCTGTTCAAGCGGATGGCTTCGATAAATTTCTCCTTTGCAGAAAATACATTGCCCTGCTCAAAATATTTTATCCCTTCGGAGTACAGTGCATCTGCTTTTGAGTATTCGGTGAGTTTTTCTTCGACGCGGTTTGCCCTGATTTTATCTTCGGTAGGGAGGTGAAAAATATTATAAGCAATCCCTGCATGGACGGAAACGCTTCGAAATGGGATATCGGAAAGCCATATCTGCGAATAATCGCATCCCGCGTTAATGCGAATGGCTGGGCCCATGGCATAGAAAATGCCAATTCCTCCGCCGAACCCCGGCTTTACGGTGTTCTCTTCGCGGTCAAGCTTCTGAGCCTTGAGGTAGAGGTATTCCAGCCTTGCGAAGGGGGCGGCGTAGAGGCCGAAGCCGGAAAAGAAAGATGCGCGAAAACAGGGACCCATATTGAACGATACTGAATAAAGCTGTGAGCCGTCGCTTCCGGAAAGCTCATGGGATGCATACGCGATATTGAAAAAGCCATGCAGCATGTGTGAAAAAGGAGTCATTGCAGAGAGGGAAATAAGGGGACCATCCCGAAGCTCGCCGGCGTAATATCCCGAAATCATGGAGTAGCCGGCATTGATGCCTATATCGAAACTGGACGCGTCATGGGAGATTTGCCCAATAATCGGGTGAGGTAAAAACATCATAAGAAATACAACCAGGATGAGGGAAATCATACATAGCCTTGAAAGAAAAAAATGTTTTCCCATACATCTCCTTCGATACCAGGGCGCTGATATAATTCATTGCGCGTATCATACAAAAAACCGATACGAAGCATACGATATGCCATGCGCGCGTCAACCGGGAATTGGCATCACCATCCCACGCAGAGCAGCTTTAACGCGTTATTGCAATTTCTGGTATCACCGCTCAGCCACTCATGCCCAGGTGCGTTGTGCGCGCCAACTCTGCCGCTTTTTTTATTGCTGCCATCGTTCCAGCTGCTGCAGCTGTTTGCTTCATCGAAGCTTCCGTCGGCAAAAGAGCCAGACCACCAGAAGCTATCCACCGCTCCCGCAGCTTCAAGCTTCATGTTGATGCTGCCATCCAGAAGGTCTGACCAATTGTAGGCGATGAGCCCTCCGGAAAAGCTTTTGATGTTCCAGTTTGCAGGCACATTGTAGAGTGCAGGGAAGTTTTTGATGGCATCCGTATCGGTGATGCTGATGAATGCATGGTAGTGTGTGAAGGAAGGGACGACTACAACCGACATGGACATTGCAGGAGCGCAGTGTGCGTCGATTGTTGCGCGCGCTGAGGATGATAGTTCTGCCAGGTTGCCCTGATATGTCCCTTGAGCGGAATAGAGATACACGGTACCGGGTATGGTGACGGATGTCATGGAGTAGGCTGCTTTTCGTCCGTCGGGTGCGGCGACCACAATATTGAAAAAATATTGTTTTCCCTCTTCAAGCGAGGAAATGGTTATCGAAGCGGCATCTTCCGCCCAGCCGCTTGCGGGCGTGCCGAATGTTTCCGCTCCCTCAACGGTGGCGATGTCGCTTTTGAGCGAATAAAAAGCGCGATAGAGAAGCTTCGATTGCTCGGTGAGGGTATCGCTTGCCTTCGTCCAGATTAATTGGACATCGCCGGAGGGCACAAGCGAAGAATCGATAAAACCGCTATTGCCGGGAGTGGGCATTGGAGGAGGAATGTGCGTATCATCATTTCCGCTTGAAGGGTTATTGCTGTCGTTATATTGATTTTCCTGTGTGATTGTCTCACTGAAATCATCATCACATGCAGGGAACATATACAACATCATCAAGATGACCACACAAGAAGCGAGGGGAAAAATACAAATTTGTTTTATGTATGCATTCAGAACCATAAATGTCTCAAGCTTATGTTATTTCAAAGCATACCACCTTATCACGTACCAAGGAATAGACCCCATAACATCACATCCCCGTTTTCGCAAGGGCAGACTCCGTACCCTAATAAAATACTGAAACAACGAAGATCGCCCTGTTGATACTACCTAATATACTGGAAAAAAGGGTAAAAGTCAATAGAATTATCCCAATTGTGCTTTTTTTATAATTACAGAATTAATACAATGCACTAACTGAGATATTATGTCGCCTTTGAGAGGAGTTCCTCAAAATTCTTTTTTTGCCTGTCGTATTCTTCGGAAAGCTGGGTGAGCTTCTCGAAAAGTTCTTCTATGCGCGATTGACAGCCGTGGATTTCTTTAGATAGTTCGGCAATTGATTTTCCGTCACGCGCCTTCGATGCTTCAATCATGCGCGCGTTGAGTTCGTGGAGCTTTTTTTCAAGAATATCGATTTCGTTTTCGGCATCCTGCATGGATTTTTCGAGAGGCTTCAGCGTCGAAGCGCGCCGCGAGGTGATTTCGGCTTTTATTTTCCGCAGTTCTTTCTGAGAAGGTTTTACGCTGTTCTGATTGACGGGTGCGGCAGCATCCCGCTCATCCTCCCATCCGATTTTCTCCAGAAAACGGTCGTATCCGCCCTCAAAAACAGTCGCTTTTCCGCCTTGAAAGACGATAAGGCGCTCTGCGAGAGCGTTCAGAAACATTTCGTTGTGGGTGACCATCACCACCGCGCCTTCGTAGCTGTCGAGCGCGGCGAGCAGCGCATCGCAGGCGTCCATATCCAGATGGTTGGTGGGCTCATCGAGAAGCAGAAGATTGGTAGGCCGCGCGATGATCTTCCCGAGTACCACCCTGCTTTTTTCTCCGCCTGAGAGGACGGCCGTCTTTTTCAGCGCATCGTCCCCTTCAAAAAGCATCGAACCGCAGATATCCCATGCTTTCTGACGGTCGGTGTCGGGAAGTTCGCACTGAATTTCCTCCACCACCGTTCTGGTTTCGGCAAGCGAGGCCACATTGCTCTGCTCATAATAGCCGATGACGGTATGCTGGGATACGTTGAGCGACCCATTGTGGGGCTCAAGCATCCCTGCGAGTATTTTCAAGAGGGTTGTTTTCCCTTTTCCGTTTTTACCGATGACACAGATGCGGTCGCGGGCGCCGATGGCAATGCTCAAATTGCCCAGCAGTTCCGGGAGGCCATTGCCGTACGAAAATGAAAGATGTGAGGCGGTGAGGGCGTACTTTGCGGTGGTGGGAGCATACGAAAAAGAAAATTCGAGTTCCTTGATTTTTTCAAGCTTCGAGCGGTTTTCCATTTTATTGAGCATCTTGATGCGCGACTGTACCATATTTGCCAGGCGTGCCTTGGCGCGAAAACGGCTGATGAAAAGCTCGATTTCCTTTTTGCGGCGCTCATCATTCATGCGCGTCTTTTCGTATATTTCCTCTTCAAGGGCTATCTGTTCGTAATATTTTTCCGTATTTCCTGCCACCTTTCGAATTTTCTTCCGGTGAATGCCGAGTGTATGCCCTACGATGGCATCCATAAAATTGCGGTCGTGCGTCACAAGGATGAGCTCTTTTTTCCAGGAGCGTAAGAATTTCGAAAGCCAGCGTATAGAAGTGATGTCCAGGAAATTGTTTGGCTCATCGAGCAGAAGCATATCGGGCTCGGATACCAGTACCCGGGCAAGCTCAAGGCGGACCTGAAAACCGCCGGAAAGCTCGAGAGGATGTTTGTGTATATCGTCCCGTGAAAAGCCAAGGCCAGAAAGCGCCTTTTCGGCTTCCCATGCGCGGTTCTCATCGCTGTCGATAGCAGAAAGAGCTTCTTCTAAAACTGTGGTGCGGCTAAATATCGGCTGCTGGCGCATAAAACCAGGGCGGTAATTTTTCGGATACGATATGGTTCCCTCGTCGGGGTGCTCTTCGCCGATGAGAATTCGAAAGAGGGTAGTCTTGCCATAGCCGTTGCGGCCCACAAGGCCGACTTTTTCCTTTGCGTTGATGCGGAAACTTGCAGATTCAAAGAGAATCTGTCTTCCAAAGCGTTTCGAGATGTTTTCGGCGACGATCATGAGTATGCCGGCGGCGTTCGTTGTGCAATTCGGAAAATCTGCAATCTGCATCACAGCGTTGTGCTGCGCGGAAATTGTCAAATTAAAAATGTACGGGCGCCGTTCATTGTATGGAAACGCTTACGGTCATATCCTAAGCGCGAAGGGGCAACTGGCGGTAAATTATGCGAAGCGATTGAATGCGTGCTGTAATGTTCGAGGACGGCGGCTGAAAATTGTAAGCGGTGAGATTACCAGATTATTTGTAATCCATGATTCCTGTATTCTGATACGTCAGAATCTTTTGAAATCAAACAAACATTATTTTTGATGCATAGCCAGATAATTAAGCGATCAATGGATCTTTGTGCTTCAACTTTGGCAGCCTGTATGAGGTGGAAACATCTGTTGCTGTCACATTCATTATTTCAAAACCGGCTTTTTCAGCAAATTCTGGTAGTTCTTCCGGGACAACGTTATGTAGTGCTAATTTCCCCGCATTAAATTTTAAAGAGATTTCCCAGAAACTGATTACACTGACAAAAATAGTATTTTCAGGATTTAAAATTATTGATATGGCAGATCTTGATAACAATTCCTCGCTAAATAGCGACCATAAAAATACATGGGTATCGAGCATGTAATTCATAACTGTAATAGTTCTTCATCGGTAATTGTAAAATCCGCATGAATTTCAAAAGAGGCTTTGTTTTTTAAAATACCTAATTTTCTCTTGATGCTTTTTTTGTATTTTGCATAAGGCACAATAACAGCTACTTTTTCCTTCTTTTTGCCGAAGGAAATGGTAACCTCTTCACCGTTTTTCAAGTATTCCAGCACCTGGGAAAATTTCGATTTTAATTCGCCAACTTGAAATGTTTTCATAATACTAACACAGTAGTATTATCTTGACAACTTATCAAGTATTTTTTTGAGGCGGTTGCAGTCGTTAATGTATAAATTCGCTTACGGCATTTTGAACAATTTGTGATAATATATACTGTTATAACGGCAATCTTCTATGTTATGATTGTCCCGGTCATTGGTGTTGTATTATGATCACATGGTTTTTGCCGCTACGAGGCAGATATAGTACTATAGTGGTTCTCAAAATCCGTGCATCGCCTTATGATTAATGATAGTGCGTTATGAATACAGTATCAAAATCAGCAATGTCCGATGTTGAGAATACCTATATCTTGACAAACCGTCCAGCAGGTATTATGTTATTATCAACATTAACTCTGGAGGATGACGCATGAAAAAAATAGCTGTAATCGTTGCTCTTGTTGTAGCGGGGTTTTTCGTAATATCCATGTCGGCCAATGCGCAAACCACGTATGGAAGCGCGTTTAAGAGCCCTTTCACCATTTTATGGGGTTCCATCTGGCTTGATCATACCTACTTCTGCCTGAATGGAACGAGCGATTGTTATGCAATCAACGGCTGGGGAATTCAGTCGAGTTCAACAGGCGGCACCCGCATGTGGGATACCTACGGTGCCACCACCTCGAGCGAACGCTGCGCATCGCGCGCACGCGCCAGCAATAATCCGTTGAGCCCCTGCTATATCATCTATGGCGTCACCGGTGTCTGTCACATGCAGACCAACCGCGGCCTTGCATCGTTCGGCAAGCGTATGAATCACAACAATATCCTCGGCGGGTGGGCAAGCCTTCTTGCCTATGGGTATTATGGCGGCGGATGGGATGTGTGCAAAACAACATCAAACATCGGCTGCGGCAGATGGCCCTGGGAACGCTGATTGGGCAACACAATGAAAATTATCTCCGAAAGCCCTCCTGCGGGAGGGCTTTTTAATGCGTAGCCCGGCGGCAATGTGGTAAATTACATTGAGAGGTTTCGGTTGCAAATTCTTGATAATTTTGCTATATTGTTTTTAAGGAATATTTTCATAATACGGGCATATGCCCTGGTGAATCAATACTACGGAGTCGATACACATGAAAAAGAAAATCCTCATCGGCGGAATCGCGCTTGCGGCGATCATGATTGCAGTCGCCTATTTTTCATCCCGGCCGGATCCCGATATGGTGGGAAGGACGCGGATAGCCGCAAACCGGTCTGGAGGACAGTCGGCTTCCGGTTCATTCGGGTCGGGGGTATTTAACTGGCTGAAAAGAGCCTTTAGCGGCAGTGGCGACCTCACTGAAGGAAGCGACAGACCTGAATATAAAGCACTCGTTGATAAAATTGACAGGCTCTATGAGAATTTCAGCCTTTTGCCACCCGATAAGCGCGATGAGAAGAAACTCATTCTCGATCAGGCCGCGCTGGTAATCGATTTTCAGCTCGGGCCGAATCATCCCAAAAAGAAGGAATTTCTGGAAATTGTCGGCTGGTCGTATGATGAGCGACAGCCTCTCAATCAAAAATTCATGAAAGGTGAAATGACGCGTAAGGAACTGTTCGAAAAGCTTGAAGAGCATTTTCGGGAGGTCGGCGAAAAATATGCATCGATTTTTACCGATGAAGAATACCGCGCGATGTTCAATATGGATAAGGGAGAAAGCCTGGGGGCTTCCATGGGGCTTACGTCTGAGATGGCCGAGGCGCTTGATGAGCGCGATAAACAAACGCCCCCCGATAATCTCAAAAAAGAGGATTATGCCGTTTCGGAAGATGAGACCATGACGCCGGAACAGATTCGCATTTTCAAGAAAACCTACGGCGATCCCGCGGGATTCTATCCCGAACCGAAAGAAGAAAAAGAAAGGTGATGCCTGATGAAACCGACAGGTTATTTTGTACGATCGCATTTCCGCCGCTTGTGTGGGGTTTTCCTTCTTGTAGGTCTTGCGATGATAGCCTGTAAGAACAATTCAAACGCCGCGGGCGGTCCGCCGATTAATCTTTTTACCGAAATTCTCCAGTTTCCCGATCGCGGTGCGCATTCGCATGGGCAGGTTCCATCGTTTGTTCCCACCACAGAGGCCGAAATTTTTGCCGGGCGATACGCAAAGCTCTATGAGGAACGCGTTGCAAAGCGCGGCGGAAAAGTTCCCCTCGCCGGGCCGGAGAAATTTACATTCGAAAAAGAAATGATGATAGTGCAGGCGGGACTTCTTTTCGATATGCGGCTTGGCGAACGCCATCCATCGAAAAAGAAATTTTTAGATATTGTCGCCTGGACATTCGATCAGCGGATGCCCATCATTGAAAAGCGCAAGCCCTACATTATGGCCGAAGAAAAAGCGTTTAAGAAAGCGGAAGAAATCGATTTCCAGCTCCACGAAAAGCTTCTCGCCGAGGTAAAGAAAAAAATGAAGGCGATATTCTCATCCGAAGATTATCAAAAAATGACCGGCGGGTTATGAGCTAGATATCAGGCGCGCGACCGAACCGTCGTGCCGCTTTTTTCAAGGAGCCCTTCAATTTCAAGAAGGGTTATTTTTTCATGGACGAGGGCGGCCGCTTCGCCGAGTTTTCGTATGAGTTCATCGATATTGCATGATTGATGCGCAAAATCTAAAATCTTCTGTTCCAGTGAATCAGGGGCGAACCGCCGAGCCGCCTTTTGTGATGCTGCATTATCGCCCTCGCTGAAAAGATACGATATTCCTTCCAGCATTTCACTGACTATTTCATCCTTTCTGGATTCAGCTGAAACTATGGGAATATTCATTTCCAGAAGAATATCGTCCGGGCTTGCGGCTAAAACCGCACCGGAGCGCAGCAGGCCATGACAGCCTGCATAGCCTGAATCGAGGGCGGGGCCGGGGCATGCAAACACGTCGCGTCCCTGTTCCAGCGCGTAGCGCGCGGTGATGAGCGCGCCGCTTTTTTCGCCGGCTTTCACCACAAGCGTGCCGGCTGACATGCCGCTTATGATGCGGTTTCTACGGACGAAAGTCCATTTTCCCGCGATGATGCCGGGAGGATACTCCGAAAAAAGACAGGAGCCTTCCGAAAAGCTTATTCGCTCGAAAAGATCAGAGTTTTGAAGAGGGTAAACCACATCAATACCGTTTGCCAGCACACCAATGGTGCAGCCGCCCGCATCGAGCGCACCCGAATGGGCCGCACGGTCGATACCGAGCGCCATGCCGCTGACAATCACAAACCCCCGGCGGGAAAGCGCTCCCGCGAAAATCCCTGCGGTTTTCTGGGCGTGCGGATCTGCGTTGCGCGTTCCTACAATTGAAAAGAATTTACTGAAAGATGAACTGCCTTTTCTGTACAGCACAAGAGGAGGATAGCGGATTTCGCGCAAAAGCTTTGGATAGTCTTCGTGCCAGAAATCGATTATTTCGATTCGCATGCGTTCGCAGGCTTTCACGATTTCTTCCGCAGCTTTGATGGCGACAGTGCTGTAGCGTTCGGTGATAAACGTCTGCGTAGAAGGAATATCATTGATGCTGACTTCATCATACGTTTCTTGCGCTGATGCTCCCCGCTCAACGGGAAGATAAATGCCTTTTTTCACGGGTTCGGCAGAAACTGAAAGTGCCACCGCGTAGAGAGTGGTATCATTCATTGTTCTTTACCATGCGATGATATGTTTTCCATGAGCTTTTGCGCATTGTCGCGGCACGCTTTGCGGTACTCGGAAATGAGGGGATTATCCCGCGCGGCGTCAAGGTCCGCACACAGGCTCTGGTAGTGCGAAAGCGCGGTGGAGTACCGGCCGGCATCATAATACAGGCGTCCGAGAGCCATGCGCTCATGATACATGCTTTTGCGCCCTTCAACAAGCGACTCTAACATCTTTATCCCTTCCTCTTTTTCATCCTTCACGTAAAAAAGAAGAATGGCCAGCCCATACGCCGCGCTTTTGTAGGATGGATTTATGGCAAGCGCCTTGCGGTAGTGAAACTCTGATTTTTCTATATCGGCAGGTGCCTTTCCATCTTTCGCGCGATTTGCATACGCCACGCCGAGGGAATAGTGCACCAGAGGATTTTCCCTTCCGAGCGCAAGGGCTTTGCCGAAAATTTCAATTGAGGCATCGAACATGCCGTTTTCGAGGTATTTCTCGCCCAATTTCTGGTAGGAAAGAGCGAGCTTATCCGGCGATTCATCTCCGGATTTCACGCGGCGCTCCTGTTCGGCAATTGTGACAAGGAGTTCCGAGATGCCGGGACCGCGGTACTGACGCCGGCACGAAAGTTTTTCCTTGCAGGCCATATCGCCGCAGGTGACGATGAAGGCACATGCCAGAATGATGAGATGACGATGAAATTTTTTCATACATGCATCCTGATTTAAAGTTTAATAGGCCTTCATTATATATACGATGAAAAAGACGCACAAGAAAAATTTTTTTTTAAAAAAATGATATTTTTTATTTTTTTTATGAAGATTTTCAAAAAAATTTTATGTTTACCGGTTTTCCATCGTATTAATGGGTAGAGGGACATTTTTTGCTGGAGGAATCAGCTATGTATATCGATACCACCTACGTCATGTGCGATGATGTCATCGAGCGTCTTGCCGATGCGGAAGAACGCACGAAGCGCCCGAAAGAAGAGTTACTCGTGCTTGCAATGCGCATGATGATGAAGGACTACCAGTTGTATGAGCGTGAAGACGGCCGAATTGAATATCAGAAGCGCCTTGATGATGAAACCGGAGAGCGCATCAAAAAGCAGCGGGTGAAGATGGGATTGAGCATCCGGGAGTATAATTATTATCAGGATATGCGCAGGATGTTCAGGCGTTCGATTTCACTGGTGATGGCCATTGCCGTGCGGAATTATCTGGCGACAATAGTGGCGGCACTTTTGAGTGAAAATCCCGATGCGGTGCTTGCGGATACTTACCTGTTCGAAAACTATGCAATTATGGGAAAATG
>CAKZSV010000012.1 GCA_937921485.1 uncultured bacterium
GGAACATGTATTTGGTTTTGTAACAACGGTGATGAAAGGATGTCATTTTCGAGCCAGGGGGCTTGCTCGCGCAGAAAGCTATATAATGCTGACAAATCTTTTGTACAATATGTGACGATATAGGTTTCTTGTGTCGACTCAAGGAAACGCATCGGTGCAGGGTGGGTTAGTGCAATCTGAATTGTCAGTATCGTGTCACGTAATCCATGAATACTCAGGAAAGAGCACTCCCCTGGATCGCGGTTCCGGTTGACATAAAAGCCTTTCTCGGAAGTAACATCAAGAAAAAATTGTCTTTTTCCGGCTAAAAAACTCCTTGAAAGGCTATGCGCTTAGCTTGCCGAAGAGGGTATTAAAAAACGACATTTTTTCACGGCGTGGAAATAAAGAGCGATTACCTTTTCTTCTTCTTCACCGCAAAGTTTCGCTCTTGTTTCCTTTGGGTTTCCATCATCGGCACGGCTGTTTTCCGCGAAATTTCCTGTTTTTGCAGTAAACCTTTATCGATGCGGTAATACGCATCGGCAATGTTGAGAAACCGCGTTTCATGCGTGACGACCACGAAGGCGATTCCCTGCGTGTTGCATATATCCTTGAACAGAGCAATAATCTGGTCGGCGGTATCATCATCCAAATTTCCGGTGGGTTCATCCGCAAGCACGATCCGGGGCTTGTTGATGATGGCACGGGCGATCGATACCCGCTGAAGTTCTCCCCCTGAAAGTGTGGCAGGATAGTTGTGGATGATGTGCTCAAGTCCAAGATACTCGATGAGATAGTCCACATCCTTCCTTCTGTTTCGGGAAAACGGATTGATCGCGGCCGGATAGAGAATGTTCTGATATGCGGTCAAAGCCGGAAGCAGATTGAAAAACTGAAAGACAAACCCGATGGATTTATTCCTGAAGCGCGAACGCCTGAAATCCCACCAGCGATAGATATCTTTACCGAGGTATAAAACCCGGCCGTCGGTAGGTTTTAAGAGGCCGGACATGATACCCAGAAGCGTGCTTTTTCCGCTTCCCGATTTTCCCATGATGACGTTGATGGATTTTTCCGGTATGGTGAAGCTGACGTTTTCTAAAATTTTTCTATCTTTAAACGACATGCAGACATTATCGACGACAAGCATGTGATGCGCGCTCCTTTACCCTGGTTATAGCAGCTTGATGTATTACTTCCTCGATGCTTTAAAAAGATTCATATTCGACGCGAATATCGCGGGCAAAAGCGCCGAAAGCGATGATATCACGATCGAAAAAAGCAGCGACATGGCAAAGAGATGTTCGGTGCCTGATGTCAGCGTGATGCTGCGCAGAACTGGAATCCACTGTCCGATTTTCTGGGATGAATACGCGAGCAGCCGGTCGCCAATGAGATATCCCGCCGCGCCTAACATTGCACCCACTATTGCGGATTCAATCACGAATTCGATGATGATCCGAAGCTTAGAGACACCGATGATTCTTTTAAGGGAAAAATTATAGCTCCGGACATAGACGATGTTCAGGTATGAGTTGAAAATCGAAATGACGGTGATGATGAGTAAAATTCCAATGACGAGATAGGAAAACCTGTCGATGATTTCAAGGGCGCTATTGGTTTTTGCGGCGACATCCTGCTGGGATTCTATGACAAGTCCCATGTTTTGTATTTTTCGGGAAACCTCGGGCAATTTTTTCACGTCTTTCACAGTGACGATTGTCATGATGTATTTGTAGCCGCGCTTCTGCAGGCCAAGTTCTTTCCGTTTTGCATCCGCAAATCCGGTGATGTAGTCCAGGGGAACAAGCACTGCCGGAAATGGAAACACATCCGCAAAACCGAGGAGGGTGCTGGGAATCTGAAGCTCCTTCTCTGGACGATCGGCGGTTGGCGGCTCGAAAATGAGGATGTTTACCGGAAAACCTTTAAGGGAGTTTTCCTCAAGAGGCGGAATATTTTTGATCACAAGGAATTCATTGAGCATTTCAAGGACGAGCTTCGGAGCGACAAGCGGCACGGGGCGTGTGTTTCGAAAATTTTGCCAGCCCGGCATTTTTCCTTTCATATATTCGCTATTGACGCCGCAGATGGGCACATACGGGTAGCGCGTGTAGCCGAAGAGGCTCACATGGATTTTTGTTTTGAAGTCGAGGCGTGCCACCTTGTGCATCACGCCGATTTCCGGGAGGGATTTAATGCGGCGGATTTTTTCGGCTGAAATTTCACCAACGATGCTTGATGAAGGGGTGATGATATTGTTTTTGCGGACATTGGGAGGATAAACCACAATTTCGTTTATTGCAAGCTTACCGAAAATATTGGATTCAATATAATTTTTCACGGATTCACGGAACGGGATATACATTACGATGAACGCTATGAGAATTATGATGCCGAAACTGGCGATCATCGTTCGCAAAATGTTTCGTATGGAATCCCGAGTAATAAGAGCGATGTTGCCGAATATGTGAAGCATGATGTACCTTTTATAGGAGCACGTTTAACCGAAAATGTCACGACCTGGTTAATCTCAGAATGTAATAGGAAGAAGGATGATGTTAGACAATGGTTTTTTTGTAAAGGATAATTTTTGTATAGAATGTTTCTTGAGATATCTATTGTACTATTGGCATATATTACACTTGAAAATTTTATTAAGGGTTGTAGTATAATGTTGCATATCAATGGATGTTGGAGCTTGACCATGAATAAAAGAAAATGCATTCAAATTATGGCAGTATTAATACTTTGGGCCGTTTTCTGGAGTACCGGTGCGCCTGCTGCAGATACTGTTTACCTAATTCCTTTTTTTCCGATTAATACGGATGCATCGCTTGCTGAAGACATCGCAGAAGCGCTTTCAAAACAAAAATTAGAAGGAATTTCAATTAGATATGAGGAAGAAGAAAAAGCGATTAATCCTTTAAGCGGTGATGAAGTGGAAAAAGCGATTGCAAAAGCCCGATCTCATGCCGCGACGCATGTCCTCTTCGGTTCGGTTGAGCGATCCTATGGGGATGGTTGCCTGATCAAAAGCATATTAATTCCGATACAGGATAAAAAGAAGATATATAAAACAGAATATTTTATCCAGAACGAGTCGCATATAGCGGAAGCTGCGAAAACAATTGCAGGCAGACTGTTGCTTGAGATACAAGGAAGCAGTCCCGGAAAAATTAATGGTCTTAAAGTAAAGTCAGATGAAGAAAAAAGCGTTATTGCCGTTACATGGGGAAAACGGCAGGGGATACATGCGTATGCGGTGTACCGCTCGCCTGTTGAAAATGGGCCGTTTATAAAAATTGCTGACATCAGCGATGAAACGCAATATATCGATACAGGTGCGATTCGTGGAATCGAGTATAGCTATGGAGTGGCTGCAATTATCGACGGCATTCCTGGCGATCCTGGCGACTTCGTGACTGCTCATCTTATGATCCCCCCTCCGCGAGGGATGCAGATTGAGGAAGAGAAAAAGAAAAAAACGGTGTCTGATAAACAAATAGCCAGAGAGCTGAAGAGTGAGGTTGTGCGCAAACATCTTGAGTTTCTTTCGGATTTCTACATGCATCCGGTAAAACTCAATCTTGCGTTGTATCTTGGAAGGTCGTATATTGAAAAAGGGCAGGTCCTTGCGCTATCGGATTTCGAAAGCCATGAAATCAACCGTGAGCAAAAACGCATTACACTCATGGGAAGAGATAAGGGATATATTGTCGCAATGGAGGCTGCATCGTTTTTCGGTTTTCTTGAAAAAGCTGAAGAACGAAAGATTCCTGAAATCGCTGCGCTTATCGATCGCCTTTTGAAAAATGCTATTGCGTATGCAGTGCCGAGAGGGGAGAAAAAGATCAAAGATGAGTATGGCCACACTGTATATGTCCCGTACTATGAAGCAATCGGAATGTCCACGGAATATTTTAAAAATTACGCGAAGTGGGAAAACAATACCCTCATGATGAGCACGAGCGATCGCGAGCTGAAAAAAAAGATGAAGGAAGCGCAGGAAAAAGGTGGGAAAATTGAGTAAAAAGGGGCGGTGGGAATCACCGCCTCGCATCGTTCTTATGTAAATTTCTTTACCCTTGATAGGTTGCCGGACCGAACCCAAGCCAGGGAAGATATATGAATCCCAGGAATATCAGCGCAAGTGCATGGAAACCTGGCTGGCCGAATTTTTTCACCAGGTCGATGCTGAGAATGATATAAATGACGATGTTTACCAGCGGAATAAGGAAAAGTAAAATCCACCACCATGGCCTTTTGCAGATTTCAATCCATACCCAGAGGTTGTAGATCGGAATAATCGCTGCCCAGCCTGGTTTGCCGGCTTTTTCAAAAACTTTCCATAGGCCCGCAATTACTGCGACGATGATGAGAAGCTGAATGATGGTTCCCATGGTACTTCCTTCGCTTTGGTACATGGTATGCCTCCATATTTTTGTAATGTTTGTCTCTTATATACTATAGAGAGACATATATAGTATATGTCATAAGCGTGAAGAATTGCAACAAAAAAATTTCAGGTGAGTTATATAGCGTAAGTAGCCTATGTAGTTTTTTGCATAATTATCAATAATTGCCTTTTTTAGTTATGCAATACCAGAAGCATGACTTTGAGAAGAATGTCTGTGCATTATACAAAGCACTGTCTCCACCATCAGAATGAGATTGACATCACGGATGGAGAGCTTTATACCGGTTTAGATGCAAAATTTCAGAGGTCGATCATGAAGAAAATAATTTTGTGTATATTGCTCATTTCGATTTGCTCCCTCTCGTGCGGATATCGGGGATATCTTCGGTGGTTCAGGCCCAAGGTTGACATCATGGATGTTATTAAAGCGAAGGAAGAAATCGACCGGGCGGAAAATCCCGCGAAAAAATATCTCATTGTCAATAATTTACGGGATGATCTTGTGAATATTAAAAGCGCCGTGGTGAAGGATATTCTTCCTTCAAGCAATATCGACTATGATTTCTGTGTGGTGGTCGATATTCCCTATGAAAAGGGGAATGTCGAGTGCTATCTCTATTCGAAAAATCTCTACGAAAAAGAAGATGTCGCAACAATCGCGCGATTGAAAAAGGGCAAGTCGGTGGTGAGCGCCGTGGGAGAATTCAGCAGGTTTTTTACACAGCTGGATGATGTGTTCGTAAAAATTGAATTAGTAAATACTACAATTGATATCAAAGGAGAAAAGTAAGATGACGGAAACGTTCATTCAGGAACTGTTTGCTGAGAGAATCGGAGGAAATAAATTCGGCAAGGAGGATAAAATATATAAATTCGAAAAAATAAAAAGGGCGAAAAGAGAAGCGCTGAAAAATAAACCGGGAGTTGAGCTCATTGACCTTGGCGTGGGGGAACCTGATGAAAAGGCATTCGACGTGGTAATTGATACTCTCAAAAGAGAAGCCGAGAAGCCGGAGAACAGAGGGTATGCTGACAACGGCATCGAAGAATTCAAACAAGCTGCAGTACGCTATCTTGAAAATGTATTCGGCGTGAAGGGAATAAATCCTGAAACAGAGGTGGTGCATGCCATCGGTTCGAAGTCGGCACTGGCGATGATGCCCTCGGCGTTCATCGATCCGGGAGATACCGTCATCATGACGGTGCCGGGGTATCCGGTGTTCGGCACTCACGCCCAGTGGTATGGCGGCACTGTTTATAATATCAAGCTTACGAAGGAGAACGGTTTTCTTCCGGACTTCAATTCCATCCCTCAAGATGTGTGTGCAAAAGCGAAAGCCATGGTTTTGAATTATCCCAACAATCCCACAGGCGCCTGCGCTGACGAGAATTTTTATTTCCGGGCAATAGAATTTGCGAAAAAACATAAAATACTTTTGGTGATTGATGCGGCCTATGCGGCGCTGACCTACGGAAGAAAGCCCTTTTCGTTTCTAAGCCTTCCCGGGGCGAAGGAAGTCGGGGTGGAAATTCATTCTCTCTCAAAGTCGTTCAATATGACCGGATGGAGAATTGCATTCGTTGCCGGTAACGAGCTTGCAGTTAAGGCGTTTGCCATGGTGAAGGACAATTACGATTCGGGACAGTTTAAAGCGATTCAGAAAGCAGCCATTACAGCCCTGGATAATTATCAGCTGACCGATACGATCAGAGTGAAATACGAAAGAAGGCTAAAAAAACTGGTGGGCACCCTCCAAAAACTCGGGTTCGACGCGAAGATGCCCGAAGGCACCTTCTATCTGTATGTCGCGATTCCGAAAGGGATGAAAGGCGGAAGGCGTTTTGAGAATGCCGAGGAATTCTCTCAGTTTCTCATAAAAGAAAAGCTGATTTCCACGGTGCCCTGGGACGATGCGGGGCATTTTGTGCGTTTTTCCGCGACATTTGAGGCAAAAGGCGCCGATGACGAAGGAAGAATTTTAGCGGAAGTGGAAAAAAGGCTTGGCGAACTGCAATTTGAATTTTAATATACGCCATAATTCTTTGTGCGTTATGGTGAATGAATGAGTCATAAAAAGAAAATAATTATTGGTGTATCTGTTGCTGCGTTTGCGGTTGCCGTTACTGCCGTCGTGATTCTTGTGAAATATGTAAGCGCGAAGGAAACAGTGTCGTACAATGAAACCGTGCCGATAGAAGTTTCCGCCCCGGCTATCGTTCAGCGGGACAATAACGGCATACCGCTCGTTCAGGCGGCGAACATGGAAGATGCGCTGATGATTCTTGGGTATCTCCATGCACAGGACAGGGTGATTATCGCCGAATATTACCGGGCGCTTGCGAGAGGGACGCTTTCATCGATTGTGGGAGAAGATGCATTGGTTATGGATAAGCTTTCGCGAACGCTGAATTTCACTGGCGAAGCTGAAAAGATATTCCGTTCACTTGATAAAAAATATCTGGGCTATCTGAATGCGTATGTAAAAGGCATAAATTATTTTCTGAAAAAAAGTTTCAGCGACATCGCGTCAGTGAGCAGGCTGAGTTCGGATGAATGGAATGCTCAAGATGCTATTGCCATCCTTTTAATGCTCGACTGGTATTCTTCTTTTTTGAACAACCGTGAACATGTTTTTATGATTCACAAACAGCTTCTCACCCGTGAAGTACAGAAAGTTTTTCCGCCATCTCTTACGTTCTCATACGATGATGCTGACAGGAATAATGTTGTACTAATCAAGGAATTGCAGCGATCGGTGCGAAAATATGTAGGAGCCTTCAATCGCGGTCTGGCTTTTTATGTTCCTTCTGAAAATACGGCTGATGAAAAAAGCGCGCATGGTTTCAGCCTTGAAAGCCTTGGGAGCGTATATCCGCTCTGGTATCCGGCTCGGTTTAAGGTCAATGGAAAATCAATTGCCGGTATCACTGCGGTCGGAATGCCGTACATCTTTGACGGCAAGAATGATATCTTTTCTTTTTCCGGTTTCAACCTCAGCCTTGACGTGCAGGATTTTTACAGGGAAACCACGAGGAAGGGTGCGCGCGCGATGGAGTGCCTTCTGCGTGGGAAATGGGTGGAGCTTTCATCACGAGAAGAAAACATCGAGGTTTTGAAAGAAAACGGACAATTTGAAACCCTGCAGTATCAGGTGCGCTCGAAAGAGGATTGTCCGATTATCAGCGATGTGTTCAAGGGGAAAATCCCCTCTGATGTATTGTCTGTCCGCGGCATTAATCCGTCCAAAGACTACCTGAAATTTTTATTCGAGCTTCCCTTTGCAGAGAATACAGAACAGGCCATGCGCCTTGCTGCCAACATTGTAGCTGTTCCTAAGGTGTATCTCCTTGCTGCACATGATAATGCCTCCGTGATGTTTTTCGGGGCGGTGCCGAACCGCGCTCCGGGAAATACGATTTTTCAACGCGGAGAATACTATGCGGGATATATCCCGCTTATCATGCTTTCAGCCTATTCGCGGAAGGAGCGGTATGGACATGTCGTGATTGGCAGCGAAATGCTGGCTAATCTACCCCTGAATTTGCATCAATATAAAGTATTCAATGACGCGTGGCGTTTTGAAAGGCTTGATGAACTCATCAGGACGCGGGCATCGCAGCCGCAGTCTATCTCAGAAATCTTGCATGATCAGGAATCGCAGATTGCGAAAAGGTTTGCGCCGCTGTATCATTCACTTCTTGAAAAAATTCCGATTCCCTCGGCGAAGCTAACCAGAATATATTTTAAAAATTGGGATTACAATGCTGACAGAAATTCCGTTCCCGCGGCGCTGATGCATGTTGTTCTGCATAAATTTTTCCTCGAAACAGTACGCGATGAACTCAAGGATGAATCGTACCATGTCTCGAATTATATGTATTGGACACTGGATAAGTTTGCAGAAATATCAAAGGACGAAAACGCCCTCATATTCGACGATACTTCCAGCGATGTTCGTATGGAAACAAGAAGCATGATATTCGACCGCGCTTTTCTTGCCGCGCTGAAGCACCTCAATGAGCATGCAGGCCCCTTTATGAAGGACTGGAAATGGGGTTATGTTCATAAAGCAAAGCTTGCAGTGCCGCTGCTCAGGAAAAAATCCTTTGTAAGAAAAGAATTTATGAAGACCTATCTGTACAGGATGGGTGGAGATGACTCAACCGTGCTGAACGCTTCAGTAAACATTAACGATAGATATCGGGCGAATTCCCTCACGGCGATTTCGGCGTGTTTTTACGGAGGATCGTTTTTGTCCACTGCAACAGGAATGTCAATAAACCCGCTGTCGGAATTCAATCAATTTTACATGGACAAACGGCAGTTTTCTGATTTTGAATCTTCTGTCTTTAAATATGAAATGAAATTCATTCCCCGGAAGTGATTATCAGATGAATTTATTATCAAATGGGAACAGCGCCAGGGAGCGATATACGCGAACAGTAACATGTCGGCTTGCTTCTCAATACATTGCAATGCCTAAATTCAGTATGATATCGTCCCTCAGTTCAATTATCTGCTCGTCCGGCGGAAATTTCTCGAGATAGTCAAGGCATGAAATATATGCCATCAAAAGCTCGCCCATCTCATAATAGACGCTTATGATGTTGTAATGTGTGTCGCTGATTGACGGATCCAGGCGAAGGGAGCGATGGTAATAATAGAGCGCTTTTTCGTGTTCGCAGATTTCCCAGTACACGCCGGCAAGGTTAGCCAGAATAATTGCATCGTCGGGGTAGAGCTGTGATGCCTTTTCCAGAATTGCGACGGATGCTTTGAACCTTCCCATTTCACAGAGCGTGATGCCTATGCCGTTGAGGATATCCGGGTCATATCCATTGAGTTTTACTCCGATGTTGAAAAGTTCAAATGCTTTTCTGTATTGCCCAATATCGACATAATCATAGCCGAAATCGATGAGGCTGTATCGGTCTTTTCTGAAAATCGTTAGTTCCTCGGCGCTCAAAATTTTTTTCAGGCGCTCGTTGTATCTTTTGATGTCGTTCATAACGAAAAAAAATATCCGAAAATATAGAAATATGATTGCGATGCTCTGCTTAGGAGCATGGACGCAGGCTCGCAATGTTGTCAATACAAATGCACGATTTTTTTTGAACGTACAGGTGTCAGCGGGGAATAATTTTTTAATTTTCCTTATGGCTCATATTGCCGTGATGAAATTCCTGATTGACGTATAAATGGAACATGATACTATTACGAAAAACGCTTTGACGCATCTTTGACATTTTCTTTGAGAGAACAGTTTTCCACGAGGAGGCAATCGTTATGGAAAAAATATTCTATCCTGAATCGCTGGTTATCATCGGCCTTTCACCCAAGCCGAATAATATCCCCCGCATGATTCTTGAAAATCTGCTTCGGTGGGGCTATCGGGGACGAATTTTCGGCACAAATCCGAGGGCTGATGCAAGCCATGTTGACGGCATACGAATGTATAAAAATATCGAGGATCTTCCGGAAGTGCCGGATCTGGCGGTGTGCCTCATCCCCGCGAAGTTCGTACCGGACTATGTAGAGGTCTGCGGTAAATTCGGCATCAAGCGTATGGCCATTCCCTCTGGCGGATTTTCCGAATACGGAGAAGAAGGGAAAAAATTGTCGGAAAAGCTGCTTCAAAATGCGCGAACCTACGGTATTCGTTTTGTAGGGCCCAACGGCATCATGGTTGCCAATACCACCAATGGCCTTTGCCTTCCTTTCGTGCCTCTTTATCGCCCGCCGAAAGGGGGCCTTTCCATCATCACGCAAAGCGGCGGCGTGGGACTCATGATGTGGAATTTGCTGATGGATGAACACATCGGAATGGCGAAATTTGCAAGCATCGGGAATAAGCTCGATCTCGATGAAGTGGATTTTCTTGAATATCTCGGAAACGATCCTGAAACGGAAATTGTGTGCATGTACCTTGAAAGCGTGGTGCGCGGCCGAGCGCTGGTTGACGCGGCAAAGAAGATCAACAAACCGGTTGTTATTTATAAATCGAACACAACCATGGCAGGGAAAAAGGCGGCTATGAGCCATACCGACGCGCTGTCCAATGATGAAGACATCATCGATTCTGCGTTTGAAGAGGCGGGCATTATTCGCATCAGGAATTATAATGATTTCATGGCGGTTGCCAAAGCATTTCAGCTTCCTCCTATGAAGGGGAACCGGATAATGGTGATGAGCCCGGCGGGCGGGTTTTCCGTCATCGGAGCCGACCTCTGCGAAAAAGCGGGATTCGATTTCGCGAATCCCGGAGAGGATTTTTATCAAGGCCTTCAGGGCTTCGCCAATGCCGGCGTCATAAAATTTTCCAATCCGCTGGATATGGGCGATATCTACGATCCGCAGATGGTGGCGCATGTGGTGGTCTCGGTAATGCATAACGAAAATGTTGACGGGGCCATCATCATCAGCCAGCGCCCTAAAATGCCGGAAGGGGATAATGTCTTTTATGGAATGTTCTTAAGCGACCTTTCCAAAGAGACCTACGGTGCGATTCTTTCGTCAGGGAAACCCCTTGGCATCTGTTTGTACGGACTATCCGCGTATATGCATCAGGTGAAGCAGAATGTCAATTTTCCAATTTTCAATAACCCGGAAGAAATGGTTCGAGCTCTGGCGTTTCAGCGGGATTATTATGCACGAAAAGAAATGTTCAATACTCTGGGTTCACCAGGCAAACTGGAAGATAGTCGGGTCACCCAATGGATTGCATCACATCGTGGAATTATTGGCGAGGACGCACTCGAACTGCTCTCACTTTGCGGAATACCTTCTGCCGAATCGTCCGTCGTTCATAGCGAAAAGGAAGCCGCAAATTGTGCCGCTCGAATGGGGTTTCCCGTTGTGATGAAAGTAGTTTCTCCCGACGCGATGCATAAAACCGAAGCAGGTGGGGTCCTGGTCGGCATCGATAGCACTGATGCTGCCGAAAAGGGGTTTATGACAATACGTGAAAATCTTCGTTCTTACAAAAAGGATGCGCATTTCGAGGGCGTCCGGATTCAGAAAATGGCCGGCGACGGCTATGATATGTTCATCGGGGGTAAATTCGATCAGTCATTCGGGCCGGTGGTGCTGTTTGGCTTCGGAGGCATTTTTGTGGAGATTTTTGAAGATGTCGCGTGCATGCTCTGTCCTGCGCATGAGGATGAGGTGCGGAAAAAATTGACGCAACTGAAATCGTTTAAAATGCTGAAAGGGGCACGAGGGAAAGCCGCTGCGGATGTCGATGCCTATGTGCAATCAATCGTACAAACTTCGAAGCTTCTGGCAGCATTTCCTCAAATTCAAGAACTGGATATCAATCCTTTCAGATTGCTTGCGGACGGGCCGGGAGCGATTGCGCTGGATGCGCGAATGAGGGTGGAAGAATGAAACTTGAACGATCATGCGGTGTATTGCTGCACATCACGAGCCTGCCGGGCAAATACGGTATCGGAAGTCTTGGCGATGAGGCATGGCGTTTTGCTGAAAAGCTTAAGGAGGCGGGTCAGACGTACTGGCAGGTGCTGCCGATAGGGCCGGTTGCCTCTGCGTTTGATTATTCTCCTTATGCTTCCACTTCGGCATTCGCGGGCAATTCTTATTTTATCAGCCTGGATGAAATCGCGAAATTGCCCTGGCATGATGGCAATATCGACAGGGGTGATTTTGCCGATGAGCATTTTATCGACTTTGAAAAGATCACGAGACATCGCACAATCGCGCTCGAACGAGCCTTTACTCTTTTTTTTACTTCTGCGACGCAGGATGAAAAAGAAAAGTTCGAATCATTCTGCCAGCAACAGCGAGAGTGGCTTGATGACTATGCGCTTTTTTCCGCCCTGAGCGAGCATTTCAACACGCTTAACTGGACGGAGTGGGACGATGATATCAAAACACGGGATAAAAATTCGTGTGCAGTGTGGCATAAAAAACTATCGCGAAAAGTTGCATACCATAAGTTTCTGCAATATCTTTTCTTTAGCCAGTGGAAACGTTTGAAAGAAAAGTGCAATTCCCTCGGAATAAAAATAATCGGTGATATTCCTATCTATATCAATCTTGAAAGCGCTGATGCGTGGGCAAATCCAGAGATACTCCTTCTTGATGAAAAAGACATGAAGCCAGAGTTTGTCGCGGGAGTTCCTCCGGATTATTTCAGTGAAACCGGCCAGCGCTGGGGCAACCCGCTGTATCGCTGGACGAAAAAAGGAAAGATGTTTACGCCGACCTACCAGTGGTGGGCAAAGCGGCTGCAGCATCTGAGCAGGCTGGTTGATCTTGTGCGGATCGACCATTTCAGAGCGTTTGAAGCGTACTGGTCGATACCTGCGGAAGAAAAAACTGCCGTAAACGGCGAGTGGATTAACGGTCCCGGGAAGGAATTTTTCGACTGGATTGAAAAAAAGGTAGGGCATATTCCGCTTATTGCCGAGGATTTAGGTGTGATTACCGAGGAGGTAAAAAAACTGCGGGATGAGCTTGAACTCCCGGGGATGAAGATACTGCAGTTTGCCTTCGATGGAAACAGCGATAACGAATATCTGCCTCATAATATTGAAAATCCCAATTGCATCATTTACACCGGTACGCACGACAACAATACCACCAATGGGTGGTTTTATGGTAGTGAAAACGATGAAGAGAGGCGGAAATATATTTTGGACTATATAGGTTCCGTGAAATTCAGTGATTTTCATCAGCAGCTCATCCGCCTGGCGTACATGTCGACAGCACGGCTGGCGATTGTACCGGCGCAGGACATCATCGGCTATGGAGAAGAATTTCGCATGAACAGGCCAGGCACTTCAGAGGGCAACTGGAGATGGAAACTCACCGAAGGCGGTATCACCGATGAGATGATCGCGAAACTTAAGTCTATGGCAATCATGTACAGGCGTGCGCCAAAAAAGCTCTGATATTCACTAAAAAACAAATCCTTTCGGAATTACCACAATGCCTTCCGGCGATACGGTGAAACGTCGGCTGTCCTTCTCTAAATCGTATCCGATTTCCTCTCCCTCGGGAATCGAAACATATTTATCGATGATGGCATTTTTGATGCGCGCATGTCTTCCCACTGTTACCGCATGAAAAATGATGGAATTAAGGACCTCTGCGAAGCTGTTCACCTTAACACCGGGTGATATAATCGATCCGGTTACCTTCGCACCGCTGACAATTGCACCGTTGGATATGATTGAATTCAGAGCAATGCCGCGCCGGTCACCTTCATCGAAAACCATTTTGGCAGGAGGAAATTGCTCCATATTGGTGCGGATAATCCATTCGCGGTCATAAAGATTAAGCCGGGGAGTTACCGACACAAGGTCCATGTTCGATTCAAAAAAGGAACTGATGGTACCGATATCTTTCCAGTACGCGCGCGCTCCTTCGGCGGTGACATAGTCGTAGGTGAAAACCCGGTCGGTCGAATATATTCTTGGTATGATGTCTTTGCCGAAATCGTTGGAACCTTCAAGGCGGTGGTCTTCTGAGAGGTATTTGACCAGCTTTTCTGTTTTGAAGGCGTATATGCCCATAGAAATGAAAGACATGCCTTTCTTGTCAGGAATTTGCTTTGGTGATAGCGGCTTTTCTTCAAAACCGATCACACGATTCGATCTGTCCACTTCAAGCACACCGAAGCGTGAAGCTTCGGAAAGGGGAGTTTCTATGGCGGCGATGGTGAGATCGGCATCGTTCTCAATATGATAGCGGAGAAATTTCCGGTAATCCATCTTGTAGACATGATCCCCGGACAGGATTATCACGTAGTCCGGTTTTTCCATTTCAATAATGTAAATGTTCTGGAAAATGGCATCGGCGGTTCCGCGATACCAGTCTGTGGTGATCCTCTGCTGCGGGGGCACAACATCGAAAAAGCCGCCCAATTCGCGCGGAAAAAGGTTCCATGCGGTTTTAATATGCCTGTCAAGCGATAATGACTTATACTGAGTGAGCACAATAATTTTTTTCATCCCTGAATTGAGGCAGTTGCTCAGGGGAAAATCGATAATGCGGTAAATTCCGCCAAAAGGAACCGCCGGCTTCGAGCGGTCGCGGGTAAGGGGATACAGGCGTTCTCCCTGGCCGCCGGCGAGAATGAACGTCAGTGTTTTATTGATATACGTATCCATCGAATGCCCGCTTAATCACTAAAATATCGTCTTGTAAATCATTTGGACCGGCTTGCGAGTATCTCGGCAATTTTATCCTTCAATTCGTTTAAGTTTGTTGATTTGGTAATATACGCATCGGCGGTCCATGTCATGAAATTGCTCTTATAATTCGAGTACGCGGTATAGATGATGATGGGTATCTTTTTATCTCGAGAGAGGATTTTCCCGAGCGCTTCAATGCCGTCCATCTCCGGCATGCGAATATCCAGAATCACAAGGTCGTACTTATTCGCTTTCACTTTATCGATGGCCTCCTTGCCGTTGGAGGCCTGGTCCACTTCGTAGCCTTCCTCCTGAAGAACGACTGAGTACAGTTCCCGCTGATTCTGCTCATCTTCAACAATTAATAATTTGCTCATAACATTCTCCTTGTGCTTCAATGATTTTAAATAATTGTAAAGTTAAAATTTCATAACCGCATTGCCTACTTATAATATAATATATCTATCCAAGGCCGCACTCTTTACAAGCACATTTTAATAAAATTAATTGGATTATTTTGGAAGAGGAAGCTTCACGATGAATTCTGCACCTCCATCTTTTGTTGATATAACGGAAATATCCCCATTATGGTCGGTAACGATTTTTTTGATGATGGATAAGCCTAACCCCACGCCGGTCACTTTCGTCGAGAAGAAAGGCTCAAAAATTTTTATGTGTTCTTCTTCTGAAATTCCGCTGCCGGTATCTTTGACGGAAATGTGTACTTCTCTATCGGTTGCATGTGTCGTTACGGTTATCTCTCCTTCGGCGGGTGTGGCGTCGATTGCATTTTGCAGAAGGTTCAGCATGACCTGTTTCATCTGATTGAAGTCGGATTTCACCAGCGGCAATTCCTGGTCGAGCTTGAGCGTGAGGCGAATCCTCCTTTCTTGAAATAAGTTTTTCAGAAGATCGCAGGTATCGAGTACTATTTCATTGATGTTATTAAACTCCAAAATAAAAGAAGTCGAACGTGAAAAATCCATTACGTTCGATAAAGTTTTTTCGAGGCGTTCGGATTCTTTTAAAACTACCTGCGCGGCTTTGTTGATGAATTCCTGGTTTTTCAGTAAATCTTTTTGATCTTTTGCAAGCTGTATGATGCGGCGGGCATATCCTCCCATGGTGACAAGCGGATTGCGGATTTCGTGAGCAATATGCGATGCGATACGGCCAACCGCGGCTAATTTTTCCGATTCGACCATCGCTTCCTGTCTGTTGCGGATTTTTTCCATTTCTTTTTTTATCATATGGAGGTTATTGTAGCTTTCAATCAAAAGGGCTGCCTGGAAAGCAAATATTGAAAGGAGTTCTATGCTGTCATGGCCGATCGGCGTCTGGTTGAATTTGTTGTCGGCAACAATAACTCCAATCGATTTGTTCAGGGAAACAAGGGGTATGACGATAAATTCGCGTACTTCCATGAAATCACGAATTTCTGCCGACACGCGGGAATCGTTTGCCGCATCATACACATGGATATGTTCCTGCTTGTTGCATGCTAAAGAAAAAATATTGTTGGGATCTTTCAAACTGAAAGAAGCGTTAAGGACTTTTGATATAAACTGGCTGTTTTCGAGACCTCTTTCCTTGTAGGATTTCAGCTGGCTGTAAATATCCACGCCGCATGCCGAGACGGAACTCCATATCTGAATAGCCTCTTCCATGGTATCCGGGCCCACCGCCATTTTGCCGATGAGTTTCTTTTCCCGTGGATCGGTCAAAAAGAGCATTGCTCTGTTAAAGCCGAGGCCGGAACCCGAGGTGACGCCAATGAGAATAGCATGAAGCACGCTGTCGATTTCATCATCGCGCTGTATTGTTTCGGATACCTGGGTGATGAGGTTGATTTGAAAGTCCTTTTTGCAGATCGCGGTAACGTCGTCGATTACGAAGATAATCTGCGTTTCTCCCTGCACAACCATGGTGGAAAGCTTGATGTCGGCGATTATAGAAATTCTGTTGGAAGAAACCAGGTGCGTTTTCTCGAGCACAACAGGTTCTTTTTGAGTAAGGACTATTTTAATGTTTTCTTTGATGGTGGGTGTGAGAAAAATGAAAATTGAATCGATCTTTTTGCCGATGATGTCTTCCAGGTCAAATTGAAATTTTCTGCAGAAACTTTCATTTGCGAAAATGATGTCTTCTTTTTCGTTGAGCACGATGAAATACGAGCTGATTGAAAGGACGATGTTGTTATAGAGTTCTCTGAGGTTTGATATTTCGGATTTTTGGGTATTGACAATGCTGTCCAGATGCCTGCCCATCACAGTGAGCTCTTTTAAAATGATTGAAAAAGGGTCATTCGCGTGATGATTGTTTTGCGTGACGCTGAATCTTCCCTTTTTGAATTCATTAATGAGTGATATGATGGTATTGATTCTGGAAGTGATGCGAAAATGAAAAAAAATGAGTACGAGTGCCCTGAGCAACAGAAAGATGCCGGTAATAAGCGCAGCATAAAGAAAAAAGGACGATGAATGCTGTTTGGTGATAAATAAATACAAAAGCATTCCGGCAAGAAAAATTTCCGGAATGAAGAGAAGATGTAATAGCGGACCCATTCGTTTCATATAAATTGCGTAAAGAAAGTGCTTTGGCATCAGATGTGGTAAATATGAAAAAAATTTTTGCAATGGTAAAGCATAATTCCAAAAAAAAATAAAAAAAACTTACGCGTTTTCTGCACAGTGTTTTAAAATTATTCTAAATTAATTCTTCCAGTCGGGAAACATTATCGCGTGATTATCTCCATGAAAAAAGTGTTTTTAATTGATATTTTACATATTTCATACCGATTATTATATATACAGGGTGCCGGATGTTTTTTATTTTTGCTTGACTCTCTGTAATGAAAATAATATATCCCGAATGTGCAATGTAGTGGGTTAATATAGCCGGGCTTAACGTGAATTTTTCGCAGGGATGATGAAGATGATACATAATACCAGAGAGAAATCATCCGAAGGGATTGCAAATACCATGAAGGGAAGGTGGTGATGAAAAAATGGAGCATTGAGGGTGTTGATATCGTGACACCCGAAGAAATACTTCAGAATGCCTCGGTTGTGATTGCAGGAGACAAAATTGAAAAAATCGGGCAGCCGGACAGCAAAATCCCTTTGGTGATCAATGCGGAAAATTCTGTGCTTGTTCCCGGTCTCATCAATGCGCACGACCATTTACTGGGAACATACTATCCAAAGGTCGGAAACGGCCCCTATGAAAACTGGCTCCCCTGGGACAACGATTTGAAAAGCGCGCCTGTGTATCAGGAGCGTCAGCAAATCGAAAACAGGGATTTATATCTTCTCGGCGCATACCGAAATTTGATTTCTGGCGTCACGACCGTGTCCGACCACATTCCCCATTTCGTCAATGAGCCGTTTCTTGATATATTGCCGGTTAGGGTTATCAGGGAATATGCGCTTGTGCATTCAATTGCCTCATTCGCGCTCAACTGGGGCGACGGCGTCGAGGAGGAATACAAAAAAGCCGTGAAAAAGGATATTCCTTTCATCACCCATATTGCCGAAGGGTTTGATGCAGAGACCATAAACGACTTAAAGGTGCTTGAAAGAAAAAACGGCCTCGGGGAGCATTCCGTCCTCGTGCACGGCATCGCCTTTTCGGAAGATGATATCGACCGCATTAAAAAGAAAAACGCGTCGGTGGTGTGGTGCGCTGATTCAAATATTTTCATGTTCAATAAAACCGCGAACGTGAGGTATATGCTTGAAAGAGGCGTCAATGTCTGTATCGGGACGGATTCGCCTATGTCGGGCGGGCTTAATCTCTTGTATGAAATGAAATTCGACAAGTCCTATTATCAGCGTACCTATGGCAGAGAGCTGAGCGATGAACAGATAGTGAAAATGGCAACAATAAATCCAGCCAGGGCGTTTCGGATGCACAAACACGGCAGGATCAAATCCGGTTTCATTGCAGATATGGCGCTCTTCGCGAAAAAGGGAAATCCGTACAATTCGGTGGTGAAGGCCGAGCTTCCTGATGTAAAACTTGTGGTGATTGCGGGAAAAGCAATGTATGGCGATGCAGAGTATGAAGAACTCTTCGTAGCGCAAAAAACACAGTATCAAAAAGTTGTTCTTGACGGCATGCAAAAAGTAGTTACTGGTGATTTATTGGGCCTTTTGAAAAGGATCAGCAAAGCGGTGGGCTTTAAGAAGGAATTTCCGTTTTTGCCGGTGGATTTCAGATATCCATAAACGCAAGCCGCAGTCCGGTTTGCTCAGAGAATATTTTCGTAGATATCATCAGGGGTTTCAATGGCTATCACGACACGGTCATACAAGAGCGGCTCCATAGTGTACATGGAAGGCGACAAAAGCGAAACCATATACATTCTCAAATCGGGAAGGGTGGTCCTTACGACAAAGAAAGTGGAGGACAAAACCTGGGTTGAGGAAAAGGTTCACGTGAAGCCCGGTGAATTTTTCGGCGTAAAATCGGCGTTGGGGCGCTATCCGAGGGATGAAACCGCTCAGACGCTTGGCGATACCACCGTACTGGTGCTTTCATTGGCCGACTTTGAAAAAATGATTCTCCAGAATATCAATGTAGTAAAGAAGATGCTTCGCGTATTCAGCAATCAGCTGCGGAGAATCGGGAAAACAGTGCGGGAAGTGCTTGGAGAAGGCGATACAATTAATCCCGAAGTGGAACTTTTTAAACTCGGCGAGTATTATTTCAAAATGGAACGCGCTCAGCAGGCTATGTACGCGTATAAAAAATATCTCGATTATTATCCCGACTCAAAATATGCCTCGATGGCAAAGGAAAGGCTCCAGAAAATTAAATCGGGCGATTTCGGCAGCGGAGGTACTGTCCCCGATTTCAGTCAGCCTGCGGCCCCGCCCCCGGGCGTATCGGATGAAGACATGACGGATTTCAGCATTGAAGAAGAAAGCGCACCGGCTCCGCAGCCGGAAGCGGGAGGCGCTCGCTCGCCGCTTGCGGGTGAAATGGACGATTTTCTTTCCGAAAACAAATCCGGCGATATGCTGGATGATTTCACCTTCGACGAACCGGGTGCTTCTCAGGCCGATAATGTTTCACAGGACATCAATGAAATATTCTATGAAGGAATGCGGCTTTTCGCGGCCGGCCAGTACGAGGAAGCGGTTGAACTGTATAATCGGATCATCAACAGCAAATCGCTCCAGGGCGAATCCGAAAAGAAAACGTTCGAGAAAGCGCATTTCGAACTTGGCAGGTGTCAGTACAAGCTCGGGAAATTCAATGAAGCTTTGGGCACGCTTTCCGGACTCATTAAAAAATTTCCGAATTCAATGATGGTGAAAAGCGCGCTGCTGTATATCGGTATGATATTTGAAGACCTGAA
The DNA here is from genome assembly GCA_937921485.1 of uncultured bacterium. GTDB lineage: Bacteria > Spirochaetota > UBA4802 > UBA4802 > JAGODF01 > DYLV01. Next base: position 19,926 of record CAKZSV010000012.1, read on the forward strand.
AAATTTCGATAAAGCCGTGACCTATTACAGTAAGGTCATGAGTATGGAACCAAAAGACCAGACGAACAAAGACGCCCAGAACCGTCTTATGAAAATTCAAAACAGTCAGGGAAGAAGATGACGATGTTAATCGACAACCCCATTTTCGATAAGTTCATGGTTGAGTATGCCCCGAATGAGCTTATTTTCTGCGAGTTCGAGCCCGGCAATGAATTTTATATCATTCAGACAGGCAGAGTGAAAATTGTCAAAATCGTGAACAATAACGAGAAGACCCTCGACGTGCTGAAGGCGGGAGATATTTTCGGAGAAATGGCGATCTTAGAAGAACAACCGCGTTCAGCATCGGCCATCGCGATGGAACAGTGCAAAATTCTTAAATTTCATCGCGACAATTTCGATGCCCTCATCCAGGGCAACCCTCAGATGGCCTATAAACTTTTAGTTATTTTCTCCAAGCGGATTTATGATGCCAAACGCAGGCTGATGATCCTGCTCCTTGAAGAACCGCAGCTGAAGGTGATGGATGTGCTCATTATGCTTGCGGAGTCGGATCCGCACATTGACATGCAGGGTCCCATTACGCTGCGCTGCAATATTCAGGAAGTGGCGAACTGGGCGGGCATGCAGATTAGCGATGTACAGAAAATTTTAACGCATTTCAATTCGACGGGCAAAATCGAACTTTTTAACGACCGCATCCACGTGAAAAACATCCGCGACTTCCAGAGAATTGTCAATTCCAGAAGAAAGAGCGCATAACATTGCGCGGCAGCTCTGCTTCCTCAAACATATTGATAACTGATCTCGTATTTTATTGTGCATCAAAACAATACGATGCGATTTTTTTCTATTGACGCATTATTGACGGTAAAAATTATTTACATTTGTGAATGGATGCAGCAATTTTGCTTTGAAGATGTTATGATTGCAGATGCGCACGCTCCCGTAGCTCAGGTGGATAGAGCAGTGGTTTCCTAAACCATGTGCCGGAGGTTCGAGTCCTCCCGGGAGCACATGCCGGCAAGAGCTTTTTTAACAGGATTTTTTCCGCGAAATATCCGATAAACAGATTCAAATGCCGCAAAACAATCTCTCATGAGCGTATGAAAAAAAGCAATGTTCGATAGATTAGATGAAATTCTTCGCCGCCATGGCGAGCTTGAGTCCGAGCTTAGCAAACCTGAAATCGCTTCAGATCAGAATCGCTTCAGGGAGCTCTCCCGCGAGCATGCGCGGCTTTCTCCGGTGGTGGCGAAATATCTTGAAAGAAAAAAAAAGAGCGGGGAACTGGAGGATGCCAGAGAGCTTCTCAAAGCCGAAAAAGAACCGGAAATGCGGAAGCTTCTTACCTCTGAAATAGATTTGCTCGAAAGCGCAATTGCTGCCTTAGATGAAGAATTGAAAATAATGCTTTTGCCGAAAGATCCGAACTCAGGCAAGGATGTGATTCTTGAAATACGTGCAGGCACCGGTGGGGAAGAAGCCGCCTTGTTTGCCGCCGACCTTTTCAGAATGTACACACGGTACTGCGACATCAAGGGCTGGAAAATGGAACTGATTGAATCAAGTCCGACCGGGATTGGGGGATATAAAGAAATTATTGCATCTATAAGCGGTCAGGACGCCTATGATAGCTTAAAATTTGAATCGGGTGTGCACAGGGTGCAGAGAATTCCCGTGACGGAATCGGGGGGGCGCATACATACCTCCGCGGTGACGGTGGCGGTGTTGCCCGAAGCCGAAGAAAGCGATGTGCAGATAAGTCCCGATGAACTGCGCATCGACGTGTACAGATCTTCCGGGCACGGCGGGCAATCGGTCAACACCACTGATTCGGCTGTGCGCATCACACACCTGCCCACCGGAATGGTGGTCACGTGCCAGGATGAAAAATCGCAGTTGAAAAACAAAATAAAAGCGCTGCGGGTGCTTCGTGCGCGCCTATTTGAAAAATTAGAGGAGGAACGGCGCCAGAAGGAAGTTGAAGCACGGCGCAATCAGGTGGGCAGCGGCGATAGAAGCGAGCGCATACGCACGTATAATTTTCCGCAATCCAGAGTCACCGACCACCGCATCGGTCTCACCCTTTATAATTTAGACGCCGTCTTAAACGGCGAACTCGATGGTATCATCGAGCCGTTGAAACAAAATGAAATTGCGGAAATGTTGAAGGCTTCCACCTGATATGACTGTCAATCGGGCACTGCGGATGCTTTCCGAAGCGTTTACGCTCTCCGGAAGCCAGACAGCAAGGCTTGATGCGGAAGTGATTCTTTCGCATGTGCTGGGATGTGAACGGTACAAGCTCATCGCTCTGGATGCACAGACGCTGTCAGAAAAACAAATCGTACAGATTTTACACGCTCAGAAGCGAAGGATGGCAGGAGAACCTATTGCGTATATAATCGGGAAAAAAGAATTCTATTCGCTCGAATTTGCTATCGATTCCCGCGTGCTGGTGCCGCGCCCTGAAACTGAATTGCTTGTTGATCTGGCGATCAATCATGCTCCTGAAAGCGGAACTGTGCTGGATCTGGGTACCGGCTCCGGAGCGATTGCGGTGGCAGTGAAACATCAAAGGCCCGATTGCCTTGTTTCCGCTTCCGATGTTTCTTCGGATGCGCTCAGACTTGCAAAACTCAACGCCGAAAGAATTTTAGGATTGGAAGCAATTGAATTTCGTCAGGGAGACCTTTTCATGCCATGGGTTGAAAAAAGGTTCGATATTATCGTTTCCAATCCTCCCTACATTGGATATGAGGAAAAAGATGCGCTCCCAAAAGAATTGATGTTCGAGCCTGAAATATCGCTCTTCTGCAACGAAAGCGGCAGATCGATTATTTTCAGGCTGATAGATGAAGCGGAAAAGTATCTTGATGCGGGGGGAAAAGTTTTGATTGAAATCGGCGCAGGGATGAGCTACGATGTCGCAAACCGGGCACGGAGTTGCGGATATTATGCGTCGGTCTATAAAGATTATGCGGGATTGCCGAGAGCTGTATTATTGCAAAAATAGGAAAAGGCCATGTCTTTGATAACAATCCATTACAGGAGAATGGCGACATTCGTATATTTGCTGATTTTTCTTTTAGCGTTTAATTTACTCTTTAACCTGCATTATCAGTGGTACGGTATTTCCATAATTGTCCGGGTGTATCTTTTTGTTTTTTCATTTTATCTCATCTACAATTATTCCACAATTGATGTTGGCCGGCTTAAGGAACTGTACCGGAAGAGATTCGGGAAAAAAGGAAGTCTGTTTGTCCTCTTTGAGATGGGAGTTGTCCCTCTCTTGATTATTTACGGGATTACCGTCCTATTCACCTTCATCGACTACCTTCGTCTGCCCCACTGGCCATGGAATCCACTTCTGAGCCTTTTAAATGGAAGATATTCCAATCTGGTAATATATTCTTTACTGCTTTTTATCATTATGAAAACCAGCTTCAGGCCCGGAATAAAAATTGCGGTTTTTTTCGGAGTGTCGGTGTTGTATTTCTTTGCGGACAAATATCTTTCATCGGTGTTTTTTGCCGGAACCGGACTTCTTGTGGTGAAATTCATCAAGCTTCTGGTCATTTTTTTCTTTCTTTTTTTTGGATTCCTGGGCGAATACAGAAAAAAGTGGTCGCTTTTGTATGCTTCAGCAGCCTCGTCAATAATCATCGTATTATTGCTGGGAGGATATGCCCTTGTGTTCCGCTATTCATCGGCATCATCCTATCAGCATGTGATGTCCGGACTCGCCCTTATGAAGTACGGGTTTGAATATCCGGTTGATGAACTTGCAAACACGATTGCCGAGAGAGATGCTGTTTATTTTTCGCAGGACTTTATTAATCTTTCAATGCACCTAAGACATGGAATTCCATTTACGGAGAGTCAATGGGAAAAGTTATTGTTTTCAGATAAAATTGATCGGGCCGACTATATCGCGGGTGTTATTCTACCTCGCTCCATAGCAATGCCTTTCGACAGACTTGTCGATTATGCATTAAAGCAGTCGGAGCAATCAACTTCCCGGCTTGAATCGGCCTCGAATTATATTGCCCTTGTGGCGAAAAATTCCGCTGGCAAAACTGATACGTTAATACATATTATGAGCGGATCGAATGAATCGTTCAAACAGTTCGCTATTTCCGTCTTAGGAGAAATAAAAGATGTTGCCGCGGTACCGCTGCTTCTGGACTATCTCACCGGCACCGACTTCAAATTGTCCGATGCCTCCTACGAGGCAATGCGAAAAATAACCGGAAAAGACCCGGCAGCAGAAAAGAACGTTCAGCGCAATGACCCGCATGTAATTGCTACTTTTCACGAATACTACAAAAATAATCGCACAGTTCGCTAATTGGGCATTCGGTACATCGGGGATTTCTAGCTGAACACAGCGACCTGCCGTGCCGTATGAGGAGAAGATGAGTCGTTGTCCATTCGTTTTTTGGGATACGTGATGTCAGTGCATTTTCCACGGAAAGCGGATCTTTCGATGATGTGTATCCCACCCGTTGCGCGATTCGCGCAATGTGGGTATCAACGGCAAGTGCGGGAATGCCGAATCCAACAGAAAGAATGACGTTTGCGGATTTTCGCCCGATGCCGGGAAGTTTCATGAGATCTTCCCTTGATTTTGGCAATTGTCCATTGTGGAGTTCTATTACATTGCGCGATAATGCAATAATGTTTTTTGCTTTCATTCTGAAAAAACCGGTGCTTCGGATGATGTTCTCGACATCTTTCAGGCGCGCTGACGCAAGAGCCCTGAAGGAAGGGTATTTTTTAAAAAGCTCCGGAGTGACTGCATTGACCTGCTTATCAGTTGTCTGCGCTGAAAGGACAACTGCAATCGCAAGCTGATAGATTCCCCGATACGAAAGATCGGGACGCACGCTGCCGTAAAACCTTCTCAAACGCATTAATATTTTTTTCGATCTGCCTGCGTCCATTTCAGAATGCGGTCAGCGCGGCACGGGAAAGCGATTTTTTTTCATCAAATGCTTTTTTGCCGGCAAGATCGTTCTCATGGAAATAGTACCCGCATATGAGATCTTTTTTGAATTCCATTAAAGCGAGTGCCTTGAAATCTTTTAATGCGGCATCTGGCTTCCCGATGGAATTATAGATATTAGCCCGCAGATAGAGGGCTTCAAAGTGCAACGGATTTTTCTCAAGTGCGGCACTGCAGAAATCCAGGGCTTTCTTTTTGTTTGCGGTGTGGAAATTCGATATCGCCGCGCCGAAGAGGATGTCGTCGTCTGAATAATCTTTTTTTATGAGGCGCTCGAAATCCAATGCGGCGGATTCATAGTTTTTATTGCTGAAATGCTCCCATGCGGTGATGATGATCTGGTTAATCTGGTGGTCGTTATAGCGGCGAAGATTGGGATGATCAAGCGCTGGACGCGCAGGGGGCGTGGCGCAGTCTGAAAAAAAACAGGCGATGAAGGCAAGCGAAAGTATGACGAAAAATGAATTTTTCAGTATCATTAAGAACCTCTAAGAATAAGTGATAGTATAGTATAGAGCTTTCTGTGTAGGTTTGCAAAAAGAGTGAAAATGGCAAGAATAAATTTTCGTAAAATGCGGTTGAGCCGTGATGCAATCATCATTAAAGATTATCCCGCAGAGTGCCGATAATATCGACATGAGAATTTCTACAGGCATATCGGAAATATCATTCATCAACCGTTTTGACGCGGCATCGAGGGCTGAAAAAGTTTATCTCTGGCCCGTGTATGGTGAAAGCCGCGTTGAGCGGATACAGGGAGTTACCCGCAGAACTGAGGGAAACGCAATTTATTCCAAGCCGCTCCCCGAGGAGAGAGAGAAACTTCTTGAAATTATGAATTCCGCTTCCTCCTACAGATATGCGGAAAACGGATACAAAAGCGTCACTTCTCCTCTGCCGCCGGGGACGTTCTTCGACGCGCTGGTATAATAGTTGCCTAACACTGTTTAACGGATGCGGCGCAATCCTTCTTCTACAACTCCCCCTCTGAAAAGCTGGCCTATAATATCGGGATTTATCGCATACAGAAGGGCGATTGAGCTGACGAGAATTACCACGGCAAGCCAGATGGTGTATTTTCCGGCTGTGCGGCGAATGAGGATGCCGGAAAGTACCGCAATGATGATAGGCCCTAACATCTTTACATCGCCCAGCGGTATCCGATAACGGGTGATTTCTGTTTTGCCTCCAATAATGTTCGCAAGGTTTATGTTGATGTTGAAGATGATGAGCACTGCTTCGGCAATGAGAATTATCAGCATGCCAAGAGAAGCGAATTTTGTCGAGACGCCTTCAGTTCGGTAGATTTCGTAAAGTACTGCTGGCAACATGAGAAAGAGCACCACGAGGGGAAGTTTGAAGTATATCCCGATGATGATGCCGATAAGTGCGACAATGGTTATAACCGCACAGATGAGAGTTGCATGTTCGTATTCTTTCGCCATTGGATACCTCCATGTATCTCTGAGTTTGCAATTTCATTTTTTTAAATGATGAAAAAATAGCAATAAAAAATTTATAATACGGAGAGATTTTTTATAAGATGGCGGTAATGTGTAAAACGATAGAAATACATTGACAAAAAGCGGGGGGACGGATGATTTGAGGAGGCCGGGTTTGATGAACTAAAAAAAATATCATCATACGGCTTTCACGATTGATATGAGGAGCGGCGCAATGGCGGATGAAATAATGAAAGAGAAAAATGTTAATTTCCTTTGCGAAATAGGAACCGAGGAAATTCCGGCTGGCTATCTGCCTCCGGCGATAGAGTATGCAGAAAAAGCCTTCAAGGATCGTCTGGCAGAATATCGAATTGGCTATGAGAATGTTTGGGTATATGCGACGCCGCGGAGAATTGCCATTCTCGGCAGCGATGTCGCTGATGCGCAGGAATCTCTGGAAGAAGAGCTCAAAGGGCCATCGGTGAAAGCAGCGTATGATGCAGCTGGAAATCCAACAAAAGCTCTGCTCGGTTTTGTGCAGGGAAATAATATCGATATTGCATCGGTGTACCGTAAATCGACCGAAAAGGGCGAATATGTGTTCTGCAAAAAAATACTTGAAGCAAAAAAAACAGCAGATGTTCTTCCCGTGATTCTTGAAGAGATTATCCTTTCAATTCCTTTCCCTAAGAGTATGCGATGGAGCGACAAAAGGGTTGCTTTTTGCCGGCCGGTGCGGTATTTTCTTGTGCTTTTCAACAATAAAACAATACCGATTTCTATTGAAAATATCCCTTCGGGAAATATGACGCGCGGACATTTTATTCAATACAATGAAATGATCCCGGTAGAAAAAATTGAGAACTATGAAAGTATTCTTGAGAAGCACGGTGTTATCGTAAACCATCAACGGCGCAAAGAAATGATACGCGCAGCGCTGGAAGATGCCGCAAAGAAAGCCGGCGGGGTGCTTCTGCACGATGAAGAATTGCTCGATACGGTAACATTTTTAGTTGAAAATCCTCAGGTCGCGGTGTGCGAATTCGACCGCTCGTATCTTGAAATTCCGGATATCGTCCTCATTACGGAAATGAAGGAACACCAGAAATATTTTGCGGTTCTGGACCAAGCCGGGAAGCTGATGAATAAATTCCTGGTGGTTTCGAACAATCCGCCGACTCACTACGTGAAGGCTGGAAATGAGCGCGTCATTGCGGCACGCTTCAACGATGGAAGGTTTTTCTTTAACGAAGACAGAAAAAAGAAACTCGAAGATTTCGTGGAATCGCTGAAAAGCGTGCTTTTTCATAAGGAACTCGGAACCATCTATCAAAAGATTGAGAGGATGGAGAAAATTGCCGCGGTGATTGCCGAAGAAATTTCTTTAACAAAAGATGAAGCCGAGAAAGTAAAACGGGCGATTTACCTTTGCAAAGCTGACCTCAATACGGCGATGGTATTTGAATTTACTTCCCTGCAGGGGAAAATAGGAAAAGTGTACGCGTTGCTCGACGGCGAAGACGAAGACGTAGCTGAAGCTATTGATGCGCAATATCGGCCGCGCTTCAGCGGAGATCGCCTCCCTGAGGAAAAAGTCTCCATAATTGTGTCGATAAGCGAAAAGATTGATAACATTTTCGGTTCGTTTTCTGTGGGCAACATCCCTAAAGGATCGCAGGATCCGTATGCGCTCAGGCGGCAGGCGAACGCGATCGTCGAAATGGCAATCGAGGGCGGTATGAATATTCCTATCGATGTGGTCCTGGAAAAGAGCGCATCACTTTATCGAAATGGAAAAGATCTCATCGGTAAAATTCTCGATTTTATCAATGCGAGGGCAAAGACGATTTTCGGAGATCGCGGATTCCGGTACGATGAAATCGACGCATGTCTTTCCATTGGCAATTACGATTATCTGGAACTCTTCAGGCGTGCAAAGAGTATTAATGAATACCGCGCAAATGAACATTTTACTCAGATGCTTCTATCTCTGAAGAGAATGAATAATATTTATAACGCATTTAGACAAAAAAACCGCGATTATGTGCTGAATTTCAATCTGGCTCTCCTCGTTGAGGATGCGGAAAAGGGCCTTTATACTTTTTTTGATTCGAAGAAAGCGGATATTGAACTTCTTATTCAAGAAAACAGGTATATTGAACTTTTCGATCTTCTCATCACCGCAAAACCGGTCATCGATGCGTTTTTCGATAAGGTTATGGTGATGGCCGATGACCTGAACGTGCGCGATAACCGGCTTGCGCTTCTCGAACGAATTCTTGCTCCATTTAAGAATCTTATGGATTTTTCGAAAATATCTGAATAGAAGCAATAGCATGTTTATGCCATTGAGCGCTGCGTACAAGGAGGCATGTGATGAAAGAAACGCATAATCATGCTGATCATCACAATCATATAAATGAAGCGGGCACATCGAGGCTTGTGTTCGCGATCTTCTTTAATGGCATTATTACCGCGGCAGAATTTATCGGAGGATTTCTTTCGGGAAGCCTTGCGCTCATTTCCGATGCCGGGCATAATCTATCCGATGTGTTTTCACTCATCCTGGGGTTGGTGGGCGAAAAAATGGCACGTTCAAAACCCGGCCCCGTATATACCTTTGGCTTAAAGCGCCTTGAGGTTGCGATTGCCCTTGCAAATGCGATTGCCCTTGTGATAATTGGGGTATATATCACGCAAGAAGCACTACAGCGATTTCATAATCAGGTGCACATTCGTGCTGAGATTTTGCTTCCGGTTGCCGTCGTCGGTCTTGCAGGAAATGCCATATCGATTCTGCTTCTGCATCGGCATAGAAATGAAAGCTTGAATATGAAAGCTGCGTTTCTGCATCTTTTCTTCGACACGATTTCATCGGTTGGCGTAGTGGCGGTGGGAATCGCGATGCTTTTCATGGATGCCGCGTTGCTGGATGTGCTGATTGCGCTGGTGATTGTGGTGATGATTGCGTATAGTTCGTTTGGCATTTTTCGCGAAGCCTTCCGTATTTTCATGCAGGGAGCGCCCACGGGTATGGATGTTTCCGAAGTGCAAAAAAGCCTTGAGGAGGTGGATGGCGTGAAAAGCGTGCACGGGCTGCATATATGGTCGGTGAGTTCCTCTGAAGTGTTTTTATCATGCCATATTTGCCTTGATGCGGGATACACGTCCCGAAGCACCGACAATCTCATCGTACGGATCAATCGTATGCTGCGTTCCCGTTTCGGCATTCATCATACCACCATTCAGATTGAGAATAAACAGATGTGCGGTCTTGACAAAAAAAACAATGAATGCTGCCGATGAGGCGCAAAGTATTTGCGGAGCATACTGAAGATACAACGGAGCTTTCCATATTTTTAATGGAAAGCTCCATGAACGATACCAGTATTTTTAGAAATACTGCACCGCGCCGATGCCCACGGAATACATCGTATTGGTGAGTTTTAGATCTATTCCCATGTTCATGTTAGGATTGGATTGTGCAGTTTCCATTGTGCCTTTCATAATTTCAACCGCGCCGTGTGAAATTAATGATAGAGCAGATGAATCAAGAAAATACTATTGACAACGTGGATTATTGGTGCATAGTTGTACCGCTTCTTCGTGAGAAAAATGATATCATTACCCTTTTGGAGAAAAAAATGAGAAAAAGCCTTCTTTTTGTATGTGTTCTGTGCGCTTTTGCGATAACCGCCTGCAAGCGCGACAGCGATGTACTTGCAACCTACAACAGCGGCAAAATCACGCGCGGTGAATTTCACGAATGGCTTGATGCGCACCATATAAACCGTGACAGCATCATGAAAAAGAAAAAGCAGCAGGTGAACAAACTTCAGACTATGGGTCTGTGGAGGCTTGCGGCTGCTGAGGCGAAAAAAACTGGTTTCGATCAGTCGGAAGACTTCAAGGCGATGGCCGATCTTTCGACGGAATCGCAGCTTGTTGCAGTAGTTTTAAAAAAAGAAATCGGCGACAAGCCTGATTTTAACGAACCTGCCGTCAAGCTTCGCCAGATTATGCTCAATGTGAAAAATTTCACAATGATAAACAACAAGCGCGTTGATTTAAAAGGCGCTGAACTTGAAAAGGAATTTGAAAAAGCCGTAAAAGAAGCGAAGGATATTATCGCCCGCCTTGATGCCGGAGACAGCTTCGAAGAGCTCGCAAAGAAACATTCGCAGGATTTTTCGAAGAGCAAGGGAGGAGAAGTTGGCTTCGTGGTCCGCTCGATGTTAGAACCGCCGCTTGCAAAAGTTGCCTTCGAACTTCCGGTGGGCCAGTATTCAAAAGAGCCCATTCGACTGAGCAATTCTGTCGCGATAGTGAAGGTTGAGGAGAAAACAAACCTCACTTCAAGGAATATTGAAGATGTGGTGGGAAACAAAGTACAGGCGGCAAGGTTAAAAAATAAGCTCGTACGAGAAGCAGGCGAAAATTATATCCTTAACTTGAAAAACGCGCCGGATGTGAGCGTTTCTCTGGAAAACATATCGAAAAAGGATAAAAATGCTGTACTCTACAAGATAGGCAATGACGTGTGCACGCTGGGCGATCTTGAAAAAAGAATCGATATCATAACGACAAGAATTTTCAAGGATCCGAAGGAAAAAAATAAAATTACCGACGAGCAGAAAACCCGCCTTGCGGAAAGCATGCTGCGATATGCATTATTGAAACGCGTGGCGGAGCAGAAAGGCATTGTGCGCGATCCCGATTATGTGAAGAAAATTGAGATACGGCGCGAATCGCTCCTTGCACGGGAATATATGAAGCAAATTGGCGGCAAAGATGCAAAAATCGCCGACAAAGAAATACGCGATGAATACGAAAGGAACAAGGACAAGCGATACTATACCATGAAAAAGGTCGGCGGGAAGAATCAGAAAGTGATCATGCCCTACTCCGAAGCGCGCGAGCGAATTGAAAAAACGCTTACGATGAAGCAGCAGTCTGCCGCGGTCAATGCGTGGAAGGATAAAGTGCTGCACGATGAAAATTTTAAGGTGATGGAAAACGAATTGTCGGGTGAATAAAACGCACGACAGAGGCGCTGAAATCGGGCAAAAAAAAACCGCTCTCGCACCGGGGGCGGTTTTTACTTAATATATTGTGCCCACAAGGGAACATCCTTATAAATGGTTTTTAGAAGTTCCCTTATTTTAGAAGCTCAATAATCCTCTCAAAGTCTTCGAGCGAATAGTAATTGATTTCAATCTTCCCGCGCTGTCCGGAATGTTTAATTTCGACTTTCGTGCCGAAAATGGATACGAGCATTTCTTCCATTTTTCTGATGTGGGGATTTTTTTCATTTCGCTTTTTTTGCTTTCCCTCTTCCGAGTACGAAGAAGCTATTGTTTCAGCTTCTCTCACGGAAAGGCCTTTTTTTATTATTTCACCGAATACTTCAAGCTGGCGATTTTCCGGCACAGAGAGCAGCGCTTTTGCATGCCCGGAACTGATTCTTCCGTCTGAGATTGCCTGTTGTATGGTTTCCGGGAGCGTGAGAAGCCGGAGAGTGTTTGCCACGGTGGCACGATCTTTACCCACTTTATCGGCCACATCCTGCTGTTTCAGTTTAAAACGGCTGATGAGCATACGATAGGCCTTTGCTTCTTCAATCGGGTCTAAATTGGTGCGCTGAATATTTTCGATCAGGGCATAGGTAAGATTTTCTTGTTCTCCGGCATCAACAATGATTGCTTTAATCCGTGGAAAGCCGGCAAGTTTAGTTGCCCTGAGCCTTCTTTCGCCGGCAATGACAAAATAGCCGCCGGAGGACTTCCTGACGATGATGGGTTGAAGGAGCCCCACGGATTTAATCGATTCCGCGAGTTCTGCGAGTTCCGTTTCATTGAAATGCGTTCTCGGCTGGTCAGGGTTCGGGCTGATTGCATGGACATCGAGTTCGACGATTCTGGATGCGTCGCTTGTAATGATCGATTCCATTTTTTCGACCGGCTTGGCCGATTCGGATATGATGGCGCTAAGGCCCTTCCCCAGTACGCGCTTTTTATTTGTCATTGTTCAATACCTCTGCGGCAAGCTTTTCATACGTTTCACTCCCCACGCAATGGCGATCATACACATTGATAGGCTTGCCGAACGATGGAGCTTCCGAAAGCTTCACGTTGCGGGGAATGATTGTGGAAAAAACTTTGTCTTTAAAATAATCCCGAATATCGTTCACCACCTGCTGGGAAAGATTGGTTCTCGAATCGTACATGGTGAGCAGAACTCCTTCAATGCGAAGGTTGCGGTTGAGCTTTTCCTGAACCATCGCGATAATTTTCAAAAGTTGACTTAAGCCCTCCAGTGCATAATATTCGCATTGCAGAGGAATAAGCACCGTATCCGCGGCCACAAGGCTGTTCAATGTGAGAATTCCAAGCGAAGGGGGACAATCGATAAAAATAAAATCATATTCATTTTTTATTGTTTTTATTGCATTTCGCAGGATGAATTCTTTATTATCCTGGTCGAGTAGGTCAACCTGAGCGCCGGAAAGATGAATATTCGAAGGCACAATAAAGAGATTTTCAATGGCGGTTTTGAAGATCGCATCTTTGATGTCGATTGATCCGATGAGCACTTCATATACGGTTGAGCCAAGTTCCTCAACATTGATACCCAGCCCGTAGCCCGCGTTGGCCTGAGGATCGATGTCGATTATGAGCACTCGCCGCCCTTTTTCGGCGATGAATGATGCCAGATTTATCGTGGTGGTGGTTTTGCCGACTCCACCCTTCTGATTTGATATGGAAATTATTCTTCCCATTGCAAGCCTGCCTAACGTCTGATTCGCCCGCCAATTTCTTTTGGATGAGAGAGCCGATACGCGGTGATGATGACCGAAACGATGAAAACCGCTATACATGCTAAAACGATCCTGGCTACCGTTACGTATGGAATAAGCCGCCATCCGGATGCGGTAATCACGGCAAACGGCGTGTATGGATAATCACCGCTTCCATATAAAGATAGTACATATTCACCTGAATGCGCTGTGTTTACGTCAATAGAAAAAATATTAGAACCGGTATCTTTTGAAAAAACAAGCTGCATGTCTTTCGTGTACAGGTCAACTTGAAAAAGGCCTTTTTCGGCATAAAAATATATAGTGTTTCGACCTTTTTGCAAAAGGACGGTATGGGAGCGGACGTTTTCGCCCGGCAGAATGGTGTCGAGTATTTCGGTTGTGATATTCTGGTTCCATTTGTTGATTATGCGGGTGTGATGTTGAAGCATACCTTTTCGGGAGATTCTAAATACCATGTAGCGCATAATTTCATCGGCTGTCTGCGATGAATGATAACTTGAATAGATTATTTCCCCGGAACCGCGCTGCATCAGTGAAATGATATTCGCCCGCAGTTCGCCGCGGGGAGTGCCTGCCTCTCCCTCGGCCAGCGTGCTTGCATCTCTGCAAGATTTCACAAGCACCCAGCCTTCATGCGGCATGAAAAAATCCGCCTTTTCTCTGTTCATGAATAAACGTAGCGGGCCGTTCAATTTCGTAGCATATCTTCCGGAAATGCCGAGATTGGGGAAGTTGAAATAAAAATCGAAACAGTTGTATGCTTTCTGAAGAATTTCGTACGAAAAATCTGAAAAGTAGGCGGAACCACCGGAAGAAACGAAATCTTTAATATTTTCAGTTATTTTTTCTGTTTCGATTTTCTTTTGCAGATCTTTAAGCGATACATTCAGCACATAATATCCGCTGGCAGAAACATCGATGTTCGATTCGAGCGATCGTCCAAACCCGCAGGGGAAAAATACGGCTGCATGTTTTTTTAAAACATCTTTCTTTTCAAGATCATTGAACTGAATAATTTCAAAGGGGATTTTGTAGTGATTGAGCAGAATTTCTATGTGGTCAAATCTCCCTTTAACAAGCCCGACGGGTTTTTCCTCTGCATAATTTTCAGACGGAAGTGCCAGTACACAAGTGGCTGAAATCACTATTGTGAAAATCCATTTCCCGGTCATGGCTGTTCGGCCAGCTCGCGCAGCGTTTTGAGTATTTTTTTTCTTTCTTCGAGGTCTGCGATGATTTCGTCATCGCCGCATTCATACGCCATCTGATAGCAAAAGGCGGTGATGAACACCATAAGTCCTTCATTAAAATCCGGATGCAGTATCGCCTGCCCGGAAAACGATTTTGACAGATGAGTTGCATCGTGAAGCGCTTTGAACCGGCAATCGTGATACGGCAAAGCGCGCAATCCCTCCTTGAGTTCGGAATCGCGGGAAGCTTTATCGAGCGGGACCCGCATTGCAGATATATCAGAGGCAGGCCTGCCGCGGCGGACCCAGTTTTTATGGCCGTCAATGACTTCATGGAGAGTTCTGGCGAATCTTTGAAATACGCCTCCAATCTTTTTTAAGAGTGTACCAACGCTAATCATCGATTTAATCTGGCCTTTGAATATTTTCTGAAGCTCATCGTAGGAAATAATCATGTTGGGATTGTTCATGCGGAAGTAATAAAACTCTTTCATTATTTCATCGAATTCCCGGATTTCCCTTTCGAAAAAAGAGGCGTCGAATATACGCCCCTCGATAGTATCCTTTGAATCTGTTTCAAAAAATAGTATGCCTCCGTCAAGGATATGAAGAAAAAAGGTTTTGAAGTAATTTACCAGCCCGTCGATAAACGCGATGAAATCGGTTTTATATACTTCGGAAGAATCGCCCCGGCGTTTATCGATAATGCGCCACTGGTCGTCAAAACAGCGCAAAAGGAGATTTTCCCCGGATATTTCAGTTTTAAGGAGTAAATATATTTCCTCGAAGTGGCCGAGCTCTTCTTTTATCGATTCAATTTTATTTTTCCGAAGGCTTTCATCGTCTTTACCGCATTTTTTCAAGGCAGCGGCGTCATAGTGATAGGAATCGTCTTTTACTGTTATTATCGATGTTTTATAGTATGTGGCAATTTCATCCATCTTCACCTCGCGCTGAAATACAAGCGCTTCCTGAAGGGCTATGAGAAGCCAGGGGAGCGATGGAATTCCGTAGGTACGCTCAAGGTGATATGTAAGAGCGCATTCGCCGCTCTGCAGGGAAAGAAAAAATGTCCTGATTGCCATAACGGCGGCGTATTTCTTTTTTTCCGCTTCTAAATTGAATTTTTCCTTTTCCCTTTTTGTTTTATCGCTGTCGCGCTCATTTATCATGGCTTTCCGGTAGCCTTCAAGGTTTGAAACGGCGTTTTCAAACACATTAATGATATGCTCTTTGGTTTCTACGGGCAGCATAAAATATGAAAGAAAACCGGAAGTAAAGTCTCTTAGCTCCCGTTCGTAATCTTCCCTCTCCATCCATTTAATGGTATCAAAGGAATACCGCGAAAGGGTGATAGAGGGGATGTGCGTTTTAAGCTTTGAAAGATAGTTGAAAGAGGCAATATCGTTAAAAGCATCATCCTGCAGGAGTGATACGAGTACCTCATCGATGAGCGAAAATGCGGTATCTCTAAAGTGTGCCACATCGCCTAATATTTTCAGAAGTTTTTTTGTGGGGATGAGGCGCTTTTTAAACCAGAAGCCGATTTTATTGCCGGAGCGTATGAGGTATCGTTTTTTAAAAATGCCGTATTTTTTATATTTTTTCAAGATGTCGTCTATATAGGCATTTGTCGCTGCAGGGGTGATTACCGGTGTTGCTTCAGAGGCCTCGACCATTTTACTGCTTCTTTTTTTCTGCTGATTTAGCTCGATACTGGTGAAGAGCGGTCCTTTCACCGGTTTGTCGGGGCATGTCTGGATGAGTTCAATTACCGCGCTGTATCGCTCCTCGTCCAGGAGAGATTTATTGTTGAGCAGGGATCTCACTATTTCCATTTTTTCGGAAGGGATGTCTTTGCTCAAAAGAAGCGACTTCGCCCTTCGTTCGATTTTTTTTATGTCTTTTCCTTCAGGCATCATACTTTTCCGATATGGTAGTATATGACGGCCTTATATATCAACATCAAGTGTTTATTTTCAACAAAAAAAAGAAAGAAGTTTCATCATTTTTATTTGACCTGAATACCCGCTTTTTCAACGATAATGTACTTTCACAAGGGTAGATTATTCGGAGAGCGAGATTACGCGATGGCATTAACAAAAGCGGAAGTGATAGATATTGTGCGGCTTGCACTCAGAGAAGATGTTGGAACAGGTGATATCACCACCACAGCAATATTTGTGGGCACCGAGCCGGGAAATGCAAAAATAATCGCGAAAGAGGATGGCGTTTTCTGCGCTGGCAGACTGCCCGGTTATATTTACGGCGAACTTGACCCATCCGTTAGAATTACATATCTCATTGAGGATGGAAAAACCATCCGGACAGGCGATACTGCAATCGAACTCAATGGTCCCGCAGCGTCGCTTTTGACCGGCGAACGGGTGACACTGAATTTTTTACAGCGCATGTGCGGAATCGCCACCGCAAGTGCAAAAGCAGTACAGATGCTCAAAGGGACTGGCATTACGCTGCTTGATACGAGAAAGACGGCCCCGGGACTTCGTGCGATCGATAAATATGCCGTGAAAACGGGAGGCGGGCAGAATCATCGTTTCGGCCTTTTTGATATGGTGATGATTAAAGATAATCACATAAAAGCCGCCGGGGGCATCATTCCCGCCGTCGAAGCGGTGCGCAGAGTTCATGGAAGCCGTTACAGAATAGAAGTAGAAACAAAGAATGAAGAAGAAGTGATGCAGGCGCTTGATGCGGGAGCCGATATCATCATGCTCGACAATATGAGCGTTGATGCCATGGCATCGTGCGTAAAGCTGATCGCGAAAAAAGCAAAAACCGAAATATCGGGGAATATCACCGAAGATCGCCTCGCGGCGATTAAGAATTTAGGAGTGACCTATGTTTCCATGGGGGCGCTCACGCATTCGGTGAAGGCGTTTGATCTTTCGATGCAATTTGAATGAGAAAAAATTATGACAATGCGCACGCATGATTGTGGTGTCGGCGCGACTGGTGCTGGTCATAGAGATTGGAGTTTCGCAAGGTCTTCATATTTCCCTATCATAATCATCATCATGCGTTCATGTATGATATCATCAGCGGAAGGTGCCATTTTTACCGTGATATTTCGATCATCTAAAAGTGGCAATTGGTCTCCTGAAAAATATTTAAGTCCGATTACCTGGCAATTATAGGTATTTGGAATTCTGAGCTCTTTGAGTGATTTTCCCAGGAACTTCTTCGGCGGTACGATTTCAATTATGCCGTAGTCCTCTCCTAATGGGAGATAATCAACAACGTTTTTCATGGCAAGAGTCCGCGCAAGCCTCAAGGCCATGTCTCTTTCAGGAAAAATGACATCGCTGACTCCGATGTGGGTGAGAATTTTGCCGTGATCATCGGTGATCGCGCGTACGATGATGCGCGTGAGGCCGATTTCCTTGAGGTACAGCGATATGAGAATGCTCGGTTCCATTTTCTGACCGATGCTCACCACCGCGCCGTCGAAATCCTTCAAGGATAATGCTTCGAGCACTTCGCGTTTCGAAGCGTCTCCCATGATAACGTGCGTGAGGAATTCTTTCGCTTCGTTGACCGTTTCACGCGATTGGTCAATGCCGAGCACTTCGCAGCCATTTTCGATGAGACTTCTGGCCAGAGTGAGGCCGAAATTTCCAAGTCCGATTACCAGAAATTTTTTCATAATTCTATCATCCTATCATGATGTGTTCGTCGGGGTACAGGATTTCAGATTCGCGCTTCCTCTCCGCAAGCGCCATCATAAGCGTGAGCGGTCCCAACCGCCCAATGAACATGACGATACAAATGAATATTTTCCCAACTTCCGATAGCTTTGATGTGGTGCCTAAAGAAAGGCCCACGGTGCCAAACGCCGAAACTGTTTCGAAAAGAACTTTCAGCATCGGCTCGCTATGATCTGTCACTCCAACAGTCTGAACAAGAAACACAAAGAGGAAAATGAATGTAACCGATAATAACACCAGAAGCATGCTTTTGTCAACTGTGTCTTCATCAATTGCTCTGTTCCACACGACAAGCTGTTTCCTTCCTTTGAATTTTGAAATGATCATTAACAATATAATTGCCGCGGTTGTCGTCTTGATGCCTCCGGCGATGGAACCGGGAGAGCCTCCGATGAACATGAACACCATCATGAAAAGCTGAGAACCCTGCTGGAATTGTGAAATATCGACAGTATTAAAGCCTGCCGTTCTGCAGGTGACTGAATGGAAAAGAGAAACGAGAACGCGCTCGCCGGATGGCATCGCGGACATCGAATGGTTCCATTCAAGGATCATGATGACCGCGGCGCCGGAGAATATCAATACCGTTGTTACCAGCAGCGCGAGTCGTGCATGATGTGAAAATCCGGAAAAAAAATGCTTGTTGAAGTTATGCGCGAATTGCCGCCGAATTTCATGAATCACCACAAAGCCAAGGCCGCCGATGATGATGGCAAGCATGATGAAGATATTCAAAGCGATATTGCCACGGTAGTTTTCCAGATTATTAGAAAAGGTTGAAAAACCTGCGTTGCAGAAAGCAGATACGGAGTGAAAGGCGGCATGCCCGAGTGCATCAACAGGCGAATAATCATGAAGGAATATCAAAAAAAGTCCGATTGCGATAATTGCTTCAAAAAAGAAGGTGTACAGCACAATTCTTCCAAGAAGATTACGAATAGGGATTTTTCGTATATCGCTATAGAGATTCTCAAAGGCGAAGCGCCATTTAAGGGAAATGCTTTTCTGAAACATGGAAACCATGGCCAGCGAAAATGTCATGATGCCGAGGCCTCCGAACTGAATGAGCAAAGCAATAATTATTTTTCCGAAAAGAGTGAAATCGAGTGCAGTATCCTTCACAATCAAGCCTGTGACGCAAACCGCCGAGGTGGAGGTGAACAAAGCATCAACAAAGCTAATCCCCGACGCGGAGGCGACAGGGATCATAAGAAGGAATGCGCCTGATACAATAAGCAGAATGAAGCTTAGCAGCACCTTCTGGACAGGCGATAATTGCAAAATGTTATTTTTCATTTATCAACGGCGATGCCGTTTACCCATTTTCCTCTTCGAACGCTGCCGTCTTTGTAGTAGTACACCCCTTTTCCGTGCATGGTTCCTCTGGAAAATTCCCCTTCGTATTTTTCGCCATTTGCGAAAACGTAGGTTCCTTTCCCTTCTTGCAGCCCATCGCGGAATGACCCCGTATATTTTTCTCCGTTGGGCATTGAATACACGCCTTCACCGTCGAATTTTGAATTTTTAAAAAACCCTTCATACCTTTTTCCGTCGG
The DNA here is from genome assembly GCA_937921485.1 of uncultured bacterium. Lineage (GTDB taxonomy): Bacteria > Spirochaetota > UBA4802 > UBA4802 > JAGODF01 > DYLV01. The sequence goes on from CAKZSV010000012.1 coordinate 39,675, forward strand.
CATAAGCGATGGTGCCTTTTCCTTCTATCACGCCGTTTTTAAATTGGCCTGTGTACACATCGCCGCCCGGCATGATGAGTTTTCCTTCGTCGGCCATTTTGTCATCAACAAAGTTGCCGTCAAAAATATTGCCGTTTGAGAAGAAGTACTTTCCCGCGCCATGGCGTTTGTCTTCTTTGAACTCGCCTTCGTATTTTGAGCCATTTGCGAAAGTAAAAATGCCTTTGCCGTGCATTTTACCATCCTTCCACTGCCCGTTGTATTTGTTGCCGTTCGGGAATTCAGCTAATCCCATTCCGTTGGGCTTTCCCTTAATAATCCACCCGTCGTATTTTATCCCTCCGGGAAGTTCCTTTTTCATGTGCACTCCTTCGGTGCCGAATAAGCCCTTTAGCGTGGTGCAGCTCAGTGGAATCATCAGGCAGAGAAGAATTGGAATAATGTTGTGTTTCATTTTGGCCTCCTTAATATTCAATTGTATTTCTTCCTTTGTTTTTTGCTGCATACATTTTTCTGTCGGCATGTTCTATAAGCACCGGCAAATTCCGATGAGAATCCGGATCGAACTGAACGATGCCAATGCTTGCAGTGATATTAATAATGGCGTCGTTATAATGCATAGCACAATTAAGTTTTTCGGGTATATCATCGTTGAGCGAGTAATCGAGATAAATAAATTCCTCAAAATTTTTATCGAACACCGCAAGGGATACGCCCAGGGCATTGAAATTATTATGAATATGCCGGCAAATCCCCTTTATCGAATCGGACCAGTCTCCGTCGATCATCTGCAAAAGCTGATTGAAAAGGCCCAGATCCGCATATCTTGGTTTATGATGGTTGTTTGTGCCGCATACAGTATTTGCTGATTCTGACATTCATCACCCCTTCCACGAATAATGTTCTTGTTCTATTTACATATCAAGTTTCGATTTTCCCTCTACAAACTGGCGAATGAAAGGATTGGTGCTTCCCAAAATATCACCAGGGCTTCCTTCTGCAAGCACTTTGCCCTCATTGAGCATCACGATCCTGTCGGCGATTTTCGAAGCGGATTTCATATCGTGCGTGACGACCACCGAGGTGATGCCGAAGGTATCGCGCATTTTAAGGATGAGCCGGTCCACAGCCCCTGCGGTGATGGGATCCACTCCGGTGGTCGGCTCATCGTAGAGCATGATTTCCGGTTTAAGGGCTATTGACCGCGCAAGGCCGACGCGTTTCTGCATCCCTCCCGAAAGCTCGGAAGGATGCTTTTCTTCGACGCCTCGAAGCCCCACATGCGCCAGCATTTCCGGGACCATCCGCGCTATTTCTTCTTCCGGGAGTTTCATCCGCCGAAGGCCAAACGCCACATTGTCGAACACGTTCATTGAATCGAAAAGCGCGGCGCCCTGAAAGAGGATGCCGAACTTCTCGCGAAGCGCAATTTTTGTTTTTTCATCCGCCCCGGTTAATTCTGTTCCATCAATATAAATCGCGCCGCTGTCGGGATTGAGAAAGCCGACGAGGTGCTTGAGGATGACGGATTTTCCGGTACCGCTTTTTCCCAGAACGCAGAGGATTTCTCCATCATTTACAGAAAAGCTCACCCCGTCAAGGACAGTCTTTGGGCCGAATGATTTTCGCAAGTTTTCAATGCGGATTTTTTCGCTCATTGTAAACGTTGTAAAACAGCAAATGTAATAACAGTAGTAAGTTTAAATTACATAGGTAAGAAAGATTGTCAAGAACAATGATGAATGTTTTCAGTAATTCAGCTTGACATCATCCACACAAGTAATGCAGAAGTGTTAATGAATGTGCAATAGATCATTATCAATATATCAGGGGTTTGTTTTTGCCCTGTACCTCCTCCTCTTTTCTGTGGTTGCCTGTTCCGGACTTGAGCAGCCGCAAGCTCGTGAAGGCGTTATTGATTTGGCAAAGCATGAGGGAATAGCTGTCCTTAGCGGCGAATGGGAAATTTATTGGGAACGCCTTTTGGAGCCAAAAGATTTTACAGTGGCTGATATTGCGCCTACGGGGTTTATTTCCGTTCCTGGTTCCTGGAATCAATGGCGTGTAGGAACAATAAAAATAAATCCTTTTTCTTTTGCGACCTACCGGATCAGAATTAATACCGGCAAATCAACTCCTGAACGATACTCAATATACTTTCCTGAGCTTATTAATCCTGCAAGAATATGGATAAACGGAATCAACATCAAAGTTAAGAGCAAGGAAGAATTCGAGCTGGAAAAGAAATACAGAAAGGATTATGTACCTTTCATATATACCTTTGAGTCAACTTCGCCGATTGTAGAAATCCTGATTCAGATGCACAACACCAATCACCTAAGAGGGGGATTGAAGAGCAGCATCCATTTTGGACAGGAAGAGATGGTGAGAAAATATCATGAGCGCAACCTTCATATTGAAATTTTTCTTGCAGGTATTCTACTTATCATGTTTCTATATCATGCAGCGTTATTCATCCTAAGAAAAAATGATCTTTCCAATCTTTTCTTTTCTATCCTTTGTCTGCTTGTCTTTGCGAGAACTTCTGTCACTGGAGAAAACTTTCTCCTCATCCATTTCCCGGATTTTCCATTAGTGCCGCAACTGAAGAGTGAAGCAATTACATATTATCTGGGTGTTGGGGCAGCTTTTCTTTTTATAGTGTCACTTTTCAGAGAGTATGCCAAAAAAATAATTACAATTGCGATAGCGAGTATTATATTAATTTTTTCACTGGTTGTTTTGATTAACTCTCCGATGGTATATCCGCATACTCTCATTCCTTTTCAGATCATCACCATAATTATTGGGCTGTACTGTTTTTATGTTCTCTTTCGTGCATTCACAGAAAAAAAAGTTGAGGTGATGTTAATTCTCATCGCATGGGTTGTGCTCTTTCTCTGTGTCGTTAATGATATTCTCTACACAGACAATGTCACCAACTTTACCGGCTATGTGATGCCGGTGGGAATGGTGTTCTTCATTTTTACACACTCATTCATCATTTCCATGAGATTTTCTCGTGCTTTCAAAGAAACCCGAAAACTCTCAAAGGAACTTGAACAAAGTAATATATTGCTTGAAGAAAAAGTTGCGAAAAGAACTGCCGAGCTCACAGAAAAAAATCTCCTTCTTGAAAAAAAGAGTGAAATTGAAGAAAAAGATATGGAAATAGCGGTCCGTCTGCAAATGAGCATGATGCCTCCCGCGCCAACCGGGATTCCTGACTGGGATATCGCACTTACCATCCTGCCGATGGCAGGTATCAGTGGCGATTTTTACGATTTCTACGTAATCGATGGGGAGTTGAAAGGAGTTGGCATCTTCGATGTTTCTGGACACGGCATATCCTCGGGGTTGGTGACACTTCTTGCTAAATGGCTGATTTTCCGCGCTTATAGTAAAAATATAAAGAATCCTTTACATGATGTTTTACGCTCTCTCAGCATTACCATCCCGAAAGCGATAGGAAATACCAGCTATTTTATTACCGGCATTCTACTGCGTTTTGAAAGAGATACTGTAGAATATGCAAATGCAGGACATGTTGATCTTTTACGCGTTTCGGATGGTAAGGTGCAATTAGTGCGAAATGCTGATGGAAGCGCTGTGAAGGGTACGTTGCTCGGATTTGAAAGTATCCAGTCGGAATATGAGGTTCTTCATTTTACAATAAATCCTGGAGAATATCTGGTGATGTGTACCGATGGAATAATTGAAGCTAAAAATAATTGTGGGGAACAATTCGGCATGGATCGCTTAATTGCTTCTCTTGAAAAGGCTATCCCATCCGGAGCGAAAGATATACTCAATTCAGTTCTAAGCGACCTTGAGATGTTCAGAAGCAATATTCCCTTAATTGATGACTGTACCATGGTGGTGATGAAACGGTTGTAATGTTTTCCATATTACGAAAGATATGTCCGGGGATATTTCATGATTACATTACAGGAGATTAAGTGCACTCACTGGGAAGATTACGGGAAAGAGCCAGTCATTGAACCACCGGTTCTTTCCCCCATTATCGCAGATCAGACCTTTATTGTCCCCGCCGATTCTCACGATGGCAGATGGCGCCTGTACGTACACTTGGTCTGGGGGATTCATCGCTTCATCTCCGGGGATGGGGTATCGTGGGAAAAACGGGAAATCGTCGCACGCAATGCGATGCGCCCTTAATACGCAGTAATGCAGTGTTAAGAACGATCCTGCGCGAAAGACGATGGTATCGGCATGGTATCTTTAATCTTCGCGCGTAATAAAAGACCGATTTGAATTGACAATTCTACAAACCTCTGGAAGATTCAACTTCAGGAGGATCGCATGAAACTGAGCAACGAAGCGCGCGTTGGACTGCTGGTGACTGTGAGCTTCACGATCTTCATTGTGATGGTAGGAGTACTGGCAAAGATTAATATCGCGCAGTCGGGCTATATGCTGCGCGTTTATTTTGGTTTTCTCAACGATCTTCGCAAAGGCGCGCCGGTGAAGATCGCCGGCGGCATCACGATCGGCCAGGTGCAGGATATCAAGCAGAGCGGAGAAAAAACGCAGGTTGACATCTGGATCGATAAAAAATTCAAGCTGATAAAGAAAACAAAATTCGCAATCTTCACCACGGGCATCATCGGCGAAAAATACATCAATGTGTTTGTTCCTCCCTCCTACGATGTCGAAGAATTCTTCGAAAACGGCGATATGGTGTATGGCATCGATCCCCCAAGTTTCGACCAGATGATGCTCACCTTCCAGGGCTTTCTTGACAAGGAAGGAAGTCAGATTTTAGCGGAAATATTTCAAAACTCGAACCGATTTGTGGACAATCTCAATAAAATCACCGCCGAGAACCGCGGCGATATCCGTACCTCGGTGATAATGCTCAAAGGCATGATCGGAACGCTCACGGTTAAATCGCAGCAGCTTATGGATCAGCTCAATCAGCTCACCAGAAACATGGCGGAAGTTTCGGAAAAAAACAAGCAGGATGTGTCGATTGCGCTTCGTCAGATATCCGAAACCACGAGCAGCCTTAACAAGATCATTTACCGGATAGAAAGCGGAAGGGGAACGCTCGGGAAACTCATCTCGGACGAAGAGGTGTACAACAATCTCCGCGATGCTTCGGTCTATGCTAAAGACTTATTTTATAAACTCAATCAGGATCCCTCAAAACTTTTCTTCCCGAGGCAGAAACGGTAGATGGCAAAGAAATCTTCTGTGTATGTGTGCACCTCCTGTGGGGCGGAAACGCTGCGCTGGCAGGGCAAATGTTCCGAATGCGGCGAATGGAATACCCTGGCGCTCAAGGAATACCCAGAGATACATTCTCATGCATCCGCTATATGCCTTGCGGAGATTGCACCTACGGGAAGTTCGAGAAGCCTCACCGGTATTTCAGAATTTGATCTGGTGTGCGGAGGCGGCCTTGTTCAGGGAAGCGTGGTGCTTTTAGGAGGTGAGCCGGGAATCGGCAAGTCAACCCTTGCACTGCAAATTGCCGGAACGATGCCGACGCTCTATATCTCTGGTGAGGAGTCTCCTTCGCAGATACGCATCCGCGCAGATCGGATCGGTGTGCCGGCCGGGAAAGTTCATGTCAGCACGTGTACAGGCCCGCGAGAGGTCATTGAACTGATGCAAAGGGAAAAGCCGGCCTGTCTGATCATCGATTCCGTGCAGACGCTCTGCGATCCCGCTATACCTACATCAGCGGGATCTCCCACGCAGATCCGCGAATCGACTGCGAAGCTTATCGATGCTGCGAAAAATAATTCGGTAATCATCATACTCATCGGGCATATTACCAAAGACGGCATTATCGCCGGCCCGAAAATCCTTGAGCACATGGTCGATACCGTGCTCTATTTCGAAGGTGATTTCAGCCGGGATTTCCGCATTCTTCGATCATTTAAAAACCGCTTTGGTTCAATAAACGAAATAGGTCTTTTCAGAATGGGTGCGCGAGGGCTGGAGGAAGTGCGCGATAAAAACGAACTGTTTCTCAATCCGTCTTCCGCACCGTCACCTGGCAGCGCAATTTCTACAGCAATAGAAGGCAGTCGAGTAATCGTCTTTGAAGTGCAATCGCTGGTGACGCAGACGGACTATGCCAATCCACGGCGTATGACGGACGGATTCGACTACAACCGCCTCATGCTGATTGCGGCAGTGCTTGAAAAGCACGCGTCACTTGCGCTGGGAAATTTTGATATTTTTCTCAATGTTGCAGGAGGTTTTGCCGTACACGATACCTCCGCGGATTTAGCCGTGGCGCTTGCGATTGCTTCAAGCCTGAAAAACAGCCCCCTTCCTCATGATGCGGCTTTTTTAGGTGAAATATCCCTTTCCGGCGAGATACGGCCTGTGGCTCAGTGCGGTAGGAGGGTGATGGAACTCAGTCGTTCAGGATTTAAAACGGTATGCGTGGCCGCGCGCGATTATGAAGAAGCAAAAAGATCAGTCTTTTCTGGCGAGATTGTGCCGTTTGAGAGAATTGAAAAAGCGATGGGTATTTTTACCAATTAAAATTTCACGATAGCATTGAAAGAATCACAATCAACGAGTGCGCGTAAGGCAGTGCAATCAACTTCCAATGTCACAAGAATAATGCTTGATAATTTTCGGACTGTGCGATATATTATCAATGATGTGCCGGTGCGGCTGGCTCTTTCGTTTCTTCTTTTACAGTATAGGTGTCGATTTTCAAAAGCGTATAGAGCCCGCAGTAGCCTGTAAAGGATGTGATGATCATCGCAAGGCCGAGCACAAGAAGCACAATAGTCCCGATGATGCCGGTTTCGAGCGCGAAAATATTCAGAAGAAACGCAACCCCAAGAAGAAAGCGGATATAGGCATCGACTTTACCAACGTTTTTTCCCATGGCATACCTCTCAGATTATAATGAGCGTAGTTCATGATGAAAAAATGCTGGAATGATGTCAATATTTTTTATTATGTTTTCCGATAAGATAATAAAAGCTTTGATGTATATACATACGGTGTGTATTATCATAAAACAGGGCAGCGTTTGGTATAATGAAAATTGATATTTACAAAGAAGGCGGGCTGGTGATCATCACCCTAACCGGACGGCTTGACATCAGCCAGGTACACAACCTGGAAATGGTGTTTTATAAGCAGATAGAAAAAGGTCCGGCTACCATTGCATTCATGATGAAGGATTGCACGTACATTGACTCGGCGGCAATCGTGTCGTTCGTGCGATTCAAAAATATATCCAGGAAAAACCGCGTTGAACTGGTCTGCTACAATTTGCACGAGAACGTAGCACGCATTTTCAAAATCGCGAAAATGGAAAAGTTCCTCACCATGCTGACCGAAAAAGAATTTCTGGAAAAATATACCTGAACTTAGATATAGTACAAACCTGTTTTTCGCTTCACCTCATCGAGCGTTTTTACTGCAATACGGCGGGTTTTTTCGGCGCCTTTTTTTAATATCTCTTTCACCGAATGCCTTTCTCGCGCTAACATTTCCCGTTTTTTCCTGTAGGGAGAAAAGTACTCATGTATGAGGCCCAGAAGCTCTTTTTTAACTTCACCATATCCGACACCGCCCTTTATGTAGCGTTCCCGGAGCGCCTCGGTTTTGTCTTTATCGGCGAAAAGCCTGTAAAGCGCAAAAAGGTTGCAATTTTCAGGATCTTTAGGCGCTTCCACTGGGGTGGAATCGGTCTTTATGCGCATGATCTTTTTTTTGAGCGATGCCTCGTCTTCGAATATATCAATGGTGTTGCCGTAGCTTTTCGACATCTTCTGCCCGTCGATGCCCGGAACCACCGCGATATCTTCCGAAATCATCGGTTGCGGCAGAACGAAGGTTTCTCCGTACACGGAATTAAACCGTTCGGCGATGTCTCTTGTAATTTCGATATGCTGCTTCTGATCCTTCCCCACGGGAATGATTTCTGCCTGGTACAGTAAAATATCCGCGGCCATAAGCACAGGATAGGTAAAAAGCCCGCAGCTCGGCGTGATGCCTTTTGCAAGCTTGTCCTTGTAGCTGTGGCTTCGTTCAAGCAGCCCTAAGGATGTATGACAGCTTAATATCCAGGTGAGTTCAGTGACCTCAGGGATGTCCGATTGCACCCAGAAATAGCATTTTTCGGGATCGAGCCCCAGCGCTAAGAAATCAAGCGCGGCGTCGATGGTATTCTCAGAGAGGGCCTTTGGATCGTGCAGGCTCGTCATTGCATGATAATTGACGATGAAGCAGAAAAGTTCGTGCTCATTTTGAAACTCAATCATTCGCTTCATCATGGCGAAATAATTGCCGATGTGAAGCGTCCCTGAGGGTTGAATACCCGATAACACCCGTCCCATTACTCTACCTCAATATCTTAGGGTTATGGGCACATCTAAAAACCGCTTTCATCCTTAAAATTACTATTAAAAGAAAGCGGTTTTTACTTATATACTGTGCCCACAAGGGAACATCCTTTAAAACAGTTTTTAGAAGTTCCCTTATATATTATTAAAAAATGATACATTAAGAAGCTTCGCCTATACAATAGGCAGCTTCGCTGTGTCAAGCACCTTGAACGAGATTTTATCAGTTCTTGTTTGCATTATTTCCGTGAAAGATATGTAAATGAAATGTCATTATTATCCAACTGTAATAGATATTCCTTTCGAAAATATTAATAAATTCCCTGTTTGCGCAAGAAATACTTGACAGGTTATGCGCCATGACATAAGAATCCATGATTGATACTGGCTTCTTTTATTCACGCACCGGAGTTCATACATGGATAATTACAGGATCTCGATGGGAGAAATCGACAGTATTCCTTTGCTCATCATAGAAGGTGACATGACGTCTGAATCGGACAGTGACGTGATGAAGACATATCATGAATTAAAAAAGAAATATTCGCCGAAAGACCTCATCATAAATTTTGAAAAGACAAAATACATCAACTCAGCAGGTATTGCTTCGCTCATAAACATCATTCAGGATTTGCAGGATATCAGCGGAAAAGTCCTCTTTGTTGGCCTTACCAATCATTTTAAAAAGGTGATGGATATTGTCGGCATTTCAGACTTCGTCGATATTTTCAACACGAACGAAGAAGCTCTTGCGAAAATAAAGAGCAGAAATTAAAAGCCGCTGTCCGGCAGAACCTGCCGAAAATCGTTTTACCAACGAATATCTATTTCCCGATGTTTTTTTAGTAGAGGCCGTGTTTGCGCGCAGAGAATAATGTTTGCGCAATACTCATCTTTTGCATCCGGATAGTCCGTGTTATGATGCAGCCCGCGGCTTTCTTTTCTGTGCAATGCGCCCTCGATGATGAGCCCCGCAACCGTGACCAGGTTTCGAAGTTCAACGAGTTCGAGAGTCAGCGTGCTCCGACGGTAGTAATCGTAGATTTCCTCCGCCAGGAATTTGATGCGCCGCTGGGCGCGCTGGAGGCGCAGGTTTGTGCGAACAATGCCCACATAGTCCCACATCAGCCGTTTCACGTCTTCCTTGTTGTGCTGAATTAATATCCACTCTTCGAGATCAAAGGTACCTTCTTTATTCCAGAGCGGAAATTCCGGCAGCGCGTCTCTTGATTTCAGTATTTCTGGGTGTGTGCGCAGGTATTCTGCTGCGCTGTGTGAAAAGACGATGCCTTCTAAAAGCGAGTTACTTGCAAGCCTGTTCGCGCCATGAACACCGGTGCAGGCGGACTCGCCTGATACAAAAAGATTTTTAATTGAACTTCTCCCGAATCTGTCGGTGATGATTCCGCCACAGAGATAGTGTGCCGCGGGGACGACAGGGATGGGGTCTTTTGAAATATCTATTCCCTCGTCCAGACATTTTTGAAAGATTGCCGGGAAACGATTGCGCAGAAACGCTTCTCCTTTAAATGAAATATCGAGCAGTACGTATTTTTCACCGGATTTCTTCAGTTCGCTGTCAATAGTCCTGGCTACAATGTCGCGGGGGGCGAGTTCCTTCATGGGATGGATGCCCTCCATGAATCTTTTGCCGCTTATTGTGGTAAGTATTGCGCCTTCGCCCCGTACAGCTTCACTGATGAGAAAGGAGCGTCCGCCGCCTTTATGATAGAGCGATGTAGGATGGAATTGTATGAATTCCATATCCGCAACCAGCGCCCCGGCTCGGTACGCCATCGCAATCCCGTCGCCGGTGGCAATTTCAGGATTTGTCGTGTGCTGGTAAATCTGTCCCACGCCTCCGGATGCCAACATTGTGATTGGAGCGATAAAAGAATGGATGTCGCCGGAAGAATTTTCCATGATGTAAGCGCCATAGCAGGTCTTCTGAGCACGTTCATGATCAAGACCGAGCTGGTGTTCGGTGAGAAGATCAACGGCAGTATGGTCTTCAAATATTGTGATATTCCTGATCGTCGATATTTTTTCAAGAAGCGCCCGCTCCACTTCCTGACCGGTGAGATCGCGCGCATGAACGATGCGGTTTTTTGAGTGGCCTCCTTCGCGGCCAAGGTCGAACACATCCTTGCCGGCGGAGTCCTTTTTCATTGAGAATCTGGTTCCCCATTCTGAAAGTTCGGCGATTCTTGAAGGGCCGTTCTCGACAATCATGCGGACTGCATCTTCGTTGCACAGCCCCGCGCCGGTTTTCAGTGTGTCGGCTATATGGCTTTCAATGGAATCATCGGGCGCAAGCACCGATGCAATCCCGCCCTGAGCATAGTTGGTGTTAGAATCGGAATCCTTTTTTTTGGTGACGAGGTGAACAGTTCCCAATTCGGATGCTTTGATGGCGAAAGTGAGACCGGCAATGCCGCTACCGATAACTAAAAAATCCGATCGAAAGACTTTCGAATTCACGGTTGCCTCCGAAATCGTGACTGATTTGAATCGTGCATAAGAGCATGAAAGTTTGTTAATATCTGGTCGCACAGTTCGTTTTCGGATATTCCTCGAAGAGCGGCAACAAATCGATACGTATGGATTACATATTCAGGTTTATTTTTCTTTCCGCGCAAGGGAACCGGCGTAAGGAAGGGGGCGTCTGTTTCAAGGAGCAATCTGTCGGCAGGGACGTGCGAAGCGGATTCCTGAAGTGTTATGGCAGCTTTGTAAGAGACATTGCCGGCAAACGAAAGGTACATCCCAAGGTCGAGAAATTTTTTGGCATAGTCTGCTCCCTCGGAAAAGCAGTGCATGATGCCGCGCACCGGGGCATATCTTTTTAGTATTGCCAGGCTGTCATCGGATGCATCGCGCGAATGGACGATTACGGGCAGGTGATGTTTCAGCGCGAGATGAATCTGATGCTCAAAAGAGTTTTGCTGTTCGTCTTTCGGCCGGCGCATTCGGTAGTAATCGAGTCCGGTTTCACCAATTCCGAAAAGAAGAGACGCCTCTTCTGAGTTCATTACCTTCTCGGTGTATCGTTCAATAGCGTCGAGCTCTTTTTTCCCGGCAGGGGATGAGGGATGAATGCCGAGCGTGAAAACAATCCCACGGTCGCGGTGCCTCACGGCGAACTCATGCGCCCGGTAAAAACCTCCGACGTCAATGGAAACATGCACTGCGCGAGTGATTCCGGATGTTTCGAGGCCTGCAATCAGATCAGTTTCTGTTCCGGCGCCTTCATCGACGCAGAGATCGAAATGTGCGTGTGTATCAATATATTGCATCATAAATCCTTTTTTCATCGGCACGGTAAAAAGATTTGATTTTTTTGTAAACCTTTTATAGTGGTAGCCAGAAATCTCATTCGGTGATTTTGACTAAAAAAAAGAGGAAGGTGATGATGAAAGTACTCGGCCTTGATATCGGACAGAGCTTCAAATTTGAAAATTTCAAGAAAAGCTTCAAACTCACATGGCTGTATGTGGGTATTGCGATTATTGTCTTCCTCTTCTTCGTGCTGCTTTCGGGTTTTCTTCCGCCCAGAAGTTTCTTTTACTACTTTCTCCAGAATGCGGGCATCTTTCTGGCATTCACCATTGTGATGGCCGCGTATGCGGGAGTGTACCGCGTCAGCACATTCCCCGAAGGCGCGCTCAAAGTGACCCGTCAGTCAATATGGTTGACTGCACGGAAATTTCATTATCTGTTAGGTTTTGCGCTGATACTTGTAGGACTATTCATCCTTGTGGTGCTCCTCGAAATAGGCATCACTTCAATATCGTATATCCCTTATGCGGGCCCTGCGATTATCACCCTGCTTACCATTCCGCTCTTTTTTGTGAATTTTACCTGCCTTTTGCTCGGCGTATGCCTGTTTGTGATAGCGCCGCCGCTGGTGGGGGAATCGCAAACGCTGAAAGAAGTCTTTGCGGAACTAAAGCTGCTTATGAAATCAAAGTGGATTAATCTGGTGATCTACATGATTATTTCACTCGCGCTTCTTTTGTTGTCCATGCAGATTATTTATTACCTCATTCGCTACACCGCCGGCATCACAAAGGCGGCTCAGTGGCAGTTGCAGTATGCATATCCCGATATGATAAGCCGACTCGGGATGTCGTCCATGTTCACCGATGTGCTTTCGCAGGTGCTGCCAAGAGCACAGACCGTTTCACCGGCAAACTACTCGGTAGGTTTCGTCAAGGTGCTGAAATACCTGGTGGGATTCGGCTATCTTGCGGTCTTTTCGTTTGTCGCGTCGTTTCCGCTGGCAGCGTATTTTTCCATTTCCTCCGAGTATTTTAAAAATATCTGGAAGGATGTAAAAAGCGAATCTGCTGAAACAGAAGCCGCGTGTTGAAATACTTCTTCCTGTAACTGCTGAAAAGTGGCGATGATGCTCAACGCACGAGTTCTGTGCCGATGCCGGCATCGGTGAAGATTTCAAGCAGAACGGCATGTTCCACCCTTCCGTCGATGATGTGCGCTTTGCCGACTCCGCCGCTGATGGCCTCAAGCGCACAGTTCACTTTCGGTATCATTCCTCCGGTGATGCCGCCCGATGCAATGAGCTTTTCAGCTTCGGCCTTGTTGAGAGAAGAGATGAGCCCTTCCTGGGCTTTCACTCCTTCAACATCGGTAAGCAGGATGAGCTTTTCGGCTTTTAATGCCTCTGCAATTTTTCCCGCGGCAGTATCGGCGTTGATGTTATAGGTGATGCCGTTTTCGTCGGCAGCGACCGGAGCAATGACGGGGATGAAGCGGTCCCTGTCGAGAAGCTCAATGACTTTTGGATTGACCTCCTTGATGGTTCCCACCAGCCCTATATCGATTTCCTTGCCGTTTTCAATATGATACATTTTTTTGGCAGTCAAAAGCCCCCCGTCTTTGCCGGAAAGGCCCACCGCTTTTCCGCCCACCATGTTGATGTTATTCACGATTTCCTTATTTACGGTGCCGACCAGTACCATCTCCACGACTTCCATCGTTGCTTCGTCGGTGATGCGCATGCCGCCTGCGAATTCGCTTTTAATATTGATTTTCTTTAAAAGTTCGCCTATCTGGGGACCTCCTCCATGCACAATGACGGGATTGATGCCGACATATTTTAGAAGCACCATGTCGAGCGCGAACGACCTTTTCAATTCTTCATCGGTCATCGCGTGGCCGCCGTATTTGATGACAATCGTCTTACCGTAGAATTCTTTAATGTATGGAAACGATTCGATGAGCGTGTTGACTTTTTCTATGTAGCGTTTCATTGCAATCACTCCTTTGAATATCAACTATAGCGGAAGCATCAGTATGACGCATGGTGCTGTCAAATGAATTTCAAAATAATATGCGGTAACTTCCGATCAAATTCTCCCACATATAGTGCAGGGATAAAAAACGCTTTACAAGCCCGGATTTATAGGCTATGTTGAAGGCGGCAACGATATTTTATCCACGAGGTTGTAGTATGAAAACTAAATTGGGCGTATCCGTCCTTGCAATTATTGTTACGGTCATGACGCTTGCACAAAATCCTCAGGCCCAGCCGAAGGATGCATCGCTCAGCATGTTGAATGAAAAACTCGTGGAAGTGTCGAAAAAGGTCACGCCCGCGGTGGTAAACATTTCAGCCCAGAGGGAGAGGGCATCAAAATCACTCGATCAGATGAGATCACCCGGCGATCCTTTCGATGAAAATCTTCCTCCTCTGCCGAAAACACCTGACTCGCGGATTTCGCGAGGATCTGGCATCATATTTAACGAAAAAGGCTATATCGTCACCAATAATCACGTTATCAAGGAAGCGGGCAGCATCAAAGTGACGCTCTCAAATAAACAAGAGTTCCGCTGCAGTGTGGTGGGCACCGATCCGGCTACCGACATCGCAGTAATCAAGATGGACGAGCCTCCCAAGAATTTGCCCACCCTCAAAATTGGCAACTCCGATGCAATCCGGGTAGGGGAGCTTGTCATTGCCGTAGGCAATCCCTTCGGCTTTTCCCACACCGTCACCATGGGAATCGTAAGCGCCACGGGACGGCAAAACGTGGGCCTTGCGGAGTACGAGGAGTACATTCAGACCGATGCAGCAATCAATCCCGGGAACTCCGGCGGCGCGCTGGTGAACATTAAAGGCGAGCTCATCGGCATCAATACCGCGATCTATTCACGTTCCGGCGGATCGCTTGGCATTGGCTTTGCCATTCCATCGAACATGGCGAAGCAGGTGGTTGAGGAAATCATTAAAAGCGGCAAGGTGGTGAGGGGCTGGCTTGGGGTGTACATCCAGGATATCACGAAGGATATCGCGCAGTCGTTCAAATATGGGAAAGAAAACGGCGCACTCGTTTCAGACGTGATGAAAGGTTCACCGGCTGAGAAATCGGCATTAAAAGCGGGCGATATCATCACAAAAATCGACGAGCGCGACATCATCGATGTACATCATCTGAGAAAACTCGTGGCATGGAAAAAGCCCGGCACGTCCGTCAAAGTGTCGATCTTCAGGGACGGCAAGGAACTCGATCTTTCGCTTCCCGTGGGCGTTATGCCCGAGAGAAAAGCGGAAATTATTCCTGCGCTTGATCGATTCGACGATATTGGCATCACCGTGAAAAATCTCACCGAGGAGCTTGCCTATAAATGGCGGATCAAGGAGCAAAACGGCGTGGTGGTGATGCGCATGAAGGAGTATTCTCCCGCGTTCAATGCGGGCATGCGCGTTGGAGATCTCATACGTGAGATCGAGCGGACACCAATTGCCGATACAAAGGATTATAAAAGCATCATGAGCGAACATCGCGAGCGCAAGCATCTTCTCCTGCTCATTCAGCGCGCGGGGGTAAATAAATACGTGGTGATTAACCGCGAATAATTCTGGAGGCATGTATGCGAAGTATTAACACGGGTATAAGCTTCATACTTATTAGTTTTGTTATAGCGACATCAATGCAGTGTGCGCAAGAATCCGAACAGAATGCAAAAGAACAACGTGTTTCAGCTGGTTCACATGCCCGTCCTGAGGTTCCCGTGCCCCAGGCTCCGAGCGCTGAGAATCAGTTGAATCAGGAGAAAGCCGACGAAGGCGGCTTTTTCACATCGGCGCGATTGAAGTCGATGCTGGTGCTTCCCATGGAAAAAGCGAAAGAGCGCCTTTTAGAATATAACATAAACCTGAGCTATCAGTGCCATGACTTCCATAAAGCGCGCGCGGAACTCATTAATATTATTTCGCAATACGGATTCGTGAAATCGGGCACTACCGACGTCAGGCATACCTCGCATCTTTTTATAAATGCTGCAATTCAGGCGAAGGACATCTACCGGTTTCTTCTGGACATGGACCGCGTGGGTACGCTCGTCACCGAGAATATCCGTGTCAATGATCTCACCGAAGAGATGGTGATATCGCAGAGGCGTCTCAGACGGGAAGAAATCCGCATTGAGCGGAAGCAGAAGGCGATTTCGGGAATGCCGGCACAGGCGCAAAACTGGCAGGGAATAGAAAGCTCGATATCACAAAGCGAAGATAGGTACGACCAGGCAGAACACGCGAAATGGAAGGTGCTGGACAGAGTCTCATGGGCAAATGTGAACATCAGCCTCGAGCCATACGGTTCGGTACATGTTCCGCCATATAAAAAAGCATTGTTCGAACTTCTCGATCTGGCGCTCTGGATTCCCTACGCGCTCATTTATTTAACGCCCATTATTCTTCTGGGGATACTCATTCGATGGAAATGGGGGTGGCTGAAGTCGCTGTTTGCAAAAAAGGAAAATACTTCTGAATGAGTGTGAAAAAAGGTGGAAGATATCATAGCAAAGGCTTTTTCCCTATTCCTTCTCCGACCACATCTTCACGCTGTGCTTGTAGTATTTAAATTCCGGCAATGATGCGGGGAGATTTTTTACGATGAGCATGCGCGCCCAGCGGCGTTCCGCGAATTCGCATACGTCTTTGATGGTTCTGCCCGAAAGCCCTTCGGAAAGAGACGCCAGTTCTTCGCACTCGGCCTGACTGAGATGCTGGGCATAATTGCCGAAAATTGCGGCTCGCTCCTGTGCATTGGGCAGCGGGAAGTGGATGGTCTGATCGAAACGGCTTATGAGCGCATGGTCAAGGTCGTGCATCCGGTTGGTCGCGCCGATGGTGATGGTGGTGCTCGCCGCGTCCAGCCCGTCGAGTTTGCGCAAAAGCACCGAAAGGACGCGCCGGGTTGCTTCGAACATGTTGGCATCGCGCGAGGGAGCGAGCGCGTCAATCTCATCCAGAAAAATAATCGCACCGCCCATTTCGTCGGCCGATTCGAAAATCTGGGATAAATTCTGAGATGACTGACCGTACCATTTCGACATGATGGACTCGATGGGGACATACACCAGCGGAATTTTTACATCATTCGCAATGATGCGCGCGACAGTAGTTTTCCCAACACCGGGGCTTCCTTCGAAAAGAATCGCACGCGGCCGGTTCGACTCGAAGGTTTTACGGGTCAGCCTGGCGATGTTATCGTACATGCCGGGATTTTTCAACGGGAGGATGATGGATTCCCTGATGCGCCGCTTTACTTCCTCGTATCCGGCAATATAGCTCCAGTCGATTGCGCTGTTTTCCACATACACTGTCGCGCCGAGCTTTCTTAGCGTTGTGGCGGGGTCTTCGGATTCAGAAGAGTGGGCAGTTTTATACAGGGCGATGGCTACGTTGATTTCATCCTGGCAAAAATTGCCTTTTTTTGAAAGCTCTGCTTTGAAATTCGTGGTGAGGCCGAAAAATTCTATTTTAAGATTATCCAGAATATTTTCGCTTTTAAAAAGATTCCTTCCGAGCGACTGAAAGGCGTAGTACCCGTCGCCGAAGGAATGGATGCGCACGTATTCGATGTGGGCTTTGATGATGGCAACAAATTGCGCCAGCAGGATTTCATTGAGAAACGGCATGGGAAAAGAGATGCGCGATACCCCTTTTTCAAAGGTAATTTCCGGAAACGGCATCGCGTCGGCCTTGAGCTTTTTTGAGTGAATATATGCTCCAATCTCCTTATGAATCTGTTCTTTCATGGAATCGTACGCGATGGTTTCCATGGCTGCAATGTCCGGCATAATCGTCCTCTTAAAAATTTATTCCTTCAATGAATATTTCGGCATACTTGTGACGATTCAGACGAGTTTTTTCCTGGTATGCGAAGGAAGAACGTAAGTTCATGCTACGTTTATAGCACAAGCCTGAATATCCTGCGCACAAGCGTTTCCCCGCTTTTAAAAAGGCGCCGATTGAAATCTGGAATATTTGAAAGCATCATCATGTTGTCGGGCAATTGCGTAAATTCCGCGGGAAGAAAGTAGTCGCGTGCAATTACCAGAAGTTGTAGTGGGCTTTCTGCGCGGCCATAATACAGCGTGAGAATGGGATCTTTTTCAGGAACGCCCGATATTTTTATGTAGAAGTTTCCTTCAACAGATATAAGTTCCCTGCCGTCTAGTAACGCACGATTGATATGGTGATTGGCATACACCTGAAGCAGCGGGTAATGCGTGCGGTATTGCAGCTTGAGCTGCAGCATCCCTTTGACAGCTTTTATTTTCTGAACAGAGACAGCAGGCAGTGATGAAGGCACTATCGAAGCTTTTGCGCTGAGAAAGCACCCTTCCTCATCGGGGATGAAATCGCGTATCTGCCGCATTGACGCCTGTGATGTTAACACCCGGCCTGTCCATCGGTCGGGCTGCTGATGTGCGGAATACCAGAAACACTGACCGGCATCGGCATCGCATGCGAGGGTGAGGCTTGTAAATTCCGGCCTTTCTTTGCCTGGTGTCCACTCGAAAAATCCGATGACAATGAGAATAGTTGCAACCGATGTGATGAGTGCTGCGGCACGATTATAAAAAGAGCGCGAATCGTACACAAACGGAATCAGAAAACCGAGGAGCATCATAAAAAAGAAAATATATGCAAACGCGAAGAGGGAAGAAAGCGTCTCGTAAAAGGCAAGGATAACACCCGTCCACATCATTACCGGCGCAAGAAGTACGAGTGTTGAAAATACAAGACGCACATTTGCGCGGGTCTCGGGGATGAAATAAAAAATGGCTAAAATCGCAATCGATGCATAAAACGGCCATACAAAGAGGTGATGGCCTCCCCGCATAAAAAATAAAAATATCAGGGAAAAAAATCCCCACAGTATCGCCTGCGCGGAAAGAAGCTGCTCAAGAGAATACCTTTTTGTGAGATGCTGGATTGTTAGCAAGAATATGGCAAAAGAGAGAAGGAAAAAACCCGGTACGAGAAGTGGAGCGCTGTACACGAGATAATATTTTTTTCCTGCATACATAAGCGCGGTGAGAACAAGAATCAGCAATGTGCTGATGATGCATAGTGCACATAACCAGAGAGATGAATGAATCGCTGCCAGCCATGAGAATCTTTTTCCTTTCCCAATAGTAGATATTATTAAAAGTGCAATGAATCCGGCAAAGGTAAGATACGGCGAAAGAAAATCGGGATAATGAATAAATATCGAACCTATGACATTAAAATACTGACGTTCATCGCCATCAAAACTCGATGGCATGGCATCATCCAGATTCGCAATAAGCGCATCAGAATATTGCAGCATATGCTGCAGGCTGGCCGGCGAAAGGTTTTCCGGCCTATCGGTTGCGTTATGATAGTGTTGAAAGCCGTTGATGAAGGCAAAGTTCCATCCCGGAATTTTCGCATGGATAAATCGCGTAAAATCGCTTCCCAGTGGCATGCGTTTATACACTGCGGGCATAAGGCTTGAGGCGAACACGGGAGCTTTCGTTTGTGCAAGAAATGCTACCGCCTTTCCAGTGCCGGGCATTGTCTCAAACATATATGCCGGCCCTGAGGTGCCGCGCACATCGAAATTCATCACGCATCCGATGTTTTTTGAAAGCGGGTGTTTGCTGACGAAGGCAAGGGCGCCCCTTGTGCCGAAATTCTTTACATAGCCTTCTTCATTGTCCGTGAAGACAAAAACAATATCCCTCTTCGTTTGCGGACGGTGTTGTAACGCGCGCAATGTTTCCAGAAGCACCGCGCAGCCTGAGGCATCATCGCCAGCGCCAGGTCCAAATGGGATGGTATCGTAATGCGCGGTGAGGCATACGGATGTACTGTTTTTATCCGAGCCGGGAAGAACCGCTATGATATTGTTAAGATAAAAAGCTTTGCCTGGTTCATCATTCAGCAAAACCTTCTGCACTTCGACATGCGCACCAAGCTTTGCAAGTTCGGAAATTATGTATTCCCGCGCACGCTGATGAGCTTTTGAGCCGACAGGCCGCGGCGCGACTGCGAGATTTTTTACATGGCGCATCGCGCGCATCGCACTGAATTCAGAGAGCGGAGCATTCTCAGGCAATGGCGCGGGTGGGGCATGAAAGTACGATGCAATTCCAGCGGCAGAAATAAGAGTGCAGAGCAACAAGATTGGGAAATAGTTCTTCATGATCGATGGCTACAATACGAGAGAATGCCTTTGGTTGCGATATCACAGCAAAAAAATGACATCACAGCTCTTCCTTGCTCCGCTTGCTGATGAGCAGTTCATCGGGTATATCTTCGATTTCCTCGCCTATCTGTACCGCGACGCGATTGCCGACAAGCCCTGGCCTGCACTTGAACTTTTTCCTGCCGCCGATCTTCAGCGTCATATCGGAACTGATTTTTGTGTTCGGAAGCTTCACCACGTCGCCCACATTGAGGTGCATCACATCGATCATGCTGATTTCCACCTCTCCGATTTCCGCAACCACGGGAAGCCGTACTGTTTCAAGGCGGCTCTGGATGATATTCATATTTTCGTCGGTCGCACCTTTCCGGATGCTCGAATACCAGTACTGGGCCGAAAGCTTCGAAATCACCGGCTCGATGGTGATATAGGGGATACAGAGGTTCGTCATCCCCTCAACTTCGCCGATTTTCGTTTCAAGGGTCACCAGCACGACCATGTCGTTGGGAGGCACTATCTGCGCAAACTGCGGGTTCGTTTCAATGTTTCCAAGCCTGGGCCGCAGGTCAATGACGTTCGACCATGCTTCACGCAGGTTGCCTAATATGCGTACGATAATGCCTTCCATCACAGACTGCTCGATGTCCGTCAATTCCCGGCTGATCTTTGTCTGTTCGCCCCTTCCGCCGAAAAGCTTGTCGATGATGGTGAAAGTAATGGAAGGGTCTATTTCCAGAACGGCCGACCCTTTCAGCGGATCCATGTTGATAACCGCCAGGGTGGTGGGATTTGGTATGGAGCGAATAAATTCTTCATACGTGAGCTGATCCACCGATGCGACGTGCACGCTCACCAGCGCGCGCAATTGTGCCGAAAGGGCGGTGGTGGTGAGGCGCGCGAACGTTTCGTGCATCATCTGGAGGGTGCGGATCTGGTCTTTAGAAAATTTATCCGGACGCCTGAAGTCGTATATCTTGACCTTCCGCTGTTCCTTGGTGGCGGAATAGTCTGTGGTGTCCACCTCTCCGGTGGATATCGCGGTAAGTAGCGCGTCTATTTCGTCCTGTGACAGTATTTCAGTCATTGTCTTTTCCTTTTTTGAGAGTTGCCTCTACTCCGGTAATGAGCCATAGCGCGTCGAATTTTTCGAGAGTGTACTTATAGGTATAGCTGAAACCGAATTTTGTGCCGTATCGGCTGACATGTGAATCCACATACGCAATCCTATCTCCCTCAATACGGCTTTCTTTTGCTACATTAAAACCGGTGATGTAATCCTCCCTGCTCCTTTTTATAAAGGTAACAAATTCTTCTTCGATTTTCAACTTTTCCACATCGTCCGAGTTATTGTAGAGCTTCCCGAATTCCGGAAAGGACTGAATGTAGCTTTCAAGCTTCACGTACTTAAAATAATTATCCCATTTTTTTTCCTTTTCCGCGGTCAGGAATAATAGCACCACCTCGCGTGGAGAAAGTGAAAACCGTGCCGGATCGTGCCGCTTTTCGCGCACCGGGCCGTACAGAGAATGCGATGCATAATCGGCCGGGCGTACTATCTTGAATCGGACCACATTTTCGCTGGGGATGGCGAAATCATGGTCGGGATCAGGCATAAAATATGCCCGGACGCGGTACTCGCCGGGTGCTTCTATCCTGTACAATTTTTTCAAATCCACCGTATAGGTGAATGTCTCGTTGCGTGAAAGGATGATGGTTCTTGGAACGATATGTTTTAATACTTCATCTTTGCTGACTTTTTTCAGACGATGCGCAACCAGAATCTCCGCTTCCTTTCCCCCCGGGGCATAGACTACCGGCTGAAAGGTGAGGTAGTCCACATCAGCGACTTTGAAAATTTCCTGCCTGAACGCGCTGTTTAATACTTTAATGTGAAGTTTCACCGGGCCGTCGCCATCGTAGGCATAACGATCCATAAAAATTTGAACCCGAAACGCGGGGCGTTCATCCACTTCCTGAGGCAATAGAGAATTTCCCACGCCTAAAATGCACAGCACAAGCAAAGAAAACAGCGTCCTGTTATGAGTATTTTTCATCATTTGCATTGCAATAGACACCGGAGTTAAATAAAATTCCTCATTTTATTATCGGAAAAATAGCTGTAAGCGTTGAAATGATTTTTTACGTGACGAAATCACGTGAAATTCGATATAATTCGTATTCCTTCCAGGTGAGATTTCCGCTCATCACCTTATGGGTTACATTATCCACGTAGGTGTAGCCGCCGATAACATAACGATAGCCAAGTTTTTTGCCTCGAAGCGCATGAAGATAGCAAATCCCGCCGTATATGCCCATCTGCCTGTGCGCTGCATCTGTTGCCGCTGTTTTCAAAATCATCCCATGTACCTTGTTCCTGTTTAAATACAGGGAGGCTTTCCCCAAAAATGTCCCGGTATCGTACTTTTCAAAAAGAGGGGTATAATCGGGAGGGGCGAATCCGTAGCAGACTTCGCGCCCTTCGCGGTTGACGCCGAAGGTGAGAAATTGGGGATTGAGTATCGCAAGCACGCCTTTGTACAGCAAGAAAAATTCCTCGAAGGTAATAGGCGTAAAATACAGATTGTCCTGATAGTTGTTCACGGTGAGATCATATACAATGCGAAGATCGCGCTTCAGATGTTTTTTATCGAGATCCCGAAATGTGATACCGTGCGAAAGGGCTTTTTCGTACGACTTTTTGTTCTTTTCGGCTACTTCGTCAATGTCGTGCGTGATGCTGCCTACATAGCGGTGGATTTCCTCGGCTCCATAGCGCCTGGCATACTCGGCATAGTACGGCATGTCGGGAAATTCCATAAAATAATCAAAATTCCCATAGCCTTTCGAGGTGAACCGATAAATGTACCAGGTTGCCTTGAAAAAAGGAAAGAGAAAATGCCGTGTGCCTTTCATCGCAGTCTTTGCGTAATCGAGCATTGTTTTGTATACATCATAATCGTCAATGCAATCGAAAATCCCCACATAGCCGAGCGGAAGTCCGTCATCGTCTAAAAGTTCGCGCTGGATGCCGATTACCATTCTCCCAACGGTTTCGCCGCATGGATTTTTTGCAAGATAAAGATTGAATTCTCCCGGTTCGGTTAAAATCGTCCTGAGTTTGGGGATGGTGTTTTTCACGAGCATCTTCCCGCCGTAGAGGCGCACGGGAAATTGTAAAAATTCATCGAACTGGCTTCTGTTACGGGTACTGATTTTTTCTATCACCATTGCCTTATTCA
Organism: uncultured bacterium; assembly: GCA_937921485.1. Taxonomy (GTDB): domain Bacteria; phylum Spirochaetota; class UBA4802; order UBA4802; family JAGODF01; genus DYLV01. The sequence goes on from CAKZSV010000012.1 coordinate 62,751, forward strand.
TCATGATCCTCTCTGTTCAAGTATCGCTTTCGCAACACGGATGCCGTCTACCGCGGAACTGACGATGCCGCCCGCGTATCCTGCTCCCTCCCCTGCAGGATAAAGGCCCTCAACGGCCGGAGATTGAAAATTGTCCTTTCTGAGAATTCTTACCGGTGAAGAGGTTCTCGTTTCAATGCCCACAAATATTCCTTCACTGCTCAAAAAGCCGGGCATTTTCTGATTGAAAAAAGGCAATGCTTCAGCAATTTCCAGGCGCAGAGTTTCCGGAAGCAACTCGTCTATGCGTGCGGGCGTACAACCAGGAAGGTAGGAAATTTCTGGAAGATATGCGTCAATCCTGCGATGTAAAAATGAATTTATGCGCTGCGCCGGGGCCATAAAACCTCCTCCCCCCTGCGCATAAGCTTTTTCTTCAAGCATTCTTTGAAACGCAATTCCTGATAGTTCATCATCGCCGAAATCATCTGCGCGAATGGAAACTACGATTGCAGCATTTGAAAATTCTGAATTTCTTTTCGAGTTGCTCATGCCGTTGGTACACAGGCGATGAGGTTCCGAAGATGAGTTGATAATATGGCCACCCGGGCACATGCAGAACGAATACACTCCTCTGTTCGTTTTCGGGTTATTCCACACTAAAAAATATTCTGCTGATGAAAGACCTGCTTTTCCCCTTTCTTTGCCGAACTGGATTTCATCGATCAATTCCCTCGGATGCTCCACTCGTACACCCACGGCAAAACCTTTTTTTTGCAAAGCGATGTTTTTTTTCTGCAGCATTGCATACACATCGCGTGCGGAATGGCCTGTGGCGAGGACCGCAATATTGCAATCAAAAAAATTGCCGTTAGAGGTTTTGATTCCCGCTATTTTTCCGTTGGTAATTTCAATGTCATCCATCCTTGTTTCGAAATGAAATACACACCCGGATGATTGCAGGTGCGATCGCATCGCTTTAATGATGGAAATGAGGCGGTCGGTTCCGATGTGCGGTTTTGCTTCAAACAAAATTTCTTCCGGTGCTCCGAATTCGACTAATTTTTTGAAAAACCATTCAGCTTCCTGTCTATGCGTACGCGTGGTAAGCTTTCCGTCGGAATATGTTCCCGCGCCGCCTTCGCCGAAAACGACATTGCTTTCAGGATTGAGTGCACCATGCGTTTCGAGCATGCGTATATCTCTAAAACGTTCGTCAACCGGTTTCCCTCGTTCAATGATATCGGATTCGACACCTGCTTCCGCAAAATACAACGCCGCAAAAAGTCCCGCAGGCCCTGCGCCAACAATGAGCGGTCTTTGGGGAAGATTCTTTTTTTCGATGGCCATCAACGGTTTTTCCGAATAGCGGGTGACATCGGGAAAGGCTAAAAGGGATGGTGCATATTCATCAGGTGTTTCTGCAAGGAGGCGGTATCGAAAAACAATTGCTCGTTTTTTTCTTGCGTCTAAAGATCGACGTAAAATTCGAAGAAAAACAACGGGTACACCAGGAAAGCGCTTGCTGAGAATCTTCTGAAAATCCGGTTTTTCCTGCGGCGAAGGAAGCGCGATGTTATCAATGATAAGCTTCATCGGGAAACGTTGCTTCAAGTAAGTTGACGGATGTATGTAGAACTCATTTTTTATTTCCCTTGATGAGCGTGTCGGCTTTTGCGGCAATATCGCCCGCCAGGGCGGGGCAGTACGTCTGAAATTCAGAAGCTCGCCCCATGGGTATGATGAATGAATAATACTGTTCGCTTTCTTTCTGGTAGAGTGACACCGAAACAAAAAGTTTCTTTCTTCTGGTTTCAATGCTTCCGCTGAGTGCATAATCGGCGTGGAAATACGCGCAGAGGCGTTTGAGGTCGTTTCTGCTTGCCTGGCGCACATTAAAGGATTTTTCGAGCACGAATTCCTCAATCGCCATAATCGGAACAGTGGAATATCCTTTTTTCATGAAGGCGCGCATCAGGAAATTTCTAAGAAGCATATCCTGCGTTTCATTAATCTGGTCGGAGTTGAAACCCAGAATCAGGACTTTGCCGTGGGGAGATGCGCTTTGCGGAAAAAGCACGCCTCCGAAATAAATTATTACGATGAATGTCAACCATCGTGCTGTTTTCATCAGATCACCGCCTTCAGGCAAGATATACCTTTTTTTGGTTTGGCAAAGCAATCGCGGGAAGATCATCGGCTTCAACCGCTAAAAGCGGGGATATTTCGACAACCTCCACCGCCGGAGGTATTTCGATGCCTTTTTTTCTGAGCCATTCCTTATAAAGATCACTCATCATTTTTCTTGATGATTCGACTGAATCGATCCCGGTGAGGTTTTTTACCGGCGCGAATTCCTCTTCCCGGCGCATTTCGAACACAATCGATTTTTTCGCCAGCGGGAGCGAGTCGAAGACGAATTTCTCAAACTTAAGCCCTTCTTTTTCGGAAATAATTCCTTGTTCCCAGACTTTAAGTTTCTTCCGCGCCACATGGAATGGCAGATTAATGGCGCCCACGGAAGTAATCTTATCGATGAAGGCACACTGAAAAAGATGGATTGCAGGGCTTCCCATTAAAAATCTCAATTTGCCGTCGCCATCGGTTTCATTCGCCTGCTTTTCTGGTAAATCTGAATATTCCACCACGCCCATCGTGCCGTCAGGATAGCTCACAAATACGCCGATTTTTTCGCCGGGGCCGGTTTTTGGAATGCCTTTGCTGGATACTTCCGCCTTATGCAGAATATGCACGCCGATAAACACAGGATCGACGATTTTAACGAGCGGATTGTCCACCTGAAAATACGAAATCGTTTCAATTCCTCTTTCGATGAGTTTACGAAGCACGCCGGACGATTTCAGCGCGGTGAGGCTGCCGCCGTGGCCATCGGGATTTTTGAAAAGTTTCGTGGGACTTTCAAGTACGAGTTTTCCGTCAAGGTCAAGCGAAGGAACCATGCCCTGCGAAAAAATAAAGAGATCATTGCGGGGAATTCCGAAATTGGCGTTTTTGTCTAAAAATCCGACGGTTGCGGCATGATTCGCTTCCGAGGTCATGATAAGCCATGGGATCGATACCCCGTATTTGCGGGAGTATTTTACAATCTTTTCCGCATGGATCTGGAAAAGCGATTTGCCGGATACCTCTCCAATAGAAAAACATCCTTTCGGCCCTTCATAACCAAGGCGGCTGCCCTGGCCTCCTGCGACGACGAAAACAGCGACTTTTCCTTTCCTGATATGCTCTTCGCCTACAGCACGGGCATGTAAGTATTCATCAGTCCCTGCTTTCAAAGAGATATACGGTGCAGGTTCGAATGTATCGTGCATTGTATGGCCGGAAGTGGCGAGGGATTGCAATTCGGTAAGCAGTGCAAAATCGACCGATTTCAATTCTTCAAAGAGGCTTTTCCGTTCGTCCTCCGAAAGGGTGTTCCAATGCTGAAAGAGATGCCCCTGGCCTTTTGAGAAAAAGTGTTTAATCAAATCGTCATACCCATAAAATGTTTCCATTATCAACCTCCGCGACAGCGTTTATGATTGAATACCATCAGCCTTCAATTAAATGATTTTATTCGATCCGGCATGCGAATTGACTGCCGGCTAAAGCGGCGCGATGTAATTCATCGTCTGAAATAGTTCTGCCATCGGTAGCGCTTATGAAAATCCATTCATTCGGGTTTGCTTCAAACCCGCATGAATGGAGAAAATGCCGCATGATGTGTTTTAATGGTTCAAACATCTGTGCATACTCGCCTCCCCCAACCGCAATGATAAATGATTTTTTACGGGCAGTACGTGTCGCCTCGCGGCGCCGTCGCTCCCAGAACGGCTGGCATCTGTCGATCAGCGCTTTAAAGGGAGCAGGTGGAGCCGAAAAAAACAACGGCGTCGATATTGAAATAAAACTGCATTCGTCGATCAAACCATAGATTGTTTCCATATCGTCTTTCAGGGGGCAGATGAATGTATCCCGGCATTGCCCGCATGCGATGCAGGGATGGATATCGAGATCGTACACATGAACTCTAGTAACAGTAAACGCTTTTAATTCTTCAAGAAAAGCCCCGTGAAGCGTCGAGGAACAGCCGTTCTTCCGGGGACTTGCGAAAACCGCCAATCCTTTTTTCACGACTCTTCTTTAAGCCTGCCGAAAATCATTCTTCCGGCGGTTGTTTGCAGCACGGAAGTGACTATCACATCGACTTCGCTATTCATCCGCTTTCTGCCATTTTCAACCACCACCATGGTGCCGTCGTCAAGATAGCCGATTGCCTGGTTCTGATCCTTCCCCTCTTTTAAGAGCAACACGCGCATATCCTCGCCGGGAAGCACCACCGGCTTGAGGGCATTGGAAAGCTGATTGATGTTAAGTACCTTCACTCCATGAAATTCGGCGACCTTGTTCAGATTGAAATCATTGGTGAGCACCTTTGCTTTCATGACTTTTGCCAGTTTCACCAGCTTCGCGTCCACATCGGGAACGTCCTTGAAATCGATGTCGGATATCTTCACTACAACGGAATGGTCTTTCTGCATTTTATTCAAAATATCCAATCCGCGCCTTCCTCTATTTCGTTTGATGGAATCGGCGGAATCCGCGATCATCTGCAGTTCGTTGAGCACGAAATTCGGAATCACCAGAATGCCGTCGATAAAGCCCGTATCGCAGATGTCGGCAATGCGTCCGTCGATGATAACGCTCGTGTCCAGGATTTTATACGACGCCCCTTTATCGGATTCATCTTCCAGCTTTTTGGGGACGATTGCGTCGACCAGCGCGATTTCGTCGTGTTTGATGGCGGCGAACATCATCATGCCGAAACCTGTGAGATAATACGAGAGCGATGAGATGATGGCGGTATTTCTTTCAATGAAGGGAATCGGTATCGAAGTTATGGCAAGCATGATGAGATGCCCAAGCGCAAGGCCGACAATAAGCCCTAATATCGCTGATACAATGGTCCGGGCGTCGACGCTGTGAGAAACATATTCAATTGCGATGATGAGACCGAGCGATACGAGGGCGGAAACGATGATGGCAATGACTGCCGCCATGGTCGATATTGATAAAAAGTGAAAAAAAGAAAATGCTACGTTTATAACTATAAACGCAATTCGTAAAAATAAAATCATAGAAGTACTCCTTTTAAACGAGATTTATGGCGCGAACCACCACATTTTAATTTACTTCATGTTACAGGACGCGCAGTCGGTAACACTTCATTATGTATGCGATAAAAATGGATCATACATCCATGCCGTCATCTTTCAGATATCAGTCGATGCATAGTACTGATGATGGAATTGTACATCATTCAGGAAATAAAATCAACAAAAATATATGGAATCTTTGTGAATTGTCTGTCCATGGGGAAATGTGAAAAAATTTGGGGAAAAGTCGGAATCCCGGCTTTGAATAAGTATGTGGTGCCCTTTCATTCGGCGGTAGAAAGAACCTCGGAAACAAGGTTGCCCGCTTCGGCCACTTCAATATCTTTCGCCATCGCGATCTCATGGATGATCAGTTGATAGGCGTTTTCGTAAAGTTTTCGCTCCATAATGGACAGCTCTTTCCCTTTGCCCCGTCTGTAGAGGTCCCGGGCTACTTCGGCTACCTCGTAGATGGAACCGCTTTTAACCTTTTCTATGTTGTTCTGATAGCGCAGCTTCCAGTCTTCCTCTGTCTCAATGCCTGTTTTTTTCAGCAAAGCCACCACTTTGCTTACCTCCCGCTTGCTTATCACGCTTCGCAGTCCGACCGTGGCCGCATTCTCCACGGGTATCATCACTTTCATGCCGCTGTTGACAATGGTAATGATGTAAAATTCATTCTTTTTGCCGAGTACGACCTTCTTTTCGATGGCTTCAATTACCCCAACCCCGTGCATGGGATAGACGACCTTATCGCCCACAGTAAATACCGATTTACCTTTCATGAATTCCTCTCATTTAACAAAAACTTGTACCCATAGGATGCTATGATCTTCCGGCCGGAATAGCATTTTGCGCATTATTCCATGTGGCCGGAAATAGATATACAGCTATTGTTGGTCGGTAAGACCCTGCTTTTCCATATAGCGCTCAACAACCGTTTTCATCTTGTACTGATCGCCCACCGCCCCGGATGGATATGTGCCATTTAAAAAGACTTCTCCCCCGGAAAAATATACCCCTTTCGGCGGCGCCGGAAATACAGGGTCGGGCATGCCATTATAAATTTCCCGCATAAAATGTCCCCATATCGGCGCAGCCGTGCTCGCCGCCGCCTGATTTTTGCCAAGGGACATAAACTGGCGGTCGTAACCTAGCCACACTACCGCAACGATATCAGGTGTATAGCCGCAAAACCAGGTGTCGGACCAGTTCGAGGTGGTGCCGGTTTTTCCCGCGCACGGCTTGGTGAAACGAGCAACCGTGCGAATTGCCCACTGCGGCGTGCCGCGGTCTATGACGCCCTGCATGAGCGAAGTCATAATATAGGCCACCTCTTCAGAAATTACCTGAATGGTGCCGGCGCGCTCTTTAGCGGCGATGATGTTTCCCACTTCCTCTTCGATGTTTGCGAGTTCATTTCCGTCGCGGTCGATTACATATCGGATGGCATAGGGAATGACGTCTCTTCCCCGATTGGCGTAAATCGCGTAGCCGGTAGCGAGTTCAAATGGCGTGACTTCCGATGAACCGAGAGCGAGTGTTGGCGTAGGAGTGAAGCTCGTCTCGGGAACTTTCAGCATGCGTCCGGCAAAATTCGCGATTCTATCCGGGCCCACCAGATCGTATATTCGAATTGATATGATATTGATGGATTTTGCCAGTGCGGTACGAATCTGCACCATTCCAGAATACTCGCCCTCATAGTTTTCAGGCGCCCAGGTTTCTCCAGATGATTCAATGTCTACAATCGGCACATCCGGTAGCGCAGTTGCCGCGGTGATGAGCCCTGCTTCAATGCCGGTGCCGTACACGAAGGGTTTAAATGCCGAGCCCGGCTGGCGTCGCGCCTGAAGTGCCCTGTTGTATTGATTGTTGACCGAAAATTCAGAACCGCCTACCATGACGCTGATGTATCCGGTTTTTGGTTCAATCGCGATCATCGCGCCCTGTACCTGAAGCGTCGTAGAAATTCCCGTGATTGCTTCACGGAAGCGTTCGAGCGTGTAATTCGCTGGCCTTGCATCAACAAGAAGAGAGAGCGCGTCGATTGTGTCGAGCACATCATCAACCACAGCTTTTTTCACAATGGTGTCGAAATCGTTTTTAATGATAACCCCCGGAAGGCTGAAGACCTGCCGGAGCATGTTGTAGGCGCCGAAGAGGCTGGTGTCCACCGCACTTAAATAATATCGGTTCGCGCGGCTTGAAATCTCATCCTGCTGTTTTACTCCTTCAACGAGATATTTCTCTGCGATCATCTGCTTGCGCAAGTCAAGCGTTGTGTACACGCTCAAACCTTCATTGTATACGATGTCTTTACCAAAGCGCGCAAGGAGCACCTGCCTGACATAATCGGTGAAGTACGGCGCTTTATCGTCGGTTCTCGTGAAGACGGTTCTGGTAGGATATTCCGTTTGCATCGATTCCACGAATTTCGGCCAGAATTCTTCATAGAGTGTGTCGGATTTTTCTTTATTCAGGAATCCGGCATTGACCATTCGATCCAGAATGTGGCGGTTTACCTGCATCGCCCTGCGGGTGTTCATCAGTGGCGAATGCCTTCCCGGCGCGGAGGGAAGGGCCGCCAATATGGCGCTTTCCACCACCCCCAGATTTCTAACCTCTTTGTTGAAATAGAGTTCCGCGGCGGTGGAAACGCCATAACATCCCCTGCCTAAAAAGATCTGGTTGAAATACATTTCAAGGATTTCTTCTTTCGTGAAGCGCTTTTCAATCTGAAGAGCAAGGATCGCCTCTAAAATTTTTCGCCAGATGGTCCGCTCACCGGAAGTGAAAAGGCGCTTGGCGAGCTGCTGCGTGATGGTGGAGCCTCCCTGGGAAACTTTGCCGGCGAAAAGGTTTTTGAAAAAAGCGCGAATGATTGCGAGCGGGTCAAGACCGAAGTGCCCGTAGAAATTTCTATCTTCAGTGGCGATGAACGCGTTGATGAGTACTTGAGGAAGTTCATCATACGAGAGAAGGTCTCTCTTCTCAAGAAAAAGTTCTCCGATAAGCTCTCCGTTTATATCGTAAAGGCGTGTGGGAATATTCGGCTGGAAACGCCGCAAATTGTCGATCCCGGAAAAATTCTTTATCTGCGCGGTCACATACCCGAAGAGACAGCCTCCGAGAACGCACATAACGAATAATGCGATCAGGGAAATTTTTTCGATTTTTTTTGTGGTTTCTTCCATCTCAGTATCGCTCGTTGAGCATCTTCACCACATATAACACAAGATATACAACAATCGCGCCGATTGCAATCCACAGGGCAATGGAAAGTAAAATTTCAAGCCCTTTTAATAAGATTGGCAAAATATATTTTATCAGAAGATACAGGGCCGCGATGATGCCCACAATATAGAGCAACCCTTTGATTGAATCATCCATGTTGGTACCTCAAAACACAGTTTGCATCGATTTTACGACACTACATAAAAAAACGCTCTGTTTGACAAGAGATATTCGCTGTAGAACCAAAGTATTAAAGCGGCCATTACGCACCTCGAACAAGGCTCATTTACGCTCTTCCACTCTGATTGACAGAGAGATAGTTCGGCCGCCGCGCCAGACGGTGAGTTGCACTATGCTTCCTATGGCCGCTTCGCCCAGAAGTTCTACCAGTTCCCCTGAGTTTTCAATATTTCGATTATTTACCCGTATGATGATATCGCCCCTCTGTAAGCCTGCGCGAAGGGCCGGGCTTCCCGGCATTAATTCGACGACAAGCGCTCCTTCCGTCGTGTTTCTGCCCGCCCTTGCGGCGATTTCGGGCGTCACTGACATCACCTGCACTCCGATAAACCCCCGGCGTACTTTCTTATAGCGTTTCAGGTGGTCAAGAATCGATTTTGCGGTATTAATGGGAATGGCAAAACCGATGCCCATGTAACCGCCGCTTTTTGAAAAAATCATCCGGTTTATGCCGATAACCTGTCCTTTGATATTAATCAGAGGGCCCCCGGAATTTCCGGGATTAATAGACGCATCGGTCTGGATATGCGATTGATGGCTGCCCATGAAATCCACATCTTTGCGTGCGGTGGCGCTCACCACGCCTACGGTGAAAGTCTTGTCCAGGCCGAAAGGATTGCCAATCGCAATTGCCCAGTCTCCTACTTTCACCTCATCGGAGTTGCCCCAGAAAATCGGCTTCAGGGGCTCTCTGGGTTCAATTTTCAAAAGTGCAATATCGGTCCGTTCGTCAGAACCAACCAGATTTGCGGTGTAAGTCTTGTCGTTGATCTTCACAATGATTTTTTCGGCATTTCCCACCACATGATGATTGGTGCAAATATATCCGTCCTCGGAGAGCACAAAACCGGTGCCGAGCCCTTTTTGCTTCTGGCCTCCTCCATAGGGATCGAAGAAAGGATTGTAACCGCCCGCTACCACTCGCTCAGTGCTGATCGATACCACCCGTTCGCGGTACAGTTCAAATATTTTTCTAAAATTGGTCTGAATCTGCCATGCGGTGCCGGTGAGGCTTTCGTCTCTAAGCGGTGATTCTTCCTGGCCGCCGAAAAGCCCTTGATCGCCACTCCCGCAGCGCGAACAGCCTGCAAGGAGTGCGGAGAACATGATGAGAAGTAGTATGAAATTTTTTTTCATGAAAGCCCCTTGGGTGTTTTGACGCACTATATTGAGAATTCAAGATTGCTTATCCTGGATCCCGCACGATAAAGAAATAGCAAAGGAAAGAGCATCAGAGGTATGCTATCTATTTTTCGCGCGCACAGGTTGCGAAAAACGGCATTTCCCCGTAGCTGTCAATGAAAATACTGAAGTTTTACATTGAAATTTTTTACATAATCGATTGAATCTTTTCGATGAACTTGCCTGCTCTTTTATAGTTCGGATCGATGTGCTGGACCGTCAGGAAAAGCTCGAGCGCGTCTTTAAACCGGTTGAGCTTGTAGAGCACTTTTGCTTTATAGTACAAAAATTCCTTATGGGATGGCTCATTTTCAAGGGCGCGATTGAGATAATAGAGCGCCTTATCCTCGTCGCCGACGCCGAAATACAGCCTCCCAAGCAGATACAGCTGCGTGCTGCTCAATGAGCTTTCGTCGATATGGTGGAGGATTTCGACCGCCTTGCGGAGATCCTGGCTTTTATAAAACCGATATGCGTCTTTGATTCTGCGGGCCAGCGACATGGAAGTGCCGATTTCAACGATCATGAGGGTGATATCGTCGCGCTTTTCTTCCCCGCTCTGCTTTGCGAATTCTTCTATTCGGTTGAGGATCTCGGCAAGCTGTGTTTCAACGCCAAGCGCTTTCGTTTCCATAATCAATTCTAAAAATCGGGCTTCGCCGAATTGCGTGCCGTCTGCACCGCGTGCTTCAATCAGGCCGTCTGTATAAAAATAGATGCGGTCGTCAGTTGAAACGGAAAGCGTTTTTTTTTCATATGAAGCATCAAGAGGCGTGCCGATGAAAAAACCGTCGGTTGTGAGCAATTCTACGGTGCCGTCATTTTTTATGTAAATGGGGCTGGTGTGACCGCAGTTGGAATATTCAATTTCCATTTTTGACAGATCTATGACGCAGAGCACCATGGTGCAGTAAAATCCTGTTTCACTCAGGGTGTATCGGAGATTATGGTTGATTTTGGTACATACAACCGCGGGGTCTGTTTCGCCTTTGAGGTGATTATCTATTTCAGTTTTAATCATCGAGGTAAGAAGCGCGGAGGGCACGCCGTGCCCCGAAACATCGACCATGGCCACCGCGATCTTATCATCTGCAATGCGAATGACATCATAGAAATCGCCGCTTACTTCCATGAGGGGAATGATCTTAGAGGCAATCTTGATGTGCTCATTATAGGGCAATTTCGTCGGAAGGATGGTCTCCTGCACGTTTTTGGCGACTTTCAACTCGAACAGCATCTGTTCGTTTTTCTTCTGGAGTTCTTTTGTGCGCTGGCGCACCATCTCTTCAAGATTGTCCTTCATGTTCGAAAGGTCCTGATACATGATGGAGTTTGCAAGCGCGATGCTGCCTGCCGCACGTATGCTGTTGATGAAGGACACCTCATCGGGAGTGAGCTGTGAAAGATTTGCTTTTTCGCCGAGCACCAGAAGCCCGATGAGTTCATTGTTCTGTACAAGAGGCACAATGAAATTACCCTTCTTTTGCTCCAGAAGCTCAATGAGCTTTTCGCGGATGTAGGCATAATACGGATTGGTGGTGATCATGTGCTTTTCAGCCAGGTGGTTTGCCCCCAAAAACCATTCACGGATGTCGGGATCGAGTTGCTCTTCACCCCCTTCGTCGTTCACGTATAATTCGGTGGAGCTTTTCTTCAATAAAAGATCTACTGATTTAAGATTCAGCGCTTTTTTCAGAACATCGTGCAATTCGCTGCGAAGATCCTCCAGATTTTTCAAAATCGATATTTCATTAATAAACTCATTTTCAATTTTTCTGAGATTGTATTTTCTCCTGTTGAAAAGCTGATTGATGAGGGGCTGGACTTTCTGCATGTAGAGATAATTGATGAAAAACCATGCGACCATCACCGTGAAAAGCTGCCATTGCTCCAGGGACTTCAGCCAGTTCAGAAGATAGGCGAACACAACAGCGTTTGGAACAAGTATTATTGCCGATATTGCAAGCCAGATTGCCGTGAGATGGATGATGCTTTTAATATCTAAAATCCGATACTTGAGAATCCCGTATGCCATTATCGCAAGAGGAATGAACATGAAATTCCCGTACGGATAGAAATCGATGCCGTTTATGGCAGGAATATTGAGCACGGTGAGAAAAGCTGATACCATGAGGGAAAGAATAATGTATTTCAATTTCAGCCGCACAATCTGGTTGGTTTCGTTTTTCAGGGATAGATACGTCATCACGGTTATGTAAGCGATAACGATCATGCCATATGTGCCAAAAATCTGGAAAAAGATATGCCCGCGCGCAATGTATCCCCAGCTAAAAGAGTATAGCCCATCAAAATAATATTCAGTCTGCGTTGAAATCGAAATGATGAAACTGATGATGAAAGCGCCGATTTCAAGATGCCGGCGGCGGAGACCTAAAATCTGATGAAAAAAGAGCATATTGACAAAAGGGATATACACATAAAAAAAATGTATTGTGCGTTCGACGCGTAAAATCGTTTCCTGGCTTTCCAGCAGATGATGAAGCAGAAATGCCGGAGCCAGAAGGCTCCACCAGATGCAGACCAGCGAAAAGAGGATGTTTTCCCGGTCGATTTTTCCTCTTGTGAGAGAGATAATTGCCAGCGTGAGACCTATTACAAGGCATAGAAAGGGCGGAATCATGTATGCGTTGAGCTTTGAAAGGAGTTCCATCAAGGCATCCTTATATTCCGGAAATATGTAAGCCATTTGAATAATGGCCGTGCATTATTTCAACGTGATTTTATATAAGAATATATCCATTATGTGGTTTGTTATCAAAAAAATCTTGCCAAACATATTGATTTTGTTTCGTGGTAATTCGTAATATTGAGATATATCTCTAATAATAATTCAAATTAATGAAGAAAATAATTCTCGCAACAAGCAATAACGCGTCTTTTAAACAATCGCTCGAATTTTCCGGCGCTGAGGTAGAAGCGATTCATGTTTTTCCGGAAGGATTATCGGAATTTGAGCGTTTCTCATCACAGAAAGATGTACTGCTCGTGTGTGAAATTAATAATCGCAATGTAAATGATGTTATTTCGCTTTGTCAAAAGAATGCGCATTATTTATTTGACCATTTCTGCATTTATCCTGAATTTGATGGCTCTCTGCGAACACCGCTGATCGAAAGCGGCATGTGCGATATTGTCACGACTGATGATGTTCAATTTGCAGCCCGATGCCTTCGAGCAATTTTTTTTAGCGAAAAGCAGCCAACAAGGGGCGCCATTCATCTTATGAGCGATGCATCGCCTTTTTTGCGCCTGCTCGGAAAAGTGGCGCGCCGGTTTAACTATGGCGTAAAGATTGCAAACTCAACGGATGAATTAATTCGTCTTTCAGAAAAAGAAACACCGGCACTTTTTCTCGTCGATATGGACACGATCGGCTTCGACAGCATTGAATTTGCCAAAAAATCTTCAGCTTCATCCTCAATAAAAAAAGCGCCGCTCATCCTCTACAAGGACACACGCAATGGCCTTTTTGTGCACGATTTTAATCCGGCAATGCAGCGCCTCGCGAAAGTGATACTCTCAAAGGAAGAGCTTTTAAATCTTCTCCTCACGCTTTTTTTTCTTTCGGGGATTGCATCTCCTGCACATGTATTCACTGCATTTCTGCAGAGAGCCGATCTTTCAGGCGCACAAAGCTTCAGAGAAATCTTTTATGCCGGCGGTCCGGATTTGTGCTACACGGGGAATTGTTTTTCTCATGAATGCTTTGGCGCACTGGCGAAAGCGGGTGAGAACATCATCAATCTCATCGAGCGAATTGAACCGCTTCGCTGGCTTGTTTCGCCTCTGGAAAAACGCCCTACCTGCGCAGGGGGTGTCTGAGCTTCGAGGGAAGATCGGCGATGATTGAAAGCGAAAGCTCCCGACGTTTTTTTTCTTCGATGTCGGCGGGTGCGCAGGGGCGGACATCCCGATGACAATTTTTGCAGAGCCGTTCCCGCGCCTTAATTCCCTCAACGCTTAGGATGGGATACATGCCAAGCGAAATGGCTTTTTTATAGGCATTTTCCCGGTCGATGAACGACGCATGATTGCTGAATTCGAAATAATCTCCTCCCGGGCCGTGGCATGCCTCACAGCCCACACCCTCGCTTTTCACCGCATCACTTTTCCCTGCGCCGGTGGTGTGGCATTTGAGGCAGCGGAGATCTGCATGCGGGACGTCAACACCGGCTTTCTGGGCAATTTCTTTTGCCTTGCCGCTTTTTAAGCGCATAAACGCGTTTGCATGACTCGATGCTGTCCAGATGCGATACTGATTGCCGATCGAGTCCATCCCATGGCACTTTTTGCAGACATCCACCCCCACATAGTCGGCGGCCCGGCGGCGGGAAAGCGCGAAATCGTCAAGCAACACGCACAACGCAATCACGCAAATACCAAAGGCCAGCACATATGTGCCTGTCTGATTCATCCGCATGCATCCAGAGTAGTGAGAGGAAATTATTCGTGCAAGTACTTTTACCGGCGGGATGGTTTTTTTGCGGTAAGGGAAAAAGAAAGCGCCCAGGAGAGCGCTTTCTTATCGATCCAATCAGCAAAATATGCTTAGATGAAAATCTGCGCCTGGATGGTAACCACGCGCTGATTGGGATACTCATCAAGATCGGTACCGCTTACAACTTCTCCGAACGGCATCTGGTATTCAAGCTTGATGTTGGCATTGTGGCCGTTGATGAAATAGTTCAGGCCGAAGGTGAGATAGCTCACCGTCACATCGTCGTTACCAGCAGCTTCCTGGTATTTCCAGGACGCGAATTTAATGACAGGCTGCCATGTGCTGTTCAGGAGAAGGCCTGCCTGCGCAAAATAGCCGTATTCTTTTTCAGGCATGGTAAGACCGGGTATACCAAAAAGCGATAATGTTGTTCCCGGTCTATTCTTCACGTTCACGTATCCGGCCTGGAATGCCACCACCATATCGGGAGAAACAGGATAATCGACGATCAGATCTACTGTCCAGGCAAGATAATCTTCCTGATTGCCGTCAACAATACGAGCATCCTTCATGTAATCGACACCCGCGCCGAAGGAAAGAATGGTTTTTTTGCCAAGATAATTGCCGCTGTAGAAGAAGCCTTCTTCGGCGTCTTTGAGGTTAATCTGCACGCGGCCGGTGACTCGAGGAAGACCGTTGTTGTTGATGTTGTCGCTGTCATCAGCTAGAGTTCCTGCACTTCTTTCGATTCCATCAAACAATCCAATGCGGTAATCGATCATCTTGTTGGCAAGAAGGCCGCGGAATTCCACGCCATAATCGCGCCATATCGTTGCTTCGGGTATATTAACCGCAGTGATGTTGTAGTTTACGCCAAGAAGCGATGCCGCGGACTGCCGGTTATGGTGCATGAACGGAAGGAGAATCATGCCTGCGGCAATTTGCAGTTCATCAGCAACTTTGTAGTTGATGTACGCATCCTGTAAAAATGCAAAATGTCGTTCGCTCTGTGCTATGTTGCTAATGTCGACATTGTTTACAATATCCGTATCCACAAAGAACGTCACGTTGGGCGCAACCTGGCCGTTGAAAATCATGCGCATGCGCTTGGGTGCAAAATTGCTCGACCAGACCGCATCGCTGTCGGTTTCAACTTTGGTGTCCCATGTATACGTATTCGTATACTGCATCTGAAACAACAGATGAAGGTCGATCCACCTGTCGGGACCATACGTGAGTTTTGCCACTCCCGCATCCTGTGCCTGGGCTGCCATCGGCATGCCGGCAAGTGCAGCTGCGAAGAGCGCTAAAAAGACAACTGCTTTCTTCATGCTAAGCCTCCTGATTATATTTTTGCCAGAAATCGGCAATTACAAAAACGAGGACAATTATAATTTTATGTATATTTTCTGGCAAGAAAAAAAGGCCGCAGTGCGGCCTTAACGTCAGAAGGCTTTTATGAAGAAGTATCCGGCGACATGTGCCCGCCGGTACGGTGCCATGCGTATCAGTACAGAGCAGTAAGAAGTCTTCTTTCGAGTAAAACAAGTTTTATTAGCATTTTATAGATGATACGGTCAATGGAGCCCATGATTTTCTTTTCCGGCATGAATATCACAAAAAGCGCTTCGTTGATATTGCGCACAATCTGATATCCGGCTTCGCACATGCATTGGTGCATAAAAAACTCCTGAACTATTTATTTTATTCAATAATCAAATACGGTCTGGAAGTAAAAACATTATAAAAACGATATGAATTAAATATTAAAATTAGATTCTGCGCTGCCGCGATTTATTCTTTACAACGGCGGCGCGGGGACGGGATAATGGTGCCATCTTATGTCATGAGGTATTTGTATGTTTATACAACGCTTGCGCGATCTCACTTCAAAGGAACTCGACGCGTTTTTCAATCGTTTTGGAGATGATTTTAGTGCAGTTCTTCTCAATACCGTCATTCCCATCGTGAACGACGTGCGAGAGAATGGCGATGCGGCGGTGAAGAAAT
Organism: uncultured bacterium; assembly: GCA_937921485.1. Lineage (GTDB taxonomy): Bacteria > Spirochaetota > UBA4802 > UBA4802 > JAGODF01 > DYLV01. The sequence continues at coordinate 79,014 of CAKZSV010000012.1, forward strand.
ATACGAAAAAATTCGATAGCGTCGATCTCCCATCTCTCATTGTATCTGACAGCGAATTTGAAGCTGCGGCGAGGTGCATTGACAGAGCCGTTTTTGATGCATTTTTAGAAGCAAAGAAAAATATTGAAGAATTTCATTCCCGCCAGCTTAAAAACATTCTCTCCTACACCAGAAGCGACGGAACTATGCTCGGCGTGTATCATCACCCCATTGAACGTGCGGCGGTCTATGTTCCCGGCGGTAAAGCAGCATATCCATCAACGGTGCTCATGGGTACGCTACCCGCAAAGATAGCCGGCGTGAAGGATATTTCCATCATCACCCCTCCCACCAAGGAGGGAGGCGTTCATCCGATGGTGCTTGCACTCTGCCGCGAACTCGGCGTCAGCCGTGTGGTGAAATCGGGCGGAGCGCAGGGAATCGCCGCCGCGGGATTCGGCACAGAAACAGTTGCGAAGGCAGACATCATAGTCGGTCCCGGCAATATCTATGTAACAGCGGCGAAGACCTATCTTTTCAGTTTGGGTGTGGTACAGATCGATTCGCCGGCCGGCCCGAGCGAAGTGCTTATCATCGCCGATGAAAGCGCGAATCCCCGCTGGGTGGCATGGGATCTGCTCTCGCAGGCAGAGCATGAGGAGATGGCACTTTCGGTACTTGTAACCACTTCTGAGAAGCTGGCAAGTGAGGTGGCGTCGTATATACGCGAGGATCTGGAAAGCGGGCGGGGACGCAGCGAAATAAAGAAAAAATCCATAGAGCGCGGCTGTTCAATTCTCATAGCGGATTCAATTGATGAAGCGATTGATTTTTCAAACCGGTATGGACCGGAGCACATGGAGATGATGGTTGAAAACGCAAGGGAATTCCTTCCCCGCATAAAAAACGTAGGATCGCTCTTTCTGGGACAGTATGCTCCCGTCGCGGTGGGAGATTATTTCTCCGGCACGAATCATATCCTTCCGACAGGAGGAACCGCGCGCTTCACCTCTGGAGTTTCAGTGGATACCTTTCTGCGGCGGACTACCTTTCAAGAGCTTTCTTATGAGGCGCTCGCGAAAGCGCGGACATCGGTGGTCCTTATGTCGAAATCGGAGGGTTTCGGCGATAAACACGGCGGGTCGGTTGAAGTGAGGTTTGAAAAATAATCACCACTCCACGATTTTCCATCCGCGCTTTTTCGCCAGCCTGCGAAGCTTCCGATCGGGCGTGACGCAGACGGGGTTTCCCACGCGTTCCATGATATGCATATCGGCAAGGGCATCGCCGTAGTACCAGGCTTTTTCCATGTCAAAGTTATGTCGTATGCAATATTCCATTGCCTTTTTGAGCTTCACGGGTCCGTAGCAGTAATCGCCGTCTAAATTTCCCGTGAAAATGCCGTCCCGCACTTCAAGCTTTGTGGTGATGATATCATCCATGCCGAGATACTCCCTCACCGGTTGGCAGCCATAATTGGTAGACGCGGAGAGGATTACCGTGCGCGCGCCGTTTTCGCGGTGGCGGCGGATTTCTTCAAATGCGGATATCCTGATGTGCGGTTTCACCATTTTATCAAACCAGAGAATCGTATGTTCCAGCGTCTCGCGTTCAGGCAGCCCCCGGTATTTCATCACCCATTTTTTTATCACCTCTTCTGTGGCGAAAAAACCAAAGCGATGGAGAATCGAAAGGAAAATTCCCTTCGTTAGGTCAAGTTTGCCAATCATTCCTTCGTCGTGAAGATACCTGATGTAGAGGCGCGCACTGCTGGTATCGAGTATTGTGTGGTCTAAATCGAAAAACGCTACATAGCGGTGCATGCAAGCTTCCTTAAACTTGTGTTGTATCCTGAAAACATCACCCGATTATGCTTTTTTCTGATTGACAATCTGATGCTCTGAGCTATTGATAGAGAAATGCGAATAAAAATCAACAATTGTTTTAAAGAAATTTAACCAATGAACATGCGTGTGATGATGAAAACAATTGCGCTTGCGGCCATCATAATCCTGCCATTTTGCCAGACATACTCCCCGCGCGAGCAGGAGGTTCTGGATTTTTCGAAGGGCAATACGACCGGCTACGAGAAATATCTGGTCGAGATCGGCCAGTACACCACCGGCGGAAAAGTGTACCACGAAAAATATTATGCGCATCTTTTAGGCATTGCGAGGATGGCATCGGAAAAATACAAACTGTCGTTGATTAAAAACAGCATCGGTTTTTATCACGATAAAAAATCGAAGGATGTGACGAAGCTCTATCTCGGCGTGGACTTCATCGTGCCCTCGAAAGAGGATTATCCCTACGGTGCGATGGTGGAACATCTCTTGAAGAAACATCTTTCGGATTTTCTGTTCATCACGCAGTCATGCCAGAGCATATTCGATGAGCCGGATATTGCCGGATCGGTTATTGGGATGCGGTGGAATGATGGAGCAAAAGGGAATATGTTCAATTTCTGGATAGAAAAAAAAGACGCAGAGCTTTTCGAAAAAAACCGCATTACGCTTGCAGAACTCATCGAGCGGAACACCATCACCAACGCGTCGGGGCAGATTATACGGCTGAGGAAGTGAAGAAAACTGGTATTAATCTCCTTTTTTTCGAGTTTTGAATCTCGAGATGAGTGCATTTAATTTTTCGGCACTGGCAGATAACTCTTCTGAAGAAGCGGCGATTTCTTCAGAACCTGTGGCCGTTTCTCGTGTAAAAAGCACGACTTTTTCCATTAACGTTTTTATATGTTCACTATTGGTTTTTTGAAATCCTGCAATTTCAATAATATTGCCGGAGTTCTTATTAAGTGAGTTCATTACATCGCTGATGTGTATGTTTTGATCTCTCTGGATATCCGCCAGCTCTGCAATGGCTTCTATCATGGCATCATTACCTGTAATTATATTTCTAATATTTTCATTTACTGTTCGTATGCTATCAACGAGCGAATTGCCGTTTTGCACATTGCTTTCAATTTCAAGAGAAAGCGCGTGGATTTCCTTCACCTGATTTGACGTGCTGTCGGCCAGCTTACCAATCTCCTCTGCGACGACTGCAAAACCTCTTCCCGCTTCGCCCGCGCGCGCAGCTTCTATTGAAGCGTTCAGCGAAAGCAGGTTAATTTGATCGGATATGTCATTGATCATGGAGACGATGTCTTTGATTCGATTCGATGACTGCACGATTGCCGCCTTTTGTATCCGATTCTGAAGCAAAAATCTTTTCCAGGTATTCCCTGCTGAATTTATCTTTGTCCTCCGGTTTGACCCATAAAGCAATACATTCTTCAAGGGATAGTTTTTTATAATTAAAACTTATGAAATCATCTGCTTTTAGATTATTCGATGCAATGTTCTCAGCTATAATACCCTGAATTTGTTTCGATGCTACTTTTGCGAAATCCGCAGCTTTCTGTTTGGATTCTTCAATGAGATAATTTCTCAACAAAATAAAGGCAAGTCCGCTCATTATGACGAAAACGCAGATAACGACGATTAGAACCCGGAAAGATGTTTTCTGAGCAATTTTGGTTGATGTAAACATTGCACTGCCTCAAAAATTAGAATATCCTAACATTTTGGTAGTATGAAAATGTAATTTTACTATACATAGATTAAAATGCAATATTTTTTTGTCATTATAAAAGAATTGACAATATGCAGTTCGGATAATTTTACTACAGGAGAAATTATGTTGTCAGTTTCAGCGATTTAAAATGTCAGAATTTTGGAGATTGTTGTAATGAGAGCAAAAGAGTTGATGGCATGCAGCTTTATAGTCTTTTTTCTTTTTTTTTGTTCCCGCTTACCCAATGATACCATTGTTTCTGAATATACAGAAAAAGTGAACAGGGACGTTCATTTCAGTGGAAGCAAAATTGCGCTGGTGAAATTTTTTTCAATGTTCGATAAGCCCGATCGCTTTCCTGTTGTGGTACCTGAGTGATGCATCGTCTCACTCAAAACGAAATCCCTTCGCGATTTCCTTAAACATCGGCGCGTAGCGTTCGAATTTATCTTCCGCGGCGGAAAAGGTGATGAGATAGCCTTTCTTCTGCCTGACCGTCAGATACTGCAATACCTTGATCTTCAGCGGCCCCATTTTATGCGAGATTATGTCGAAGCGGAAGTCCGTTCCGTCGATGCGCTCAATGCCGTTTCCATGCTGCGCGAAATCAGCTGCGAATTGTTTGAAAAGCGGAATGCCCTTCTGATAGTATTCATCCGAAGTCATGTTCGTCGGGAGTTCCTCAACGAGCACATTGAAATTTTCCCTGAAGCTGTCTTCCGGCCCTTCGGCGGAGCTTACGGCAATGAGGTCGGTGTTCATTTTTCTTTCTTCAATATCCCAGCCTGACGGCACCTGTATGGAAAAGCCCTTTTCGCGATTGTAGTAGCGCCCCTCTTCTCTCTTTTTGCAGGAAATCATAAATATTCCGGAAAAAATGACAGATGCGGCAACAGCTCTTTTAATAGTATTTTTCATTATGTAACCTCTTAAAATTCAATATTGAGAAACGCGATGTCATCGTTTGGGGGTTGTCCGCCGGTGAAAAGGCGAATTTCTGCAAGGAGGCTATCGCAAAATGCCGATCCTTTCACATCGGCATTGTTCAAAAGGTAGCGCGCAAGCCTCTTTTCGCCGAATTCTTCGCGTTTGGCGTTCTTAATTTCCGTGATGCCGTCGGTGTAGAGGAAGAGCCTGTCGCCCTCCTGCACATTGAGGGATTTTTCCTCGTATTCGGTATCATCCTTGATGCCGACAAAAAGGCCGTCCGTGTCCAGCGCTAAAATTTTCCCCGAAGCGCGGCGAAAATACAGCGGGCGTGCGTGCCCCGCGTTTGTGAATCGGATGCACCGGTGTTCGGAATCGTAAATGAGATAAAACGCGGTGATGTACTGGTTGTCTAAGATAAGCTTTCGGATTTCGTTATTAATGCGCGAGAGCAGGACATGCGGCGAATCAATCTGCGAGGCGTAGAGGCCGAACATCATCTTCGACATGGTCATCACCATCGCAGCCGGAATGCCGTGTCCAGTGACATCGGCGATGAGAATTCCCGTATCATCGCCGAGCTTGTAGCAATCGAAAAAATCTCCGCCGATGTCTTCAATCGGCAGATAGCGCCCGGAAATTTTCGGGTATTGAATGTGATCAAAATCGCGGGGGATGATGAATTGCTGGACTTTCTGTGCGATTGAAAGTTCTTTTTGAATCATCCGGTTTTTTTCGTATAGTTCATCATGGGTCTTTTTGAGTCGGATGAGGGAATTCACGCGGGCAAGCAGCTCGTTTTCGTTCAGCGGCTTGATGAGGTAGTCGTCCGCTCCGATGTTGAGCCCTTTTATCTTGGTATTCAGGTCTTCCGAACCGGTCATCAGAATCACGGGCGTGAAATCGTCTTTCAGCCTATTTTTAAACTGTTCGATAAATCCGAACCCATCGAGGTTCGGCATGATGATGTCAACGAGCACCAGGTCGAATTTGTGGTTCTTTAAAATTTCAAGGCCTTCAATGCCGTCGGATGCTTCATGTACCTCCATATTTTCATGGGTGAGCGTCTTTTTGACAATCGCGCGGTTCAGCTTGCTGTCGTCGATGACGAGCACTTTTGGATTTTCGTATCGTTTTTCCCGTGAAGATGGCATTCAATTTGTCCGTGTACGGCGATATCGAGCGCAAAATATCGAGCGCAAAATTAACATTTACTCGGAAAAAATGCAAGAAAATAATATTCTGCCTATGCCGGAATGAATTCTTTTGGCCTGATTTCTGCTAGTGTAATCGCATGCGCCGGGCATACGCTGGCGCAGAGGCCGCACCCGATGCAACGGTCGGGATTGACCAAATAAGCGCCTTCAGGTCCCTCGGCTACGGCATCCATGGGGCAGATATCTGCGCATTCTCCACAAGAAGTGCAGGAATCTGCGGATACTTCTGCAAGGTATCTGCTCGGGGCTAAAACTCCCTTCGTTTTGGAGTCGGACGCGAAGCGCAGCATCTCGCAGCAGCATGAACAGCAGTTGCATATCGCGTTTCCCATCACGGAGCGATTTTCCGTCATGTGGACTAGCCCATGTTCTTCCGCTTCTTGCAATATGCGAAGCGCTTCCTCGGCATCGATTTTTCTGCCGGTTCCTCTTTTGATGGTGTATTCGGCTCCTTTATTCAATTGAAGGCAATTTTCAAGGGGGTTATCGCATTTTTGCGTCGACAGCCTGCACACGCAGCGGGTGACTGCGAGCGTTGAAGCCGAGCGGATCATTGCTTCCGCATCTTCAAATGTTAGCACCGTGCTTTTCGAAGCAATCGTTTTGTTGATGGGCACGACCCGCATGAAAGAGGGAAAGTTTACGCGGGTGACGAGCTCAAGCAGGGTGGGGTATTCCTGCTCCATAAACTGCACCCATAAATGTGCTAACTCGGATGGCGCTTCCTTCCAGAGAAGAGTGGCATCATGAAACTGGATGATATGCCTCGGCGGACGGTAAACCGTTTCTCCGCCCTTCTGTCCTTCAAAAACCACTCCCCGGTGGAAGAGTTCTTTTAAGATGGGCTCAAGGATGTCGGGCGATTTACCGGTTTTTAATGCAATATCACTGATTGTTCCTGGAAGTTTGTTGACGATTTCTGCTTCTTCTTCCGAGCAGACAGTTTTCCAGATTTGATGGAGGATAACTGAATTTTCCATGAGCAGTTTTTTTGAAAGCTCGCGGTATGCGGGATTTTCCACCATAATAACCCTCCATGTGTATACTATGAAATACGCGTACGACAAACGTATTATTTGCGATGATAAAAGTCTATCAGAAAACAATGTATTGTCGCCGGGCTTCTTGAAAAAAAAGCAACATAGAGCAAAAAAAATTTTATTTTTTGGGCTTCCTCTGCGTATTAATGAGAGGAGGCATGCAATGAAAGAATCAATAAAAGCGCTTGGGCAGTATCTCCCCGTGCAGAAATGCCTGAGCGGGGGAAATATTCGTGAATTGTCGGATCAGGAGCTATTGTCCGTGTTGCTTGGAACGGGAACAAAAGAGACCGACGTCATAGATCTTTCCGGGGAGCTAATCAGGAAATTCGGCGGTCTGCAGGGGCTGTGCCGCTCGGGACTTCGGGAAATTGCATCCAGCCGCGGAATCGGGATGGTGAAATCCGCGCGCATACTTGCAGCGTTTGAACTCGGCAGGAGAGCGCTTTCCCCCGGTCCGGTGCTTGAGCGGGCCGATTCTCCCGCCATGGTCTGGAAATATCTGCTTCCGGAGTTTATCGGGCTTGCGCGGGAGGAATTCAGGGTGCTGGTTCTGAATAATAAAAATCACGTGCTGAAAAAATGCGTGGTGTCAGTAGGTACAATATCAGAGGCGCTGGTGCATCCGAGGGAGGTATTCAGAGAAGCGATACGGGAAGCAGGAGCCTCAATCATCATAGCGCACAATCACCCATCGGGAGTGCTCACTCCTTCCCCGGAAGATGTGCAAACCACCAGGCGCATCAGGGAGGCAGGTGAAATCATCGGCATTGCACTGCTCGATCATGTTATTATGAGCGATACCGGTTATCTGAGCATGCGCGAGGAGGGTTTGCTGTGATGAATGGCTTTGAAAAAAGAAACGGCGCGCTTTTACGCGCGCCGAAGCAGGAGGTCGTATTATTCACTGGTAATGTAACTGTGTTCGTAACGGTGCATTTCCTTTAATTCTTCGAGGATTTTAACGGCTTCTTTTCGATTGGAAATGGGGCCAATTTTTACCCGGAAAAAGTTTTTCCCGTTCAGCCTGGTGTTTTCTATGAAAGGATCATACCTGTGCTCTTTAAGCCTGTTTACTTCCTGGAGCGCTTTTGCTCTGCTCGAATAGGCCGCCACCTGAACGGAAAAGCCTTCTCTCAAGGCGTCATCGTGCTGTGCTGTCTTGGAAGCGACTTCAACAGTTCTGTGCTGTTTCTTCTTTGATTCCCGGCTGCCGTTCTCACTGTTTTTCTTCCCGTGCGTGATGGCATTTGAAGATTTGCTTCGTTTTTCCGATGTGGACGTTTTGGATGGGGGAATGATTTCGTTGACGCTGTCCTGCGTGAGAAGGTCGCGTCCCTCTTTGTCGGATTTCTGTGCGACGGCCTTTCCTCCGGGCGCGGTATTGTCTTTCGGCGGTGCGGGTGTCACTGTACTGGAAGCCTTCTGATCGGTAGCTGCCGGCGTTGCGGTATGATCTAAGGTTTGTTTATCCATTGTTTCCTGCTCGGCGGTCCGTTCCGGTGCGTGCAACCCGGCGGAATCATGTGCCGGTTCATCAGGAAGCGGGGCAAAAAGCGCTTCGTTGCCGGCTGCAACGTGCCGTTCGGTCCTCTCCTCGCCGGAAAAATTCATTCCAATCAGAAAAGCAATTATAAGAATTCCTACCAGCGCGCACGCGATGATGATGATTCTCGGCGTGTCAAGATGCAGCAAATACACGCTTTTTTCTCTGGTGCGGTTTGTGTGCATATCGTCGAAATGTTCCATTGCCATGACCCGTCCTGTGAATGTAGTAATGTGCCCAACGCATTCCCTCTGCAGATGAATTATGAAAGCGCCCTCATGCTTACGCAGTAACGCATAATACGACTTCCATCCATCCTTCAGGGAAAACACAAGTATCTATATTTGTATTCGGCGTTTTTTGCTTAGCAATTGAGATAATTTTGTTTTTTGAAAAAATATAGTGCGTTGGCGATTGAAGCTTTTCCCGAAGGGAAGGAGGCTTCGGTGATTCTGGCAATAACCTCATTGCTCAGCAGGCGCTTGATGGCGCTAAAAGGTGCATGGGCGGCAATCGGCTCGGCGGTTGCCAGCAGAGATTCCATCATTTTTTTCTTTTGAGTGAATTCTGTCCTGCAATCGCGCATGAAATCTTCAAAGGCGCATACCGGGGCTTGTGAAAGAGGCAGACCGGGAGGTGCTATCGTATAAATTGTGTTTTTGGTTTCTTTGCGAAGCAAATCGTCTATCGCATCCCGATAGGCTACAAACGATTTTCTTGTATAGACACCGCTGTGTCTTAGTGCACCGCTTGCATGCATAATGTAGTTAAAGTTTCTGCTATCTATAGAGAAGAAACGGTCATTGGAATATAATCCCCAGCGTTTCTGATAGGCGCTGCCGCGGGGATAGGTTTCATAATGTAGAAATGCAGAATCGAACCCCAGAAGCCCGATTCTGGAAAAACCCATTTTGAATGCCGCCATAAGCGCATCGCCCGCAACACTTCCCGTAGCGGAATGAAACGAACCGATGTCGAAGTCCACTGCTTCCTGGACAAATTGCGATACTGGATGCGTGTTGAGTGAAAGAAAGCCACGCCCCATAGTGAACGCACAGGGATGTGAGGTCAGCGTAATCAGCGCAATGGAGGTGCCGCTTCCCTGCGCGAGATGCTCAAAGACGTAGGGCTGAGGGTCGATAGATACAAAAAAGTCAGGGATGATGCCATATGCAGAAAGCACGGGGAGCGCTGAATCAACCGCGATGATGAAACAACCGGGATAATCCTTGATTTTTTCAAGATTGCTGGACAATGACGGTCCTGCGGCAATGACGAGAGCCGTCTTCCCTTCACATGTGTTATATAGATGTGAAAAGTTACAATGCGTGTCGAAACTCCCGAGATTGATGACGGCATTTTTGAAGAATCTGCGTGATAATTTACTCTGAGTGATGAGATTTCCCGCACTTCGGTTGATGATTTTTTCTGCGGCAGCTTTCACTGCCCGATAATAATCCGGAAAGGCGCGCAGCGATGCCGGATGCTCGAGCACCTGAATGCCTTTTGATGATTCCAGATTGATGAGGTGTGAAAGTTTTTCTTCTGTTTCTGAGGGAGAAAGCCCTGAGAGGAATGCAATATTGGAATGCGTCAAAAGAAATGCGGTAAGCGGGTTTTTGGCGATTTCTGCATCAAGACCTTCGAGATATTCCACAATAACGATACGCCGATACTTGTGGACGAGCGGGCCAAGGCCGCTTAGATGATATCCGAGTCCTCCTCCAAGAATGATGAGGGTATCATACCTGTCAGGGTTGAATTGATTTTTGAAAATGGTTCCTTCTTCTGATGGCCGATAGGTGCTGTGAATGGGGATGCTTCTTGCGGCATCGTGCACGATGAGCGTGAAAGAACCGTCTTTCGCCTTTTCAATGGTGTATGTGATGCCGTTTCTGACCATGGGTAGCCGCCGGGAATATCTGTAGTTATTATCGAACCCCGTGAAGATATGCTTCAGGAATATTATCGTTTTCGCGAAGAATTTTGATTGAATTGTGTATGCGGTGATACCACAATGTGTATGTAGCTATTATAAAGGAAATTGGATGATGAAACACGGGAAATACATTTCTTTAATGGTTTTAATTATAGTTCTGAGCATTGTGACAATTAGTTCAGGCACTGATTATTATGTCCAGTACAGGCAAAGAATTAGCCCGCTTTCTCTACAAGATAAAATTGCGTTTCTTTCTTCTGAATTAGCCTCCTGGAAAGCGGGCGAGGACATAAAGAAGAAACTTTACCTCCACGTGCTTCGCGGCGACGCGCATCTTGCAGCGCGCGCGTTTGTGCAGGCCGCAGAGGACTACACCGCAGCGCTTGCCATCGACCCTTTGTATCATTACGCGTTAAATAACCGCGGCATTGCCGCAAAAAATATTGGAAAACAGGAAGCGGCTCTGAACGATTACAATGCCGCGCTGAAAATTCGTCCGGATTTCCACATTGCCCGTTACAACAGGGGGATTGTGTATTATGGGATGGGGCGGTATGAACATGCAATTGATGATTTCAATGCCGTGATTGCCGCCATGCCAGGATTTGCGGCGGCATACAACAATCGGGGGGTAGTTTATCACGCAAAAGGACAGCTGGAAAAGGCACTTGCCGATTACGACAGAGCAATTGAGCTCGACCCCAATTTGAGCGGGGCATATATCAACCGGGGCATCATACATAAAGCGCGGCGCAAAGAAGAAGCATCTCTTAAAGAATTCACAAAAGCGGTGAAGATGAATCCGGAGGATGATAAAGCATATCTCGCTCGTTCGATTATCCTTCGCGAAAAAAAAGAATATCCGCAGGCACTTCAGGATGTGAATAAAGCCATCGAGATAAATCCCGACAATCCGGCAGCCTATGTCCAGCGCGCTGAAACGCATGCGGCGATGGGACAAAAGGAGGCAGCGCTTGGAGATTATACAAAGGCATTGAAACTTGATTCAAAAAATGAAAATGCCTATATCAAACGAGGCTATCTGTACCGCGAAAAAAAGCAGTACGATAAGGCTCTTGCTGATTTCAGCAAAGCCATCGAAATCAATCCCTTTTGTTCGCTCGGGTATTATGGCAAGGCGGAAGTTGAAAAGAGTATCGGAAAATATGAGAGCGCGGTGCGAGATTACAGTGACTTGATTTCCTGTAATCCCGACGAATCCGAACCGTACTTCATGCGCGGCAATCTCCATGCGGAAATGGGTCATTCCGAAAAGGCGATGCGCGATTATACAATGGCAATTGCAAAAAAGCCAGATTTTGCCGACGCGTACTGCAATCGCGGTATTTTGCATGCGAAAAAGAGGAATTTTCAAAAAGCGCTGAGTGACTATACCAAAGCGATTCAGGCAAACCCGCGCCACGTATCGTCCTTGAACAACAGGGGGGTTGTGTATATGGAGCTTGGAGACTACGGTGCGGCAATCCGGGATTTCTCGCTCGCCATTCAGGTTGATCCCGGATACCATATTGCGTTTTTTAATAGAGGAAATGCACAAAAAAAGAAAGGCGCATTGGAAAGCGCGGTTGCTGATTTTACAAGATGTATTGAGCTCTCGCCAGGCTACGTGCCAGCGTACAATAACCGAGGAATCGCCCACTATCTGCTCGGCCAGAATGATCGAGCTCTGGAAGACTACAATACAGCAGTCAAGATTGATGAAAAGTTTGCCCCTGCGTACAATAACCGCGGGGTCATTTTCGCCAGACTGGGAAAATATCGTGATGCGATACGCGACTATAACAGAGCGCTAGCTTTAAAAAAGAATTTTCCCGAAGCGAAGCAAAACCGCGCAAATGTGATTAGCAAGCTTAAGCTTAAATAAGAGGAAAGCCATGCCCGTCTATGAATTTCATTGCTGTAAGTGCGATGCCGTTTTCAGCGAACTTCGTTCCGTCGGGGATTTTCGCCCGGGAATATGCCCATCGTGTGGTTCGGATGAAAGCGAGAAAATATTTTCAGTCTTTTTCGGGGGAAAAGGGAACGTAAAAAAATGTTCCTCATGTTCGGGCAAATCCTCAGGAGGCTGTGCCGCCTGCCATTAAAAATTTTTCAATTTGGCGTTACCGTAAAATCGCGATAACGATGATTCAAGACTAAAAGCATTATTGACGCAGCAATGAGGATTACCGCGCCGGCTGGAACAATGTAATGAATCTTCCCCGTGAGGCAGATTGCAAAAAAAGCCAGCGAAAAAAATTCTTTTTTTGTGTAATATTTTAATTTATGTATAAAAGATACAAGCCCGTCAGTGTCTGGAAGCCTCTGCAAAAACTCCTTATCGTAAGTCACCAGCGAACCCGAAGTTGTATGTTTTCTGAGAAAAGAAATCATTGCGGCAAGCATGATGAAAAGCCCGGCAAAAAGCAGGGCAATGGCAGCCAGAGGCAGGTATACGGTGGTGCTGTTCAGAAAAAAAAGATATGAGGAGGCGGTGAGAAATAGTATTAGCGTGCCGTTGTCGCTGATGGTGTCGAGCCAGCCGCCAAGCTTTGAAACTTTTAAGGTGAGCTTCGCCACTTCGCCGTCAACTCCATCAAAAACCGACGCGAGCTGAAAGCATAGCCCCCCGATGACAATACTGGCGTAGGTGTTGAGTGAGAGGAAAACAGCGCTCGAAAATCCCACAATCATATTTAACACCGTGAGCACATTCGGATGAATGCGCGTTCTGGAAAGCGCCCTGCTTATGGGAAGCGAAATGGCCTTGTTGATGTTGCGCGCAATGAACCCCGGCGTGTTGTTTCGGATTGTCTGAATTAAAATCTCTTCAGCCCGCAGTGCGTCTGAAGTAGAAGCAATATCGAAAATATCGGTGCCGTATGCAATCAGCCAGGCGTTCTTCTTCCGGGTGAAATAGGCGTCCGCCTGCGAGAGGTGATGTGCCTGCAGGAAACAATTGGCAGAAAGATAAATTGCCTGTGTTGTTTCTGGCGGGGGAATAAGTGCTTCTTTCACCGCAAGAGAAATGCGCTTGAGGTGTTTCTTAATATTGTTTCTGTAGAATTCGATTTCCGGTTCTTTAAGGTGCAGATATATCATCTTAATGCCGGCACGATGCAATAATATGATATTGCGTTCGAGTGCATAGAGCCCGCAGATTTTAATATCCAGACTGCCTTTTTCCGGAGAGTGCAGTACTGCGATGTCGGGAAGCATAGAATACCTTCTCTAACCGAAGCTTGGGTACATCAAACCTTAGGGTCAAGGATAATAAAATATCGAAAATGTTCAAGATAAATTTATTACAGGAATATGAACGTAAGTGCAAATAGTTCTTGAAAGTTAACCTGCCCGATGTAAGTATATAGCTTTTACAGTATGGAATGCCGAATCGACATAACCGTCACGCCGAAATCATCTAAAAGCGCGATAGTCTGCGATGAGAACGCCGTCAAAGTGTATCTGCATTCACCACCTTCGGACGGCAAAGCAAATGAGGAATGCATCGAACTATTCGCAAAGCGTTTGAAAATCCCAAAATCTTTGATTGCGATTGATAAAGGGCTGAAAGGCAGAAAGAAAACATTGCGTGTACAGGGACTTTCCCGAGAAGAAGCGATGAAGAGGTTGATTGAAAAATGAATAGTACGCGTATAATTGCCATGATGATGGTGCTTTGCTTTTTTGGCTGTGCCGGTACATTTACCGCGAAAGAACGCTTCGAAGGCGTGAAAGACGGGGTGGTGAGAATTTATATACGATGTAGCAACGACTCCGGCTATGATGAGAGCGATAGAGAGCTGAATAAAGAAATACTAAAGCGCGGCGAAGAAAGGCTGAAATTGCTCGCGGCTCAGGGTATTATTGAAAAAAAATTTGCTGAAAAAGCCGCTGCTTCGCCTATTCACATCCGCTGCTTCGATGAATATTGCGAAGGATTTATCGATTATAAAATTAGAATCGAGGAGAAAAAATGAAACTCCTTTCTAAGATTGCCATACGAATCAAACGCGGCTATCTCCCTCATTTCATCAATGAATTATGCAAATCGGGCTGTGCGCTCAAATCGCTCGAGTCGCTCGAGATTCTGCCCGAAGGGGAGAGATTCAGCGCGGAAGTGCTCTATGATGCTGCGGAGCAATTCAGAACGGTGATACAGAAATTCAAAAGGCATCCGGAAAATTTTTCCGTTGAATCGGTGGCGAATCTCCTTGAAAATTTTCTTCACGGTGGGATGCTTGATGTACTGGGGAAGGGTAAATTTGAAACGAAAGCGGATTATGAAATGATGGTGCAGGGCGGAGCCGGCATGATTATCGATAAAATCCGCTCGGGGGAAAACGTTGAGGATTTTTCCGGGATGTTTTTCAATGTGGCTATGATTAACTGCATGCGCGTGAAGTCCGAGAAGCCCGATATCAACAAATTCATCTTTCACACCAGCGCCGAGAGAGATTCCGTCGTGCTGAAAAAATGTACGGGCTGCAATGGCTTTCCCCTTCTCGTGCGTGCTGACCATCCAGAAGATATAATTAAAGTTTTGAAAAGCATTGAAGAGAGCTTCACCCTCATACGAATGATGGAAATTGAAGGCGTTGCCGATGCATCGCTGGTTTCCTACATCAATTCAGAGATTGAACGGCCGCTGCTCTTTCGGGACTACGATGAGTTGCCGCTATTGATGATGTACGCGGTCATGAAAATTTCGCAGAAAAAAAGAATCGCGTATGATGACTGCAATGCCGGTATGATAGGCCTTGATTTGCCCGCGATTCGCCTGACGCGCCTTTTAAAGTCGCTTGGATTTGCGCGGGTTTTAGGCTGCGACAATAATGAAAAATCCATGATGAACGTAGAAAAGGAGGGAGCGCTTGCCACAACGCAGGAGAATATTTTCAGCAACAGCGATGTCATTTTCCTTTTTAAAAATCATTTCACTGTGGCAGACCTTTCGAAAGTCCGCCCCGGCCAGGTAATCGTCTCGCTGCTCGATGATGAGGAAGTAGATAGAGAAATTATTGCGAACAGGGGAGTGAAAGATTACATACCGGCAGAGTATCTGGACCTTTCAATCGTCTTTCCGGGCATGGTTGCCGGCATGAAAAAAGGGTCTATTCATCATCTAGAAGATCAACACCTGATTCAAGCAGCAAAGGCGATGGCAGAGATGAAAATCGATTCGCTTTTTCCCGACATCTTCGGCGATGTGCATGCGGTAATCGAAAAATCACTCATGGAATGAATCCATCTTGCTTTTTCGCGCAATGCAGGGTGAATACGTGAGCGAAAAGACCGGCGGAAAATTAGACGTACACCAGTTCGACGGGTATCCCCATTTCAACAATCATGTTTCCATCGCAGTCGAAGAGTTCGCCGTCCATGGTATATCTGAATGGAGCATCAGCTTCGATTGAAAGCTTCGATATGAGGCCATTGAAATTGTATTGCCCTTTCATGGGGAGGCCTTTTTTTATTCTGAAAAACTGCTTCACGCCTTCGATGGGTTTTTCGCCGGTGATGATTATGTGGAAGGTGCCTTCCTTTTCATTGGCGCGCGGAAGAGGGGAAAACCCCATGCCAATGTGCTCGACGGTGCCCGCTAAAATCGCCATAATTTCTCTGAAAGGTAGTTCTTTCCCGTCGGCAACAACGCGGGCATTCACGCGCTTAAAGAGGGATGAGCCTTTTTTGTCGGTGAGACCTTCGTAAATAGCGCGGGCAATGACTTTGAGGTTTTTTATCGTGCCTTTTTCGCCTTCATATACCGCGTCTAAAAAATTTGTTGTAAGCCCAAGGCCGAAGAGAAAACAGTAACGATTACCGATTTTCATGGTATCGCGCCGGTGTGTTTCAAAATCCTTCCCCGATTCGAGCGCAGCGACCATCCTGCGTAGAATATCGGGTCCCTTGCCCTTGAGATTGATGGTGCGGGCGATGTTGTCCATTGTTCCGCCTTTGAGAATCAAAAGCGGGGGCGGGGCGGAAGGCGCGTACATGTTTATCATGTGAGAGACAATATGATGGATGGTGCCATCGCCTCCGCAGGTGGCAATGCACGAGATGCCGTTTTTTTTAAAATCAAGAAGTATCCGGTCGAGCTCATCGAGGGAAGTGCTCAATCGGACATCCACGTATTCCCCGCCGATCTGCCGCAGGAGGTCGGGAATATCTTTTTTGCTTTTTTTTACGCTGCGCGCATGGGGATTTACAATAATGCCAATTGTGTGCACGGTAACCTCATTGTTATTAAATATGTATTGTGAGATAATGTGAGAGTTTTCACATTCGTTGCGCTGTCAATTATAATTTACAAAACATGTGCTTGACGGGCATAAAGGAATTGTGAAAATGTGAATAATGATGATATGATTTTGGAATAAAACGATGAAAAAAATATGGAACACGGCAAAGATATGTCTGCTTATTCTTATTACAGTGGCACCCGTATTCGGAATTAATTTCAACGAAGTAATCGGCACATGGCGGCTTTATTATAGAGGCAATTTCGGCTATGAGTTTTCTTTCAATAAAAGCTATCGCGCAGTCTGCGTGGTGCGATTTAAGGAAACGAGCATTTATTTCCGCGGCGTGTATACGATTGATGAGCGCAAGAACCTGCGCATAAATATCAGCGAAATTAAGAATGAGGAGCCGGGATCATCGGGCAAATACAACCCTGTGTCTTCATCATACTTCATTTTCGACGCGAAGCGATACCAGCAATCCGGAAAGGACTGCCTGGAGCTTCGGCCAATCGATATCGTTATAAACGGGAACACTTCAGAGGGTTATTTTGAGCCTATTATGAAGCTGGTAAAATAACAACCTGCGGCGATATGAAAACCGAATCATTTTTTTTCATAAACGAAAGCGGGTTTCGATTGGCGGGGAGACTGTTTGTGCCCGACAGCCCAAATGAAAGTTGCGTGATTTTTTGCCACGGCCTTTTTTCCACGAAGGACGGCTATAAAATTACCAGGCTTACCGAAGGGATTGTCCGTGCAGGGTTTGCGCTGTTCACTTTTGATTTTTCATGCGCGGGCGATTCCGACGGCAACATCGAAGATCTTTCAATTTTTCAGGAAATACGCGATCTTGAAAGCGCTGTTTCGTTTTGCAGAAACAGGGGGTTTGAAGAGATTCATCTTTTCGGTTCGAGCATGGGAGCCCTTGTCTGCCTTTTGTATGCGCAACACCATGCTGACGGCATCGCATCAATTTCGCTAATCGCGCCGCCGTTGGATTTGCGCGGCCTGTACAAAAAGGCGGCAGGCATCAGCAATCTTGCAACATTACCGGATGATGGAAAAACGCAACTTGACGGGGTAGTGCTGAGAAATTCTTTTTTTAAGGAGGCGCTTGCGATTTTCCCTGAGGAAGCGGCGCGATCAATCACCATGCCGGTCCTCATCATCCATGGAGAGAAGGATGAAGTAGTTGACGTAGAAAATGCGTTTCGGCTCATGAGGTTGCTTGCAGTAAACCGGAAACTTGTGGTAATTGGCGATGGCGATCACAATCTCACCCGGCCGAAAGATATTGAAATAATTGCCTGCGAAATAGTGCACAACTTTCATACAACCAGCAGGAGGACATAAGGCATTTTTCAGATTAATATTTTTCTTTATTTTATTAATTGTACTCTGTTTTTATAATAATGAAATTGTGGAAATAATAAAAATGTGATATATTAATGTCGCCTCGCTCACTGCAATGAAAATATAATGCAAAAAGCGTTGCAGAAATCGAAGAAGGAGGTTTTTATGTGGGACTATACCGATAAAGTGAAAATATTATACACCAAACCGAAAAACGTCGGTGTCATTGAAGACGCGAATGCGGTAGGAGAGGTTGGAAGCATCGTATGCGGCGACGCGCTCACGCTGTATCTGAAAATCGAAGATGGCATCATCAAGGACGCGAAGTTCCAGACGTTCGGCTGCGGAAGCGCCATCGCATCATCTTCCGCGCTCACTGAAATGATCATCGGAAAAACAGTGGAGGAAGCGGAGAAGATAACCAACCGCGATATCGTTGAATACCTTGGTGGTCTTCCCGAACAGAAGATGCACTGCTCGGTAATGGGACGGGAAGCGCTCGATAAGGCGCTGGCAAACTGGCGCGGAGAGGAGATTGAGGAAGAAGCCCATGAAGGAGAAATCGTATGCCAGTGCTTCGGTGTGACCGACGCGCTTATTCGGAAAGTGATTCGAGAAAACAACCTGAAATCAGTTGAGGATATTACCAATTATACGAAAGCGGGCGGGGCGTGTGGTTCCTGCATCCACAAGCTCGAAGACATTCTTCAGGAAGAACTGAAACTCCAGCAGAGCTGTGCGGACAACCCCGAGACCGGAGAAAAGAAAAAGCCATTGACCAATATACGCAGGATGCAATTGGTGAACGAGACTATCGTGGATGTAATTCGCCCGATCTTGCAGAAGGATGGGGGCGATATTGAGCTTTTAGATGTTGACGGAAAAAAAGTGTATGTGGCGCTTCGTGGAACCTGTTCTCAATGTGTGGCGTCTATGGTGACATTGAAAAATCTGGTTGAAGCCAAGCTGAGGGAATTTGTGGAAGATGATATTGAAGTAATAGAAAAATGAGGAATGCAATGAATAAGAAAACAGTGTATCTTGATAATAATGCGACGACGATGGTTGCGCCTGAAGTGGTTGAAGCGATGCTTCCTTTCTATACGGAGCGCTACGGCAATCCATCGAGCATGCACGATTTCGGCGGAAGGGTTGAAAAAGATATTGAATGGGCTCGACACGAGGTGGCACAGCTTCTGGGAGCCGAACACGATTATGAAATTGTGTTTACTTCATGCGGCACCGAGGGCGATAACTTTGCGATTTCGGGCGTGCTTTCATATTTTCCCAATAAGCGTCATATCATCACGACACGCGTTGAGCATCCGGCCGTGCTCAATCTCTGTAAACAGTATGAGCGGGAGGGATATCGGGTTACCTACATACCTGTTGATAGGCAGGGAAATCTCGATCTGGATATGCTGTTTGATTCGGTTTCAGAGGATACGGCAATCGTGTCCGTGATGCATGCCAATAACGAAACCGGGGTGATTCATCCTGTGGAAAAAATCGGCGCGTTTTTGCGCGAGCGCGGCGTTCTGTTTCATATAGACGGTGTGCAGGCAGCGGGGAAAATACCCATCAACGTGGCAAATATTCCGTGTGATCTCTATACCATTTCCGGGCATAAATTTCACGCTCCGAAAGGAGTCGGCGCGCTGTACATCCGCAGGGGAACACGGATACGGCCGATTTTATACGGAGGTCATCAGGAACGCGGAAGGCGGCCGGGAACCGAAAATGTCGCAGGAATTGTCGGTATGGGGAAGGCCGCAGAGCTTGCGCGAAAATTTCTCCCGGAAGAAGAGCGAGTGAAAAAATTGCGTGACAAACTTGAGAATGAAATTTTAGCGCGTTTTCCAAATGTGTCCCTCAACGGCGCGAAAGAACAGAGGGTTCCGAATACCACAAATGTCGGATTCGAATACATTGAAGGTGAGGCGATTTTGCTCTATCTCAACGAAATGGGGATTGCCGCTTCATCGGGATCGGCATGTTCATCCGGCTCGCTTGAGCCATCGCACGTGCTGCGCGCAATGGGGGTACCGTTTACCAGCGCGCATGGTTCCATCCGCTTCAGCCTTTCGAGATATAACACCGAAGAAGAGATCGATTACACATTGAAAGTCCTTCCGGAAGTGGTGGACAGGCTTCTGGAGATATCGCCCTACTGGGATAACGAACGCAAATGCGGCAGAGAGATAAAGGTGTGATGTTCAATCCACCAGCGGACGCGTGCGTATAATTTTAAAATACACCAGAAACAATTTCTTACCGGGTGCATCGTTGTCTGATGCTCCATGCCTTCTCAGTTTTGCAATCAGCTCCAAATTTTCCTCTTCCCGGATTTTTTCAAGATACAGACGAATGCCGTCCCGTTTCGAGCCGCTTTCGATGAACAGGTATGCGGCTTTCGGATTTTCCTGGAGATTTTTATGGCTGAGTTTGTCGTTCATGATGAACGCGATGCTGCCGTCTTCGAAGAAGTGCGGCCGGGAATACATTGCCGCATTGACATTGCCTGCCGCATCCGAAGTTGAAAGGATTCCTGTGCCTGTTGTGGTGGTGAAGTAGTCTTTCAGGTTCATTGCATATTCCTTTGGTTTTATTTTCTTGGATAAATATAGCACATGCGGTGGGTATGAAAATTTTTTCTTGATATATAATGCTAATAGTTTTATTTTCATGATAGTATTTCCATGAGGGGGGATGATGACATCTGATCGATTGCATACAATAATGAATGGCATTGCAGCACTTCTAAATGGCGGCATCTCAGTATATTTTATTTATAAAATCGCACGCCATATGATGAAGCCGGCAGAAGCATACGAGTACACTAAAATGCTGTTGTTTGCAGGACTCGGTACAATTCCGATTGTTTTTTTCACGATGATGTTTGCCGGAAAAAATGAATTCTTCAATGCGTTTGGTCTTCCATCCGATATGTCTGCGCGTCAATTAAAGTATGATGAAACAATTCATCCGCGTGACGCTTTAAGAAAGATTATTGAAAACCATGTACGGCTGACGCTGGGTGAAAGGCAAGGTTCCATGCTGCTGTTTGATGTTGGTCTGGGAAATCTTTCGAAAAATAATAAAAGGAAGATCATAAACCTCAGGGATGAATACGATGAGATATGTCGTGTGGTTCTTAAAAGAGGAATATAAAAAGGTGTTTTTAGAAAAATTGATGTGAAACTTGTTGTTTTCAGCATTGCTTCGATAATCGCCCGTTCCCGCATTTGGTTTTCTCCGAGGGGCAAATATTCGGTGAATGAATATATACAATTTATATATGATTTAATCATTAAAGGTATTAATAAATAATAAAACGAGGCGCGCCATGAAAACACCGCAGGCGCAGCGAATCATGATTTCCAGGCTTGTGGAGATGATATTATTTCCTTTTGCGAAGATATTCAGCTAAGACATTATGGAAGAATTTTTTGTTTTTAATCCTGTAAATATAATAATCAGAATCTATGGCTAAAATATCCGTTATGCCGGTTATTTCTGCAATAACGATCAGTGAGCAATCTGCCAGATCTATGGGAATATCGGAATATTTTTTTGAGAGATTGCCATTGGAACTTCCATATCTGCCGAATAAATCAGCGCCAATGCTGTATGGTTTGCTTTTCGATTGATATTCCTCAAAATATAATAAAAGTGCCCGCTTAACTATTTCAGATTTTGATAGCTTTTCGGATTTCGCTATTGATTCGAGTTTTTCTTCGAATTCTCGATTGAGACGGAATGATAACTTAAATTCCCCCTATATGCAATACCAATTGTAATACATAAAGATAAATTAGTCAACATTTTTGTTGGTATAAAAAATGCCTAATAATACAATTAGGAATTTGCAGGGTAATGCTACAATGAAAAAATCTTTAAATGGTTATCGTATCACTTCGTTGATAAGTTTGCCGAGCGTCTGATCGTGCGCATGTACCGTTTTCTGGTTCGCTTCGTAACTGCGCTGAACTTCAATCATATCGACCATTTCGCGCACCACATTGACATTGGATTTTTCAAGAAAACCCTGGCGTACGGAAAACTGCGTCGCGGGCATCGCAGGACCTGATTCCGGGGTTTCGCGGTACATCGAATCGCCTTCTTTTTTAATCTCACGGATGTTTTCGAAATCGACAATGCGAAGCCGGTCAACCACCACGGGATTTTCCCACGCGTTTCCGGTCATGCTCACCACATCGCGAGGCTCGAGAGAGATAGCGTTGTTTACCAGAATCTCGCCGCGCTCGTTGATCATAAAATTGTTGTGCTGAAGACGGATGATGCCGTTTTCTCCGAGCACGGGATTGCCATTGTGCGTCACAAGTATGCCGTCCTGATTGACGGTAAACGCGCCGTTGCGGGTATATCGTTCGCCGCGCTCGGTGAGTACCACGAAAAATCCGCGGCCTTCAAGCGCCAGATCAAGTGGATTTTCCGTTCTTTGCATTGCGCCCTGATCGAAAAGCGTATAGACTTCATTGACTTCCACGCCGGTGCCGATTTTACCCACGATGGGCATGGTATCGTATGATCCTGCGGGAGTGATTCCCAGCCCGTCGTCGCTGATACGGCGAATAAGCATATCGGGAAAAGCTTTGAAAATCGCAATATCGCGCTTGTAGCCGGTCTGATCGGCATTGGCAAGATTGTTGGCAATGGCATCCAGCCGTGCTTCCTGTGCGATCATGCCGTTGGCGCCGGTGTATATTCCTCTAAGCATCAGTATCCTCCACCTTTCTCCCTTTTAATATCGGCACCAAGCATCGATAACTTTTCCGATAATTTTTCATATCCTCGGTCAGAGTGATAAATTCTCCGGATTTCGCTGATACCCTTCGCGGCAAGCGCGGCAAGCACCAGCGACGCACCGGCTCGAAGATCAGACATCATGACGGGAGCGGCGGAAAGCTTCTTGCCGCCGTGCACGATTGCCATATTGCCCTCGGTTTCGATGTGTGCGCCCATGCGCCGGAGCTCGCCCACATGCGTGAAACGGTTTTCAAAAATTGTTTCATTGACCACGCTGATTCCCGGCAAAGTGGTCATCAGCGCCATCATCGGCGCCTGTAAGTCGGTGGGGAATCCGGGATAGGGAAGCGTTTTTACATATACTCCCCGAAGCTTTTTTCCAGCCGAAACGCGAACCCAGTCATTTCCCTGTTTTATAATAAATCCAATTTCGGAAAGTGCGTTGCATAAAGCCGAGACATGTTCTGGAACAGCATGGGTAATGGTGACCTCTCCACGTGTAATGGCGCCTGCAAGAAGATACGTGCCAGCTTCGATGCGGTCGGGCATGATGGTATGGGTAACTGGTTTAAGTTTTTTGACACCATGAATAACAATACGCTCGCTTCCCGCTCCTTCAATCTGTGCACCCATTTTAATGAGGAAATTGGCAAGATCGACCACATCGGGTTCCATGGCGCAATTTTCAAGAATGGTTTCTCCTTCAGCCATCACGGCGGCCATCATGATGTTGATGGTGGCACCAACGGAAACTTTTCGCATGATGAAGCGCGTACCTTTCAGTTTTTTCGCCTTTGCGATAACGTATCCCCGCTCAACGCCGATTTCCGCGCCGAGCGATTCGAATCCTGAAAGATGAATATCGATGGGGCGTTCTCCGATAGCGCACCCGCCGGGAAGCGATACATCCGCAAAACCAAGCCGCGCGAGCATGGGCCCCATTACATACACGGACGCGCGCATGGTTTTTACCAGATCGTAGGGGATCTCTGCCTTTTTGATTTTATTAATTTTTATTTTTAAAATATTTTTTTCAGTGTTGAATTCCGTTTCCGCTCCCAGGCATTCTATAACTTTTATGATTGTCAATATGTCCTTTAAATTCGGCACATTGTGCAGCTCTGTTTCCCCATCGGCAAGGAGGCTTGCCACAATGATGGGTAGAGCGGCGTTTTTCGCGCCGGAAATTTCCACTTCGCCTTTGAGCTTTTTCCCGCCAATGATTTTGTAGTAATCCATTGATAATATCCTGTAATAAGAGTGATGATGGCACACCATGTGCGCTCGTATTCCGGGAAATAACATTCCCCGGAAATGTCAATGTAAAAAGAATATAAGCTGGGAATTGTGAAAGGGCTCTGACCCTACTGAAGAAAAGGTGCAATGGCTCTGACCCTTCTTTCTGACCAATGAGGGAAACTCAATACACCTGGTATCACTATTGGAAAAATTGAAAAAGATGGTTGAACTAAATTTCTTAGAAAGAATTCGATTTGAGGATAAAATGGCTAACAGGTGAAGGCAATTTTTAAGGCGTATTCGGATCTGTACGCTTTTGGAATGAATTGATAATTACGAGGAATTGTAGTGAAAACCTCGTACAATTGATAAATAGCAGGTATAACGATATGAATTAGGAATGAATTTTTTAATGTTATATCCAATCGATAATGGAATATCGTTTTCGATATAGTTCCTCGTAATGAAGAAATCGTTTCAATCGCTCCTTAAAAGTTTCACCTAAGTTTAAGAAAAAATCGTGATAATCTATTGGCACTTCTATATTCGGATTTCCCTCGACATAGGCTCTGATACTGCTATATGAATAGTTTAAAGGATTTGAGCATAATCTTTTTCGAACTGGATTAAACGCAAGATACCACAAAAGCCAAAGTAAATAATGACACGCATCTTTCGCAAATTGAACAATGCTGTCTTTGTACCTCCCGTTCCAGAATGGCCCCGTTCGTTTCACAATTTTGTTATAAAGCTCCGCGAATCGAGATTTGATATACTGCACAATTCTTGAGATGGATGTTCCACCTGGCAGAGTGTGAATAATAAGGTGAATGTGGTTGGGCATGATGCAGTACGCAATAAGCTTAAAGTGATATTTTTGTTTGCTTCTGCGCAAAATTTCAAGAAAACACTCTTTGAAATAATCTTCTCCAATCATGTCGCGCCATTCGATGCATTGAGAAACGATATGATAAGTTAGGTCGGGTTGTTGAATTCGATTTGGGCGTGGCATGTTATTCCTCCAAATAAGATTTCTTTTCCCTCACCTATTAATACGCAAAATTTCGTAAAAAAATAAATTTTTTTTGGGGGTCAGAGCTTTTTTTGTAGTTTTTTTCTATGTCGAGTATGTGGGGTCAAAGCCATAGCTTATAAAATACTGTTAGTCGAAAGGGCGAAAGGGCTTTGACCCCACATTGCTTGAAAATCCTCCTGTTTAGCTATATATTCTTTTTATGATGGAAATTAATCCCGATGAAGATACGATAAACACTGAGAAAACTCAATGAACAGGAGAATTAAATAGAATTTGACGATGTGGTGAATCCAGGTGTATTGGAGGCGTGGTGAAAGAATGGACCGGCAGGGTATTTATTGAGACAGCAGGGGAGCTTGGAAATATCCTGATGTCAAGCGATGACCGCGAGACGGTACGTCGCCGCGTGCTGGATTATGTGAACAAACTCCACTTCGATACTTTCTCAGGTAATGTACGGGACCTCCATGTTCTCGACCTAATAATTGTTCGGGACTGTGCGCGGGCATGGCGCAGCATTCTTAATCCGCGCAGCGAGAAAATTTCGGGATTTAGTGTTCTTGATGCGCTCATGAGGGCATCAAGAGGCATGGACGATAGGGCTCTGACCCCTTCATTCTGGGCAGATATCATTCATCTCACCTGGGGCATACAGGGGAGAGTGCGCTTGCATACCGAACAGATGGTGAAATACATTGATGCCGGAGACTTTCACGGAAGGGAGGCTGCAAAGCTACGGTCACATGAGCTCGATAGTATTGAAATGTATATGGATAAACTGATGTCGCGATATGAAAGCGGCCTTAGCGAGGAAGCAGTGGTTCGTCGAACAATGAGAAGGAAGGCGATACTGAAGACTCTTAAAGGAACATCTCGGGATTGGAAAAACTGGAAATGGCATATCAGGCATATTGCGAAAAATTCTGATGCACTCTCGAGGATGGTAAATCTCACAGATGAAGAGAAATCCTTGATAGATACGGCTGTCTCCTCATCTATTCCCTTCGGTGTGACACCGTACTACGCGTCACTTTTCGATGATGATCCGAGCGCGGGACGCGATCGGTCTATCCGTGCCCAGGTAATTCCGCCGAAAACCTACATCGATGCGTTTCACGAAAAAACTTCGGACTACATGCTTGAGGCCGATACCTCGCCGATAGACCTGATAACCAGAAGGTACGTTGAAGTCCTCATCCTGAAACCATTCAACACATGCCCGCAAATTTGCGTGTACTGTCAGCGCAACTGGGAAATCAAAAGTGCTATGGCACCTGGAGCAATGGCATCAGCGGAGAACCTGAACCGAGCCATCGAGTGGATACGAAACAACGCATCCATCAAGGAGGTGCTCGTTACCGGAGGTGATCCTCTGGTCATGACGGATCCGGTATTGAAAAAAATTCTGGACCGCCTGGCTGATATCCCTCATGTAGAGCGCATTCGCATAGGCACACGAACTCCTGTTACTCTGCCAATGCGGTTTACGCCAGAACTCATCAGACTCATTTCATCATACAATGTTCCGAAACGACGGGAAATGTGCGTGATGACTCACATTCAGCACCCATACGAAGTAACCCCGGAATTATCTGCTGCTACCAATGCGCTGCGCCGCCATGGTATTCGAGTGTATAACCAGCTCGTATATACCTTTTATATATCTCGACGCTTTGCGGCTGCTGCACTGCGAAGGCTTATCAGGCTCTGCGGTGTCGATCCGTACTATACCTTTTATCCAAAGGGTAAGGAAGAGACTGCCGATTATCGTGTCCCTGTTGCTCGTCTGGTTCAGGAACAAAAGGAGGAGTCAAGGCTTCTTCCGGGACTTTGCAGAACCGATGAGGCAGTATTCAACCTCCCCGGGCTTGGAAAGAACTACCTCAACGCCTGGCAGCATCGGGATCTTATTTCGATACGTTCCGATGGATCTCGAATCTATGAGTTCCACCCATGGGAAAAGAAAATCGGTCCCCAACAGACGTATATTGGGGAAGACGTGCCAATCCTCGATTACCTGAGGCGTCTGGAATCGATTGGAGAAAATCCCGCTGATTATGAGAGTATCTGGTATTATTTTTAAGCTTGATGCATTATAGGTGTGATAAACGATTCTTTAGTCCAACCTTTATTATTTCAACGCGTTGACAATAAGGCTGATGCCATAGGCGGCAGTTCCCAGCACCACCATGGTTGCCCCGGGAGGTGTGTCCATAAAAAATGAAAGCACCAGCCCTCCGCACATCGTGCAAAGGGTGAAAATAATACCCCATGCGATAACCCCGCGGAAGTTTTTTGTGAGCACAAGCCCGAAGCTTGCGGGAAGCACCACCAGCGCTGAGACTAAAATGATGCCCACAATCTTCATGCTGATGACAATAATTGCCGCAAGAAAGGCAAAAAGCGCTGTGTCGAGGTATTCGGTGCGCACACCGCTTGACATGGCCACTTCCACATCAAAGGTCATAAAAAGAATCCGGTGTATAAACAGTGCAATGAACGGCAGAAAAAAAAGAAGGACCGCTCCTGTAATCAGTAAATCACAAGAGGTGACGGCTAAGATGTTTCCAAATAGATATCCCTGCAAATCGAAGGTGTAGGCCTTTTTTAGTTTGATTAAAAGCGCGCCGAGGGCCATCGAAAACGCGAAGAAGATGCCGATGCCTGCATCGGGCGTGAGCTTCCCCAGGCGTGTGAGCTTTGTAATGGCAATTGCCGAAATCACACAGAAAATAAGTGCCGTCCAGAACGGATTAACGCCGAAAAAGACGCCGAGTGCCACGCCTCCAAAGGCGGTGTGTGCTATTCCTGCGCCTAAGAATGCCATTTTGCGCGTAACCACGAAAAACGAAAGAATGCCAAAAAGCGCGCCAAGAAGGATGCTTGCGAAAAACGCATTTCTGAAAAAATCCATTGCGAAAAGTTCACTCATCACTCACCCCGGCAGGTGGGACAGTTTGTATCGTGGCGGACCACGTGGATGTTGCGGCCGAACACTTTTGCAATCATCTCATCCGGCGCGCATTCGGAGGGTTTTCCGTGGAAATGGATTTTTCTATTGATGCAGGCAAGCCTGTCCACAATTTCCGACACCGCGCCGATGTCGTGTGATACCATGATAATTGTAAGATTGGCTTCATCGCGCAGCTGCCGGAGGAGTTCATAAAACGAATCCTGCGAAACCACGTCCAATCCTGTTGCAGGTTCGTCCAGAATGAGTATTTTGGGCTCAAGCGCCAGCGCGCGTGCAATCAGAACCCGTTGTTTCTGTCCGCCTGAAAGGCTACCGAAAGAGCGGTGCGCAAGTTCGCTCATGCCAACGCGCGCGAGGGATGTTTCGATTATGCTGCGGTCTTTGCGAGAGAGTTTTTCAACAATTCTGCACTGTGCATAGCGCGACATGGCAACCACATCGAAAGCGTGCACGGGAAAAACGCTGTCGTAATTCGATTGCTGTGAGAGATAGCCGAAACTGCCTTTACGGCGTGCCTTTTCCGGCTCCATGCCGAACACCGCGATGGTGCCCGCAAACGGCTCTTTCAAACCCATGATGGTCTTTAAAAGCGTGCTTTTGCCGCTGCCGTTCGGTCCCACAATAGAAACTATTTCCCGCTCTTCTACCGTGAGATTGATATCTTCCAGAACCACATCGAACTCATAGCGCACGGAAACATTATTCAGTTCTATCGCATGCATAATAGTCATTCGGAAAGTGCCTTCGCAAGTGTCTGCGCATTGTACTCCATAAGTGAAAGATATTGTGCACGCGCATTATCGTTGGGATTGCCGATGCCGTCAAGACGAACGGCTTTACCGGCGATTTCCCGCACAAAGGCGTCAGCGGTTGTATTGTGGGCGTAATAATCGATAATAACAACTTTAATGTTTTCTTTCAGCGCGCGTTTTTTTACATCGGCGATTCCCTTAATGGACGGCGAATCGCCGTGGCCGGATTCGATGGTGCCGGCAATGATAAGCCCGTAATCATTCGCGAAATAATCCCATGCGGGATGCCATTGAAATAATTTTTTTTGTTTTATGCCAGTAAACATGGTGCTGATGCGCCTGTCCAGGATATCGAGCTTCTTTTGATAGGCATCGCAGTTTTTGGCAAATTGACCGGAATGTTCGGGATATGATGATGATAAAAAGTCGCGGATTGCAGCGGCAATGAGCTTTGCGTTTTTCACGGAAAGCCAGAGGTGGGGATTATCGCCTTTGATGATATCGCTCAAAAAGAATTTTTTTCCCGCGGGAGATAGCATCTTCGAAACCCAGCCGTCGAATTCGGGATGCACGCCGATAAAAATCGATGACCTTTGCAGCAATTTTGCCGTGGAAGGGTCGGCTTCAAATGTGTGTGGATTTGCGTTGGGCGGAACCGCGCTGATTACTGTCATGGCATTGCCCGCAATATTTTGTGCAATGTCAGCAATCGGGGCGATGGAGGTGGCGATGGTGGGAACATGTGCCGAAGGCTCCTTGCTGCACAGAGCACCTGTCGCAATTATAAAAAGGCCTATCATTGAAAACATATATGGTCTTATCGAAATCTGCATCGTACCTGCACCTCAACGCCCGGATGGAATGAAGCGCATTGTATGCGAAGGGGTCAGAGCCCTGTCAAGCCAGAATTTTTCCAGATAGGGGTCAGAGCCTCTGATATAAAATTCTTGACTGAATACCCGTATTTTCGAAACAATCGTAATATGTCGTATTTTCCTGTGCATAATATAACCTTTCGAACGGTGCGCAGCGTTTTTAGTGCAGCTCTGGCGCTGGTCATCATCACCGGCAATGCGATTCTTCATCTGTCGCATAACCACCTGGCGTCATCCTGCCATGGCGTGTGTTCGTACGAGCATACATCGCATAAGGCGGGATTTGCGTCAGCGACAGCGAAAACGCATGTAGAAGCGGGCAATTGCGTTTCCTGCTTCATCGTCAATCATCGCTTTACATCGACAGCGCAGTCATCTCCCCTTATTGCTGTTTCTGCCTTTTCTGCGCCATACGCCTTGCGGGCGGTGCACAAGCACTATTCTTCACTTATTCATAATCCTTCCCTTCGCGCGCCTCCTTTCTCTTCCTTTTATTTGTAATATTGACATAACATGTGCTGTACTGCGTGCCAGATGATGGCATGCATCATCTTACAATATAAAGGAGAGGGATGCTATGTTAGTTCGAATTATTTTGATTTATATGCTCATGGTCGCACTCATTTTTGCCGGTTGCTCGAAAGACGAAGAGAGCACCGAATGCACCACCACCTCGTTTACGTTTGATGGAGCAATTCATCCGCTCTGCGGCATCGATGCCGTGGGCAATCACGTGCAGATAAAAAATCTCAATCTGAATAGCGGCAGTTTCTATATCTACGCGCGGACCAATCCCGATGGAAGCGGGGGAGGAGAATTTGCATTTGCTTCTGGTAATGTTACCGCAACATATCGGGGAGGTAATGCAGGTTCTGCCACTAACTCTGCTGATATTTCTAAACCTCATTTCCTCATCGGCTTTCATCAGGAAAATCCCGCGGTGCATGTGGTGGTGAAACAGGCGGATTCTGTCGATGCGCTTGAAGACGCAGCCGCATTGCTCAACATTGATTCGAATAGATGGGCAAACACTGGAGCACCTGCCAGCGAATCCTTTTACTATAAAGGAAACGGCAAAGTCACCGTGGAAAGCGTGAAGATATTCCACGAAGAGCACCATCACTGAAAACAAGGAGTCCCAATATGAAACTCCAGAAACTGTTATGGTGTACAATCGCTACAGTGCTTATTATCGCAGGGGGAGCGCTGCTCCCCCTTTTTGCCCAGGAAAACCTTGATGCCGAAGTAGATAAACTCCTTGGGGGAAAAAGCGCAGTTGAGGAACGCAGTGCAGAAAAATCCGCAGGATTTTTAGACCGCACGTCGATGCCGAACATCTTTGTTGCGGCCGATATGGTGGGGGGAAAAGACCTCACCGCGCAAAGAAACTCCCCGGAGGCTCTGACCCCCAATGGCGTTAAGGTGCGCAGCGCTGAAGTGGGCCTTTTCGGCGGCATCGACCACCTTGCGCTTGGCACGGTAAATCTGGCCGTGCACGAAGAGGAAGGAAAATATTTCGTAGAACTGCACGAAGCCTATTTCGAGTTCAACACGCTTCCCTGGAATCTCTATGCGAAGCTCGGCCGCTTTTTTTTAGACGTGGGGCGGCTCAATTCCATTCATCAGCACGACTGGCATTTTACCACCACGCCGCTGGTACATGCCATGCTCTTCGATGTGGAAGGAGTCTTTGATCAGGGCGGAGAGGTGTCTCTTCTTATGCCATGGCAATGGTATCAGGAACTGAAGGTTGGTTTTTTCAATGGCCGAAGCTGGGGGCATACGCACGGGGAGGGAGCCGTCAAACCCGGCCCGCTTGTCACGGCGCGCCTTAAGCATTTTATCCCGATTTATGGCGAGCTTGGCACGCAATTCGGGTTTACGTATATTCGCTATCTTGTCGATGAAGAGGGCAGGGAAATCGATCACACCGGGGGTGCGGATCTCACGTTCAAATGGCAGCGGGGGCGTTACCGGAGCTTTATTTTTTCAACCGAATACTGGTATCGCTATGAAGTGCGTCCGGATGCCGTGCAGGACAATACAAAGCACGGCTTCTATTCGTATGTGCAGTACCAGTTTCATCAATACTGGCTTGCGGGATTCCGGTACGATTACTACGCTGAACTCGATGTGAGGTCATCATCCGGAAGCAGCATCGACCGCCAGAGTTTTGCGCAATTGCTGTGGGTAACGCTGCGTCCATCAGAATTTTCGTATTTTCGCATAACAGGTGAGCGGAGTGATGTGTTCGGCACGGAATTAAACTATGCGGTGTATGTGCAGGCCGATTTTATTTTAGGGTATCATCCCGCGCATCGCTATTAAACTGGGGAGGGATACATAATGAAACGATTATTCGCTATTGCTGTTATTGGTATGTGCGCTGTCGCGAATGGTGCGTTCGCACAGCTTAGAGTAGTCACCACTTCAACCGATCTTGCGAGCATCGCGAAGGAGGTAGGAGGCAATCGCGTGGCTGTTGAAAGTCTCACAACCGGAAATACCGATCTTCACTACGCGCAGGCGCGGCCCGATTATATCGTAAAGCTCAATAAAGCCGATCTCTTTGTGAGCATTGGTCTTGAGCTTGAAGCAGGATGGGTGCCGCTTTTATTGAACCAGTCCCGCAATCCGAAAATTCATCGCGGTGCACCGGGATATTGTGTGGCGTATGCCGGCATTGATCTGGCGGAAAAGCCAACTGGCGAAATTACGCGGCAGATGGGCGATATTCATCCCTATGGCAATCCGCATTACTGGCCGGACCCGATAAACGGGATTGTGATTGCCCGAAACATAAAAGAATCGATGATAAAAATCGATCCTGCGGGGAAGGATGAGTACGAAAAAAATTTTCATTCATTCAAAGATGCGGCAGTGAAAAAGACGAAAGAGCTCATGGCGCTTATGTCACCGCACAAGGGCAAGGAAGTGGTAGTGTATCATACCGAATTCGTCTATGTGCTTCGCCGCTTCGGCCTTTCGCAGGGTATGATGATTGAAGAGCTTCCCGGGGTTGCGCCTTCGCCCGCGCACGCGAAAAAAGTGATTGAGTATATCCGTGCAAGAAAAGTACCGCTTGTGCTGGTATCTCCATGGTCGAATGTATCGTATGCAGGGAAAATCGCGAAAGAAGGCGGCGCGAAACTTCTGGTGCTGCCTATTCAAACAGGCTCGGTGCCGGAGGCGAAAACCTACTTGGATATGATTGATACATCGGTGCGCATGCTTCATAAAGGGCTTACACAATGAAACGAATAATTCTGCGTGAGGCTTCGCTCGGATACGGGAAAAAGGCGGTGCTATCGCACGTGGATATCGACATTTGCGAAGGTGAAATCTACCTCATTAAAGGCGCAAATGGCAGCGGGAAAACGACGCTTGGTCTTGGCCTTCTGGGGATTTTGCCATTGCAGAAGGGAACAAGAAGTTCGTCTTTTGTGCGCCCGGCATACGTTCCTCAATCGAGCCGCTTTGATACGCAATATCCCATTACGCTATCAGAGCTGGTATCCATGGGGATGCAGGATTACGCGAAAATCAGCTTTTTTTCCCGAAGTGCTAAACGCCGCAATATTGTGCAAAAAACGCGCGATGCGTTAGATCGGGTGGGACTTTCCGAAATGGAGAAGATGCTTTTTCATCAGGTGAGCGGCGGCGAATTTCAGCGAGCTCTTATCGCCCGCGCCCTTATTTCCGAGCCGGACATTGTGCTGCTCGACGAACCTTTCGCGAATATCGATAAAACAGGGAAGCGCGATATCAAGGAACTGTTGCTTAAAGAAAGCTCGCGGTTGCATTGCACGCTCATCATCATCGACCATCACGAGAACGTTGATTTCTGTACCAACTGCCTTGAGGTTGAAAACAATACGGTGGCGGCAAATGGAACTGCATGAAAAAATCGTATATTATGCGGCACAGTACGGCGCGCAGCTTGCAATGAGCATTCCCTATTTTGCCGTGGTATCTTTCGCGGGATTATTCCTTGTGCTGCGCCGCGCAAGCCTCTTTGGGCTGGTGCTTTCAGCGTCATCGCAGCTTGCCTTTGTTCTGGGCATGGCGCTTCACCTGGTAAGCCACGAGAGCACCAACGCGCTTGTCCTCATGCAGAACCCTGAAAACGTGGTAGCGGATTTGCTGCACATGGATGTGTATCTTTTCCCATTGCTTGCCTGCGTGATGCTGCCCCTGGTGATATTCATGAGCAGGGGGATTATCAACACAGAAAGCGTGCTGGCCATTCTCTTTGTATCTCTCATGGGTCTGATTCCGCTGGCAAATAAGCTCACCGGCGGGTCGGACCTTTTGCTGCTCAAGGCATATTTCACGGAAATTCTCTATACGCCCGGGCGCGTATTTTCGCACTATCTTGTGCATCTTTGTCTGATGGCGTTTACACTTTCAGTTTTTTTCAGGAAATTTCTCATTACAGGCTTTGACCCCATTCAGGCGCGGCTTTCTGGCCTTCGCGTGGAAGCGCTTAATATGCTCTTTTATTTCTGTGCGGGTTTTACCATCGCGCTGTGCGTTCGGGTGCTCGGTATCCTGGTAACGATGATGGCCCTTATCGCACCAGGGGTGATAGCGCTTGCAAGCTTTCAGAAAATGCGAAGCGTCATCGCTGCGACGATTGCGTTGTCTGTGCTCTTTGCAATTACGGGTTTCGGCATTTCGTTCGCGTTCGATACACTGCCGGCAGAGCCGACAATTATTGTGATATTCGGTATTGCGTCGCTTCTGGTGTGGGGTGGGAAAAAGCTTTTTGCGGCGATTAACAGGGGATGATGACTTCCCCTGTTGTGCGCGGCGAACGCGGTGTCATGGTATTTTTGAAAAAAAGTGCCCGCCGGCTGGATTATAAATAATGCGAAGCGCGCGCGGCATGATGCCGATATCAAACTTTTTACTCGAATACAGTTCACCATCGAGGTGCGCGAAGGTTTCATCAAGAAATTCAATCGATAACTTATTGGTGCGGAAAAATCGTACCCTGGAGTCGTTGAGGTGGGTTTGCCTGATGACATGCACGAATTCGCGTATGCGCCCGAAAAATGGCAGCTCATGAATCATGCATACGTCGAGAAAACCGTCATCGGCCATAGCATCGGGTGTGAGATAAAACCCGCCGGCGAGGCGACGACCGTTGGCGATGGTATTGAGAAATGATTTCACTTCGCGGGTTTCTTTTCCCACAGTAAGGCGCATCGTCTTTTCGCGATACGTCAGCAGCGTTTTCACAATATGCCATACATACTTCGTTTTATCGCCGCCCTTTACTCGTTCATGCAGCTTGCTGTTATAATTTTCCCATGCCACCTGCGCGTCAAAGCCAAGCCCCATGCCGTTAATGAAATGGCGGTCGTTGCAATAGCCCACGTCCATTTGTGCGATATGGCATTCAAAAAAAGTATCCCACTCGTGTGAACTGAGCGTTTCCGAAAAGCCGGTGATGCCGATGAAGTCGTTTCCCGTACCGGCGGGTACCGCGCCGAAAATCGCGCCTCGTTTGCCCACCAGCCCGTGCACCGCTTCGCTGAAGGTTCCATCGCCGCCCACCGCAGCAATGGGATTATAGCCCGATACGAAAAGATTTTGTGCAAGCTCGGTTGCATGCCCTTTTTTTTCAGTAAAGACAATTTCAGGAGAAATTCCTTTTGAGCGTGCGATGTTGGTGATGATATCCTTGTAACGACGAGCTTTGCCATTGCCTGCTATCGGGTTGATGATAAACGCCCAGCGGTGGTGTTTCATTAGTTTCCTTATTGCAGATTATTTTTTACATGTTGCAATATTCTCTCCGCTATTGCAGATGCTTTTACCGCATCGTCCTCCTTTGGCTCTCCAAGAGGCAATAAACCGACATCCGCGGGATACCTCCCTCTGTAAATGCTATCGATAAAAACAACTTCATCATCGGTAAGATTTATATTGATGTGATAGCTGTTGCATAATGCAACTAAACGGGCAATATTATGTGTCTTCTCAAGTTCCCACCCTTTTTGAAGTAAATTGGTTTTTATGGCTTTTTCAATGCTTTGCTGGGCATGGAAGCACGAACCTTTAAAGAATCCACCGTCTAAAAGATATTTTGACATTGTAAGTTCTTCTTCAGCCTGCCGTATCCATTCATTAATTGCATCCCGCATATATAAGCTCCTGCCTTCTTTTGCGATTAGTGTAATAAAAGGGCTGCCCTTCTCAAAGTATTCTTGTAAATTTGATTGGTTAACCACAATGTTATCAATCGCAAAATTTTTATAATATGGCTTAAGCCTTTTATACAATTTATTAACAGCATCATATTGTGAGGAAGTGTCATCGATGACAATAAACAAATCAAGATCATTGCCCATGCCTTCTTTAGCAACAGAACCGAACACAACGATGGAAAGCGGCGCAAGTTCGCTTACGATTTCATTAGCAATGTGTTTTGCATCCTGAAATGTTACCATGTTGAGTATGCCTAATGAACACCTCTAAAAACCGCTATTTTCGTGCCCTTTCGGACTTGTAATAGTCAAAATTACTACGAGTTATGAATTGCACCCATTACAATGCGTCGGTTACCTTTTTGCAGTATACCTAATTCGTGGTACTTCTTCCTATATCCATAACCTCCACACTCTGCACGTCACTGAGTTGACACAAGAAACTTATATCGGCACATATTGTACAAAAGATTTGTCAGCATGATATAGCTTTCTGCGCAAGCAAACCCCCTTGTCTCGAAAATGATATCCTTTCAGAACAGTTGCCACAAAACCAAATACATGTTCCACCCGTGCCCGTATTTTCGATTTTTTTCGATTGTACGCCTTTTGCCTTTCGGTGAGTGTCGTATACCTGCATCCTTTTTTATGTACTCGTGCTTTCATTTTGTATTTTCAAAATACCTTCGTCCATTTTTTTTCAACCAGCGCGCATCAGTATCTTTCTGTCGCATTATATACGGATTATTTTTGAAACGCTCAGGCACTTCGCCTTTTTTGATACGTTCGTTTTCTTCACGGCATAATCAAAATGCGATGCTCCTCCCGGCCTTTTTGCATCTTTACGAAAAACTTCTTCAAGCTTTTTACGAAACGTTTCCCATGGTATTATCTCGTTTACTGTGCAATATGCGCT
Organism: uncultured bacterium; assembly: GCA_937921485.1. Taxonomy (GTDB): domain Bacteria; phylum Spirochaetota; class UBA4802; order UBA4802; family JAGODF01; genus DYLV01. The sequence continues at coordinate 115,610 of CAKZSV010000012.1, forward strand.
GGTTTCTTTGTAATTTGTTCGATTCGGTCCTGATATTCGAATAATGAACGATAGTGTTTTTTTCTTATTGCTGTCATCTAATTTAGATCAATTTTTAATAATTATTTAAAAAGAAATATTAATATCATATCGCATATTTTTTTCAAGCTTTTTTCGGGTTTTTAGAGGTGCCCAGAGTTTTTATTTTTACAGATGATTGGACGGTTACGAGTCATAGCTCCAACGGCGCGGGCTGAGTCGCCGCCAACGGAATGTTGTGAAGTGCAAGGGCGTAGCTTTAGCAATAACCGCTACCAGCGACAGCCGATGCCGGCATTTATGCTATCGTATGCTCTAAAATATTTCCAAAGCCTCTCAAAATAAATTGAAAATATTATTCTGCTTTCATCTCTCATCAGACTGAGGCAGCAGCTTTCGGAGTTCATTTTATAAAATCCGACATCGCATCCAATAACAATAAAATCATTGTACAACCCGCGTCTCTCGTTAAGGTTAATATCACCAAATCCAGTAAAAAGCCTTATCATTAGATTATTTGTTTCATAGATTCTTATTCCAATATCCACCCTTGTTTCAAGTGCCACCAATATTGCAAATGGATTTACATTAACGATTGCATCGATATAATAAAATTGCAATCCTATTCCAAAGTATGCATTAGCACGACTATTGTTATGCTCTTCATCATCAAAAGTATATTTTGGACCAATGTAAACACTCCGCCATATTGAATTTTCATACCCCTCTGCATTAAGAAATGAAAAAAAAATGAACATCAAACCTGCCACAATTTCTATAATGTACCTCATGGATGTTTACCTGCAATTGATGTAACTCAGATACGGATACCAGATTTGATCATCCTCCCATGATCCTCCGCCAAAAATATCCACAAACGTATAAAATGCATTTGCCCATCCTTTGCACCATGCCTCGCGCGGGTCCCACATATAACATATTTTGATCTTTTTAAAGCCGAGCTTTATCCTGACATACCTCATACATGAACGGTAGTGGTCATCGCATGCAGCAAACATATCGTTCTTGAAACGCCGGTCACAATCATGCCTGCTGAATCCGTATGTGGCACTGCCATGGACATAGCACTCGTCATGGCAATTACAGGGACGGTGGAGAGCACCGCTTAACTCATCTGGTAGGCTGAAATTTATTCCACCAATTTTCGGTCCGCAGCCATTGGTGTGCTCCATCCCTCGTCTCGGCATGATTTTTACATCGTCTCCACCGCACGATCCCTGTTCCTCCGCTCCGTCCCCGCCGCCGGTCGCGGTCTCCTCTTCCGAGGTTTCAAAGTAGCCGCAGTCAGTTTCCACGTTGTTTTCGGAAACGTCGAAGGACTCAACACGCTCAAAGAGCGTCGTTGATTCGCTCACCGTGGAGTTTTCGCCACTCCTATCGACTATCGCCTTCCTCAGCGTGAGATTGGCCCCCTCGACCGTATAGCCTATCTCGTAGGGCTCCGCGCCCGCGTTCAGGATTGAGAAGGTGTTCCCATCTGCAGTATACGAAAGATCGACCTTCCCGCAATACCGGTACCGCGCATCCCCGGACGCCTTTACGTAAAATTTACCCACTCCCCTGGAAAGACGCAACACTACCGTGAACTCAGATCCCGTTCCCTCAGCAGCATCCTCCGGATCTTCGATATGCACCTGCTCACCGTTCAGGGTGAACGACAGGTCTGTCTTTTTAAGGAGCCAGGTACCATCCACGGGAGTGCTTTCACCCGGGCTGCCGCTCGGCCGGGTCAGTTGATCGATGATTTGAGTGATGTCACACTGCGTAAGTAACACAGCCATCAAGAGAGAGAGAGAGAGAAGCTGGAACGTAGTATTTTACTCATTTCCTGTCTCCGTTGTTGATTATTGTTGGACGACAATGTCATGCATTGTGCGGGGCGCTTTATATTTGTCAAGAAAAAAAATGACCACTCCTGCTGCATCACCCATTGCTCTGCCGCGCTGAGTTAATCTGCACTGCTCAAAAGCTTGCTACTCATGTGTGTTATATTAGAGCGATAAATTTATTACAGGGGTCAAAGCCGCTTTATTGTTGACATATATTGATTGAGATGGATTAATACAAATAATATAAAAAAGATATTTTATTATTTCATAAATATCATCGGAGGGCCAGATATGAGACCGTGGAGGTGGATGTGGCTTGTTGGCATTACTCTTATCGCGTGTTCATCTGGCAATTTTGAAGATATTTCTCAGGGCTGGCGACTTTCCTTAGAGGACAATGAGGATTTTGCAAAACCCGAATATGATGATTCATCCTGGAGTCAGGTCAACACCCCCGGCAATTTCTTCAAAGAACAAAAAAAGCAGCGCGTATGGGTGCGAAAGGCGTTCATAATTCCCGAGCATTACCGCGGGAAGAATATTGCTCTGCTTCTCGGAAAAATCGTCGAATCCGACTGCACCTATATTAACGGCCATCTCATCGGCTGTACCGGGCGATGGCATCCCGATTTTTTTTCAAGCTGGAATACAGAACGGTATTATTTTATTCCTCCTTCGCTTATCAAATACGGGGAAAATAATGTGATTGCCATGCGCGTGTCTGCCGAAATGCGTCCCCGGGCGAAGAATAAAATCGCATTGGGATTGCTGAAAGATGTCGAGATATTCGTCTTCTGGCAGAAATTCAAAGCGCAGCATGTTCCGATGATAGGCGGTTTTTTGACGCTCTTTTTAGGGGTGATTGTGCTCCTGCAGTTTTTGCGCGAGAGAAAAAACAAAAATCTTCTGCATTTTGCGGGGATAAATATCCTCTGGTGTATTTTAAGCCTGCATTTTTATCTGCCGGATTATGGTGTCAGCTATCATATGAAAGACAGGCTGTATTATGCATTGCTTTCACTGGAAGCGGGATGGATATATTTCTTCCTTGAAAATTTTCTTTCAAAACGAATGCGCGCACTGGAAATAATAACACTCGTATTTTCAATTTCTTCTTTCTTGCTGGCGCTCACTGCCTCGGAGTCCAGCCCGCTTACCGGCTGGCGACTGCAGGTAATCAGCTACGCGGGAATTTTTTCGCAGATAATCTGGGGAATCCTGATTGTCAATTCACGATTCGTGCAGAAAAATAAAGAAGCAGGTCCGGTCTTTGTTGCATATCTATTTTTCATGTTCTGCATTATGCTTGATGTACTCACAATTCTTCAGGTAATTCGAACGGATTTCGTATGGATTAATTTCGGCTATCCTGGCCTCCTTATTGCACTTGCGCTCGATATGACCGCACGATTTCAGGCAATGGCAAAAACTATTGCCATTTCGAAAAAAGAAATTGAAGAAAGCCATAATCTTCTTCGGGGAATTTTTGAAAAGGTGCAGGAATCCTCACGGGAGTTACTGTTATGTTTTTCAGATATTGAGATTGCGCTTCAATCGCTTGGCCAGAAAATGAGCGAGCAGGGCAATAATCTTGAAGCGACCTCTGCCGCAATGGAAGAATTCGCTGCATCGGTACAGAATATCGCGGAAAACGCGAAAGTGCAGGATGATGGGCTTCAGTCGAGCGTGGCGCATCTGCGGGAATATCTTTCACTCACCGGTGAAATTACACAAGCCGCGAAAGCCGCGTCAGAGCTGAGCGCGAAAAGCATGGGCATGACGGAATCGAGCAGGAAACGGCTTGATGATATTGTCGCGGGAATGGAAAAGATTAAGGAATCATCCCGCTCCATTGTCGAGATCACCACCATGATAAATGAAATCGCAGAGCAGACAAACCTTCTTTCTCTGAACGCATCAATCGAAGCGGCGCGCGCAGGCGAGTCGGGAAGGGGTTTTGCGGTGGTGGCCGAAGAAATCGGGAAGCTGGCAGATCGTTCCATACAGCAATCAAAATCCATTCAGAGCATCATCTCGGAAACGGTTCGTGAGATAGAGGAAGAGGTTCGCATTGTCCGTGAATCGGCGGGCGAAATAGGTGCAGTTGGCGAAGCTGTGCAAAATGCGGGCAATGCGGTTGAAAATATCATGCATCTATGCATCGGACAGGAAGAGCTAACCGGAACAATACATACAAATTTTAAAGAAATTTCGAAGGGCTCTTCCGAAATATCGACATCGATTGCCGCGCAGAACGCTTCCATGATGGAAGTAATTGGCGCCGTGGAAAAGCTCAACGACATCATGCACAATGTCCTTGAGGCAAATGCAGACATGGCGGAGGCTGTCAAGAAAGCGTACAATCAACTCAATGCCCTCAACGACGTTTTGAACAGTTCACATTAATCTCAATATTGCCCGCTGGCAAATGCTTCGATTAACGTAGTGCGCGTGCCGTCTTCGGGAAGCTCAAGGATTCCGCGGCAGGAAAAATGCAATCCCCACCTGTTAAAAACAAATTTTACGGCATAGATATTTCCGGAGGTACGGAGAAATGTTCCCGGAATGCTTGAATTTTTCAGCGGCAAAAGATATTGGTACACGGGGTTACCTTTGCCTATCCAGCCTCTGGTCCATGAAGCATGTGCGCTCAGCATGCGGCGTACGTAGAAGGATAGCGAAGTGGTAGTGCAATATGAAGGTGCCGCAGTACTATGCGTCTGATATGTGCCGGATGCCGCAAGCAGAACAAGCGATGGATTTCCAAGCGTGATGCTGCCGCGATAGCGCTTGCGATCTATCTCATCGATTGACCGATACGCGCGCGTGTAGTCAAGCCGCATCGCATGCAGCAGCCCGAAAGAATACTCACAAAACAGCCGTTCTCGTTTTATTGCGGGGATATCATTCTCTCCCGAGGAGGGGGAGCTTTTTTTCTCGGATGAGGCGCTTGCCCCGAAAATGAGATTTTTACCGGGGGTGTAGCGCGCATCGAGAAATAACCCCTGGCCGATGTATTCGCCGATGGCGGCAGTGTACGGACTGAAGTATCCTGCCTCAGCCGATTTGTACGCAAAGGATGCGGAAAGATGCGCTGAGCGCAATGATATGCCGGACAGGGATGCGCTTCCATTGCTTTCATTTTCATTGCCGCCGCTGCTTCTGTATGTGGTGCTGCTCGATGCAATTTCCGAAAAAATGTTTATAAATTCATCGCGGTACTGCGCGGTGAAGCCGAAACCCTTGAAGCGCACTATGCCATCGCGCAGCACAATATCGTCATCAAAAGGCGTCTGAGCTTCGTTGCGAATGCCATACACATCAATTGAAAAAAGGCGATACAGCACCATCGTCATATTTGCTCCCGCGGTCTGCATCTGTACTGGTTCAATTCGGTGCTCTTTTCGGTCATCATATTTCTCAAGCGACCAGACCGATGAGAGGGTCGAGCGAGTCTCATAATCTTTTTGTGAAATGTAGCGCTCTTTGAGCGAGTAGAAGGCAAGCGTACGAATAGTTATATCGCTCAGAGAGAATTGGTGGATGATGCCGCAGCCATTGAACGCGAAATACGGATTGCCGCTTGTTGCCGGAGTGATGGATTCTCCGGAAAAAATTTCTCCCTGGCGCAAAAAGACATCAGCCTGGAAAACGCTTCGTTTTCCCACAAGCATGCCTTTGCCGAAATGAGCGTAGAAATTCCCCGCAAAAAAAGAAACATGCGGTGAAATGTCACGAAGAAACAAGTTCCAGGTATAGTGCGATGCATCCGCCTGTACATCATACACGAGCGCAGCGTTTGCTTCGCTTTTTTGGCTGAAATGGATATTGAGCTTCTGTCGAAAAAATTCGTGAATGTCATCTTCGAAATCAACCGCATCGCGTCGGTATTCGCTCTGAATTCGAAATATATAGTCCTTCCCGAAAAGGGGGAGGGTAATGCATGCTATGAAAAGAACGATTATCGCGCGGCGCATACCTTTTTAGCCGCCTGTTTTTCAGAATCATTTAAAAACGAAAGATGATTAATTGAGTCCAGGAGTTTTTGTTGTGAGAGGTCTTTTGCAAGCTCGGTGATTCGAAGCGCCGAAGATGCTTTCACTCCTTCCTGGATGAGCTTCTGGAATAAAAGTTTTCGCGCTTCGGCATTGCGGAAGGGCAAATCGGGCTTCTGTGCTTTATTGAATTTCTTCATGTGGGGGACATTTTTTTTCTGGTGTTCTTTTTTCAAAGCAATGTCATCGTCGGCAAGATTGAGGAAGCACGGAGACAGCCGCCTGTATTCTTTTGATGAAAGGCCCATCTGAATAAGCGATTTTTTGCTCAATGGGCCGATCGTTTCCCGGTACTTGATGATGCGCTCCGCGACCAGCGGTGCAATTCCTATGTTTGTTAAATCGTCAAGCGAGCAGGTTTTAGCGTTTATCGCCCCATCGCAGGAGGGCTTACGCGGGTTTGAGTAGCTGATTTCTTCGAGGGGCAATGCGCCGTAACGCAATGTCGCCGAGAAGGAGTGCGTGGTGCCAAGGTAGCTGTGATAGCGCAGGCCGTAGGATGCCATAATGCCGTTGACGATAATTGTGCATGCGCCTGCAAGCGATGATGTTTCGCGGGAATAGCCTCCGGCGACTGAGAGCCATTTCAAAAGATTTGCCGAAGCGGCAAAGGTGTTGATATACGAAAAATGCGTTTTATTGAGATTATAGCTTATCGAAAATCCTCGGGCTGGCTTCAGCACAGCACCGGCGCTCCATCCGGGATAATGCATATCGCGTGCCTCATCCAGGAAAAGCGTACGGATGTTTTCCTGGCGATATCCCAGAGCAAGCCATTCGAAAGGCGAAATGACAAGTCCTGCATGGACATTAAAAAAATAATCATTGAAAGAAGCAAGCTCGGTGTTTATGGAAAGCTTCGAAATGGAAGGAGTTATTCCTGCAGATATATGATTACTCAATTTATATCCCAGCGATGTTTCAAATATGTCTTCTTTATATTCATCAATTCCAAATGAGTGCCACGAAAGCTGCGCGCCGATATTATTCAGAGAAGTTCCAGCGCATACAGATGAGGCTGATAATCCATCAAGATTGTAGGGGCGCGCATAGCTCATATCGACAAAAAAGGAAGGGGATTCCGGCAGATAGGCGGAATTAGCAAAGGGGCGCGCAATATCGCTTTCAACTGCGGCGCGAAAGAAAGGGAAAAGCGCGGCGGGATGAATTTCACGGTAGGTAAATGCGGTTGATGTGACTGCCAGCGATATGACCAGTATCGTCGGAATCATTGGTATCGGCTGACGATGAGATACACGGTTTCGCGCTGTGAGCGCCGAAGAGAACTGTTTGTCGCTTCGATGACGGCAAAGTACAATCCGGTTCCTGCATTATGCCCCGCACCAATGAGATTCCAGCGAAGCACAAACGGCCCTGGTGCGATGTTTTGCTCAAGGGGAGATTCAAAAATCATAAGCCCGATGGGAGAAAAGATGCGGAATCGGAGAGAAATCGGATGGTATGCGGTTAGTGGAATTTCGCATGTGCCGTGTATGGGATGACCCGGCAGGATGGTGATTCTTTTGTGCGGAACATCGAAAAGGCGGCTTGATGATGAATTTACCGAAATTTTATTCGGCCAGCCGGGCGTTTGATAATTAGTAATTGCGAAATCTTCTTTGCGATTAGTATCGGATTCTGACATTCGAACAACGCTCTGGTGGGATTGAAGGCCGGATTGACCGATATCGACCATGCAAAACTGCGGATTTTCCCCGGAGTATGGTTCCCATGCATTGAATTTCTGTGCGTGGGCAAGATAGCCGCCAATGGATGAATTCAGCGAGCCGTCGCGGTTTGAATACGCCGCAAAATCGAGGATGCCGCCGTTTGATGCATCGTTATCGGTATCGATTGCCACCACGCAGTCGGTGTTCCAGAGGCTTCCGGAATAATTATTGCAATAGATGTCGATGTAGCCATTGCGGTTGGCATCACCGGTGAGGTCGGTTTCATCCGCCATCCCCGGAGCGGTGAGATGCACCACCGCGAAACGGTCGTCGTACGGAGTTTGCGGCCTGTCGCAGGCATGGAGAGTAATTGGGTCATCGGAAAGCCTCTCGCCTGTGCCATAATACATGGTGACGAAGAGGGGCGCGATATTGATGGACTCGCCGCATTCGCCAACAAAGACAAGCTCCACCCAGTCGTCGCCGCTCGTTGCGGGAGCGATTTCGTTGATGAGAAGAGTGCCTGCCAGGCATCGGGAAACAGTAAGAACTGTAAAAACCGTAATTAATAATCGCCGCATTTTTTTATCCCTCCATTATGGAGTACGACGATTATTGGCGGGACAGAAAATTTTTTTTAAAAAAATTACAATTTTTTATGTTTTTAGCGACATAAGGCTCGCAGATTCGGCATTATGTCTCGTATATGGTGTAAGCGATGAATAGAATTAGCATGTGCATAATGAAGAATCGATGCTGTAAATTGAATATGCAATTATTGCAAATCAGAGAAACACCGAATCGACCATTGTGCTGATGATTGATGCTTCTTCATTTGCAAATTCGTCCTGATAGTAGTGCTTCAATTCAGCAATTATACCGCTTCGCTCATTGGAAGTAGTATCAAGATTCCTGATGATTTCCTTCACAATTGGTTCATAGCTTTGTGCAATCTTTTGCGTGTGTGCAGTATACTCTGCTTGTTGCTTCATCGCATGGAAGTGTTCACGCGCAGATTCGGATATCTCGACGACATCTGTGCGTATGATACCTGCTGCGCGTGAGAGATGAGCGTTTTGGGACATCTGATGATTTTTTGCAAAAATATTCTGGTAATTATGCGTCGTGTCAATCTTCATTGCCGACCTCCTCTGAAAGTTTGCTGCGCTAACATTATGAATATCGGCAATATGCTATATTTATGATAAGTATTTTTTTGTATAGTAAATAAAATTCTCGCATCAGTCGCCTTCCCTGGTATGCACGGCAAGTAAAGGCATAGGTATTCCTCCCGGATGGCTGCCGGTTGTTGAAATAGAAGATGTTTACTCGGTATTAACGAGCAAATTCAGCGGCTAATAGCGCCGGGTCGCCGGGTAATCCCCACCAGATATGAAACACCGTCGCTTCTTCTATACGTTTATCATAAATTGCACAGTTTTTGTAGGGATAAGAATCTAATTGCTCTGCATATGTATAGTATTTTTTCAAACAAAAATTGTGTTTTTATTTATGGGAACATCCTTAAAACAGTTTTTCAAAGTTCCCTTATTTTTTTGTAAAAAATTCCATAACATCTTTTACGGTTTTTTCAGGAATTTCTTCCATGGGGATGTGGCCAACGCCATCATAGACAATAAGCGTCGAGTGTGCGATATCGCGTTTGAACATGTGGCCATATTCAAGGGGAATCCATGTGTCTTCTTTTCCCCATAGAATGAGTGTAGGCGTGGCAATCTTCTTGATGCGCTCTGCATCTTCTGCAGAATCTCTGTGCGCATACACGCGGTCGATGAACGCCTGGCGATTTCCTTCCCGCAGTGTCAGATGATAGTAGCGGTCAATGAGTTCATCGGTTATTTTCGCGTCATCACCGTATACTTCCCGGAGATTTTTCGTAATGAGAAATCGCGGCGTGATATATTTGCCCAGAAATCCAAAAAGCCGAATTTTCGTGAGGCGAAAAATGAACGGCATTGTGCGAAACGGATATCCCGCTGCGTCAATGAGGACCAATTTTTCGACCTTTTTGGGATGTGCGAGCGCGTAGTTCCATGCGATAAGTCCACCGAGCGAATTTCCCGCAAGATGAAATTTTTCAATATTGAGCGCGCGAAGAAAGCCGTCGAGAAATTGCACATAAGCTTCCGGCGAATAATCGCGTTCGTTCGTGGGGCCGGTGAGCCCAAACGCGGGAATGTCCATGCGGATGACGCGATAGCGTTTTGTAAGCTCTTTTGTCCAGCTATCCCAGGTGTGCAGCGACGATGAAGTCCCGTGAATGAGCACCACGGGAAAGCCCCTGCCTTCATCGCGGTAGTGTACTGTGAGTCCATTGAGATTGAGAAACCGGGAAGGTGGCGGAGCGTATGTGGCTTTCAAAGTTTCAACGGGCATATCGAAGCGGACGAGCGATGCCATCACAATGATAAAGACGCTGATGATGATTGCAATGATAAGCGCTGTTTTTTTCATGGCGTACCTCAAAAAGTATTTGTTTACTTGCTTTTTGTTTTAAAACTAATACAGTGTGGTGTCAAGACCTATTTTCGGTACCATCGTTGATGTTATCATATTTGTGAGAAAAAGAAAGATTAAATTGCAATTTCAAGCACAATCGGCGCGTGATCGGAGCCCATCACCTCGGGAAGAATGTAGGATTTTTGAAGTTTTGGACGTAGCGCAGGCGATATGATAAAATAATCGATGCGCCATCCCACGTTCTTTTCCCGTGCGCGCCCCATAAAGCTCCACCAGGTGTAGTGCCCGCCTTCTTTGGTGAATTCGCGAAAGGTGTCAATAAACCCGGCAGCGATGATATTGTCAAAGCCCGCACGCTCTTCGGGGGTAAATCCCGCATTGCCTGCATTGGATTTGGGATTGGCAAGATCGATTTCCTTGTGCGCAACATTGAAATCGCCGCAGGCAATCACCGGTTTTGTTTTTTCAAGCTTCTTTAAGTAGGCAAGAAAATCCCTGTCCCACTCCTTCGTGCGGTAATCCAGCCGCTCAAGCTCTCGCTGTGCGTTGGGAACATAGACATTCACCAGAAATGCCTTTTCCAGCTCAATAGTAATAACTCTACCCTCGGCATCGTGCTTTTTTATCCCGATTCCTTTTGTGTGGGAACGCGGTGGTTTTTTTGAAAACACTGCCGTACCGGCATAGCCTTTTTTTGTGGCGCTATCCCAGAGCCTGTGAGGATACTCGGGCAGGTCAATTTGAACCTGTTCGGGAGTTGCTTTCGTTTCCTGCAGGCATATTATGTCGGGATTGTATTTGTGAATAAAATCAATAAAACCTTTTTTCAAAATTGAACGAATGCCGTTGACATTCCAGCATATTATTTTCACGGGATACCTCAGTATTTTGCGTTGGCGTATTCAACCCATCCGCCGGCTTCCACAAGCGCGCGATCGAATGCGGTAAGCTCGAAGGGTATATTCTCGACATTGCGACCGCTTGAGATTATGATGGCATGATGAGCCAGATCCACTTCGATTTCCGCATCACCGGTATTATATTTTTCAAAAAGATGGTTAATGATTTTTTCAGGAAGCTCAATTGCCATCATCCCGCAGTTAAACATGTTCTGACGGAAGATGCGCGCAAAGCTCGGCGCGATGACTGCGTTGATGCCATTGACCTCTAAAGCCCAGGGAGCGTGTTCACGAGATGAGCCGCAGCCGAAGTTGGCGCGCGTCACGATAATGGATTTGCCCGCAATATCGGTTTTTGGGTTGAATCCTTCCAGTTTTAAATCTTCAAGCAGATATGGCTTCAGCGCTTCTTTGCTTAGTTCCGTGAGATATTTTGCCGGAATGATTTCGTCGGTGTTGATATCGCTTCGATCTAAGAAAAGCACTTTGCCTTTGAAATTTTTCATTTGATCATCCCTTAAAAAGCTCTGAATTCGTTACATATCCCGCAATGGCGCTTGCCGCAGCTGTGGCAGGGCTTACCAGGTGCACCATGCCGCCTTTTCCCATGCGTCCATTAAAATTGCGGTTGGTCGTTGCCGCACAAACCTCGCCTGGCGCAAGCACCCCATTTGACATGCCAAGGCATGCTCCGCAGGTGGGGTTGGTGACGCAAAAACCCGCGTCCATGAAAATCTGTATAATGCCTTCTTCAAGCGCTTTTTTATACACCTCAGGGGTTGCGGGAGAAACAATCCCGCGCACGCTGTCGCTGATGCGCTTCCCTTTGAGCACCTGCGCGGCAATGCGGAGGTCTTCGATGCGGCCGTTGGTACAGGAGCCGATGTACACCTGATCGATTTTCGTGCCTTCCATCTCGCGCACCGGCTTAATCTGGTCGGGTTTATAGCCGAAAGTGGCAAGGGGCTCAAGAGCGCTCACGTCGTGTTCAATGACTTCATCAAAATGTGCATCTGGATCGGAGCGCCATCGGGCATAATTTTTACATGCTTCATCCTTTGAAGCAAATTCGTTTTTGATGAATGGCCACAGGTATTCCACGGTGGTCATATCGGGGGCGATGACGCCTGAGGTGGCCCCCGCTTCAACAGCCATGTTCGAAAGCGTCATGCGCGATTCCATCGACATCTGTTCGATGAGTTCACCGGAAAATTCAATCACCCTGTCGGTGGCACCGTTTACTCCAATTTGCCCGATGACTGATAAAATGACATCTTTCGCAAAGACGCCCGGCTTTAAGTTGCCTTTAATTATGATGTGCATCGACTTTGGTTCTTTGAAAGCGCACACGCCTTTTAAAATTCCCACCTCCAAATCGGTGGTTCCCACTCCTGCTGCAAACGCGCCGAATGCGCCATGCGTGCAGGTATGCGAATCGCCCATGATGATGACGTAGCCAGGGCGCACAAAACCCTTTTCGGGAAAGATCGCATGGCAGACGCCGTTTCTGCCAATGTCGAAGAAGTCTTTGATATTGTGGCGGCGCGCCCACTCGCGCAGGATTTTCCCCTGCTCGGCTGTTTTGCTGTCCTTTGCCGGCGTGACGTGATCGATGACTGCCTTGATCTTCGAAGAATCGAACACGCGGTCCATTCCCCGTGCCACAAGGTCGTTTATGGCAACCGGGGTGGTGATTTCGTGGCAGAACACCATGTCCAGCTTCAGGACATAGATGCCTTTATCGGGTGTGTCGATGAGATGGCTTTCGAATATTTTCTCAACAAGTGTTTTTCCCATTATATACTCCTTTACGTATTAAAAAAAATTTACGGCGGTGGATACTCCAAATCGCTCAAAAAATTTTTCAAGCTGTATTGCGAATCACATGGGGTGTGTCGGCAATAAAATATACGCTGTCGCCAGAATTAGAAATGAACAATTGCAGTCCTTTTTTTCGCAGTTTATGTAAAAATCTTTTATTTGAGATGCTTGTTTATGATCATTATTAAAAAAATCGTACCAAAATATTTGTATCAAGGCCGATCGAAAGTAAGGAATTATGTTCAAAAATCAAGTATTTTTTATACAAAGCCTTTACATGGTTGAATTGAAAGTTCATCTATCCGCACACGCGGTTTTTCCCTGCTTTCTTTGCCGCATAGAGCATTTTGTCGGCCTGGGCGATGAGCGTGCGCGGATTTCCTCTCGTGGAAGGAATCGCGGTTGCGACGCCTGCATCAGAACCTCTTTTTTGTATAATTCAAAAGCCCGCCTTCAAGCAGAATTTCCCTCTGGCGCGCAGTTGCAAATAGAGTGAATAAGATTTTTTTACCGCCTATGATGGCTTCGATGTGTTCGCCATTTCGGGCAACCTGATTCCGCGCATTGGCTATCTCGAATGCATCGCCCTGTTGAATGTGATTGTAGTCATCGGGATTCATGAAGACCAGCGGCAGGATTCCGAAATTCACCAGATTCGCCGAATGGATGCGCTCGAAGGATTTTGCCATCACCGCGCGCACGCCCAGATACATGGGACAGATTGCCGCATGCTCTCTGCTTGATCCCTGTCCGTAGCTTTCACCTGCGACGATGGCAGTGAACACGCCCATTTTTTTGTTTTCAAGCGCGCGCGATGAAAATGTTTCATCAACGCTTTCAAAGACATAACGCGCATACGCGGGAATATTCGAGCGGTATTTCAGCCGTGAACCTGCGGGCATGATGTGGTCGGTGGTGATTTTATCCCCGACTTTGAGGCCGACGATTCCCTTAAGATTCTCTGCCATCGGCTCGGTGTAGGGCGGCTCGCCGATGTTGGGGCCGCGAACGATTTCTGTCTTTTCAAATTGCGGGGGAAGTATCATTGAGTCGTCGATGAGAAATGTCGCCGGTTGAGGAATGCGTGGATATTCATCTGCGGGATAATCAAGCGGGTTGACCAGCTTCCCTTCAAGCACAGAAAGCGCTGCTGTTTCCGGGCTTACCAGATATATGCCGGCATCTCTGGTACCGCTCCTGCCTTCGAAATTTCTGTTGTTGGTGCGAAGTGATACTCCCTTGCTTTTCGGCGCAAATCCTGAGCCGATGCAGAATCCGCAGGCCGATTCTAAGACGCGTGCTCCCGCGGCAATCAAATCGGCAAGTGCGCCATTTTCCGCAATCATTTCGAAGACCTGCCGCGAACCCGGCGCAATGCCAAGGCTGACCGAAGGGGCAATCTTTTTGCCTTTGAGAATTGCCGCTACGGTCATAAGATCGCGGTAGGATGAATTGGTGCAGCTTCCAATCGCCACCTGGTCGATCAGTATTCCTTTTAGCTCTGATACCTTTTTCACATTATCGGGCGAGTGGGGAAGAGCAGCCATGGGAACCACCGATGAGAGGTCAATTTCGATTGTCCGCGCGTACCCGGGGGATGCATCAGGCAGAATTTCTTTCCATACTTGTTCGCGACCCTGTGCTTTTAAAAATGCACGCGTCACCTCATCGCTCGGAAAAATTGAGGTGGTCACCCCGAGTTCGGCGCCCATATTGGTGATGGTGGCGCGCTCCGGCACTGAAAGCGTTTGTACGCCATCGCCTGCATATTCAATTGCGGTGCCGACATTTCCTTTTGTGGTGAGAATTGATAGCACCGTAAGAATGACATCCTTGGCCGATACCCATGGCCGCAGTGCGCCGCGAAGAAGTACGCGCACCACTTTCGGACAGGTGAGGTAGAACGGCCCGCCGCCCATTGCCACTGCCACATCGAGGCCGCCTGCGCCGATGGCAATCATGCCCATACCCCCCGCGGTGGGGGTGTGGCTGTCGGAACCGAGGAGCGTGGCGCCAGGCCGCGCAAATCGTTCAAGGTGCACCTGATGGCAGATGCCGTTTCCCGCTTTTGAGTGGTATATGCCGTAGCGGCTGTTGACTGTCTGCAAATAGATATGGTCGTCGGCGTTTTCAAATCCCATCTGGAGGGTGTTGTGGTCCACGTACGAAACCGAAAGTTCCGTGCGCACGCGCGGTATGCCGAGCGCTTCGAATTGTAAATACGCCATGGTCCCGGTTGCATCCTGCGTGAGCGTCTGGTCGATGCGAATGCCGATTTCTTTTCCGGGAGTGAGTTCTCCTTCAAGGAGGTGGTCTTTGAGAATTTTATAAATGACTGTTCCTTTCATCCACTGCTCCATTGCATTAATGTTTGAGGAACAGCTACAATGGCAATGTGAAAAGTGATGTCAATCACAAATTAGCGATATGGCAGTGTCGCTTCGATGAGAGTTTTTATCGGGTAATGGCCAGCCGGTGAGCGACATAACACGATGCAATGCGAAAAAGCATTATGATAAACGAACGCAAGATTAATGCATTTTTTGAATTTGACAATTACTAAGTTTCCGTGGTTTCTAAAAATATCATGTCCACTAGTAAACAAATAATACCTGGCGGCGCGTTTTTGTTCATCAGTGCATTGATAACGCTTATTGAATTATCCGGCCAGGAGGAAGGATTTCATCGAAGCCTCATTGACTTCATTGAAATACATGCGCAAAAAGCCGAAACGCGCGTTGAAGGTAAGGAAAGCGATGTACTGCAAGATGAGGATTCTCACGCCATCCGCTATCAAAAAGGCGATTGGGTCAAGTATGTGGTCTCAAAGCAGTATGTGCCGCGCGGCGAAGTCGAAGAGAAGCTCGTCAGTATTGATGCGGGCGATGATTCGAACATCGTTTCCTATGGCTCATTGAAGATGAATTTGATATATGGAAAGTCGCATTTCACCAGCGGTAAATACAAGCGCTTCGATGAAGACAAACCTGTATCGAAAATCATTCAGTCCGGGTTTTATCCCGAACGTGAGCTTCAGCTCCACATTGAAGGTTCGGTGGGCAAACGCCTGAAGCTGTATGTCGACCATGACAGCAATAAGGCGGATAACCGATATGTGATGAAATACACCGCCGAGGAAGATGATGAAGCGATACGGGAAATTAACGCCGGCGAGGTTGACATCAAGATGAATAACTCCAGGTGTGTCGTCTTCGACGATACTTCCCGCAAGGGCCTCGGGATTGATATGACTTTGAAGAAAAACCGCTTGCGCGTAAAGGCGTTCGGCACCGTGAGCAAGGGCGAGGCAGTGGTGGAACGTTTCCGGGGCAACTCCTCGGGAAAGACTGTGGAGCTTCGGGAATATCAGTACGTGCGCGGAAAATATTATCAGATTGAACCTTTCAAGCGATATGATAATCTTTCAACGAAACCTGCGGGTGCATCATCATACAATCTCATCACCTTCACCTCGCAGCCGCCTGACCCGAAGAATTACGCGCCGTACGCGGTACATGTCGATGCCGCGTCTTTTGAACTGTACATGGATGACCAGAATCCGCATAATAATTATAACGCAATGACGCTTTCTGTTGACGGCGGCAGGTATGTCCGCCTTTCAAGAGGCACGGACTACACGATCAATTATGCGACGGGGCTCATAACTTTTACAAATCCCGTTTCTGAAAACGCTCGCATCTTTGCAGTGTACACGCTAAATGGTGGAAGCACTCTTTCCTCCGATCCCGCTTCGAGATTGGACGTGTTCCCAGGAAAAATTTTTGTGTTTATCAAATACGGCTCATCCATTGACGAGGACACGAATAAAAATTTTGTCCTGGATGCCGGCGAAGACCGAAACGGCGACGGCGTGCTCAATGTGGATGTGTACGAGGTTCGTTCGGTGTATTCCCTTGGCGATCGAAATATTCAGGACGACAATTTCAGAATTGATTTTCTCCTTGAACAGAGCCAGCTTTCGAGGGCTGAGATTGAAAAAGCAGGCCGCTATGCGCTCAACCCGTCCGGGGGAATTGTCGCCTTTCATCTTCGCGAGCCTTTCAGGCCTCTTCTCGGCAGCGACGCGTCAAAAGTGTATCGCGAAAACCAGGGTTCTTCAGCAGTCCAGCAGTCCCGATACCGCCTTCGCATGAATTACTTCCGGGAGGCGCGAAGCTTTCAACTTTCAAATACAAACATTATACCAGGAAGCGTGCGCGTGCGCGTGAATGGACGCGAAATTCCTCAGTCCCTTTATTCGGTGGATCATACGTCCGGATTTTTTGAGTTTATCAATCCCGCCAACCCGCTCATCGGTCCGGAAACGGACATCGAAATTCGGTATGAGTATTTGCCCGCAGGAGGCGATGTGCAATCATTCCTTGCGGGAGTGCGAGCAGATTACGATCTCGGGAGAAATATCGACATTGGCGGCACCGTGATATTTTCCCGCGGAGCGGGGGGAGGCAGCATCCCGAAGGTGGGAAGCGAACCAGAACAGCTTTTAGTGTTTGAGGGAGACGCGAAGCTGTATCTCAGCCAGAAAAAGCTCGAAGATTTCATCAATTCCCTTCCCGGAGGTAATATAAAATCCGTGCCGTTTGAAGTGACGGCATACGCGGAGTATGCGAAAAGCTATAAAAATGTAAATACGTTCGGCAAGGCGCTCATCGATGACATGGAAGGGGGGGATGAGGTGATCGGAATTTCGCTTTCCGAACGCGACTGGATTCTCTCATCGCCGCCTTCCGCGCTTGTGTCCGACAGCTTCCCCGCGCTTACTCAGGCAAACCGCGGTGTGCTTCGCTACCTGTACTACCGAAGCCCTGACAGCTCGGAAACGCTCAGAACGCCGGCGTTTGCGCCCTATACAATCGACTATTCAGTAAAGCCCGGGCCGTATAATGTTGCCGCGGGGCATCTTGCATCGAATGTCATGGAGGAAAGCCATCAGAAATCCCTTGTGCTCGATTTTGATTTTACAGGCGGCAAACGCCATGCTTCTGTGGTGACACGAAGGCTTTCAAGTCAGGCGGTGGATTTTTCTTCGCTGCAGTATCTTGAAATATGGTATCGGTCAACC
Organism: uncultured bacterium; assembly: GCA_937921485.1. Classification (GTDB taxonomy): domain Bacteria; phylum Spirochaetota; class UBA4802; order UBA4802; family JAGODF01; genus DYLV01. The sequence continues at coordinate 133,487 of CAKZSV010000012.1, forward strand.
GGCGGAAGCGGAACCGCGCATATCTATTTCGATATCGGCACCATCAGTGAGGATTCCGACGGAGACGGCGTGCTCGATACCGAGGATGTGAACAACAATGGATTTCTCGATTCCGATCCATCGGCAGATATCTTCGAAGATATCGGCTATATCTTTAATCCCGCCGGCGGCACTGCCACCAAAGTCGGCTCAGGTCCGCAGCTTTCACATTTCACCCGAGGGGACGGCACGCTCACCAGCGAAGATCTCAACGGCAATGGCACGCTTGAAACAGTCGAGAGAATCATCAGGCTTCCCGGGGATATTACCACGCCCTACAGCTCTGCTGCCCCGCTGAGTGTCGATATGGCCGATACGACGTGGCGCAGAGCGCGGATTTATATCAACAGAAGTTCGGCTGCCTACACAGCTAATCCCAATCTGTACAATGATATCCTTTCGCGGGTAGAAGCCGTACGGCTTTTTGTGGTGGCGCAAACAGCCGTTTCGGGTGCCATCTATATTGACCACATCAGCTTTGTCTCATCGCGATGGCAGAATGTGAAAATCAACGGCGTGCCGGTGGAGGATCCCGACAGGATGAGCGTCACCATTGTCGATACCCATAACGATGCTGAATACCGGCAGGATGCGTTTATATATCAGGCACCGGAAACCTATAAATCACTTCACGGTGAAAGAAGCTCAAAAGAACTCGAACGGGAGAAGGAGTCGGCCATTTCGGTTCGGTACAATCTTTCCGGCGGAAGCGCTTCGGTAACCAGAAAATTTCAAACGCCGCTGGATATTAGGTTTTACAAAACGTGCAATCTTTGGATTAATTTCCGTGAAATCACCGCTGGCGATACAGTGACTGTCTCGCTGGGATCTTCCGAATCGGATCGCATCGAATACGAGTTTCCTGCGGAATATCCTGGCCTCTGGAGAGAGATAACCCTTCGCCTGCAGTCAAGTTCGGGAGGAAGCGTTGCGCCCTCAAAGACTGTGGGACATCCCGATATGAAGCGCATCCGCTATGTTGAAGTGTCAATACGCGGTGGGGCGGGAAGATTCTGGCTTAACGACATGTATGTGAGTGAACCGGAAACGCTCAGCGATAGTGCCTGGTGGCTGGAAGGCGAAATACGAGGGAAGCGCCCGCTGGCGCGTACCGCATCGGGAGTTCCCATCATTTCCGATCTCACGGTGAAGTACATCATGAAGGGGCACGGCGCGCAGTTCGGCAGCGTGGGAAAGACAGTGCAGGATATGAGCGAACAATTCTATCAGCTTTTTTCTTCCGCTACGCTTTTGCCGCGCTGGACGGCGAATTTTGATTACACGGCGGAAAAAAGTTACACCGATAGCTTCAACGAAGCTGTGAGCGATGGGAAGAGGGGAAAGGCAGGAAGAAAGAGCATGTTTGTTGAAACGGCATTTATGTCCGATTCACCGCTTGTGCCGAGCGTGAAGCTTTCCTACAAGCACGACCGCATGTATAATGAATACGATGAATTTGTTTCAGGCTTCGCGGTCAACCGGCAGACGGAATCGGTTCACCGCGCGCCGATGCTGTGGCTTGAAGAGAAAGCGAAGGATGTGCTCTGGGGAAATATCACTGCTACCATTCAAATTGCAACGTCGTTCCGCGAAGAGGAAATAATCAGAAAATCCGATGAGCTTTCACCGCAGGACCTTGCTGCGTATAAATCGCCCCGCGAAAAAGAACATCGCCAGAAGGGCGGTGTGAAGTGCGGTCTGGATTATCAATCGGGAACATTTTATTTTACCCCCGTTATGGAACTCGGGTCGCAGGAAGTGGTGAAACTTGAAGGAAAAAATGACCTCACTGACACAAAGATCCTCCAAAATATTGAAGGTGGTTTTCATATTCCTTTCATGTACGATGGCGATTTGCGTTATGTCGATCGCACAAAAAATTTAGAAATTAAAACTGGTTTTCGAAATATCGGTCTTTTCGATCCTGCATTGAACATCAGCATGTATTATCTTGAAAACAGGTTTAGAGATTATACCGATGAGGAAAAAAATTTGACTCAATCTTTCACTAGGGCCCGGGATGCGCAGAGTTTCATCTCCACTCGCTTCGATCTCCCGCTTTCACTATCAGCAAGCGGTGTGTCAGGGATTCTCCGAAGCTTTGTGGTGGGCTTTGGAAGAACAGTCTATCTTCAGGAAACTGAGGTGCCGTACGAAGGCGAAGGTATTTCACCTTACGATGAACAGTACGGAATTTCCCGCGCCTATGGAGCAATTTCCGGTGCGGGCTTCAATCAAATCCGATACAATCCTTTTCGCTTTCTGCGTGGCCGCGGCAATTTCGCTGGTGGGAGGGATTATGTGTACGCAACAATGAATGAAGCGATTGTGTTTGATAACGGTTCTTCGGCAGCAAATTATGGAAACTCCCTTCGCCTGGTAGATACCATTTCAACCAGCGGAATCGCAAATTTCGGTCCCGCAGATCTAACGCTTTCTATGGGGCTCAACAATCTCTGCGAGCGCAAACAGATCCTCTCCCCTCCCCAGCAGGTGGTGTCGCTTTCGGCGAACGCAGGCCTCACAGTGGATGTGATGCAGATAGTATCATTCGGATTTTTCAGGCCGAACAGACCGGGACTTCCTCATCATGCCGCCAGCATCACCGGTGGGTATATGTTCACCAGAAACATGATTATCACCTCAAATATCCGGGAGGATGTTCATTCTCCGAGTTTGGGCATCACCTTTAAAAGGGACAGAGCTGGACTTGGGATTAAAGGGGGCATCGATTTCCGCTTCCGCAAAGACGTGGAGTATATCCCGCTCGATGATAATGAGCGCAGCAGTAAAGATGATATCTATGCGGCAAATATGAGCAGTACCACCTCTTTCAAGGAAACTGACCGCTCCTATAAATTCAGCACTTTTTTTGAAACAGATGTGATCTGGCTGTATGATGTCTTTTCTTCATTCTATGAACTCAAAGCAAAACCGATTTTCAATATAGAGTATTCCCTCCTGCTCAACAAGTACGAGTACACTGTCACGGTTTCACCAGAGCCGTATGACCAGCACCTGGTTACCGGAAAGCTCACGCTCGATCTTCATCAGAACATTCAGGGGGGGCTTTTGGGACGATGGGCGCTGGAGAAGTTCCGCAACCGCGAAACTGATGGCGTGTACAGGGAGATCATTTCATATGAAGTGGGACTGAATTTCACGCTGTTGTTTTAAAGACTCTTTCTTGGTTTATAAAAAAGTATTGAATGAAAAGTGGTTGTAATGATAGCTGGCAAAAAATTATCATGTGAATTTTGATGACCTTTCTTGAGCTTTAGAAATCTTTAAAATATGATTTATTTTGCTATCATAATTATATTGGAACAGAGGTAACTTCCATGCCAAAAGACGGTCTTACCGGAGAAGAACTTTTCGGATTGCCCCATGGGCTTGCGTACAATGATTTCATCATACTTCCCGGCTATATTGATTTTACGCCGGAGGAGGTCAGCCTTGAATCCAGGCTTACGCGCAACATCAAAATAAAACGCCCGCTCATTTCAAGCCCCATGGATACGGTGACGGAATCTTCCATGGCCATCGCGCTTGCGCTTCTGGGCGGAATTGGGATTATCCACTACAACAACACCATCGAAGAGCAGGTGAAGGAAGTACGGAAGGTGAAGCGGTTCGAAAACGGTTTCATAGCTGAGCCGCTGGTGCTTTCGCCGGAGCACACAATCCGCGATATCGACTGCATCAAAGAAAAATACGGCTTTTCCGGAATTCCCATCACGGTAGATGGAAAACTCTATTCTAAACTAGTGGGCATCGTCACCAACCGGGATATCGATTTCGAAACCGATCGAGATAAAAAACTGAAAGATGTAATGACGCGAGATCTCGTCACCGCTCCGCATGGAGTGACGCTTGCTGAAGCGAATGAAATTCTCAAAGAATCGAAGAAGGGGAAACTCCCGATTGTCGATGAAAAGGGCAATCTCGTCGCGCTGATGAGCAGAAACGACCTCCTTAAAAATCGCGAATATCCTTTCTCCTCAAAAGATGCGCAAAAGCAGCTCATGGTGGGAGCCTGCATCGGCACCAAAGCGGAAGACAGGGATCGGCTCGATGAATTGGTTAAAGCGTCGGTGGACGTGGTGGTGATCGATTCGGCACAGGGCAACTCAATCTTTCAGATTGAGATGATACGGTACATAAAGAAAAAACATCCGTCGCTGGATGTAATCGGCGGGAATGTGGTCACGGAAGAACAGTGTAAAAACCTTATAGAGGCGGGTGTCGATGCGCTTCGAATCGGGATGGGTCCGGGCTCCATCTGCACCACGCAGACCACCATGGCCGTCGGCCGTCCGCAGGCTTCGGCGGTGTATCGGTGCGCGAAATTTGCGCGGCAGTACGGAATCCCGGTTATTGCCGACGGCGGAATCGCCAATATCGGCCACATTGCCAAGGCGCTTTCAATCGGCGCATCAACCACAATGATGGGTTCGATGTTCGCGGGAACCAGTGAAGCTCCGGGAGAATATTTTTACGAAAACGGTGTGCGGCTAAAAAAATATCGCGGTATGGCATCCCTTGAGGCTATGGAAAAAGGGGGATCGAAGCGCTACTTTGCTGAAGAGTCGAAAATCAAAGTGGCGCAGGGTGTTTCCGGGGCGGTGCTCGATAAAGGGTCGATGTTCGATTACGTGCCGTACCTGGTGCAGGGTTTAAAGCATTCCTTTCAGGATATGGGAATCAGAGATATTGCATTGCTTCATGAGAAGCTCTATAGCGGAGAACTGCGCTTTGAGCTTCGATCGCTTTCCGCGCAGATAGAGGGTGGCGTCCACGATATGTATTCATACAAGGAGCCGAAGTATATGTGATTTATTTTAGCGTGTGCGCTCCACAATAGCCTCGGTGATGATGGAATGCGCGGGGTTGATGAAGCTCACGTTGAAGGTAAATGCATCTCCGATCCACCGATCTAGCTGACGGTTGACAATGCGCATCGGGTCCAGGACAAAGCATACAAACCCGCGAAGAATTCCCGGCCGCATGCTCCGCTCGGCATACAGGCCAAGCTGGCGGAGCCCCTCGCCGAAAATCACTCCTCCCATGGGCGTGAAAATTTGGTCGTTGGTGGAAACCTGTTCACGGTATTCGCCGATGTATTCCCAGAAGGTGCTTCCCGCGAAAGACCAGATGAAAGAGGCAAGTGGACCGTAGTTATTGCTGCGTGCGGTCTGATAATAGATAATTCCTGCGTAGATATGATAGAGGCTGTTGGTGCGGAAATTGTTGGTGTCCAGACACCAGCCATCGGTGATTTTTCTTTTAAAGCCTTCCCAGTTCGGTTGGTATTCCCAGTCCACCATGTTCGCGTCTTTATTGATGAAATAATTAATCAATCCGAAGCTGTTGAGCACTACCAGTTCAGCGGTCGTGCGCCAGAAGTAATGCCTTGGAGATGGGCCGATTTCAATGGTCGCGGTGTAGCCGGTTATTGTGCTTTCGCTTTCACCGGAAGCGTAGCTGACAGTGAATGCATGAACATCGCTTTGCGATGCGATGCCTTCGAGAAAAGCGTCCGTGATGGTATGGCTCCCGGAATTGATGGCTAAGTTTAGCATCCGCAAGAGAGCGTCTTCGGTGATGCCACTGCCGCGTTCGAGTTGCCAGGAAATGCGATAGTGATGATTTCCGCCGTCGATTCCTAAAAGAGCGAAATTTGCCGTTTCAGTGCCGCCGGAGCCGGTGAGTGAACTGGTGAGAGTGATGGTGCCTGAGGTGAGCGAAATTTCCTGGTTTGAAGCCAAATAGCGAAGCTGCGTTGAAAGAGAATTGAAAAAACCGTCATCGCGGAGATCTCTCAGAATAGAAAAGCCTGCGGTGGCGTCAAACAGCGCGATCGAATATCTGCTCGCTTCTTCGGCAAAAGAATTGGAAAAGTACAGCAAAATTGCAAGAATTGAGAGCGTAATTTTTCGAATCATACCTTTCATGGGATAATACCGTGCGTTGATCATCGAATAATATATTTAAGCTCCATGCAAAGCCTGTTCCAGGAATGGGAAAGATGATCGCCGTTGAGCATGCTGTGGACATGCCAGCGCTCATAGTTCAGTTGGACAAGCACATTTTCCGCTGCGTAAAACCCGGCAGATGGCTTAATAACGTGAAGAATATCATACGCTTCTTCACCTTTTATTGCAGGATCCGACGACAGAAAAAAACAAAAATTATATCCGATTGAAAGACGAAAACGCCATAATCTATCAGCTGCAACGTATAAAGATACAGGATATGCAGTGCTGTAGTAAAAGTTCTGTTTGCTTCCGGTTAGGGACTGAAAGAGAGGGCTTCGCGCGAGTTCTTCGTTCGGCCCCCATCCGATTGCGAAAAGCGAGGAATTTATCGAAGGCCCGAGCCCTGCCATGAAAACAAGCGAATATAATCCATACGGAGTGTACCAGTTCCCTGAAAATCCCCATCCTGCTGCGCGCCAGATCATATACTGGATGTGTGGTTGCTCGCGATAGAGGTCATGGCTCCAGAGGAGGATGTTGTCCTTCCATCCGGGACGGAAGTATTCCATCCCCGTATAAAAACCGTACACAAGGCGAAAGCCGTTGCGGATGGTACCAGCCTGTCGGTGCGTACCATAAAATATGATATCGAAATTAAAGAAGTTTTCGTTCACGTAATTTCTGTTCTGTGGATCATTATCAAAAACCGCCCACATATCGATGGTCATATAGTCAGCAAAGCCGAGATGTACACGGTCGATGCCGGTGAGGCGGGAAGGATCGTAGGTGTAATTCATGGAAAGAAAATAACCCCCCCTTTTGTTTTCGGGAAAAATCTCGCTGTTGTCGTGTGTGCGGCTGTAGCCTGCGGAAAACCATACGAAATGAGGGCTTTTCGAGGCTGTCGCACTTTCTGGCGAAATTGTATGCGATATTAGATAAGCAGTGATAGCAGTTTTTGCTTTTTCCCGGTGTTCTGGTGTATTGTTGTGAAATGTAAATATGTGGTGATTCCTCTTTTCGTTTTTTCTGATTTCCACGTCAAAGGTCGAAAGCGTGTTTTTTCGGTGTGAAGATATTACTACATTGATTTCATTGTAGTCGGCAGCGAATTGAAACGCTTTAAGGGTGTTGCCGTCAATTCGGGTGGTCCATCCTCTTTTATGCAAAAGTTCCGAATAACGGGTGATGACCGATAAGGTGAGGGAATCATCATCATGCGATGTATTGATGTCGGCGAACGAAGAACTCATAAGCAGTGCAGTGATTATTTGTGCCGACCAGAGATATATGATAAATCGCTTCATGTTGAATTTCGAAATAAAAGTTTTCCCACGCATAGAATAAGAACAAATTGATGCAGAAAGAGCCATGTAGCGACGAACGGGCATCATTTCATGGTGGTGTGGTTATGGCAAGCTATTTTCGGAAGTGACAATGTATAGTAAAAACAATTGACGTATTTTTAAAAAAATTTATATTGTAAAAAGTATTCATCTTCTAATGTGCTATACTACCGCTTAGATGAAGGTAAATCTTGCGATGATCAATCGGGGCAATGGATATGAATAAAATCGCAGAAGCGTCTGATTATAAGCTCGCTTATTACGGAAATGATGTCCTCAAAACGCGCGCGAAAAAAGTAGACAGAATCGATCAGGGAGTCATAGACCTCATCGAGGCAATGTTTCAGGTGATGCATCGCGAACGGGGAATAGGCCTGGCCGCGCCGCAGATTGCTATTTCAAAGAGAATAATCGTCGTCGATCTCGGTGTGTACAAAGGGCCCGCCCTTGCACTGATCAACCCTGCGGTTGAACAGAGTTCTGAAAATCTGGTTCCCTATGAGGAGGGATGTCTCTCTGTGCCAGGGATCATGAAGGAAATCTTTCGTCCGGAAATTACCCTCGTCACGGGTATCACACCGGAGGGGAAAGAAGTACGTTTGGAAGCCGATGGCTTGCTCTCCCGCGTGCTTCAGCATGAAATCGACCACCTCAACGGAATCCTTTTTGTTGACAGGCTTGAAGATCACATCCGCAAAGAGCTCACGCCGGAATTGAAAAAAATTAAAAAACTCAACCGGAAATGAAAATCGGTTTTTTCGGAACGCCGGATATTGGTGCCTATTGCCTTGAAAATCTTGCCAGGGAATTCGAAGTCCTCTTTGCGGTGACGGGCGAGGATAAGCCTGTGGGGCGGCACCAGCACATGCAAGCACCGCCTGTTAAGCTCAAGGCACGGGAACTGGGCATTGCAGTGCTTCAGCCAGCCTCTCTTCGAGACGAAAGCTTTATAAAGCACATCGCAAACTTCGGAGCCGATCTTTTTGTCGTGGTTGCCTACGGGAAAATAATACCGAAAGAATTGTTCGAAATCCCGAAATATAAGACCATAAACTTACATCCCTCTCTTCTTCCGAAATACCGTGGAGCCGCGCCGATCGAGTGGGCGATCGTCAATGGTGAGCGAGAAACGGGTGTGACGGTGCAGCTCATCAATGAAAAACTCGATGCTGGAGATATACTTTCACAGGAAAAAATCATCATTGGCGACGATATGACGGCAGGGGATCTATATGAATGTGTGAAATCCGCCGGTTCAACGCTGCTTATCCGGACTATTCGATGGATTGAAGCGGGTATAGCTGTTGGAAGAAAGCAAAATGACGATGAGGCCACCTACTGCGGGAAAATTAATCGAGAAACTTCGAAAATCGATTGGGGAAAACCGGCCAATGTCATCAGAAATCTCATTCGAGGCATGAATCCAAAACCGGTTGCCTGGACCATGTTCAGAGAAAAAATCGTTCGGATATGGTCGGCCATTGAGTCAGATGAGGAAGGGGTACTCAAACCTGGAGAAATACGGGTGCGCGAGAAAAAAAGGCTCCTCGTAGGTACCGCAAGCAAGGCGCTTGAAATAACTGAAATTCAGCCGGAAACGAAAAAGCCCATGCGTGGTGCCGATTTCATCAATGGCTATCGCATAAAGGAAGGGGAATCGTTTCGTTGAGCAGGTACATTGATCTCTTCGAGTCCGGCGAACTTGAACGCATTTTGCTTGATTGCACACTGTGTCCGCACTGCTGTCGTGTTGCCAGTACCGGCCGCAGTACCGTGCGCGGGAACATTCCGATATCAAACGAAGGCCCACGCTTGAAGAGTATGATAAAGCTGTAGAAGCGGCACAAACGAATGGATTGTACCGCTTCGATGCGAGAAGGTGGTAGCGTTACTGTTGTTTCGATTTCAGCCGTATTTCCCCGAGTTCTTCCTGCAGCTTTTTATCTGAGCGAACTTTCTCCTCGAAACTCTGATATTGCTCCAGAGAGTAGCCGTATTTTTTTGTGACTTTCTCTTTTGCTTCAGGGGTGAGGTCGGTCGTTGCGATTTCATCTTCAATTTTCAGGAAGTCCTGCGGCGTCATTTCCCTGCCCGTCATTTTGCACGAGCTAATAGATATCGCTATCACAAGCATAATAACAATAAACAATGCGTTTTTCATACATCCTCCTGGTAATGGAAAAAGCTGGGCGATGATGTTCTGTGAATTGCTTCATTTGTGAGTCGTATGTACTCACGAGCATTCATCGCACTTGTGATTCAAGCACAAAGGCAGCAGGATGTCAAGAGTAAAAAAATGTATGATGAAATATTATTGCGACGTCGTGGCTGAATCGACTTTCCGGAAAGATTCTTTAATCAAATCCATTTTTTTGTGGAAGAAATTATAGCGCTCTTTGGGCGATTGCCCCGAGACGGTGATGACCTCACCGGAGCCAGTTTTTAAAGTGTAAGATTCACGTACCCGGTTTTTCGGATCGCGCGCAAGCACCCACTGGTACTCGAATTCGCCCACACGGCCGGGTGCGCTTTTTACAATTTTACTGCCGAGTTTATGGTGCCAGGTGGCGGAATGGTCGTAAAGCGTCGTGCCTTCGGCAAGCGTGCCAGTTGCTATGTAGATTGAAACAGAACCATCGCGGCTATGGTAGGCTTTCGTTATCTTTCTTTCCGAGAGGTACTCATCGATTGGTTCTTCAATCCAGATGCCGGGGAGGCTCATACGAATGCCGTGCGATTCAATCAGCACGTCTGTTTTTTCAGTATCGATGAATTTTCCACTCTCGTCGAGCTTCCAGTCCTTCTTTATCGCTGAGAGCGCCAGTTTTTTTACCGCTTTTCGGTCGATCTCTTCGAAATTTGTTTCCGTCATTATCCAATCGCCCACCTCCGCGCGTGGCTGGCGCTCAAGTAGTTCGGCAATTTTGTCGGAATCTTCGGTAGTAAAGAGTGATCCCACGGAAAATCCGTTTTGGCGATAATATACAGCAAGAGAACGTACTTTTGCCATAAGGGAACGGATTTCTTTTTTGAGGTAGTTTTTTACGGCTAATTCGCGTTTGATCCTTTCAGAATCGAAATCGTCAATGAGAGGTATGAGGCGGCCCAGGCGAATGGCGCGGGCGCGAGTATTTACATCGGCGGGATCTTTTGGCGATTCTACCGCACGGTATTCCTCCGCGTATCGTTTGAGCGCTGTATAGGAATAGAGCAGGGTTGAATAGTATGAAGCAAATTCCCGTAAGGTGATGATGAGCTGATCCATGTCATACTGGGCAAGGCCTGCTTCAAGTTTTGAACTTTTACCCTGACGCTTTTTCGCAATTTCTTCCATCCTTGTCTGATAAGATGCTAAGGCCGTGTTGATGTCGCGCTGGGTTTTCTGAGCCGTTTCGGAAAGCTCAGATTTATGTTTTTTCAGCATGGTGATGTCTTTGTTGGTGAGCGATTGGAAAAGAGAGCTTTCAGGAAATTTTATTTGCTGTAATATTGCAATCACTTTAGAGGATTTTTTTACTCCGACGACGAATTTGAGATGAATTTCGGCGTTGTCGAACATCGTGATGGAGATGCTTTTCCCGGCAAGGGACCGAAGAAAATTCATGTAAGCGCCCGAGCGCTCGGTACTATAGCGATAGTTATCGATTAATCTTTTCGGATCGACGGACCGCGATTTCGATGCCCATTCAAGAAATGCCATGGATGTATCAATATAGGAAGAGGAGAAATCCCTCAGCTTCGAAATTTTTTCCTCTGCTTCTGAAATTTCAGATGACGAGACGCATTCGGTCTTTTTGCATGCGTCAATTGATTTTTCTGACGAACGCAGACAATGAGCAACGGCTTCATTGAGCGCCGCAGCCGCTTTTTCAAAAAATTCCCTGTTTTCGTTTCCCGCGATTCCGGAAAGAAGTTTTCTTCGACGCGCATCGAGTGCGTTTATAACTTTGCTTGGGGCCGGGATGGGAAATGTTTCCGCGGATTTTATGGAATTCTTGTTTTGCAATTTTTGGTCGAATTCGGCAATCGCTTTTTCAGATTCTGCATCGAAAACAATTTTATCGAGAGAAGCAAGGTTGTGGAGATAGTAGCGGGCCTTTTCAGCTTTGGATGAAGCGCCCGCATTTTCAAGATACCGGCGAACATCATCAATAAGAGAAACGGAATGAGTCAGGGTAGCGGAATATCGTTTCCATGTACCGCTCTTTTGCAGCGCGGTGCCATAATCGGCGGGTTCTACGAGTTCCATGCATTTTTCTACCGCCTTTTGGCGAATGATGGCTGAAAGATTCGGAATTTCAATCGTATTTCCTTGTTTTTTGCCTCGTGCCACAATGTCCTGCTCGATTGCTTCCGCTATTTTCCGATACAGCGGGTCAAATTCCTCCATAATGCTTCCGATTGACAATTCAAGCGCAAGAAGGTCCGCTTCTTCATTGGAGAGTGTCGCCGGGGTAATGTTTTCCAGTGGGGCATCTCCGGCGGTTTTCGCATCTCCGAGAAATACATTTTTTATGGCATCGGTCAAGACGTTTTTAGCATTCGTTCTTGTTGCTTCCCTGCCAGCGGTTTCCGTTATGATTTCGAAAAAGCGGAGCGAATATATCGGCAAAAGGGATTGGTGTATGTTCGCACGGATTGCTTCGATGGTAAGTGGGGTACCGTCCACCGCGGTATTTTTTTTCAGAACCTCGATGGTTTCCCTGCAGCGGGCCTCGTCCTTTTCAAAGAGAGCGTACAAGCCGTTATCGATTGCGCCGTTTTTTTTGCTTTCGAAAGCCTTTTTTCTGCTTTCGAGCTCATCAAGGCGAAGAGTCCACCAGCTGATGCGCTGGGCGAAAAAGGCCTCTGCGGAACCCAGCACCGTAAGAAAAAAAAGCATTATACAGACAATTTTTCTCATAAGGCATTTATTGCGAAATAAGGTTGCGAAAGCATTTATGGTGAAAGCTTTCTCAAAATTTCCCGTTCGCGTTCGGTGAAGACCTTCACCTGATAATCATTAACTTCTTTTGCAATGTCTTTTCCTATATAGGTAATTTTCCGGCAGAATGGTTTTTTTTCGTACTCATCAACCCAGAGCACGATTGTCGTGGAGGAAAAATCCCACAGTATTGCTCCGCGGTTGTTTTTCAGCGTTTCGCCGGTATAGGGACCGTATTTTTCCTCGATTTTTTTCTTCACTTCTTCCATGGGAAGGTATGGAAAGCGTACAAGCACAAAATACAGCTTTGCTTCCCCTGCTTGTGATTTTTGTGATGGCTGTTCAGAGCTCTTCTTCCCGGCATCGATGGTTTTTTTTGCGCCGCTTTCTTCAGGCGGGGTTTCCATATAGAAAAAACCGTACCGGTATTCAATATCACCGTCCTTCGAAACGATAATTCTTTTTTCATCCACAAAGGTTATTTTACCCTCTACCTTTTCCTTTGCCGCGGAAAGCGTCGTACCCCATTGAAGCTGACTATAGCCATCAGGTCCTCCGCTTTTTGCTTCTCCCTGAGCGCCCTTTTGTTCCTGCTGTGAAAGCGCGGGACCTGCCAAAGACCCAAGTACCAGCAATGTTAATAATACGATGTTCTTTTTCATGGTATTATCTCAATGTAATGTAATTGTAGGCTTCTAATCATAATTACTATGCAAGGGATTGTCGGAAAGCTTTCCAGCACAATTACCCCTCCAGAATGTAATCTTCGGATTTAATTATCGGTAAAAATGATGATAAAGCGGACAATTTTACCCTGAAAGGTACGAAAAATGTGGTTGAATTTATTATGACCCCGTAATTAATAGCACCTTTCATCAACGGGAGGCAGGTAATAGGGTTATCCTGAACTTATTGTATGCCTTAAGTATAATCCGTAAATGAAAGCGTGTTGAATACTAAAGTACGATATACATGGGGATTGATGTGAAACGATTTGTAGTGATTGGGGTACTTTTTGCCGTTCTCTTTAACTGCGGAGGAGGGCAGAACAGAAGGTCTTCCAGGGAACCGGTAAAAATTAATCGGAACGGGGAGAAGACCGAGGGGCGTGCATCGTTTACCGAAGAAGTGCGCTTTTCCTCGGGCACGAGCGATCCTTCGAGCGTGAAATATTTCAAAAAAAGCACACTCGGCGATGTGCTGTGCAAAGAAAGCCGCTTTTCATATAAAGACGGCATAGTTGCAAGAGTGGATTATTATGTGTATCTGAAAAGCGGTAAAACAAAGGTCGGAAAAAAACTTTACTTTATGGAAGGATTAAAGCCGGTCAAATATGAATATTACGCGATAGCCGATCTCTACGACAGGAACATTATTCTTTCCGGCATTGATATGTATTCGTATTCCGAAAATGAAGGACTCGATTTCAGAAGGGTGATTGAATACGCGTACGACACCACCACGGGAACAAAAGTTCAAATAAGCCAGTATGTAATAAAATATGATCACGACAGGCCTGTTTCGGTAAAAGCCTGGCTTTTAGATGTGGCTACAAAAAACATCATAATACAGGAAGAAAAGAATGCAAAAGTCATTGCGGAAATGATAAAAAATATTGAAAAAGGCTTGATCGACCGCGCACAGGGGGTTATGTATCTTGAAGATGCTTGTAAATAATTATGGCGGAGCACGTGCTGCGAATTTGATTGTTGTATTCGAACATGCTTTGTTACTGCGAGCGAAAAGGCGGAAGTACCTGATGTGATGTACGCGCATTCGGAATGGTTTTTCGGGCACTATGTGCCCTTTTAATTGATAACAGTTTTTAGGGGAGATATGGCAATGGCAAACCTTAAAGAAGTAAACAGCTCAAATTTTCAAACCGAGGTGCTTGATGCCGGCGGCACGGTGCTTGTGGATTTCTGGGCTCCCTGGTGCGGGCCATGCCGGATGCAGGCGCCAATACTTGAAAAGCTTGCCCAGTCTGGGATTCGTGCGAAAATCGTAAAGGTTAATACCGACGAAAACGGTGATATTGCGAGTACATATGGCATCAATTCCATCCCGACGCTCATTATTTTTAAAAACGGGCAGGAGGTTGAGCGCATGGTGGGTGTGCAACCGGAAAATGTTTTAAAGCCGAAACTTTCATGATATGAGAGCAGTCGTCCAGCGAGTTTTGAGCGCATCGATTGTCATCGACAGAATAGTCGTTGCTTCAATCGGGAAGGGGCTCGCGGTTCTGATCGGCTTCAGCAAGGATGATACATCCCGCGACTTAGACTATATTGCGCGGAAGGTGCTTTCGCTCAGGGTGTTTCCAGATGATGACGGGAAGATGAATCGCTCACTCGTGGAGGCGGGGGCAGAGCTTCTGCTTGTCCCTCAGTTCACGCTCTACGGCGATGCGAGGAAGGGTCGCCGACCTTCGTATTCCGAAGCGATGGAACCGGAGACCGCAAAACAGAAATTCGACGAATTCGTCAATCTTTGCAGCACCGATGGGCTCATCGTGCGCAAAGGTGTTTTTGGCGCACACATGCGTTTTGAACTTGTGAATGATGGGCCTGTGACCATTCTTCTTGAAAGCAAGGGATTGTTTTAACGCACGCGCTGATGGCTATATACATATAACATATATTTGTTAGAATAATTCGGCATTCCCAAAGCGCTGCGCATGCGCAACGATATTGACATATTGAATTGAGGAGCGTTTACTATGAAAGTCACTGTGGTAGGAAGCGGATATGTCGGTCTTGTGACAGGAACCTGCTTTGCCGACATGGGTAATGACGTGTGGTGCGTCGATATTGATCAGAAAAAAATTGATAACCTAAAAAAAGGCATCATTCCCATTTACGAGCCCGGGCTTGAAGAGATGGTGAAACGCAACATTGAGGAAGGGCGACTGCGTTTTACCACCTCCATTAAAGAAGCTCTGGAGGATACTCTCTTCGTTTTCATCGCGGTGGGAACGCCCCCGGGGGAAGATGGTTCTGCGGATCTGCAGTATGTGCTCGCGGTTGCGGAGGATATCGGCAAAAATATGGAGCGGTATGTGATAGTGGTTAACAAATCAACCGTGCCGGTGGGAACCGCCGACCGTGTACGGGAAACAATACGGGCACAGCTTGCCAAACGCAGCAGGGGTGATCTTGAATTCGATGTGGTCTCCAATCCGGAATTTCTTAAGGAAGGCAGCGCGATAGAGGATTTTCTGCGGGCTGATCGGGTAATCATTGGAACAGATAATGTGCGCACTGCGGAACTTATGAAGGAATTGTACGATCCTTTCCAGAGGAAAGGTGAAAAAATTTTAGTGATGGATATCCGCTCGGCGGAGCTTTCAAAATATGCGGCAAACGCAATGCTCGCGACGCGAATCAGCTTTATGAACGAAATCGCCGCGCTGTGCGAGGCCTGCGGAGCGGACGTCGAAAAAGTGCGTGAAGGCATTGGTTCTGATTCGAGGATCGGCAGATCCTTCCTCTTTGCCGGTATTGGCTATGGCGGCTCATGTTTTCCGAAAGACGTCCGCGCAATAATTCAAATACAGAAGGAACATGGGTTTTCGCCGAAGATACTTCCCGCTGTTGAGGAAATCAACAAACAGCAAAGGATGCGCTTTGTAGAAAAAGTTGCACAGGTGCTCGGTGACGATTTAAAGGGTAAAGTTTTTGCGGTATGGGGACTGGCATTCAAACCGCAGACGGATGATATGCGGGAAGCTCCTTCAATTGACATCATCCGCGGATTGCGGGCCAAGGGAGCCCGCTTTCAGGCGTATGACCCGGTTGCACTTCATACTGCACGCGCGGTGCTGGGAGATGACGGTATTGAATACCCATCAGGATATTATGAGGCGCTGAAAAACGCCGACGCGCTTCTGCTGTTGACCGAATGGCATCAGTTCCGCAAACCGGACTTTGAGCGAATGAAAAGCCTCATGAAAGCCCATATTATTTTCGATGGCAGAAATCAGTATAATCCCATTAAAATCAGGGAAGCGGGTTTCTCCTATTACTGTGTGGGAAGGCCGTAGCAGTATTGTGCTTGACAGGTCTTTCATGGTATTGTAGGAGTATGACCGTATTGCAGGCTGAGATTCTTGATGACTCTGAAGTATTTCGGCCGATATTGTATTTCACGGTGACATAATAGCGCTATGGTGGATGAAAATCCCCACTGGAAGCAGGTTCAACGATTGGGTATGTATGGAAGGAGTGAAAGGTTGTAGCGCATTGCGTCAAAACGATGTGTGAGCGAAACCTGCGATATGGATATAAAATCCGAAACCAAGTCAATTGTGAAAACAATCAGGATGCTCGAAGGCGTTCTGAAAACCACGCCGAACGCAGTTCAGCGGGGACGCGTAAAAAGGGAAATTGATCAGCTCAGAAAAAAACTCGCGGATATGTATCCGGGAGAGGACGTGAAGACAATCGAGGAATCGATTGAAAGGGATTTTTTAGTCAAGCCCATTGAGGAGCCCAAGGATTTCACCGAATTTGAAACTCTCAGGAGCGTTGAAATACAGCAGTTTTCCCCCTACAAAGACGATCGCGAGATAAATGAAGCCGCAAGCATTCTTGTGTATTTTGAGGAAAGGCTGTGGGGGGCAATTTCCGACCAGCATACAAAGCTCGATTTTTCTAACGCCAGCGAAAGAGATACTCTCTACCGGAAACTCGATCAGTGCAGCAGGTCGTTTAAAATTTTTCGTCAGACGCTGGAGGATCTTGAAAAGACAAAGTCCGGGGAGTACATCAGTCAGCTCAATCTCATGCGGGCAAAGCAGGCAAGGGGGCTGCTCTTCGATATTCACGATTTTTTTAAGTCGGTAAACAAGTTTTTGACAAACCTCATCTCCGAAACCGAATACGGCGGATCGATGATACTCAATCCGAATGAGACGATGGTGTATGCGGATTATGAAAAATATGCCACCTTCCAGGGAAAGACTGTACTTGCTTCGTTAAAATATTTGAAGCAATTTGCGGCGGAAGCGCTTCAGGTAATCAAGGTGCCGGAAATAAAGAAAGCCGAAGGTGCTGAATAATTCATTGTTCATAGCCTTTTCAGCGAATTATTCGGAACAATGAAAGAATTTTGATTTTTTATTGACTTAAAAGCTTGCCGGAAACGAAAATCACGAAAAAAATCATTGGAGTGCCGTTATGCTGAGAGGAACAAACATTCTTGAAAACCGGTTTGTGGAGATTATCGAGGAAAACCATCAGGCGATTTCCGAGCAGTTTATGAATGACCTTTTAAAAAATTCGGAAACTGTCGCGTATAAAAATGCCGACCGGCAAAAAATATATGAGGGTGCCGACCGCATCTATCGGGAGCTGTCGAAGTGGATAGTAAAGCAGTACGCGAAATCCGAAATTGCCGCATACTATAGAAAAGTGGGACAGCAGTGGTTTGATCAGGGCATTCCCTTTTCTCAGGCGCAGAAAGCACTGGTACTTCAACGCCGGCATCTGTGGCTGTTCATACTCGACAAACTCTATTACGATGCTTCGCTGTACAAGGAAGCGCTGGATTTGAACAATAGAGTGGTTCTGTATTTCGACCGTGCGATATACGCCATGCTCGAGGGATATGAGTCGAGAATCTATAAAAAATGGTAATGACATGATATATATCGATATCAGCAGAAAAAAAATTCACAAGGGAACGATTTCGGCATCTTCGGGAGAATCGGATCCGCAATCATCTGCACAGAACCTTGTGAAACCTTCCGGCGTATGGTGCACAAAAAAACATAACTCGATTGCAATGGACTTTGCGATTGTTGATTACGGTGAAGTTGTTCCGGTTAATTTTATCGAGGTCGCGCCGTCTCCTTCCGGATCGGATGCTTTTCCGGAATCATTCAGAATTGAAGGGAGCAGCGACGGTGTTACGTGGGGAACCATCCATTATGAGCGCTCTTACGACTCACAACAGGCCGAGCCTTTTCGTGTGGAGCTCCCATTGGCTTTCTTCAGATACCTTAAGCTGCTCATTATACGACCGAAAAATATAAATAAAAAGTATTATTCCGAAATCGGCGCACTTTCCGCGGGCATCGCCGGTTTTAAAACTATCACCGCAAGCAGTTCTTCGTCGTATCAGCATGATATATCAAAAGTGGTTGATAATATCGACCACACTTTCTGGGAGTCCGAACTCGAGTCGAAGAATGCTGACGAAAAGATTGATATTGATCTGGGGAATATCTATCATATCAATAGAATCATTTTAAAAGCTGCACCTCTTGAAGACCACTGTTTTCCCGAAAATTTTATTCTCGAACTCAGCACCGATTTGAATATCTGGCAGACTGTGCTTTCGGAAAAAGCGTTTATTGCCGAACCTGGGGGGCATTATTTCTGGGAAATCGCCGCTACTCCGGCGCGATATCTCAGGCTCGAGATGGAAAGAAAAAAAGCGGGTTCTGGTAATATCCCGCTTCGCATCGCATCCTTGGAAGTGGCCGCGGCGCATGTGAACCCGTATCATACGCACAATATCGGTGATATTACACCCTATGCGTCAGTATTCAGTGCGGGGATTGTGCGGCTTGCCCACGATGGCGAAGACGCAATGGGAACGGCGGTCCAGGGAAACGACCACCGCCTCAGGGACGCATCCGTCATTTTTAAAGGCATTGTGCGCCTTGCCAATCATGGAGAGTCGGGAGAAGGGCTTGCTGTGCAGGCTTCGGATCCGCGCATACACCCGGCGTCTGAAGTGCGGGAAGGAATTGTGCGGCTTGCGTATGATAGGGAGAACAAGGCCGGCGCGGTGGTGCAGGGGAATGACTCCCGGCTTCAGGAAGCCACAGCGCAAAGTTACGGCATCGTGAAACTCTGTCCGGATAATGTATACTCGGAAAATGCGGTGATCGTGGGAAATGATTCCAGGTTACAAAGAGCCACGACGGCCGCATTCGGCATCTGCCGTCTGGCTGAAAACGGTGAAAACGCTCCGGAATGTGTGGTACAGGGCAATGACCGGCGTTTGCGGGATGCCACAACATTATATAAAGGAATTGTGGAGCTCGCGGAAGACGGAGAAGACCGGGAGGGTGTGGTGGTGCAGGGCAATGACCGCCGAATAAAAGATGCGACAACTTTGTCAAAAGGCATAGTGGAACTTGCTGAGAATGGTGAAGATAGAGAACGCGTGGTGGTGCAGGGAAACGACCGCCGGCTGAAAGATGCTACCACCTCTGCAAAGGGGATTGTAGAGCTTGCGGAAGACGGAGAAGACCGCGAGGGCGTGGCGGTGCAGGGCAATGACCGCCGGCTGAAAGATGCGACTGAATTGACAAAAGGGATATTGCGTTTTGCGCGGGACGGCGAATCATCTCCATGCGCGGCCGTGCAGGGAAACGACCGCCGTTTGAAAGATGCGACGACAACTGCGAAAGGAATTGTGGAACTTGCAGAAGACGGCGAGGATCAGGAAGGAGTGGCTGTCCAGGGGAATGACCGCCGGTTAAAAGATGCAACGACTTCAAACAAGGGAATTGTGGAGCTTGCGGAGGATGGAGAAGACAGGGAAGGCGTGGTTGTCCAGGGAAACGATCGCCGACTCAAAGAGGCTGATGCACGGCGACATGGAATTGTCCGTTTTGCGGAAGACGGAGAGTCGTCTCCGCTTGCTGCGGTACAGGGGAATGACCGCCGTTTAAAAGACGCTACCACCACTGCAAAGGGTATTGTAGAGCTTGCGGAGGATGGAGAAGATCGTGAAGGTGTGGCGGTACAGGGAAGCGATCGGCGTTTGAAAGAAGCGACGACATCGACAAAAGGAATCGTAGAGCTTGCGGAGGATGGAGAAAACCGCGAGGGAGTGGCGGTACAGGGAAACGACCGCAGGTTACAAGCGGCCACCGTAGAAAATTCCGGCATTGTGCGGTTAGCTAAAAACGGCGAAAAACGTGAAGGGCTTGCGGTCCAGGCAAACGACGAGCGGCTCTTTGACGCGCGAAATCCCCTGCCGCACGAGCACGATTATGCCGCCTCACTGCATGAGCACAATTCCCATGCCGGCACGCTTGCCATAATTGCGCAAAAAGAGAATCCGTACAGCGGAATACTTCCGCCTCCCGATGCGATGGCTGTGGTGTATGCGCGAAATGAATCGAAACATCCGGGGGCTGCCGGGGTAGCGGGAGTGGCATCATCGTATTCCGATGAGAAAAAAATTCATCAATATGGCATACTGGGCCACAGTCAGTTCGTGGGTGTGCGAGGCCAATCCTCCGGCCATGAAGAAGGGAAGGATAAAGGATGCGGTGTGCTGGGCGTATCGCGGTTTGGGCCGGGAGGCGTTTTTGCCAGCGAACATTCTTTTTCGCTTGTGGCTGACGGCTTCGGCTCCATCGACGATTTTGATTCTTCCTGCCAGCTGAAAGGCAACGGAGAGGCTCTGCTGGTGAAAGGGCAGTCCGAATTTCATGGCAGGATTAACATCTATAATAACGCAGGAAGTTTTCCGGCTGGTCTTGTAGAGCTTTTTGAAGTGGATGATGAAGAATACCTTGCGGAGGGTGATCTTCTTGTTGCAAGTCCCAGAGGGAATGGAATTCTCTCGCGGTGCAGGACTCCGTATGACAGAGGCGTGGTCGGAATCGTGTCGGGAAATCCGGCGCTGATTTTCAATAATGCAAGCGAGGCTGTGAAGAAATATCCGGTTGTACTTGCGGGAAAAGCGCTTGTGAGGGCTGATGCGCGGAAAAGAAAAATAAAACCGGGCGATCTCATCGTGGCATCGGACACCCCCGGTTGCGGCATGGCAGGCGAGATAAAAGGTGCTGAAGCAATAGGGACGGTGATTGCGAAATCACTCGATTCGCTGGATGATGGCATTGGGCTTATTCATGCATTCGTGTTTCATGCCTGATAGGCTTTTCCGGGCTGGAGTGAGCATTACGTTTTTTTCGAGAGTTTCCCAAATGGAGTGCAATTCGAGGAAATGTGTTTCGATGCATTGCGCCTATTTTTTATTGCTGTAGTTTAGTTGATACAATCACTTCGCAGGAAAAAGATATCCCTCCCACACTTATATGCGGTAAAAAATGTTAGACGTTTTTATGTTTATGTATGGGTTATTTTATAAATAATAAGTCCAGATTTTTTGGCAATCCCCACCAAATCCGAAACGATGGCGCATAACATATACGATTTATGGAAATTGCATAGTTTTCGAACTGGTAAGTATCCGCAAGTACCGTATTGGCGGTCTTATTCACAATTGCCTCAACAATTGTCGCAAGATAC
>CAKZSV010000013.1 GCA_937921485.1 uncultured bacterium
CTTTGTGCTGATTGCGGCTATGGCTTTTGCCGGCGGCAATCCCCGCCCCGCGGTTTTTCCGAACGCGCACGGCTATACCGCAGCGATGTATTGGTTTGAACGCGTGGAAAGCGTGCAGGATCTTTTTTCCGCGCTCGGACAACCGGGAAATTTCGAGGGTGTGCGCATACGACAGGCAATGGATGCCGTCAATACCATCGATTTTGCGTTTATGATTGCCTATTCGGCCTTTTTCGCATGTCTCTATCTGTTGTTCGCATCGCGCGTGAAGCAAAAGGATGTACGTAGCTCTTTTGGCAATATCTGGATGATAGCCGGCATCGCTCTGGCGATGCTCATGCTTTTTGGCGATATTTTCGAAAACATCCAGTTGTTGAAGCTCACAAAATTTTCAAGCGAAGCTGAAGTGGATGTCAATGTCATTGCGCGTCTGATGGTTTTCACACGGCTGAAGTGGTTTGCAATTTTTTTTGCAAGTATCGGCTTTGCCATACTCTGCGCGATTTCCGCATGGCATAACCGATGGTGGTATCTGCTTTCGCTTGTATATGCCGCATCGGGCATCATCGGGTTTATGTCGTTCTTTGTGCAGGGATATGCCGCCGAACTTGAGCTTTCAGCAAATCTCATGGGTGCGGGATGGCTGATTTCAACGCTTCACGCAGGTTATGTTGCTCTGAGAAAAAATGCGGGACAATAGCAGCGTCGGATTCATCATAGAAATCACGTATGCTGCGATTCAATAAGCTTTCTAAAATATCTGCAGTTTTCCACCAGGTCATCGCTGTGCCGGAAAAGTCCTCCGCCCACTAAATAGATAACATCATCTCCATACAGCTGTGCCATATCGGGGATCCGCTCCATCGTCATGCCGCCGCCGGGGGTGGGAAAAATTGGCCGCATGCTTCCAAACTCTTCGGTGCATGCACGCACAATTGCCGCACACTCATCGCGGCTGAAAGAAAATCGTCCTCCGAAGTTCGGGTAGATGGTGGCATCGGCGCCGGCGATTCGCGGCAGCGTTCCGAACAGCAAGGCGGGAGAGATGCCGTTTTGGTTGATTGCAAATGATCCCACGAATGCAGGATGCGCAATCAGGGGAAGCTGGATTTTTTCGTGTGCGGCTATCATGCGCATTGCATCGAAACCAACAAGTCCAGGTGCAATTAAAAGCGCGCCTGCGCCGTATTCCTTCGCAAGCATCGCGCGCGCAAGTATCTCATCGCATGGCGCGGTGATATTCGGCGCGTAGATGGCATTGCCACCTGTTTTCGCATTTGCGTTATAAATCGATTCTGCGCAGCAGGACACGCGCTCTTTAAAGCGGGCAAAGGGCTGGTTGGTAAGCCCGTGATCGTCCTTGATGATGTCGATGCCGCCAAGCGCGAATTGATAGGCAAGCTCAGCCAATCCTTTCGATGAAAGCCCCATGGGTTTAAGCGCGGTGGCAAGCAGCGGTCCTATTTGACGATGCACCTTATTTCGCAAGCCTGAAATCCCGAATCCTGGGCCGGTGAATATTTTTAAAAGCGCCGGCGAAAGCTCTACATGTTCAAGCCGTATGCCGGGTTTGAGGCTGATATTCCCGAAGAGTACATTTAGAAGTTGCGTGAGCTCGCACGCGGTAATGTCCACGGAAAAGCTTATGAGGGCATAGTGGACGTCATCTTTTTTTTCTAAGCGATCAATGCGTCCGAAAACAGAATTGCGGATAAAACCGTCGGGGATGAGATCTTCCGGAAATTCAACCGTCTGCTCGATGCAGATATCAGCTGCGCGTTCTCGCGCTTGCTGCTCGTCGCCGGCAAGCCGATACAGTGCAAACATGCGTTCTGTGGAATCACAAGAAACAGTGTGCGCGGCAATGAACTCGTGAAAAAACTCTTTGCTGTTCACAGCGCCTCGGCGTTTACGCTTCCCGATATTTCAGAAAGGCGGATTTCAGCAAGCTCATCTTCGCTGATGCGAAAAGATGCGCCAAGCAGTGATTCGATGCTGCGTATAAGCGCCATCGCATCGAAACCGTATTCTTTTTTCAAGTAGGGCAGGCTTGCGCCGTGGGCGAAGGTATCGCGAAGCCCGATGCGTACGAGCTTTTTACCGATACCATGCTCAGTCATCATTTCCGCAACGGCGCTTCCAAGTCCGCCGATGATGGTATGATTTTCCATGGTGATGACGCCACAGCGCGCCTTTTCGATTGCATCTAAGACGAGTGGATCATTGAAAGGTTTCAGCGTGGTGATGTGCAGATGTGAAATTGAAACGCCGCGAAGCCGGAGTGCTTCTGTTGCACGTAGCGCCTCTTCCGTGCAGATGCCCGATGAAAAGAGAGTGATCTCGCCCCCGCGCGAGATGACGCGCGCTTTGCCGAAGATGAGAGGATTGTCGTTGCCGAAAAGCTTTGGTATTTCGCCGCGCAGCATCCGGACATACACCGGTCCTTCGATGGATGCGGCCGCATCTAAAACTGTTTTGACATCGGTGGCATCCCCCGTTTCAAGGACGGTCATGTTTGGAAGTGAACGCATCACCGCGATGTCTTCAATCGCCTGATGCGTCGCCCCGCCGGGGGTGGTTATACCCGGAAGAAAGCCGAACATTTTGACGGGAAGATTCGGATACGCGACCGACATCGCAATCTGATCAAACGCGCGGCGATAGATAAACACCGCGAAGGTATGCACCAGCGGCAAAAATCCCTCGCGCGCCAATCCCCCCGCAAATGAAAGCATATTCTGCTCGGCAATACCCATGGAAAGAAAGCGGTCGGGATAGGTCTCGCGGAAAAGATCGATTTCCGTGGAACTCGTGAGATCGGCTGAGAGAACCAGCGCTTCGGGATGATTCTTTGCCCATTCAACCAGATTTTTCGCATGTACTCTGCTGGCAATTTCCATGATGAATTATTTGATATTGTTGAAAAGTGAAAGCTTTTTCTCGAACTCCCTGCGCTCCTGTTCGGAAGAAAAGCGCACATAGTGATATTTCGGCGCGCGCGAACGCAAAAATTCCATACCTCTGCACGGATCGGTATCGCACAGCACTATTGCGGGTTTATCGCCCCCGATGCGTGTGCCGCAATCGATGAGTTTATCAATATCGTGCCCGTCAATTCTAAACACGCGCATGCCGAATCCTTCCAGCCGCGCGTGCAGCGGCTCAATGTTCATCACCTGTTCTACTCTGCCGTCGCACTGGTGGCCATTGATATCGACAAAGATGAGTATGTTGTGAAGCCTGTGAAAGACAATTGCCTGAATTGCTTCCCAGGTCTGTCCAATCTGAAATTCGCCATCGGACATAAACAGCACATTTCGCCCTGATTCGCCCTTGCGCTTCCGCGCCATGGCAATACCTGCAACCTGGCTGATTCCCTGGCCAAGCGAGCCGGTCATGATTTCCATTCCCGGCGAATGTTCCGCGCCGATCATCTCCAGGATGCCGCCGTCGCGGTTGAACTCCTCGAGCGCGTGTTCATCCATGCGCCCGGCTTCGATGAGCGCTGCGTACATCACAAGTGAATATTGCGAGGGAGAAAGATAAAAGCGGTCGAATTCCGGCAATTTTTCACCGTGGAATGCCGCGCCGGTTTTGTACTGCGCGTTGGAATTGCCCGGTACGCCGGGGAATTTCCAGGGCGCAAGCGGCATATCGAGCGGCGATAACCGAAGAATTGCGCCGTACAGCGAGGCAAAGATTTCTGCGGAAGAACATGCCTGGCATACGTAGCCGCCGTTGTTACGTACGGTATGTTCAAGCACGCGGCGGCGTATTCCCCGCGCCATTTGTGCGATATCAATGTGTGTACGATGCGGTGATGATGTGTTCATACTAAAAAGTCAAATTATGATACGAGCATTTTGAAATCAAGTGAAAATCGCAGAATAATGCATAATAAAAAAACAGTTGATAAAAAAATTTGTAATAATTGAAATGCAATTTAAACAAAGGAGTTTAAGAAATGAATATGCCAGAAATAAAAAAACAAGCAATTGGCGATATTTCAATCGATTATTTAGATTATCCCGCTGATGGACCCGCTATCGTCATGCTGCATGCCACCGGTTTTTTGCCGTGGCTCTGGCATCCTATCGCGCGCGAACTGCAGAAACAATTCAGAGTGATCGCGCCATATTTTTGCGATCATCGGCACGCCGAGCCGGAAGAGGGCCTGGAATGGATGCTTATTGCAAACGATTTGTGCGCATTCTGCCGGGAGTTGAATATTGAAAGGCCATTGCTCGTGGGCCATTCAATGGGCGCGACCGTCATGACGCTTGCCGAAGCTATGCACAGGCCGGTTGCGAGTAAAATGATTCTCATCGAACCAATATTCCTGCCGCAAGATTTATATAGAATTAATATCACGGTGGAACAGCATCCGCTGGCCGCAAAATCCATTAAGCGCAGAAATTTCTGGAATAACCGCGAAGAGGCAAGAGCATATTTGCGCTCGAAAAAACTCTTCGAAAAGTGGACGGATGAGATGCTCGATCTGTATATTACATACGGAATGGTGGAAGGAGAAACCGGGGGGCTTACGCTTGCGTGTCATCCGCATCGAGAAGCGGCGCTTTTCATGGGTTCGACAAAGTATGATCCCTGGCCACTCCTTTCGAAGGTACAATGCCCGGTTTTGGTGCTCGAAGGGGAGGAAAGCGAAAACCGCGCGTTTATTGATTTAAAAAAGGCTGCTTCCCTGTTTCCACGCGGTGCATACCGCATGATTTCAGGAGCAGGGCATTTAATCCCAATGGAAAAACCGGAAGAGATTATAACAATCATTTCGGATTTTGCGGCAGATGCAGCGATATAATTTGGTATTCGGTAAAAAAGGATATGCTGCCATACATCAGTTGCCGATATTGGAGTATGAAGGTTTAGAACATGCCTGCGGACAACAACAACATTAGAAACACGCTCGTCGAAATAGAAAGCGCGGTATATGCGGCGCTCTTATATGATTTTTTGGAGCCGGAGAAAATAGAAAAATCAATAAAAGAGATTGATGATCTTTTGAAAAGCAGTGATTCTCTGAATCTCTGCGAAAATTACTTCAAATCCTCGGGCGAGGGCAATGTCCTGTACTTTATTTCTAATATTCTCTACAATCTTAAAACAAAAAGCCAGCTCGTGCTCACGCCGGACGTGCTTAAATGGCTCGGCAGTGTGTGGAAAAATTTTTTGAGCAGAAACAGGGTGTATCAGGAGCAATTCACGTTTTTCAAAGACCAGAAGTCGAAGTTCGAAAAGTATTTTGGAACAGGGGGGCTGGTCCACAAGATCGACAATGTGCATGTTGTGACGCAGGATTTTGTGGTGGAATCGGAAGATGAAAATACGCCGCTGCGGAAGCTCGAACGGTTTTACAAGACATTTGCCGAAATCATGTCGTGGATGAAGCCTACCTACTACTTCATGCTCGATTATTATTATGAATGGCAGTCCCGCAGCTCAACAAGCGTGAATGAAAATCTTCAGAAAAAACTTGAAACCTTAAAAGGTTTTGGGTATGAAGGATATACCTATGGCATGATTGCAAATGCTGTCTGCCAGTCGCTGGCAATTCTTGAGGCCATGTATCTGGTTTTGAAAAAAAAGAAGACTTCGAGGCAAATTTTCAGCATTGATGGCAAAAGCCGCCTCCTTTCAATCTCCGAAATCTACGATATCTACCGCGATAAATTTTTAGAAGCCCAGAACGAGCTTGCCCGCTTGAAATAAGGGAACTTCTAAAAACCATGTATAAGGATGTTCCCTTGTGGGCACAATATATAGGATAAAACCGCTTTCTTTTGATGCTAATTTTAAGGATGAAAGCGGTTTTTAGATGTTCCCATAATACATTTTTTAATGAATTATTTCGCCCAGCCGGATTTATCAATGGTGTCTCATAACGATTTTCGTCATTTTCGATATAAAATTTTTGGTTTATAATAAAAAATTACTTGTTTATTATTGAACATAATATAATTCTTTATTATACTTGTCATGAGATTGTATATTAATCATAATGAACAAATATAAAAAAATAAGGGAACTTCTAAAAACCATGTATAAGGATGTTCCCTTGTGGGCACAATATATAGGATAAAACCGCTTTCTTTTTATCTCTACAATATGAATAAAGCGGTTTTTAGAAGTGTCCATAAAATAAAAACAAGGCAAGGGTAGGGAAATGTCGGCTTCTGTAATTGCGCAGAAAACATCTCAGTTGTCGGAAAAATTCGATGACGGGGAACCGGTTGTTTTAAGCTTTTATTATCACAACAAGTTTAATGTACAATTTTTAAACTCATTCATCACGAAAATTCTTTCACGCAATAATTTGCTGTATCTGCGCGATACGATTCTTTCCGTGCTCAAAGAGCTGATTGTGAACGCGGTGAAAGCGAATTCGAAACGACTCTTCTTCTCATCTCAAAATCTCAATGTGAAAGACATACACGACTATTCCAGAGGCATGAAGGATTTCAAAGCCTATATAATCGATAAAAAATCTCTTATAGAAGATGAGCTTCGCAACAGCGATTTGCGCGTAAAGGTCTATTTCAAAAAGAACGACGGAGAATTTCAGATTTTTGTGCGTAACGATTGTGTGATGCTTCCTGATGAAGCAGAGCGGGTCAGGTCGCGGATTGAAAAAGCCAAGCAATACAGCGATTTCGCCGAAGTGTACGAAGATATGACGGACGATTCCGAGGGCGAGGGACTCGGTCTTTTGCTTTCGGTGCTTTTTCTTAAAAATTCCGGCATCAATCCCGATCACCTGAAAATCGTCTCAATGGAAAAGTACACTCAGGCTTCATTTGTTGTTCCAAAAGTCCTGAAAGCCGAGGCGCAGAAAACCCGCATTCAGATTAAGATCATGGAGGAAGTCGAAGACCTGCCGTCGTTTCCCGAAAATATTCATGAGCTGATCCGCATGTGCAAAAAGAACGATGTTTCGATTAAGGAAATTACAGAAAGAATTATGCTGGATCCTGCTCTCTCCGCATCCGTGCTCAGGCTTTCAAACTCCGCGGGGTTTATCACGCGCAAGCGCATTGACAGCGTTTTTGAAGCCGTTAACATTATCGGATTGAAGAATTTAAACATGATTTTAATCGCTTCAAGTGCCAGAAGCATCATGTCGACCCGATACTCGTCTTTCAGGGAAGTGTGGAATCACTGCAACCGTGTGGCGTTTTATGCCCGCACCATCGCTCTCCGCAAAGGTTATACTAAGATTGCGGAACATGCGTTTTTGGCAGGTCTTTTACATGATCTTGGGAAAATCATTCTCCTCTCGACGACGGCGCGGCTTGCCGAGTGGATCGCCGATATGACAAAAAACCGTGAAATGCGCACCTCGACGGTGATCGAAGAAATATCTATTGGTATGAGCCATTCCGCAATTGGAGCCGCGGTTGCGGAGAAATGGAACCTCCCTCACTACATCATTGAATCGGTTAAACAGCATCATTCGCCTCTTTGCTCGGATCCGGCGTTTTCCGACATCGTTTCGATTGTCTACATGGCAAATACATTAACGGGCATAGAAGCCGGGAAGTATGAATATTCCTATCTCGAAGATGATGTTCTCGAAATGTTCGCTCTTCAGGATGAAGGTGCGGTTGAAGCCTTCCATGCGGAGATCAAACAACAGTACGAGGAACATATGTCGGTTGCCCTCAGTGCCTCATAGGGTGGCGTAGTCGCGCGGCATCCCGTTTAATTTCCCATTTTATCATCTCGAATTCAGATCGAGATAATACTTGACGGTGCGCGGGTTAGGTATTCTCCTTGCAGACAATCTCTCATACTGCCGGTCATGGTACGCGTTTTACGGTTATGGATGAAATCCGCTATACATTGGTGTTGAACAGGGGACGTGATGAAGGCTACGATGTTCGAGAGCTTCCCAAAGAGGATTTCATCCGCGAAACCGCACGATTGCTCCCCAAACCTAAAAGAATTTTCTGCGGCCTCGGCGATTTTCTTGAAATTGGCGATTACAACAATCTTCTGGATTCCATTTTTTTTGAGAAGGAAGCGGTAAAATTTGAGGCTTTACTTGACCGCATCAACAGAAAAATGAGCGAAAAAGGTAGCATCCCCTCGTCGTTTCTTAAGCTTGCGGTGTATTTTCCGGATTTTCTTTTAAAAAATGTACCCACGTTTTGCGCTTCAACCATCGGCAAAAAATCGCGCCTCACGCCTGGCGCTCGAAACCTTATCAAATATCTTCAAGACTACCCAATTATTTTTCTTACTGCAATGCCCTATGAAATCGCGATTGAATTTGTCCGCAGAGTGGGGCTTGACAGTGAGAACCTCATTTCCACTGTGTATCGCGTAATGCAGGATGATCACAGGCGGACTCTGTATGCCGGCGGCATTGAGCGTTTTATTTCAGGGGACCGCAAAAGCCTGGAAATTGAAAAGCGTATGGCATCGGAAAATCTTGGGGAAACCGATGTCGTCTATATGGGAAGAGGCGAAGCCGGCGTGAAGACGTTTTATACGGTCAATTCAATTGCGTTCAACCCTTCGGATTCAATTATTCCTGTTTCAAAAATAACCCTCTACGGTTCTTCACTCGAATCGCTGCTTGTCCTCTTTAATTTTGAGGGTGAACTGGACAGGTATCTTCTTTCAAATCAATACGAAGAATTTCTCCCCTCTCTGGTCGTTTATTCCGAAAAGCGGGAAAAATCTCCCGCACTCATCGAGCTGGAGAAGGAGCACCGGCAGCTGCAAAACAATATTATCGGCCAGAGGATAGAATACGAAGGAGAAAGCTACTATTCGGTTGAAAGGGACATAGAAGTCGAGTTTGGCGCATCCACATTTGATATTAAAAAAGTGCGTGAAGAAATCAGCGCACGTATGGAACGATACCATCAGAATCCGGACGAATTTTCCAATAAAGTTTATGTGATGGCGAGGGAGCGGTATTGGTCGCTTATTTAAGCGCATTTCAATGAGAAGCTGATGGGAATATATTTGATCCTCTTAGTGTTTAATCAATACCTTTCATTGACCGATAATAAAGTGTAT
Source organism: uncultured bacterium (assembly GCA_937921485.1). GTDB lineage: Bacteria > Spirochaetota > UBA4802 > UBA4802 > JAGODF01 > DYLV01. The sequence goes on from CAKZSV010000013.1 coordinate 9,046, forward strand.
GAATATGTCCCCCAAAAAGAAGATTCTTTATGAATATATTGATCCTCTTTCACTGGACGGATCTTTTGAGAAGAAACCATTCTATCAATCAATTGTTAACCGCCTGAAAGGGGAGTCAATCACCAAAGTATTCGTCATCACCCCACGGGTTGGCGATCCCTACGCGTATCTGCGGTTTGTGCACTCGCTCGAACAAAAAGGGTTTTCCGTCCGAAGCGTCTATCTCAACGCGCTCTCGTTTGATGTCTTTCATTACGCGGAAAAAATCGCGAAAGAGGTAAAAACGGAACTCTCTCAAAGCGGATGCATGGTGCTGTCGTACGGATCGCCGTATACTGCCGCCCTCATCGGTGTGCTTTTTATCACGATGGGAAGAGATGCGGACACGGCAATTGCTCGAGTTGAAGCTTCCAAAACATTTGGCGACGTTAATTCCGAAGTCCGGCGTTTTCTTTATGATTTCGAACGCTACTACGGGTTTTCAAAGGAAACAAAGGAAAGCGAAACGTTTCGTGAACATGGATATCATTCCGCTGCTGACTCGTCGATGGCTGCGTCGCCGTCTCGGCCCCGGCCGGATATAAAAAAAGATAATGTGCTTTCTGGCCATGAAGTCGCGATTCCTTTACAGTTTCCGGAAAAAGGGGCACTTCCGCAGAAACAAATAGCACAGCAAACACCGCCGCATCAGGGCACAACACCAGCATTTATGCCTTCAAAGCGGCCGTTTTATACCTCCCTGCGCTTTAAGCTGATTTCCGTTATCTCAACAGTGATTGTGCTTTCGCTTTCCGGGATGATTTTCCTTGCAACATACTACTTCAAGGGCGATAATCGCATCCGTGTTCAGCAGAGCAATCTGGACATCGCGAAGATAATGGCGTTGAAGGTCAGATCCGATTTTCTTTCAATCATTGATATTTCCAAAGCCATCACCAATGAAATGCTCGCACGGCAGACCAATGCTTCCGATTCGTTCAGCTCTTCCGAAAAAACATTTCTGTTCAATGGCATTGCGGTGAACGGCCCCGGCCCTGAAAAAATATCACTGATTAAAACATCGTTTAACAAAGACCTGCTTGAAGAACTGCAGATCGATAAAAATGCCATCCAGTCGCTTAATGATGTTCATGCAAAAAATTTCATGCGCGCATTTGGGGGGGATATCGTAGTGGAAAATGCTTCGGCGCCCTTGCGATTTCCCGTAATGGTGCTTGCCTATCCCATACGCATCAAGGGGCGCGCAACAATAGATTCGATTGCAATAAATTATATTCGTTTGGACAAGGTGCTGCTTGCGTTTAAGGGAGAGGACAGAATCGGGTATGTGTTCATGGTGAATGAACGGGGCGATGTGATAGCCCATCAGGAAGGAGAAGAGGTTCTTGCCGGAAGGAATTATATAGCGCTTCCAATCGTAAAGGAAATGCTTAAAAGCCCGCAGACCAATGGCCAGATACGGTATAAGGACGAATCCGGAAAATTTTTCCTAGGCTCATTCTGGAAAATCGGTGTGGGAGGATGCGGTATCATCTCTACCGTTGAGGAAGATGTTGCCTTGCGGCAGGTGTATGACATGCAGAGGCGAAACCTGTATCTTATGGTAATCGTCCTGACGCTTGTTATTATGATTGTATTTTTCTTCGGGACACGCATCACCGAACCCATTATCCGACTGGTGGAGGCGACAAAGCGCATCAAGGAGGGGCAGTATCGCGTCGATGTTTCTGTCGCGGGAAAAGATGAAATCGCCGAACTCACACAGTCGTTCGTAGAAATGGGAATCGGCCTTGAAGAGCGGGAAAAAATGAAAGATGCGTTCGGCAAATTTGTCAATAAGGAAGTCGCCGAGAAGGTGTTGAAAGGAGAGCTTCGCCTGGGCGGGGAACGAAAAAACGCCGCCGTTTTCTTTTCCGATATCCGATCATTTACTGCGATTTCTGAAAAATTAGCCCCTGAGGAAGTAGTTGAATTTTTAAATGAATATATGACACGGATGGTCAATTGCGTAAACAATACCAACGGCGTGGTGGACAAGTTCATCGGCGATGCGATTATGGCCATCTGGGGCGCACCGGTTTCCCACGGAAACGACACGGAAAACGCGGTAAACGCAGCGCTCATGATGCGCAATGAACTTATGATTTTCAATAAGGGAAGAGGATCCGAAAAAAAACCGATCATAAAAATCGGTTGCGGAATAAATTACGGGCCTGTGCTGGCCGGCCAGATCGGATCGGAGGACCGAATGGAATACACCGTCATCGGCGATACGGTGAATCTCGCCTCGCGGATCGAAGCGCTTAACAAACCATTCGGCACCGACATACTCATTAGCGAGGATGCATACCAGCAGGTGCGTGACATCTATCATGTGGAGCCGATGCAAAAAATAAAAGTCAAAGGGAAATCGGCCCCTCAGCAGATTTACGCCGTGCTTGGGAGAAAATCCGACCTAACGTCCCCGAAGTCATTAGAAGAGCTGAGAGAGCTGCTCGGCATAGAAATGAAAGGAAAGCCTGCCGCTGCGGTCGAGGAAGAAGTGAAGTATGAAATCCTTGAGCAGTAATGCGCTGGTATTCACCGTCGGGACAATCATCATCGCGGTCTTCTCCGCGCTTTTTTACATCGATGTGCACAGAAGGGTTGACGTCGGCGACGCGAAGGTGATAGGCACGGTTACTTTTAAAAAACGGGTCGCGCAGCGAAGATATTCGCGCCAGGTGGTGTGGGAAGATCTTGAGCGCACCGAACCTATCTACAACAACGATACAATCCGAACCGGCGACAGATCGGAAGCGGTAGTTCGAATCAACGACGGTACAGAATTCACCCTCAATGAAAACAGCATGGTGCTTCTTGCTCTCGGCGGGGAGGGTCTGGATCTGGAATTTAATCAGGGTTCTATCACCGCCAAGCGGGATGAGCTTTCCGGCGAGCCGATCGGCAAGGTGCGCATCAAAGCCGGCGGCGCTTCCGTATCGTTTGATAAAAGTACAGTAAATATTTCAAAAGGCAAAGACGATAATATCAATTTAGTCGTCGATAAGGGAAGCGCCGTGGTGACAACCAATGCGGGGGAAAAAACCGTGGCGGAGGATTATCGGGCAACCGTTCTTCTGAAAACCGCAGCGGTATCGGTCGAGAAGCAGAAACTGGTTCTCCTTTCACCTCCTTCAGGGAGCGTGTTCCCTGCAAAGGGGCCTGAAGCTCCAATTGGTTTTTCGTGGAAAAAGCTACCCGAAGAAGGCGATTATTCCATCGATATCGAGCCCCAGGATACAGCAGCAGGTGGAAATATTTCAAGAAAAACGGCTGGCAATTCCCTTATTATTCCGCTTCGGAGCGGAAGTTATAAATGGAAGGTGCACTATAAATCTCGCTCTGGCCAGGAAGAAACGAGTGAAACAAGAAGCTTTATTATACTGCCGTATGAAACGATTGCCGCAATATCTCCAGCCGATAACGCCGTCTATTTCTATAAAAACAAGCCTCCGCTGGTGCATTTTAAATGGTCGCCGAGTTCTGCGGCATCGGGATATGTTCTTTCTATTTATAACGATGCCGAACTGAAGTCCAAATTCACCGAGATCGGGACGCTTTCAACTGCTGTTTCGCTCGATACGATCCCTGAGGGGACCTGGTACTGGAAAGTCGATGCCTCGAGCGGGATTTCAGGTGTGGGAACTGTCGCATCATCGGAAACCCGAAAAATGAGTATCGCAAAACGAAGTGCGCTTCCGCCGCCAGAGCCGCTTGTTCCGCGACCAGGCATGCGTTTCTGGAAAAAAGCCGTTTTGGAAAAACCCATACACTTTTCCTGGCGCAACGATCCGGAAATTTCTATTGCCGAGATTACTATCGCATGGGATCCGGAATTTACAAAAATTTTTCATCGCGAAACAAAAAAAGCGTCATTTTTGTCACTCAAAAAAGATATACCTATCGGAAACTATTTCTGGAAGGTCCGCGGTGTGATGGATGATACTACCTATACGGAACATTCCCCTGCATGGAACTTCACCGTGACGGAAGAGGTGTTATTGGAGCTGTTGTCGCCTGTCGATCGACAGATTATTGTACCACAGGACGAAGACGATACGGCGAAAGTCCGATTTTCCTGGAAGCAAGTTGATTATGACGGGGGTTTTACCCTTCAGATCGCTGGTGATGGAGAGTTCAAAAACATTGTAGCGGAAAAGTCGCTTAAAGGATTCTTTGCCGAAATTCCCGACCTTCGGCGCGGCATGTATCACTGGCGGGTGATTATGAATGATGAAGATGGATCCGTAATGATGAAAAGCGCGCACAGATCGTTCGTGATAGAAGACCGTCTTCGTGCGCCGATTCCCCTTGCGCCCATCAACAACACGACCATCGATATGTCGGATAAAAAAAGTTTGTCGTTTCGCTGGCAGCCCGTCGCGGGTGCGGATCTGTACCGCCTTGAGCTTTTTATGCTGAAAGACGGACGAGAGTACCGTATCATGAATCGCACGACAAAAACACCATACTATGAAATGGATGAACTGTACAGGCTCGATGAGGCGAAATTCTTGTGGACGCTGCGGGCCTATGACATGCAGGACGGCAACATCCTTCGCACAAGTCCGGGGGCGAAATACTACTTCGATATTGTCCTGAGCAAAAAGATGAAAAAGCCGGTGATTCGCGTTCCGAAAATAATAATGGCGGAATAACATGCGTGTGATGAAAAAACTTGCGCTGATTTGTTTTATCGCGAGCATTGTGCTTCCGTTTCCGCTGCATTCGCAGACGGCGGATGTTCTGCTTCGCGAGGGCGATGAAATGTATAAGGCGGGAAAGTACGAACAGGCGGCGGAATCCTGGAAACGAGCGCTCGAATCGGATCCGAAAAATCTGGAAGCGAAGCAAAAGCTTGATAAGCTTTACACGGAAAAATATGTAAATGATAAAGAGCATTACGAAAAAACGATCAAGGAATTTTCTTCAAAAAAACAGTCTTTATTGCTCAATCAGAAAAAAGAGGTGACGATCGACTGGGATGCCGTGGAGGGTGCCACAAAATATCTTGTGCAGATTAAAGATAAAAGCGGCGCGCTGCTGGTTGACAACACGGTATCGGAAAATAAAATAACTTTTTCGGTTACCCCCGGCGATTACCTGGCACGTGTCGGTGCGTACAATATCTTCGACAAAATCGGCGCGTGGTCGGACTGGACGGAGTTAAAGGTTGTCACACCAGAGTCGGCAGAAGCTCACCCCTTTCCAGGCGTAACCAGCCACGGTTTCATGCTTGAAGCCGGCTATCAGTACAGTTTTATGCTTTCAGATTATAGCGATATATATGAATCTTCACCCGCGGGGTGGATTCTACGGCTCGGTTATCAGATGAAGCGGCTTTCAATATTTGAATCAATGCCGGTGCTTCAGAACATGCACCTTGAGTGTGAAATCGGCCGTCGAACTTTCACGAACAGGGATTATATATCAAATTATGATCTCACTTTCGACGTGAATTCTGTGATCATGAATGTGGCATACGTTTCCGATTTCCGTTTTCCGGTGAATGTTGCCCTCCGTGTGGGAGGCGGTGCTGCCTTCTCCCGGCAAAGCATAAAGATGACTGATCCTGCCGTATCGCCTGGCATCCCTTCCGGGGTTTCCACCACGGACCCATGCTATCAGTTTTCCGCGTCCGCAGTTATCGATGCCGGTCTGTCGCTGTTCATTGAAGCCGGAGCCGGAATATTCTGGGTGGATTACATTGAAATAGACATGAAATCGGTATCGCTGTTCTGCCTGGCCGGGATTCATATTTAGCACAATGGTATCCTAAAAAAAATAATTGATTTATTTTCCCCTTCGGAAGTATGTGTCGGAAATTCATTGCCGTTTCATTTTTGAAGGCGAGTGAGTATTCTTTCTGCTATTGGCGGCTGGAGAAAAAATTTAGGGAGGAACTATGCGTACCATTATTTTAGCACTGTCAGTTATAGCGGTTTTCAGCGTGATTGTTTCCTGTGCGGGAAAATTCGATAATACGGTGTGGGAATGCAAATACGAGTATAAGGAATATCAGGATAAAATGTCAGGAACCAATGTTCTTGAATTTTTACCGGGCAATAAGGTGAAAGGAACATTTTCCAATCCCGGCCCACTTCTGCCCAGTGTGTATGTGTATAATTATACCATAGATGGGGATAAAATCATCTGCAATCATCCTGACGTCGATTCACGTGTTTTTTTTATCAAGGATGGAAAGCTTGAGTCTGAAGACGGCCATTGCTTGTATGCGCAGAAGCAGGCATCAGCCGATTCAGAAAAAGCGGGCAAATAGCGCATATCATTTTTGGGGAAGGTAGCGAATGCGGTTTTATGCGGCAATTGCAATAATGCTCTGTGTTGCATCATGCAGTTGTTCGCGTTTGTCGAACCGCGATTTGGAAGGAACAGTATGGGAGTCACGGCAGGTCGATTCCGATCCTGCCGTCGGTTCCGTTGAGCTGGTGCTTTCATTGGAATTTATCGATTCGCGCATGTTTTTACTCAAACGGGCGGAACGATGGGTGAGTAAAAAAGAATCGGTAAAAACACCTCTGCCCGAAGACACTGAGGTTTCGGGTGAATATCGCGTCGAAAGCAATACTATTCATCTCTCGTTCGCAGACGGAAGCTCACTCGCGTTCAGCTACAAGGACGGCAGGATTATTTCACATGATGAATCCCGCACTTTCGTAAAGGCCCGTTGAATTTCCATGCAATGTTTATTGGCACATAGAGGCATGAAATGATGTCATTGTTGAAACTGTTGACACCCCGAAGCGTGTTTGTTTTGAAATATCTTTTCTTTATCATCGGTTGCTTTCTTTTCGTTTCCGGTTTCTTCGATATTCTCAATGGTCGCTTCAAAAGCGGCATTCTTGAGGTCATCGGGGGCGGGGTTTCCATACGTCTTGCGGCGTTTCTTTTCAGTCTGAGATTACAGCGCGGAAATGAACCCGGGAACAATCAGTAAATCAATATTAATCCATCAGGAAAAAATATAGAAGGTTTGGCAGTGATTATGTCTGAGCGAAGAAAAGCGGAGCGCTATCCGGTTGACAAAGACTATTACTTTTATCCTGCCAACAGAAGTAAAGTCTATACATGCAAAGTGCGTAATGTATCTGCTTCCGGTGCGTGCATAATATCAAAAAAACATCTGACCCCCCATGAAATAATATTTCTTCATATTACCGGTACCAGAGGTGTCCAGTTCAAATCGGAAGTCGTATGGGCGCAGGATGGGCTCTATGGGCTCTCGTTTGTATTGGAAGACAGCGAGGATCTTGATAATATCAGCTTTGTGATGAATACCGTATCAAAAAAAATTAATGCTTCATCCTGATCTTGGTTTAACGGCCGTTTTTCCCTTTCCGCAATTGTAACCTGCAAAATGCTCTATCTGAAAATATTTAATCCAATTCAGTTCTTTTTTATTGACAGATGATGTGCCAATAATAATACTTAATTCCAGGTATCGGTTGCTTGAAAGGTACATCGCAAAATACAAAGGAGCGTCAAACATGCCAGGTGGAAAGGAACTTTTCGTTCTGGAGTATAATCAGAAAGACGACATTATGGTGGGAAGAGTGGAATGCGTGAATGTTGATCGCGCGGAGGCGGATGCCATCTATGACCAATATGTCGGCAGGGTGAAAGAATACCCGAATTACAGGGATTTCATTCTCGATGTTCAAAAAATTGAAAGCGTTACCGATCCTGCAATCGGGGTGCTCATGAAAGGGCTTGAGTTAATGAAGAAAGGCAGTTCCTATGCCATCCTTTTGATGACGGAAGCTCTTCTGCAAGACATTATGCTTCGGCATCCCGAAATGTTTGATTTTTATGCCGTATTTCATACGCTTGATGATGCCGTAGCCTACATTCATAAACGCCGCGCGGAGGGGAAATAGCCGTCCGATAAACTTTCTGGGGAGGAAGGAATGTTTACAATTCGCGATGCCTATCTTCGGGACATTGAAAAGATAATTGAGTACAGAATGAAGCTTCTGTATGAACTTGGGAAGGTGGAAAAAGAAGAAGGTACCAGCAAACTGCGGGATGCGACGAGAAGTTATTTTATAAATAAAATTCAGACCGGGGAATTTCGAGTCTGGATTGCTGAAAGCGCCGGTACCATCATTGGAATGACCTGCATACAGTTCATAGAACATCCGCCCATTTATGAAAATATCGGAGGAATTGAGGCGCACGTGATGGATGTCTATACCATGCACGAGTGGAGGGGGAAGGGTGTGGCAACCGCAATACTGGATAAAGTAATCGAACACGCAAAACAAAATAACGCGAAACGGATTGTGCTCAATACTATTGGAACCGATACAAGAATATACGAAAAGCTCGGATTTACTCCCATAACAGGCGCGATGGAACTCTTTTTGCAGTAGCGGGATCAGTGATAGTTTTTGAGCGCCTGCGCCAGTTCTTCGCAAATTGATTGCGCAAGAAAATCAGGTTCCAGCACCTTTACGCTTTTGCCCCACGAAAGAATCCACTTTCTTACTTCAATAATCGAGTTCGTGATGAAAGATAATCGTACGCTCCCATCGTCATGTTCAACGATGGTCTGATTGCGGTGCCACTCTCTTTCCCGCACAAATGGTGCAGCTGATGTATCAAAATGCAGCACCACGTTATATTCTTCCGACTCAGTCATGATGCCGAAATTGGGGCCCATGTACTTTTCAAAGCTGAATGAAGATGGATAATCGAAGGTTTTTTCGCGCATTTCCGCCTGCTCAATGCGCGAAACGGCGAATTTCAGTATCTCATTCCTTCGATGGCAGTAACCGATGAGATACCATTCTCCCCGATAATTAGCCATGTGATAGGGGTCAACCTCTCGTTTCGTTTTTTCCTTCCCGGGTGATCTGTGGGTAATATGTATCGTTTTCTGAAGCCTGAGTGCGTCGGAGAGAATATCCCATATACGTGCATCGATTTTCGTGCGTCGTTCAGGCAGAAATGAGTATTTCGTATCAAGCCAGGAAACTTTTATGCTGATTTTTTCAGGAAGCAGGGAGATGATGCGGTCGAAAATGCTTTTTAATTTTTCATATACGGGAGTGTTTTCATAGAGGGACAAAGCTTTTTCCGCAATCATGAGTGCGAAGAAATCGCTCTCTCTTACATTAATGTCGGGCAAGCGATATCCGGATTCGGAATAATAATATCCTTTTTTTGATTCATTATATTCAATTGGCGCGCCAAGCATATCTATCATGTAGCCGATATCTCTCTGGATAGTTCGAATGCTCGTTTCGTATTCCTTTGCCATGGTGACGCAGTTTGGATAGCCGCCTTCCCTGAGCTTTTTATCGATAAATACAATTCTGGCATATTGGGGTTTGAATTTTTTCATAAAAAAATTCCTTTTTTTTAACCCCGGACACTATTTGTCGGGGGTTTCATTGTATGTTTTTGGTGTACCGTAAACGATGTGTGATGCACGTTTTATTTCGTCACAACGGCACGGTAAAAGACCAGCTTTTGGGATTTCGCATCACGGATCTACATTGCCGCAGATCGGCGATGGAACTATGAACCGCATGTCTAAATCCTGCAAAAGGTGGTAAAAAATCAACTATTAATTTAAAAGGAGTTACCTATGAACACTGTATGTCTGGGCGGAAGGTTGGTCAGGGATCCCGAATTGAAAACGACGGTTAACGGCAAGTCCCTCTGCACCTTTACTATCGCTAATGAAGTCCGATTTGGCGATAAAAAGAAGACCTGTTTTTTTCGTGTGACTTCCTGGGGAAATCAGGCGAATGTCATTGCGCAGTATTTCAAAATGGGGCAGCAAATATTTCTAAAGGGGAGGCTGGATCAGAATACCTGGAAAGATGCTGCCGGCGCAAACCGCAGTGAAGTAAGCATCATTTTAGAGACTTTCGATTTTGGTCAGAAACCTCAAAAAAGCGATGAGGCCAAAGTCGCATAATGTACATGTAATAACCTTAACCTTTATCCCTTCATTTCGGGCCGCTCTGCGGCCTTTTTTTTTGGTGCCGCCCGGCATGAGGGCATTTGCGTCCGCGGAAAGAAAAAACGTAAATTGCTTGATAGCATGCTTGACAAGATTTTTTATTTGTAATAATATATTATTGAGTTGTATGGCGAAAAATAAAGAAGCGGGGGAAATATCATGAAGAAGTTCATTGGTATCGTTCTGGCTGTATTTTTACTCTTGCTGGGTGCCGTTATTGCCTGGTCGACGATCAAATTTCATTCATTCAGTTTCAGTGATGCAGAGATTGCACAGGATGAAAAATCACTCGGGTATTATTTGGACAGTTACGAACGTTCCCGCGATGCTTTCAGGAAATCGTCTGATGACATCGCCAAAAAATTCAAGAATGCGAAACGCCTCACCCTTGCTGTTCCATCGAATATATATGACGGCTTAACGGTAGATGTCCTTTACATCCCGCAAGACAAAGGGCGAAAACGGCTTTTAGTGTTATCGTCCGGTGTTCACGGCGTGGAAGGATTCGTGGGCAGTGCGATTCAGCGGATGTTCATTGACGATTTCATTACTGCGGATTTGCTGGATTCAATGGGAGTGCTCATCATACACGGGATGAATCCGTTCGGATTTAAGCACCATCGGCGGGTCACCGAGAACAACATCGATCTCAACCGCAACTGCGATACTGATGAGGCCCTCTACGCAACAAAAAATGGAGGATACTCCGAAGTATATTCCCTCATAAATCCAAAAGGTCCGGTTGACACCTCGGCATTTGGAAACAGATTTTTTCACATAAAAGCAATCAGCAATATTATTAAAGCTTCGATGCGAACCCTCCGGCAGGCGATTTTGCAGGGACAATACGAATACCCCGAAGGGGTGTATTTCGGCGGCAAACAGGCAGAAGCACAGGTGAAGCTCGTCTCAAAGGAGCTTGGTCGTATTTTGCGACAATATCCGTTGGTGCTCAACATCGATTTGCATACGGGCTATGGCGAGCGGGGAGTTTTGCATCTGTTTCCCAATCCAATTGAAGATAAAAACATCAAGGCGAAAGTTGAGAATGTGTTCAAAGGATTTTCAATAGACTGGGGCGATACAGGAAGTTTTTATACCACCACCGGCGATTTCTCGACATTTCTGGGAAAGCTCATTTCAGAAAGCACGTATTTACCTATGACGTTTGAGTACGGTACCATGAACAGCAATACCACTCTTGGCGCGATAAAATCGCTGCATGTGACGATTCTTGAAAATCAGGGGCATCATTTCGGGTACGCTTCCAAAGCCGATGAAGTGCGTGTGAAGTCGAATTTTCTGGAGATGTATTATCCCACATCGCCTTCATGGAGGATGAAGGTGATGCAAGACACCAGGAAGGTGATGAAAAACGCGCTTGAGAATTTCAAAAGCATGTGATTGCGAAATTACAGCGATTGCAGATGAGTCGAATTTAACGGCGTGTTTTTTGCCGGAAATATATCGATGATAATCACGAAAAGAACACTCGTGCATCAACAATTGAAGCACCCTTGCCTCTTTCATGCACAATCACCGGATTGAGGTCGATTTCTCGTATTTCCGTGCGATGTGCTACAAGGTGAGCTACTCGACAGATGATATCGATAAACGCATCGATATCGAGCGGAGGCATGCCTCTGAATCCGCTGAAAAGCTTATACGACTTGAGCTGTTGCAGCATATCGAGGGCGATATTTTTCGTAATCGGCGCAAGGCGGATTGCGCGGTCTTTGAAAAGCTCCACGTACACGCCGCCGAGTCCCGCAATCACAATAGGCCCGAATACGTCATCCTGCTTGCCGCCCACGATGAATTCATGCCCTTTTGGTGCCATCTCCTGCAAGAGAAAGCCTTCGATTCGCGGAGGTTTCGGCAGAGAAGAAATAGCGCTTTGCATATCGCTCATGGCGTTTTTAACTTCCAGCGCGCTGGTGAGGTTGGTGCGAACTCCCCCGATGTCGGATTTGTGAGATGCGTCGCGGGATAATAATTTCAGCGCTGCGGGGCAGGCAATCTGAGCGGTGTCGATATCATTAGCTGATGTAATTATTCTCCCGGAGATCGGCATTATTCCTGCCGCCTCGCAGATTTTTAAAGCTTCATGGGTCAGGGGTATGCGGTTTTCATTTTTACAGAGAGTTTCGATTTCGGTAATTATTGCATGATTGATCTCAAAAGATGCTTCCTCGCCCCGATTGTCGCGCAATGTCTTTCTTCTGTGATAATACAGTGATCCCCACAGCGCGGTGGCAGCCTGTAGCGGCGATGTAAATGTGGGAAACGGATGGTTCATGGAAATATCCAGAATTTCCTGGGCGTCGGAGATGAGCGTCACCGCAACCGGCTTCTGGTGCTGGCGGACAAGATCGCTTACGCCGCTTAAAAAGGTTCGAGACATCTCCGCCTCATAGCTCGACTGGTAGAGATGGTTGAATATGATGCCGTCCACGCCCGGCAGTTTCATTGTTTCTTCGAGTATTTTCGTGAAGATGGTATAATCGAAAATCTCGCCTAAATCGAGCGGATTTTGATGGGCAATAATGTTGGTGTCGTAGAGCGTTTTAATTTTATCAATAAATTCTTCTGGAAACTCAATGAGTTCGAGCCCATATTTTGCGCAGGCATCGACAGTGATGACTGCGTGACCGCCTGAGCGTGAAAGCACCGCGACGCGATTGCCTTTCATCACAGGCAGCATGAGCGTTTTAGCGGCAATAACCAGTTCGTCTTCGCTTTTCACGCGGATGACTGCCGCCTGATGGAGTGCCGATCCCACCACATCGTCGCTTGCGGAAAGCGCCGCGGTGTGCGATTGCGCGATTCTGGCGCTCATGGGTGACCTGTTCGATTTCTGCACGACGATCGGCTTATCGGATTTCATTGCGGCATTATAAAAATCTCGCCCGCGGGTGAATCCTTCCAGATACATTAAAATTGCGTTGGTTGAGGGATCGCTGATGAAATATTCAAGGCAATCAACTTCATCGATATCGAGCTTGTTGCCTACGGCGACGAATTTGTTAAAGAAAATGTGGTTTTCATTGCAAATGCGCATGTAGGTATCACCCACGCCGCCGCTTTGCGACACGATTGAAATATTTCCGGATTTCAGCGCTTTTTTGAATATTGCAAACGGCATGAAAAGCTGATTTTCAGTGTTGATGGTCCCGATGCAGTTTGGCCCGATGACGCGCATGCCGTATTTTCTGGCGGTGGCGAGCACTTCCTGTTCAAGACTTTTTTTATCTTTTGAAAATTCGGTAAAACCTCCCGATTCAATCACAATATGTTTGATGCCTTTTTTGCCGCAATCCTCCATGAAGCCGGGAACAGTCTGAGCAGGCGTGATGATGATCGCGACATCGGGAATTTCCGGAATATCCGCCACGCTGCTGAAAACAGGATGGTCCAGAAGCGTACCGGCTTCTTTCCCTACGCCATAGACGCGTCCCTTGAAACCCAAATTGATGTTGCTTATCATGATGATGTGGCCAAGATTGATTCTTTTTAGAGAGACGCCAATGACGGCGATGCTTTCGGGATAAAAAAATTTTTCCATGTCGGAAGCCCCACGTGGTAATATGCATCACGGCGATAGCAGAAACGGCAGCATGACGAGCACGATTGCACGCTCGCAATGAATTGCGTTCACACAGTTGCAGCATTATTCTGCAATCTGCCGCGTTGATAACACAATGAGCGGCGTGAAATATATGTCAACAAAAAATGTTGGTTTGTTCAGCAACTCATGTTTCGATTCGGTAGTGCGATTTGATGTGTTCTAAAACCGCTCGTTCCTCTTCGGTAATGGTGTTATCAGCCATTGCAGCCTTTTCCATCAGCCGATAGATTTTTGCAATCTTCGATGGATTATCAGGCATGCGAATGCTGAGCTGACCGCTTTGTGCCATCTGGAAAAACGGCTCTAATTTTGATTCATTGTAGCCCAATTTTCTGGCAAGTCTTCGCGCGAATTCCTTCTCTTCATCCTGAAAGACGCCATCCGACGCCATGATGACCATCACGTTGTTAAACGCGAAATCCCGCACATCCATGAGTTTATCCAAGAGTTTCACATCCTTTTGATATGAAAAATTATCGCTGTTTGTATTCACATATTCTTCGTAGTGCTCGGGGGAGAGGATGTCGAGAACAATCCATTCGCCTTTGGTGCTATTGAGGGCCGAACCGCAGTAGGCACAGGTGATAGAAAGAGAATTTTCCACGGGGGCGCCGCACGAAGCGCACTGGTGTGCGTATATTGAGCCCTTTGACGGAGTGAAGTTTTTATCGCGTCCCAGAAGCATCACCTCGGTTCTGGATGTAACCGCATAATCGATTTTTTCAATGGATTTTGCGCCCAGGCGAACCCGCTGAAAGGATGATTTGATTGCAACCGATAATATGTTTTTCGCGTCATCATCCGCAACGCCGATGAGCGTCACGTCATTTACATATAAACGATTGTAAGCGATTTTTTTATCTTGTGGAAATTCAGCAGAAAACTTCTCGAAAAACTCATCGCTGACGAACCGGCGCATGATTGCTGGATCGTTGAACGCACGCGCCGTGAGTATCTGAAGATAGCCATTGCTTGCTTTGTCTTCAATGAGCTGTACTGCGAAATCTTCGTTTTCGTCGATGAGGCTTCGAATTTTTTCCGTGAGAGAAGGCGACTTTGCAAGCCGCGGGTTGGCAGTGATGTAATCGTCCGCCTGCGTGATTTCCGAAAGGACCCAGTCGTATTCGCCCGAGTTGGTGATGGTGTTGCACGAGGGGCACTGGCTGAGCTCGCCCATGTCGGCGGGAAGGGGCGAGCCGCAATTGGGACAATCATACGTAAAATACATATCTTTTCTGGGTTTGCCGCGCTTTTTCAAAAACGACCAGTATTCCACGAATTCCTCATGGCCGCCGATATTTAACGATGAATCAAGCTCGCTCACGAATCTGTCGTGCAATGAAGCATGGACGGCAGTGTGTACGATATCGTACAGTCCGTCGCTTTCAACGCGGTCGATGTACACATTTTTTATGTTGATGTCGGAGATGATGTTTTTCTGTTTGAGAAGGGACATCATTTTGAATTGCGTATTGAAACGCTGATACACCCCGTCGGAGATGAAGCGGCGTATTTCCGAAACATTCTGGTTTTCCCATGCCTTCTGGACCTTGATAAATGTTTCCCGCACAGCCCGTTTAAAAAGCTCTTCATCGAAGTCGGGGTTTGCAGCGATAAATCGTTCGTACCCTTTTACTTTTTTTACCGGTTCACCTGATGGAAGCTGGTTTAATATCGTTTGTTCTTTAATAGTTTTCCGGGACATTCGTGTGACGATAATAAATCCGACGGTGATACCGCCGCCGACAATGACATTGAAAGGGAAGGGAAGTTCGATGATGATGCGAATGAGGATGTAGATGAGCGTGCCAAGCCCTTCGCCGCCGCCATCGCCTCCGCCGCCGAAATCACCGCCGCCGCCTGCACGCGCATAGAGGACTGCGGCAGTACCTGCGAAGATACTGCACACAAGCAGTGCAATCCATGCGTATTTTCGGTTGCTCTTCATCACGTTTTCCTTGGGCTATTGATTTCCGCGCCGCGATGTCGTTGTTGCGTATATGCCTCCGCGTGAGGTCCACGAGATTTCCACGGTCAGCCATTCAGGTTCTATCGCGTTATACAGCGCGGTAGCGATTTCGTCGGTGACATACTCCTGCCATATTTTTTTGTTTCTCCAGAGGCGAAGATATTCGCGCACCGATTTGCTTTCGAGCAGTTTCCCGCGCGGAGCGTAGCGAATGGTGAGCGTGCCCTGATCGTGGCGTTCTGAAAGCGGGCAGAGGCTCTGGAATTCCGGATAGACCCACTGCACTTCAAGATTTTTCGCATCTGAGGGAATTATGTCGAATGAATAATTTTCAATTCTTTCGACAGGCGCCTCGCTCGCTCGAGAATAATCCGTCATCGCATGCCTCCTCGTAGATGATTGTCTTACCGATTCCTGTCAATTTTCATCAGGTACCAGCCGCTTCCGCGCTTGCTGAAAATTTTAATCTGCACCCTGCCGGGATTATCGATTGTGAGCGCGTCGCCGGAGATAGAACCGGACGCTCTTCCAATTGAACGCCCATCGTTGAAGACTTCAAAATCAAAGTCCACATTCTGTGCATGGTAGATGGTGTAGGTCGAATTGAAGCCTTCCTGACCGCCAAGAAAATAATAATCGATATCGCTTTGATTATCCAGTTCTCCAAAGATAGCCATATCGGAAGATTGGCTTGCGTCTTCCGGGGTATTATTCGGTTCTTTCTCCGCCGCACCTCCCGGAGAAATAATTATGGTGTATTTTCCCCTGCCGCTTACGCGGTACACGCGAAGATGGCAGACGCCGGGAATGGCTCCAGAGACGGTATCGGCCTGAGATGAGGAATGGGCAGAGGCAACGGTTGTATCATCGCTGAAGATTTCGAAATTGAAGTCGGCATCCTGGCCGTGAATGATGGTTATGGCGGCGAAGGTGCCTTCCTGACCGGAAAGGCGGTACCAGTCTTCCGCGTCGTTTTCATCAAGTTCTCCCTCGATGATGATGGTGCCAACCTTATCTGCGCTGGCACGAGCGTTGTTGGGTTCTCTCTCGCTGGCGCCCTGAGAGGTAACAGCCGGATTGGAATGTGCCGATAAGAGAGCTCTTTCAACAGCTGGGCTGCCCTCACGCGGGTCTATGGGCAAAAAAAACGACAGGTCGGTGTACTGGGGTGGCATCTGGCCGATTGCCCAGTTCGGAAATGTGCTTTCAATAACGTAGTAATTTTTTCCCCTGTATTCAATTGAAACGCCGTCAGCACCGGGGAGGCTGATGGCGGCCATTGCATGATGATACCGGTAGGAATCGAGGACCACCGCATCGTACCCGCACTCGATGAAGAGCAATACCATAAGAAGCGATTTTGTATCGCAATCTCCCGCGCCGTGCCAGCCATTGGTCCTATCCGGAGGAGGCGGGCCTTCCTGTCCCTTTCCGCGCTCAAGAAGCACTCTGGCCGGAGAGTAAATGCCTATTCCCGGCGGTATGTAGTACTGCATCGACTGAACGAAACGCGCAATCACATAGACAAGCTGAATATCATTAAGGTTCTGCTCCTGTTTAATGCGCTTGAAAACATCTGCAAGCCTGGCAATGACAGGGCGGTTGAGACGATACATGCTGTTATAAATACACTTCCAGTATGAAAGGAGAAAATTCCTGTCTGTGCGGTCGAGTGCAAAAAGGCGGCCCTCGGAATTTTCGAGGCCTTCCCTGTCGATCTCCTTGAGCAGTGCTTCGGCTGAAGCAATGTCGGCTTCGGATACGGAAAAATCGATTCTGTACGGTGTTTCCGCGGTGAATGTGTAATGGCGCATATTTTCAGCATGGGTTTCAGCCTGTGGAGCGCTCACCTGCTGTTGAGTTTTTGTTTCCGGCTGTTTTTGCGTAAATTCGATTTTTATGCATCCGCTGAGAAGAGTCAGAAGCATTGCAGTGCACGCAGTTTTTTTCATGACCTCCTCCTCTGGCTATGAGGTAAAACGTGAAAAGCTATCATTCCCACTCGCTGGATGGTGCCGGTTGCTCAGTATGTGCGATCATCGTCGCACTGCCATGGCGGAAAAGCGCATGCAATCCGGGCCATTCCACGCGAAGTTCCGTTCTCGGCGAGCTGGAAACTTCCGGAAGGGGTATGATTCCCTTTAATAATTTGCCGATTCCGGGTTTGAGAATCAGCGCCATGGAAATCACGAACACGGAAAGAAAGATAGCAACCGCCTGGTTGTTTTTCTTGATTTCAGCGAACTCATCCACGCTGGTGGTGAGGATGGTAAAAAATTTCATCGATAGCCAGAGCACGAAAAACGAAATAATGATGGAGAGCGCGAAGTGGATGAACATCACAATGTATATTTTAATTTTAAACATTGCCGTTGTCGGGCCAACGTAATTGAAGATATTGTTTTTGAATGCCTCCATTGCAGCGCCGACGGACTCTTCGATGAAGAGTGCAACTGAAAAAATAATCGCGGCGTTTATCAGCGCCACGGCGACATTGTTATGCTTCATTTCAGCCATGTCGTCAATGTCGCGCGTGAGGGCGTTGAAGACCTTGACAAAAAGGAATAGCGTGATGGTCCCGAAAACGAGTGAAATAAGAATATAAATGAGACCGTATAGAAAGATGTCAAGCTGAGTGGTCATTGGTAAAACCTCCGTGAAAGTGATATTTCGTAATACTTTGCCTGTGTTTTCCGTTTCGTCAATCATAAAAATTTTTTTATGTATATTGTATAAAAATAAATACTTGAAAATAATATGAATAATTTTCAGTATTCCAAAAAACAATTCAGTTGTGCAGGAAAACCAATGAAAGCATTTGATGATCTCCCAATCGCTGGTGAAAATGCACGAGTTTTGCCAAGGGGCGGATATCTCGTCGATACGCCGGGCGGTTACGTACAATTCGGTTCGCCGCCGGAGACGATAAAGGATACGATGTTCTTCGAGAAAGGCGTACCGACCGTGTTTGTACTTCCTTCGCGGCTTTTCAACTGGATAAAAGGAATAAGCGTTGCGGAAATAGAATTTCCGGTGTATTATAACTTTTTCATAAAAAAGCGAAAGACGGTTATCATTTGCACGAAAGATCAGCTTGCAAATATTAAGCGAGTGCTTCAGGAATCGCTTTTCGGTCCGCGCAATCTCGATGTTTCAACTGATTACAGCACTATGGCTGAAAACCTCAAAGTCCCCGACCTGAAGCGGGAAATGGATTTTTTCAGAAACAATCTCAAGCTCTCAGATCTCATCACCTTCGGCACATTTAAAGGGAATCATTACAATCTGCAAGATCTCCGCATTGAATTGAACGATGGGAATTTCATCGTCTATTATGATAAGAAGCGCATCGCGCTGGTGCCGGGCCAGATTGAATACACGCCGACGTATTTAATCGGCGAACGCCTTCCTGAGCCGTATCTGCCGCCTCTTTTCAGCATCACCTGCCTTGGCCCAAGCCACGGCTTTGATCCGAATGAAAACACCTCCGGATTCATCATCTGGCTCAATCATCAGGGAATTATGGTGGACCCTCCGGTCAACTCGACTGAGTGGCTCGAGGATTCGAATGTCAATCCCAAACTCATCGACAGCATCATCCTCACGCACTGCCATGCCGATCACGACGCGGGGACATTTCAAAAGATTCTTGAGGAAGGGAAGGTGACCATTTATACCACAGAGACTGTTATGATGAGTTTTTTGAGAAAATATTCTGCGCTTTCCGGCGTTGCGGTCTCCTATCTCATGAAGCTGTTCGATTTTCATCCGGTTCGCATAGGTCAGCCGGTGTATATACATAATGGACGATTCGATATGTTCTATACGCTTCACTCAATTCCCACCATCGGTTTCAGGATGGAATTTCAGGATCAGAGTTTCGTGTATTCTTCCGATCACAATAACGATCCCGAAGTACACCGGCTTCTTTGTGAAACCGAAAGAATTAGCAAAGCGCGTTATGATGAACTTTCGAATTTTCCCTGGGATTCAAAAGTCATCTATCACGAGGCGGGGATACCACCGCTGCATACGCCTGTGAAGTATCTTGATTCGCTTCCAGACGAAGTGAAGAAACGAATTGTGGTATATCACATCGCGCAGAAGGATTTTCCTGAACAGAGCTTCCTTCGGCTTGCGAAATTCGGCATGGAAAAAACGCTGACGTTTGAGACCACTCCACCGCCCTATGAAGAAGGATGGAAAATTTTGGGACTTTTGAAGCATCAGGATTTTTTTCACGATCTTCCTATTGGGAAGGCGCAGGAATTTTTAGGAATTGTCGAGGAAGAGAAGTACAGGAAAGGGGAACTCATCATCAAAAAAGGCACAAAAGGGGATAAGTTCTACATCATTTATTCCGGCAATGTGTCCGTCGAAAGCGGGAACCTCGAACAGAAAAAAATTTACGGGACATATGAGTATTTCGGCGAGGTGGCGCTGGTCACCGAACAGAATCGGGCGGCGGATGTGATTGCCGAAACCGATGTGACGCTGTATGCCATTCCCCGCGATAAATTCCTGAATTTCATCATCGGAACGGAATTTGAAAAGGTGCTTCGAAAGCTCGCGCGCATACGCACAAGCGAAACCTGGAATCTTCTATCGACAAGCCCGTTTTTCCGTCTCTGTACTGCGTCACAGAAGACATGGCTTGAATCTATGTTCATACCGGTTGAGCGTACCGAAAGCGGGGTGATTCTCAAGGAAGGGCGTCCAATTGATTTTATGTATATCCTCCGCAATGGAGAAGTGAAAGTGAGTAAAAAAGGCAGGGATGTGGCGGTGCTGAAAAAAGGGGATTTCATTGAAACCCTTATGAATGTCCACAGCGGAAAACCCGCCCGCTATACCTATTCTCACGACGGACCTGTTTCGCTCTACGCAATGCCGAGGGATGAAATGTACCGGTTTGCGGAAAAAAATCCGGGACTTCTCATGAAGCTCACCTATGAGTTTGCGGAATAGCAGGGTGGATGAAGGTGCCAAACCGCTGCAGTATTCCGCTTATTGCCTTTGCATTTGCCTGCATAGTATTCTTGCTGACTACAGATGCGGAGTCCTCACGCGAAACCAATAGCAGGCATAAGGCAAAAAGGCAGCATCATTCTGAAGCGCATAAAGTTTTCGGCACGAAAAAAGTTCGTTTGCTTTCAAATACGGAAGTGCAATTGCCGAAAAATTTCCGCCTGCACAAACCATTGCAGCTGACGTTTTATGGAACCGATTTCAAACTTGCTGCTTTTTCCCGATCATTCGCATGGGGTGAAGCGGTGTGGTGCGAAGTGGTGCCGTCTCCGGAAGTGCGGAATTCTCTTTCGGTGGAAATCGCCTTTGAAGATCAAAAGATACCTCTTGCTAAAAAGCCGTGGGGCTATGCGGGTATTTTTGCCATACCGCCCGATTCGAAAAACGTATGGGCGAATATTAATGTCACAGTTCGATATGAAGTTAAAAAAGAAGAATATCATTTCCCCTTGCAGATAACACAGGTTCAGTTCCCCGTGTATAAAAAAGCGATGCAGCTTGGAGAATATTCGGATGCGGATGTATTTAAAAAAAAGCCCTGGCTCAAGGAAAGAATCGAGAATGAAATGGCAAAGAAAAAGAAAATATTCTCGAACATTTCACCATATGAGTTTTTGGCACAGCTTTCTCATCCAAGGGATTATCATAAAATTACGTCGTCATTTTATGCCAGAAGGCTTTATGAGCGTTATGAAGTAGAGAATGAGAAAAAAATTATTCTCCAGGCCATGGTATCGCCTCATCTGGGCCTCGATTTATGGGGGCCGATAGGTGCTCCCGTGTACACGATGATGGATGGAACCGTGGTGCTGGCCGAAGAAATGTTTTATGAAGGGAATCAGGTGATTATTGATCACGGGGGAGGTGTTTTTTCGCGCTATATGCATTTGAGCGAAATTCTTGTGCGTGTGGGCGATGCGGTTCGTGCGGGAAAGCTCATTGGTAAAGTCGGTGCTTCAGGCATGGTAACCGGACCGCATCTGCATGCGGGTGTTGTAATCAGAGGGGTGTATGTCGATCCCATGAGCTTATTGTATCTTCCGGTACGATGAGAAAAGCGATGTGAGCCATAGTACAAAGAATCGCAATAGCGAGAATCCATTCGCTGAAGCAATATTTTTATGCTTGAAGATCCGCAGTCGTTTTTGTACAATGAGAAATACCGCATAAAAGGAATATGTATATGAGAACAATCGCCATATCGAACAATAAGGGCGGAGTGGGGAAGACGACCAGCACGGTGAATATCTCTGCGGCGCTTCAGATTTTGGGGTATAAAGTGCTGGTCATAGATATCGATCATCAGGCGCAATCGACATATCATCTGGGTATCGATCCGAACAAAGTACAATATTCAGTGTATGATGTCATGAGTGGCGAGGTGGATTATAATAACATCATCGTGGACAGAAATGGACTTTTCGTTCTGCCGGCAAATACATCTCTTCGTAATATCGAATTTTTGCCTGTTCCCGCAAAGGAATTTCTGCTTCGCGAAGCACTCGAAGGCTTAAACGGATACGATTATGTGCTCATCGATTGCCCTCCATCTCTCGGTGTGCTCACGCTCAATGCCCTTTCATATTCCAGTGAGGTCATCATCCCTCTGCAGGTGCAGTTTCTGCCTTTTCATGGAATGTACAATCTCTTTGAAGCGCTCGATATGGTGAAAAAACGCTTGAACCGCACTATTCAGGTTTGCGGTATAATCGGGACGATGTTCAGCCCGAAGAAAGAAATCAATAGAGAAGTGCTTGAGGAAACAGAAAAAAGGCTGCCGGGGAAACTTTTCAAGACATTGATACGAGAGCATACGGCACTCCAGGAAGCTCCAAGCTGGGGGAAAACTATTTTCGAATACAAACCCGAAAGCCCCGGCGCAAAGGACTACATGAATCTTGCAAAAGAAATCGTGGAGCGCGGTGCGGAGCAATAAAATTACGGCAGTTGAAAGGTACATCTGAATATTGAGAGGAAAAGATGGCTTCGGGGAAACAGGAACTTTTACAAATATTGCATTCGGCACATGCGGATGTGCAGCGCTTTGTGATTGATGCAGAACGCCGCGATTTTGATGCGGTGAGTGCCGATTATGCAATGCGCGTGCTTTCGGAAATTGAAGAAAAGTTGCGATTGTGTATTGAGAAAGCCGAAAGCCTTTGATATGTAATTCAACTGGATTTTTCTCGGATAACAAAGACTATCATGGATGGAAGTTCTATTCTTCGAGCATTTGTACTCACCACGCTGGCGGGTCTTTCAACCGGCATCGGCAGCGCGATTTCCGTGGTGGCTCATCGAACAAATAAAAAATTCCTTTCGATTGCGCTCGGCTTTTCCGCAGGGGTTATGATTTATATTTCTTTTGTTGAAATTCTGGCAGAGTCGCGAAACGCAATCGCAGAAATTGTTGGCACCTCGAAGGCAGGATGGTATGCGACTGCGGCATTTTTCGGCGGCATCTGTATCATCGCCCTTATCGATAGGCTTGTTCCTGAAGCTGAAAATCCGCATGAAATGCGCATGGTAGAAGATATATGCGATTCAGGCTGTCAGGAGCACAAGTTGATGCGCATGGGAATTCTGTCCGCCCTGGCAATCGCGATTCATAATTTTCCAGAGGGAATTGTTACGTTTATTACTTCAATAAACGATGCATCGCTTGGACTCGCGATTGCAATTGCGATTGCCATCCACAATATTCCTGAAGGCATTGCAGTTGCGGTTCCCATATATTTTGCCACTGGAAGCCGTAAAAAGGCGTTTTTCTATTCGTTTTTATCCGGAATTTCAGAGCCAGTAGGCGCATTGCTTGCCTTTGCCGTACTTTTTATTTTTTTTAACAAGCTTCTGATTGGCGTATTCATGGGAATGGTTGCAGGCATCATGGTGTTTATATCGCTCGACGAGCTTTTACCTGCCGCACGGGAGTACGGGGAGCCGCACAGAGCCATTTACGGCCTTGTGTGCGGCATGCTCGTGATGGCGGTGAGCCTTCTTCTCCTCCATTGAAACATCCATCGTGCCATCTTTTTGGAAATTATCGATTGAATTATGCGGTGTTTTCCAATTTTTTAAGGAACGAATTGTGATACTTTTTGCTATTTTTTTGCTAGTTGCGGGAAATAATTACGTCAAGAATGATTTTTTCTTCACATGAGACAATTCCGCCGCTATTTTTTCACGAATATTCATTGGTGAAGGATAGCGGCGGCAGGTCAACAGTAGGTCTTTTACTTGCTTTTCTTTGTAGTTTTTTTCGCAGTGCTCTTCTTTGCCGCAGTTTTCTTCGTAGTAGTTTTCTTCGCGGCTTTCTTCGTGGTTGTTGCTTTCGGCATGTCGGTCTCCTTTGAGTTTAATTAAAAAAAATTAAACGTCTTTCTTTGTTTACTATCGGAAAGGTGCGAAAATTTTTCAATTACTTTTCTATTTTTCTAAAATAATGTTTTGCAATTCGTCTTCATCGTCGCGTGTTTTCGGAAAATGTTTCGCTAAAATTTTTCCGCACGCATCGATTGCGTCACAGATTCCGCCGATTAAATTCCCATTTTTAATCTGGATTGCGAGAGCATCGGTGATATTTTTCCATTCGGAATTCGAAACAAGCCTTGAAATTCCCACATCGGCAATCACAGTGACGCGCTTTTCGAAGAGTGAAACGAAAATGAGCAGGCCATTTCGATTTTTTGTTTTATCCAGGCCGTGAATTTTAAACGCAGTATGCGAAGTTTCCCGTACTTGCTCCGAAATTTCCGATTTCGAGAGAAATAATTTTTTCAATGAAGGCTCTTTTTTTGTTAGAAGAATGAAAATCGGAATAAAAAACAGAAAACCAATAAGAAAAACAAAAAAAGACGCGAGTTGTTCAACAAAATAGGTGCGGAAAAAATAGAGAATTGCTGCTGAAGGCGTTTCCATGAGCATGAGGGAGATTGTGATGACGGCGCTTATTGTGAGCGCATAAACCAGGCACGCTAAAAAAGTTGCCGCAGGATATGGCGAGCATGATGCCACGATCATAGGCACGATTTCTCCCGAGGTAGCGCTTTCCGCTTTTTTTACTGCTGAAATGATGATTTCCTGTTCTTCTTTCGAGAGCAATTGCGCATTTTTTTTCATTTTTTGCCTCGGATTCGTGTGATTACCAGTCACTTGATGCGCCGCCTCCGCCAAAATCACCGCCGCCGCCGCTCCAGCTATCGCTTGAACTGCTGCTGTATGAGCTTGCACTCCAGGAATCGTCCGAGTATCCGCCGTATGATGACGAACCTGACGAGGATTTAAAAGCGTGTCCTAACATTCCTAAGATTAATCCCATGATTCCGCCCAAAAGCATTCCAGGAATAATCAGCATTGCATCAAACGCTGTGCTGAGAAAAAGAAGAGGCGGTGTAAAAAAAGCTCCCGCGATGATTGCGGCATAATTTTTTCGATAACCAATTATGATGAGAGCTGCTATGAGCGCGATCCATCCAAAGATACTGAAGACATCTCTTCCAGACGTTCTGCTATGGGTCGATGGCCGTCGTATCGGCGCGTCCGATGCCCGGTACTCGCCCCGCACCGCCTGAATGATGCCATCGACACCCTGAATAAAGCCCTGATCGAAGTCCCCTGCCTTAAAATGCGGCCGAACTTCACGATCTAAAATTTTACCCGCCAGAATATCGGTGAGCCTGCCTTCAAGGCCGTATCCCACTTCTATGCGCATTTTTCGGTTTTCTTTCGCCACTAAAAAAATTACGCCATTATTGAGTTTTTGCTGGCCGATTTTCCATTTTTTCGCCACTTCCATTGAATATTCTTCAATGGTGACGCCCTGCAGGTCAGTGACCGTGAGA
Organism: uncultured bacterium; assembly: GCA_937921485.1. Taxonomy (GTDB): domain Bacteria; phylum Spirochaetota; class UBA4802; order UBA4802; family JAGODF01; genus DYLV01. The sequence goes on from CAKZSV010000013.1 coordinate 34,548, forward strand.
ATGGCTATTTGCGTGGAATCGGTGCGTTCGAGTTCTGCGAGTTTCGCATCAAGCTGCTGGCGCACAGGTGGAGAAATCATGTGTGCATAATCGTTCACTCTTCCTAAAAGGGGAGGTATTTCGAGGGCGAAAAGAGCACAGGGAATAACGCTTAAAACTGCGCACAACCCGATCATTGCAGCAAAACGGCGTTTCATCATTGCGCAATCCTAAAATTGAACTTTTGGCGCCGCTTTCGAGCCTTCATCGGCTTTGAAATATTCTTTTTTCTCAAGTTTCAGCAGAAGCGAATTGGTGATTGAATAGGGAAATTTTCTGATAGAAAAATTGAATGTCGCGACGGCATCATTATAGCGCTGGCGTGCCACAGAAATTCGATTTTCCGTGCCTTCGAGCTGATGCTGAAGGCCCCGAAAATGTTCATTTGCCTTGAGATCGGGATATTTTTCCACAATGACCATGAGTTTGCCCAGCGCCGCGGAAAGCTCGCCCTGCGCGCGGGAAAACGCGGCCATTGCCCTGGGGTCGGTCAACATGTCGGGGCGAAGCTGTACCGACGTTGCTTTCGCGCGCGCTTCAATGACGGCCGTGAGGGTTTCCTTCTCGTGTTTCGCATAGCCTTTGACCACTTCGACAAGATTCGGAATGAGGTCGGCGCGGCGCTGGAGCTGGGATTCAATGTCGGCCCATGCTTTCATCACCGCTTCGTCATTGGCCTGCATCACATTGTAGCCGCAGGAAGAAAAAAGTGCCACAGCAAGGCACGCCACCATAATGTTAAAACCGCATGTGAGTGATTTCATAGCACAATAACATCCTTTATTGAGAATACTACGTCTTCATTACAAAATAATATACAATGGAAATACACAATTGTCAAGAGAAGTTGCAAAATTGAATTATACCAATTTCAATCTTCCATCACCTGCACGAGCGTGCGAAAGAGATTCGCATGTTCACGGAGTACCGCTTCATTGCCCAGTGCGCAGAGATATTCATCGCGCATAATTGCATCGACGAGTTCAGCGAACGCGGAAATTTTTCGTGCATCACACGCGAGTACTTCATCGCGCTCCTTTTGCAGCATCTCATGTGAGATTCCACATAGATGCATGCGCGCGGCCTTTTCTCCTTTTTCCTGCGGCGTAAGATGCCTGTCGAGGGTTGCGATGGTGCCGATGATGTAGCGCGTCATTTCCTTGCTATCTGCCGTGAATGAGCGCAGGTATGATGCTGCATGCGTATACACATCAATAGTTTCCGTAAGCCGGGGATCGCGGTAGGACGCGAAGGCGGTATTGCCGTTGCGCTGAAGGGAGACCATCGCACCATACGCTCCGCCCTGGACGCGGATGCGGTTCCAGAGATAATCGAGCCGAAGAATAGTGGCAAGGACATGCAACTCGCCGGTAAATTGAAAACCTTTTGATATAATATTTGCGCCTTTCGCCACGTACTGCACCTGACTTTGTCCTAAGAGAAGCGCCTCATTGCGCGCATCAGGCGAGAAACTGCGTTGTAATATGCTGGATGGCGTTGATATCGGTATATGCATGAGGCTTGAAAAATGCTTCTGCGCGGCCTGCCGGCATGTTTCATCCGTCGTTATTGTCAGCAAAAGTTCATTGGTATGAATGATGCTGTTTCGCGCTTTTTCAAGCTTTGTGAGTATTTCATCGAAGCTTTTATCGAGCTGCTTTTCGAGCGCACAGAGGAATTTGTAGAAGGAAAGTCCCGACACACAGTCGTCGTGGCGGTCGGCAGGTGAAAAGTACGAGAAAAGGCGTTTCATGGCTACCATATGCCCCTTATCGGTGAGCGACATTTCATAGCGGGATTTCATCTCTTTCACAATTTCTATGATGCGCTCCCGGTCGGTGAAATCGCTTTCAAGTACTATTTCCGACAGCAGGTCTGCAAGAGAAGCGATCTTATGTGCGAGCGCTTTGCCGCGGATGATAAGCCGGGGACTGAAATCGGTACTGCTGCCCTGCAGAGAAAAGGATTCGCAATAGCACGAAATGCCGCCTGTATGGAGATCGATGAGGCGCGCGAGATCTTCGTAGCTGTGCTTTCGGGTACGAATTTTGCCCATAATCCCTGCAATAAGGCCGGCGAAGGGAAGCAATTTCTCATCCAGACCACTCATATCAAAGTAGCAGTGCGCGTAGGCGATGCCATTGGTGGCAATATCCGGAAAAAGAATAGTTCCATTGCTTACCCGGATAGATTCCGCTGGAATAAAATCAGCCTGGGGATGTATGTCAGAAAGCGTGAGACATGGAAGCGTGGCCAGCGCTTCAGGAGAATCGGGTTGGTTCTGACGCCGTTTTAGTTCATCAGCCATGTCCGCAATCGCGCGTTTTTCATTCTCTGAAAGTGTATCCAGAACCGCACTGAGCTTCTTTGCTTCATTTTCATCGCGTTCTTCCGCAAGCCCCTGCTTTGGCACCAGGGCGACAAGTGCCGCATGGGAATGAGAAAGTATGTTGGTACGAATGAAATTTTCGAAGAAGTTATCACTCACTGACGCGCGGATTTTTGAAAGTGTCGGAGCGAAATCCAGATGCACGAGGGGATCATCGCAGTACAGCCAGCTCGCCATGGACACGAAATGATACAAAAGTCCCTTCGGCATGTTCGGATGCTCGGCTTCTCTGAGCTGGAATTCGGTGTAGTTCAGCGTTGCTTCAATGAGTTCCCTGTCGATGCCGTTTTTTACAAGGCCTTCGAGCGTTTCGCGTATGATGGATAAAAATTTCTCTTTGTGTGCAAGCTCGGTATTTTTTACAACAGTGCACAAAAAAGGCTGAAGAATTTCTGTTTCAGCGTAGGCGAGCACATCCTTGCCGATGTTTGCTTTTAAGAGTGCCTTTTTAAGCGGGGAGGCTGAAGTGCCGAAGAGCAGATGCCTGATGATGTCGTAGCCTGCATACGTTACCGGATCGGTCACCTGGCCGGCACATGTCGCATAGGCAAGGAACGATCGTGCTTCTGGATCCTCGTTTCGTGATATCGGGTACTCAAATACCGCATCAACAGGTGCAGCAAACGGTGGTTGTGGCGTGATGCGAGGTGAACATTCTTTGTGCCCGAAATCAGCAAGATATTCTGAAATCAATGCAAGTTCGCGTTCGAGATTGCCATTTCCATAAAGATAGATATAACTGTTCGAAGGATGGTAGTAGGTGCGATGAAATTGCAGAAATTTTTTCTCGGTTAGTGTAGGAATTGCGTCCGGGTCGCCGCCGGATTCGAACGCGTAGCAGGTGGAGGGATATAATAATTTCTGGATTTTCGAGAAAAGGATTCTTTCAGGGGAAGAGAACGCCCCTTTCATTTCATTGTACACGACGCCGCTGATGGTGAGTTTCCCTGTTTGATCGAACTCGTAATGCCAACCTTCCTGCATAAGCGTGAAAGGGTTTGAGTAAATATTTGGAAAAAACACCGCATCGAGATACACGTCCATGAGATTGAGAAAATCTTTTTCGTTTTTACTGGCAACCGGATACATGGTCTTATCCGGGAAGGTCATTGCGTTGAGAAATGTATTCAACGAGCTTTTCAGAAGCTCCACGAATGGTTCCTTTGTGGGATATTTTCGTGAGCCCGTAAGCACCGAGTGTTCGAGAATGTGAGGCAGGCCGGAGTCGTCATCCGGAGGAGTGCGAAAGGCGATAGAGAAGACTTTGTTGTCATCGCTGTTGGCAAGTTTAAGAAGCCGTGCTCCTGTCTTCCGGTGTGAAAAAATGTAGGCGGTAGACTGAATCGAAGGTAGTTCGCGAACGGAGGTGAGAATAAAGCCGGAAATATTCATTCCTTCAGCGTAGTGCATCTGCGACTCCTTGGTAAGGTATGAGAATATCATTCCTGCTATTGTGATTTGTGCAATAAAAAAATATCGCAAAAAAAATTTTATCTCCTCCCGCTTTTCATCGTATTAATCAGTGAAGGGAGATATTATATCAAGGAGGAATACTCTATGTACATGAAAACTACCTACTGCATGACAGAAAACGTAATTGCAAAGCTTACGGAAGCAGAAAAGAAAACGGGACGCGATAAGATTGATTTAATCGACCAGGCGATGCGGATGTTGATTCATGATTTTAAAAGACTTCGGAAAAAATGGGATGGGCCGGTTGAATATCAGAAGAGAACCGATGAAGACGGCAATCCGATAAAAAAACATCGGGTGAAAATGAAATTACTAAAGTTTGATAATCTGCTGATGCAGGATATGCGGCGGTTTTGCTTTATGTCGATTTCGCTTCTCATTGCAATCGCCGTAGAAACCTACCTTGATGAGGTGGTGGCGTACTATTGTGCGAAGTACCATGATGATGTTGCGGATAATTATCTCCTCGGGAACTGGTCACTTCATGAAAAATATACAGAAACAGGCACCTGCATTAAAATCTGGTACGGAGTACCGCCGAATTACATGGAAGAATACTTCGGATAAACCACATCTTTCAGACTGACTTTGTTTCCTTGCCAACCGGATTTTCTTTCTGGGAGTGGAAGCTTGGTACTTATATGATAAAAGCGTCGGATAGGATTATCGTAAATTGTCGTGCCGTCTCGCTGAATCTAAATAATCTTTTATTATCTTTATGACGTTCTATTGCATGCATTCGTACATTACCAATCGGTAGTGTGAATAATCACACATGGGCGTAACACTTTTTTTGGATTATCATTGACATTTTATTAACAATGGATGAAATGGAAAAATGAATTTATATAACTCCATGCGATTGCATCGCCTCATATTTTTCTTCCTTTTTGCACTGCTTATAGTAACCTCTTTTATGTGCGGTTCCGGACAACGCTCTGAAGGCGGCGGACATTATGCGGCTCGAACTCAACCCAAAACGCCGGCAAGCGAAATAGAAGGTGCGTCGGGGAAGGCGTATTATGGAGATAATGCTCCCTCTTCATCATCAAAAGGTGCAGGTACACTGGGTAAAGAAATAAATGAGGAAGCATCTGCCAAGTCCCGCATGGTGATCTACGGCGCCGATTACCGCATCCAGGTTGAAAGCGTTCAAAAGTCGCTCGAGCGGGTAAAGGATATGACCGGACGTTTCGGCGGATTCATTGAGTCGATTAATACCTCCGATTCATATAAATACGCAAAGATTGTTACAAGAATTCCAGTTGCGAAATTTGACGATGCCCTTGAGGAAGCAGACAGGCTTGGTATTGTTGAACACAAAACAGTGAGCGCGAGCGATGTCACCATGCAGTTCAACGACATGGCGCTTCGCGTGGATACATCAAAGAAAATACGCGAACGATTGTACGAACTCCTGAAACGAACTTCGAAACCTTCAGATAAAGCTGAAATTCTCAGAGAAATATCGCGGCTCACCACCGAAATTGACAATATCACCGCGCAGATGAATTATTTAAAGAGCAAGGCTGAGTATTCCACGCTTTCATTGGAGCTGAAGGCCATCGTTCGCGATACGAGCAGGGTGTATATTGCCTCGCCGTTTGCATGGATCGCATCGCTTTCGCCTTTCAGAAGGAGCATTATTCACGGACGCGACAGCGATCTTACCTATGAGCCGCCGAAGGGTTTTTTTAATCATGAAAAATATTATTTTGCTTCCGGAAGCAGCTATCAGAACCTCTTTGTCAATCCTGATGGCACTGTGATGATAAAATTGGGCCTGGTGGATAACTATCCGCGGGCCGACCAGAAATTCTGGAATGAAGCGCTGAAAATTGATTTTGAAAATCGAAAATACAATATAAAGGCGGTAACGCGGTATGAAGCAAAGAAAGGCATCGCCTTTGATGCCAGTTTCATACATCTTTCAGGGAAGGATGTGTATCTGATTGCCATCGGTGTGAAAGAAGATAAAATCATAGTTGTGGAAGCATACGGAAAAGACGAAAAAATTTTTGAAAGCAGTAAACAGGCCATTGAAAGCTTTATTACATCCGTGGGATACGAGTGATGAAAAAAAATTTACTCTTCATGATAATAATGGCGGCCGTTTTTTTCTCGTCAGTTGCTCACACTGATGATGCGCATAGTGTTTTCTCGTATTCGTATTATGTTTCCACGGAAAGCCCCGAAACCGTCATAAAAAATGTCCGGGCATTTGTTCCCGCGAAAAAAGGGTATGTCGGTTATTTTTCAAATGACCGCATTAATGTGCGAATTCCGGTATCCGAAGTAAATTCACTTAAGGTGCTTCTGTCCGAGCTTGGATACGTGATCGGCGAAAACCAGAAGCGGCAGGATATCGCGCTGACAATGCTCGATTTACAGACACGCCTTTCAACAAAACAGAAATTGCTTTCGGAATTGAATCAGATTTCTTCGGTGCGGCTCGCAGAGACGCTACAGGTTGAGCAGGAAATGAACAGAGTGATAGGAGAAATTGAAGATATTAAAGGAAAGCTTGCATACTACCGCGACCGCATTGCGCTTTCCGAGGTGACGATTTATTTGAACCGCGCTTATGTTTCCGCAAAAGCCCTGCCGCACAATGTGCCGGCGGGCTGGATGCTTCGTTTGGGAATTGAAAATCTTCTGGGCGAGTGATGCATGATGAAAACGACAATCGCATCGTGTAGTATTATCGCGCTTTGTATGGTTAGTTTCCTGACCTGTGGGCCGTCGTATGTGATGGATACACCCGATGAGTTTGCCCATTTTCACAAAGAAAAGCGGTTTTTGAAATACATATCGTCCGATGGTGTGCGCGTCAAAGTTTCATCGATGAAAAACGAACCGAAGGGTGATGTGGCGATGTGGCAAAACGCCATGGAAAAATATCTTTCCGGAAAAGGATATCATCTTACAGAAAAAAATCCGATTGCTACCACGGAAAACATCAAAGGAACGTATTCCGAATACATATATTCATACAATGCCGAACCGTATATTTACGGTATCGCGCTTTTCGCGGAAGATGAGCATCTCTTCCTGGTTGAAGCCGGTGGACCGAAAAAGCACTATCTTGCACGGCGCGAGAAGATACGCAAAGCGATAAGTACTTTAAAGGTGAAATAGCGTTTCATGATTAATTAATGTGCCAACCCGATACACGCTTGTTTCCGCAGATTATAACTTTTTCATGCATATTTCCCCGCAAGCCCTAAAAGCTCTTTTTTCCCTGCGCCGCTTTTTGCCGAGGTTGCGAAAATGTCGTTTTTCTCAATGTTGAGCACCTGCGCAATTTTCGCCATCTGGATGGCGCATTGCAATTTCGAAAGCTTATCGCATTTTGTCGCAACCACCGCAGTGGGTATGCGCGCGTCAGCTAACATCGCGATCATTTCTTCTTCGTAATCTCCCGGCGTTCTCCGGCAGTCGATTAGGAGAAATGCGATTTTCAGATTCCGACCGCTGCCGAGGTAGTTTTTTATCATCGGGAAAAAAGTGTCTTTCACTTCCTTTGACGCTTTCGCAAAGCCGAATCCGGGCAAATCAACGAAAAAACATGAATTGTTAATGCGGAAAAAATTTATTGTCCGGGTCACACCGGGAGTCCTTCCAGTTTTCACCAGCCCTTTTTTCCCTGAAAGCATATTGATGAGCGAAGATTTCCCAACATTTGATCTGCCGAAAAACGCGTACTCCGGAAGCTTCTCAGAAGGAAAATCATTCGGTTTGATGGCGCTTTTCACGAATACTGCATCAGTAATTTTCATTGTTCAATCTCTTTTACAAGGAGTATTGCATTATCGTCCCGATAGTAGTTCTTGCGCAAACCGTTTTCCGAAAATCCAAGGCTTCTGTACAGCGCTCGTGCGGCCGTGTTCTTTTCGCGCACTTCCAGAAGTATTTTATATGGCGGCCTCATGCGGCAGTGGGCAATCAGCATTTTGATAAGCTCCCGGGCGATGCCGCGCCTGCGCCAGGCATCAACAACCGCCAGACGGTTGATTTGTATTTCTCCGGTGATTTTCCACGCGGAAATATAGCCGATAATTTCATCATCGAATTCAGCAACAAGCATCACTGAAAACGATGCGCCGAATTCTTTCCTGATGTTATCCCTGGTCCACCCATGGTCAAATGCCGATGTCTCGATTTCGGCGATTTTATCAAGATCGTTAAGATGTGCATGTCGTATTATGGGCGTCGTGCTGGCCATGGTTGAGACTCGTGCATTGTGTGGATCTGTAAATCACATTTTTATTGCGAATGTGCACTCTGCTGCATAATAAAAAATCTTTGACAAAAAAAGCAATAATTTTGAAATTTCATTTTCATTGGCTATATGATTATTCAGAAGCAAACAAGCATCATGATGATGCTGCAGACACCGCAATTCAGGAATTATCGCAGATGACAGTCAAAACCGCAAGAAAAGGCCGGGTTGTCGTAAAAAAGGAAATGTGCAAGGGATGCATGCTGTGCGTGGAATATTGCAGGAGAAATGTCCTGCGCGTTTCAGAATCCTTCAACAAGATGGGGTATCACCCGGCTGAAGCGGATGAAAGCGCGGAATGCACTGCCTGCATGGTGTGCTCTCTGGTGTGTCCGGAAGTGGCGATTGAGGTGTACGATGACGAAGACAGAAGCGAATAAAATTTTTATCAGCGGGAATCACGCATTCGGAGAGGCGGCTATCCGCGCCGGCTGCACCTGCTATTTCGGCTATCCGATTACACCCCAGAATGAATTGGGCGAATATATGTCCGAGCATCTGCCTCCCGCGGGCGGAGTGTTTCTGCAGTCGGAAAGCGAAACCGCAGCCATCAATATGCTCATCGGTGCTTCGGCAGTGGGCGTGCGTGCCATGACCTCATCATCAAGCCCCGGCATAAGCCTCAAGCAGGAAGGCATTTCATTTCTTGCGGGATTTGAACTTCCCGGCGTCATCATTAATGTAATGCGCGGAGGCCCGGGTCTGGGAAATATCGCGCCGTCCCAGGGCGATTATTTCCAGGCGACGCGCGGCGGCGGCCACGGGGATTATCGCACGCCGGTGTTCGCGCCGGCGACCGTGCAGGAAATTGTGGATCTGACCGTGCTGTCGTTTGACGTGGCGGATCGCTATCGCACGCCGGTTATGATTTTGGGCGACGGCATGATGGGACAGATGAAGGAGCCGGTGGTCTTTCCGGAAAAGATCAAAAAGCTTCCTGAAAAGGAGTGGGCGCTGAAGGGCAGGGGAAACGGGCCCAGCAGATATATGGCATCGCTCATCCTGGATGCGCTTGAAATGGAAAAGCACAACTGGAAGCTGGTGCGAAAATACAGGGAAATCGAAAAGAACGAAACGCGGTATGAAGCGTTCATGGCGGATGATGCGGAAATCATTGCCGTGGCGTACGGAACCACCGCGCGGATCACGAAAGGTGCGATTAAACGGCTCCGCAAAGAAGGAGTGAAGGCGGGACTGCTTCGTCCAATTACGTTATGGCCGTTTCCGTCTCAGGCTATCCGCGATATCGCGCAAAATGCGAAAAAGGTCGTGGTATTTGAAATGAGCACCGGCCAGATGGTGGAGGATGTGCTTCTGGCGGTGATGGGACAAATCCCCGTGCAGTTTCACGGAAGGCCGGGCGGTGTTATACCAACGCCGCTTGAGTTTTCGAGAATTATGTATCGCGAATATGAATTGTTGAAAAAGAAATCGATATGAAACTGAAAAACAAATGGCCGAAATACTATAAGAAAGATGTCATCACGCACTATTGCCCGGGATGCGGGCATGGAATAGTTCACCGCATCGTGGCTGAACTTTTAGAGGAAATGGAACTGGGAAAGCGCGCTGTCTGCGTGAACCCTGCAGGGTGCGCGGTGCTTGCATATAAGTATTTTGATATTGACATGATTGAATCGGCCCATGGCAGAGGTACGGCGATCGCCACGGGAGTAAAGCGCGCGCGGCCGGATCTTTTCGTATTCACGTATCAGGGCGATGGAGATCTTTCGGCGATAGGTACCGCAGAAACCATTCATTCGGCAAACAGAGGCGAACATATTTCTGTGGTGTTTATTAACAATGCCGTATATGGCATGACCGGCGGTCAGATGGCTCCGACAACGCTTGTGGGCATGCGCACCACAACAACCCCTTCGGGAAGAAATCCAGAATACGACGGCTATCCTCTGCACATCACCGAGGTGGTTGCGTCTTTTCCCGGTGTTGCGTATGCGGAACGGGTGGCGGTTGATGGCCCGGCCGGCATCCAGAAAACAAAGAAGGCTATCCGCAATGCCTTTCAGTGTCAGATTGACGGTCTTGGATATTCCATCGTCGAGGTGCTTTCGCCGTGTCCCACAAACTGGAAGATGACCCCCAGAGCCTCATTCACGTGGATTACAGAAGAAATGACGAAGGAATATAAACTCGGCGTGTTGGCCGACAGAAGAGCGAGGGAATAATCATGCTTTTACGGGTGCTGTTTGCGGGATCGGGAGGCCAGGGAGTGCTCACCTCCGGAAATATACTCGGGAACGCCGCCATGGTAGATGGCTATGAAGTGGTATATCTTCCCACCTATGGTGCGGCAATGCGCGGCGGTACCGCCAATTGTACGGTGAGTATTTCTGACGAGGAAATTGCCTCGCCGGTAGTATCATCGCCCGATATCATCGTTGCCATGAATCAGCCTTCCGCGCATGCGTTCGTGGTGCGCCTTGAACCTGGGGGGCAGCTCATGTACAATGCGGATCTGGTTGCATCAATCGCATTCCGAGGCGATATTGATCTTTATCCGGTTCACGCAAATTCGATTGCCAGGGAATTGGGCAATGAACGCTCGGCCAATATCGTGATGCTTGGAGCGTTTGTGAAGCATACGGGAGTGGTTTCAGTGGATGCGGTGATGAAGAGTCTGCAAATGATGACTGGCAAAAAGAAGCAGGTGCTGGAAAGCGGTATTCGCGCCTTTGAAGAAGGATACAAACGCTTTCTAAATTCACAATAATCCAACGCGGAGAATAATCTATGCCGATAACACAGGTGAGCGTGGCCATCCCGAATATGCCGGGGAAGCTGAATGAAATTTGCGAAATTCTTGAAAAAGAAGAGATCAATATCAAAGCGATCATGGCCTCGTCGGTATTGACGCCGGTGCAGGTGCATCTCATTGTAAACAATCCTGATCGCGCCGAAAATGTCCTGAAATCAAACGGATTTGAAGTATCGACAAAGGAAGTAATTGCCGTGGCAACACCCGATCATCCCGGCGGATTGAACGCAGTGCTAAGGCCTCTCCGAGATTCACATATCAATGTGGAGACGCTGTATCCATTTATCAACCTTCGCGGAGATGAAGCGATTGTCATCATGGAGGTTGATAAAATCAAGGAGGCCAAGGAAGTGCTGAAGAAACACTGGGTAAAAACATACGGACCTGAGATCTACAAATCCTGATGATGAATTAATAACGGCTTTTGTTGCACAATTATTAAGGATGTCAAGTCTCGAAAATCGTCATGCTTTCGAAGCCGGATCAAGCTCAAAAGCCTCCACGGGATTTGAAAATCCTTTCAGCGTAACCCATCCAATCGGCGTGATATCAAATTCCCCGCCCAGTAAATCTCTGGTCTGCCTGCTTACCAGTATTTTGCCTGGTCTGCATGCGCCTTCGAGGCGGGAAGCCAGATTTACACTGCTGCCGATTGCCGTATAGTCAACGCGGAACATGCTTCCAAAGCTTCCCACTATTGCCTCGCCCGTGTGAATGCCGATCCGGCAGGAAAGTTCCCGGTACAGGAAACCTCTCTCGAGCCATTTTTTGTTGAGCGATTTGAGACGGCGCTGCATTTCACATGCCATCCTGACGCACTGCCTGGCCTGTTCGGCGACTTCAATGCCGACCGGAGCGCCGATGAGGGTGTTATCGTGGAGCAGCGGGACTATTAGTTCGGACTTCGATAAAACCGGATTTTCAATTCCGAAGCGCCGTTTTATTACTTCCGATTCCAGGACGGTCTCTCTTAGCGCAATCTGATGGAGCGGATCCTCGAATTCTAATTCATTTCGGTCTACCACATCTGCGGAGGAAGATTTAAACTCGTCGAGGCATAGCTGTTCGGTTTTAGACATGAGGTCTTGTTCATTTAGCTGCCTCATAACCTCATTGCTGAATTTTTCCAGTGTGATGAAATAATTCGGCTCGCGCCTGGTGAGCAATTTTTCAAAAATTTGCGGGCAAACCTTTCCTGTTGAAGCGTAAACAAGAATTACCATCGCCGTGGCTGCCATTGCCGAATTCGGTGATTCCGCGCCGAAGCGATGAGCAAGTTCGATGCTGAGAAAATATATTGTTACAAGAAGAATGACGAGAAGAAAATAACCGATTGCTCGGCTCATAAATGTCCGCAGTTCCATAATCCTGTATTTGAGCAGAGAATACCCGAATAGTATGATAAACGACGGAACTGCGATGGCACTGACCACGCCGCCGAAGAGGTCGATTCCAAAGTGGGGCAGATGACGCCGGTTATCGCAGTAATCAATGCGGTCGTCATCACAATGCGTGCCGCCAAAAATGCATGCGTTTCGATATTGGTTTCCACATAGTGACCTGCAGTGAGTATGGAGCAACTCACGCACAGGAGAAAGAACCACAATTTTACCTTTCTTTCTTGCCCTAATATCGCAACGGCAATTCCCATGCACAGGCTCATTAGCGATGAGATTAACAGAAGCATTATCGAACCTCCATTTGCAATGAATTTGACGTGTGTGACTGCATGTAAACGTATCATCTTTGATGATTTGTAGTGAAAAGTCAATGACGTATACTCGAAATTTACGGTATGATATTAATTCGAAGACGTGCCGGCGGTATTATCCTGAGCGGTAAGAAGCGTCACTTTTAGAAAATCACCTCTCAAAAGGAAAGACGAGTATAATCGGCAGAATCAGAAAAAAATTCGTTTAAACCAAAAATTTTTGCAAAAACGGCCGGCAAAGGCCGGCCGTATCGATTTTTTATTGTTGAAGAATCAAATTCCTACACATTCGCCATTTTTTTCTCATTGAGTTTTTTCAGCACTTTCTCCTGCAAATCCTTGTTCAGAGGAACATAGCGGGAGAATTCCATCGAATAGTTTGCACGTCCGCTGGTGATGTTGCGGAGCTGATTCGCATAGCCGAACATTTCAGAGAGCGGCACAAACGCGTTGATTTTCTGCGCGCCTTTGCGGAAGCGTCGCATGGATTCAACCCGACCTCTGCGCCTGTTGATATCACCCACTACTTCCCCGATGTAATCATCCGGAGTATTGATTTCCACTTCCATGAGCGGTTCAAGGAGAATGGGGGATGCTTTTCGGAATGCTTCTTTGAAGCACATCGAAGCACAGGTGCGGAAGGCCATTTCCGATGAGTCGACCTCATGATAGCTTCCATCTAAAAGCACCACGCGCACGTCAACGACGGGGAAGTTCGCAAGAATACCTTCCTCCATCGTTTTGATGATACCCTTCTGAATTGCGGGAATATATTCGGTGGGAATAGCGCCACCTTTGATGTGATCCACAAATTCAAATCCCTTGCCGCTGTTGGGCTCGATGCGAATTTCACAGTGCGCGTACTGGCCTTTACCGCCGGTTTGTTTGGCGTATTTGGTGTTTGCCATAGCTTCGGCAGTGATAGTCTCCCTGTATGCAACTGCCGGTTCGCCGACAATTGCTTCCACCGAAAACTCATGTTTGAGGCGGTCAACGATTATTTCGAGATGCAATTCTCCCATGCCCGATATGATGGTTTCATTTGTTTCTTCATCAACACGTACCTTAAATGAGGGATCTTCCATCGCAAGCTTGCGCAGCGCAATGCCTAATTTTTCCTCTTCTTTTTTCGAAGGTGCCTGTACTTTCAAATCGACAACCGCCGGTGGGATGAAAATCGATTCAAGGAGAAGGGGATTTTTATCGTCGCAGAGCGTATCGCCGGTCGTAGTATATTTCATCCCGATGAGCGCAACGATATCACCTGCCACCGCTTCGGAAATCTCCTCTCGTTCTTTTGCGTGAATGCGAAGAATTCGGCCAATGCGCTCATTTTCATCCTTGGTCGCGTTGTATACCTGCATACCGCTGGTGAGCTTTCCGGAATAAATCCGTATGAAGGTCTGCTGGCCCACGTAGGGATCATGTATCAGTTTAAACGCGAGCGCACAAAAGGGATCGTTCGGGGAAGGGTGCCGTGAATGCGTTTTTTCTGGATTTTTAAGGTCGTTTCCCACCACGGCACCTTTGTCAACCGGTGACGGCAAATATTCGACAATTGAATCAAGAAGCACATGAATGCCCTTGTTCTTATACGCTGAACCGCAAAAGACCGGCGTGATGAGCATCTTGATGGTAGCCTCGCGGGCGACTTTTTTAATGAGGTCGCCGGGCACTTCTTTTTCTGCAAGATATAATTCGGCTATTTCTTCGCTGAAATCGGCGAGCTTTTCCACAACCGCAAGGCGGGCTTTTTCGCATGCGTTGCGCAGCTCTTCAGGAACGTCAACCACCGTTCGTTCAAATTCCTTAAAAATGATGGCTTTGCGATCTATCACGTCGATGCTGCCCGCATAGGAATCTTCCGATCCTATGGGGATATGAAAGGGAACCGGGTTTGCATCCAGGTCACGGTCAAGCTGGCTCACGCATTCGTAAAAATCGGCGCCGATGCGGTCCATTTTGTTGATAAACGCAAGACGCGGCACTTTATAGCGGTCGGCCTGATTCCAGACGGTTTCACTTTGAGGCTCGACGCCTGCAACCGCGCAGAACAGCGCAATCATGCCGTCGATGACGCGAAGGGAGCGTTCGACTTCTATTGTGAAATCAACGTGTCCCGGTGTGTCGATAATGTTAATGGTATGGTCATTCCATTTACAGGAAATCGCGGCGGAGGCGATGGTGATGCCGCGCTCCTGCTCCTGTTTCATGAAGTCCATGGTAGCCTGACCGTCATGGACTTCTCCAAGTTTTCGCGTGGTACCGGTAAAAAATAAAATTCTTTCGGTGACCGTCGTTTTTCCTGCGTCAATGTGTGCTGCAATGCCGATATTTCGGACTTTTCGTAAAGGCATTATCTTCTCCTCTGAAAGTGCTAATGATGATTACCACGGGCCGTGATCACGGTATGTTCAGAAAAACATCGTGGCGGGCGCATGTGACACTTGCTGACCGCGGGGCCGAATGACTGGGCATACAATTTTACCCTTAAATATTGTCAATAAATTTTTTCTATTTGTTTGCCTTCCCCGATTTACCTGTTAATTCGAGCACTTCAAGTCGGGTCTGGGCCAGTGCGGCATGGCGCGAGTCGGGATGATCATCAATGAGAGTTTTAAGGATCTCCTTTGCTTTTTTCTCATTGCCCATCTTTTCGTAGCAGACGGAGGCGTTAAAATACGCCTGCAGGCCTTCGTCGGAATTGCTGAATTCTTCATAGAGTGCCAGATACGATTTTGCCGCGCGGGAATAGTCGTATCGTTTAAAGTAGATATCGGCAATTGTCAGATATGCTTCTTTACGGTGAAGGCCATTTGAATATATTTCAAGGTATTCTTTCATTTCGCTCAGGCACTTGTCGTAGAGGCGGTTTTCGTAGAAATAGCGCGCAGTTTCGTATTTTAAATCATCCGCCATCCGATCAAGGTCTTCTTCATCTCCGTAAGCGCTGAAGGAAGATACTGCCAGGACGGCAATTATCAGCGCGAAGGCAAGTTTATGTAGAGATTGCATTATTTTCATAACATTATGTCGCATACTATCGTATCACTGTTGGTATCGTCAAGAATAAATATTTCATTGACGAATTTTTTTTATGTTTTTGTATTATTGCAAACGATACATTTTATGCTGCGGTGTCAATGCTTCCCCGATTCGGGGGATAGACGATAGAAATGCACAAGACCGGATATACAGATATGGACCATGCAATTTTGAAAAGCTTTTTTATCAATGGCCCCACCGGTTTAATTATTTGCGAAGCCGATGGAAGGATTATTGAAATAAATGAGGCCGCGGCCGCGATTTTGCGTGCCCAGTTTCCACCCGGAATTGAGGATAATATCCTAAAAAATTTTGATGATGATTGCCGCAATCAGATTCGCAGCCTTCTGAATATCCCTCCTGATGCTTCGGCTCAAAGCCGCCATGTCATACTCTGCGGCAGATCATCAGCGGAAACGTATATACGGATAGACGCACAGCCGTTCCGGGATTCGTCTATAGATAAAAAACTGGTTTTTCTTTCTCTGATTGATGTCTCCCGGGAGAGCAAAGAACTTTCAGAGACGAGGATGTCGGAGGAGAAATACCGCGCGCTGGTGAATTTCAGCGGCGATGCGATCGTAGTCTTTGATTTCGATTCTCGGGTGGTGGAAGCGAATGTGAGGGCAATGTCGCTTTTCGGATATACGAAAAGGGAATTTGTGGGTAAGCGTATTGATGAATTGTATCAGGGGGATCTTCTCCAGCGGCATCGCGCGGTGTACGATGAAATACGCTGCAATGGTTCCTTTATGGTTGATACGAGTTATATTGCCACACGGGATCAAAAAATGATTCCGGTAAACATTTCCGGAAGCGTGGTGGAGTACGGCAATAAGCATCTGGTGCAGATGATCTTTCGCGATATTACCGAACAGTTGAAGCTCCAGAAGGAGCTCATTTCAATCAGCGATAGAGAGCGCCTGATCGTCAGCCAGGAACTGCACGACGGCATTGGACAGGTTCTCACCGGCATGTCGTACCTCATTGAAAAACTCATTCGCAGAATGAGAGGGAAAAATACTTCTGAAATGAAGACGTTGCATGATATACATGAATTAGCACGAGATGCACTCGACAAAACACGAAATATCACACATGGGCTGGTTCCCGTTTTTGCCAACGAGGAGGCAATGATCTCTTCAATCATGCGCCTTGCGGATGATGCGCGAAGGATGTTCGGCGTCAATGTACTGCTTGATCTCGACGGGATGCCCCGGGGGCTTTCAAGGGATGAAATGACGCAGCTGTATTATATAATAAAGGAATCATTGCATAATTCAGTCAAGCACGGCAGCCCGAAAACGATAAAGGTCAAATGGGTTGCTGACAATGGCAGTTACGAACTTTCCGTGCGCGATGATGGACTCAAGGGAGTGCTTGTCCCAGGGCGCACAGGAGGCATGGGGATGAATATCATGAAATATCGCGCGGGACTCATTGGAGCGCATCTTTTCAGCGGTTTTGAAGGTAATGGTTTTATGGTGAAAATCACAAAAATGTAATATTTTTTTCCAAAATGACGATTTGCGTGATTGATTTTAAAATTTATTTGATTATATTTTATTTAATTGTACTTTCTTTTGGAATTGTAAATGTCATAATATAGTCATAACAAATCGCTATGAATAAAGATACTACATATACGCCTATTCGTATAGTCATCATAGACGACCATCCAGTAGTGCGAAGGGGTATTGCCAGTTTTATCGAAGATGAAGAGGGAATAACAATCATCGGGGAAGCCGCTGATGCAGAGGAAGGAAAGCAGCTTCTGCAAGACGTATTTCCTGATGTCGCGGTTATCGATATTTGCCTGGGCGACCCGATAAACGGAATTGAGCTTCTCAGATCGCTGAATTTACGACTTTCCGGGCTGAAAGTGCTGGTGCTTTCGATGTATGATGATGCGGTCTATGCGGAGAGAGTGCGCACTCTGGGTGCGAGGGGATATTTGCAGAAAAACCGCGGTCCGCACATGATTGTGGAAGGAATTAAGAAAATTTTCGGCGGCAGGTCGTTTTTCCCGGAAGATTACAAACACTTAATCGAGAATTCACACTCTTCAGAACCGACCGAACAGGAGAAACAAATCATACAATCGCTCACGACCCGCGAATTGCTTATTTTCCAGCTTTTTGGCGAAGGATATGAAAGCACCGATATCGCAAAAAGGCTGGAGCTCAGCAAACATACTGTCGATAGCCATCGAAAGAATATTAAAAGCAAACTTGGCATAACCCGCAACAATGAGCTCGTACGCCTTGCCGTCCAGTGGAACATCTCAACCATGAAAAAGCCGGTGTGAACGCATTTTTTTAAAAAGCCCTTACTCGAAAATTCCTCACGCCTTTTGTTCTTGACAGGGATAATAATGCTATCGCAATACGTATATCATGAATAATAAAAAAAGACAATTAATTGATAATGAAATATCAAATACGCGGCTTTTTCAGTGCAAGATAACCGAAGAAGACATGGTGGTAGGATAACAAAAAACAGGAGGAATCTATGAACATTCAGCTTCCCTGGGGAAATGACGTGCTTACCCTTTCTCTTCCCGATTCGTGGGATGTCATAATTCCTGAAAAAAAGGAAATGAAATCATCCGCAGCAAAGCCAGGCAAGCAGGAAGAAATTGGAATAGTTGCGCAGGCCTTGAAAAAGCCGGTTGGCATGCCGCCAATAGAAAAAATGAAACTGAAAGGCAAGCGTATCTGCATCGTTATAGACGACAATACCCGCCCCACGCCGGTTGACAGATTTCTTCATCTTGTCCTGCAATCGCTCAGGAAAGCCGGTGCTTCTGAAAAAAACATTATTTTGATTCCCGCGCTTGGCATTCATACGAAAATGACAAAAGAAGAAATGGAAGCTAAAGCGGGAGTCTCAAATTTAAAAAAAATCCGGTGGGTCAATCACGATCCTCATGATGTGGTGAATCTGCAATACGTGGGCGAAACGAGCCGCGGGGTTCGCGTTGAATTAAACCGCCATGCGGTAGAGGCGGATTTTATTGTGACGCTCGGGCTGGTGGAACCGCATCTGTGGGCGGGATTTGGCGGAGGAATGAAAAACATTCTTCCCGGTATTGCTTCAGCGAACACCATCGGCAGGCATCATGAAATAATTGCCGAGCCGCCGTATCTTTTCAACAGGGTGGCGATGGCGCCGGAGATGAATTCGTTCCGCCTCGATCTGGAAGAGGTGAAGGGGATGCTTGGTGCCCCAGTTTTCTGCCTCAATGTCGTCCTCAATTCTGAAAAGCGCATCATCGGGGCGTTTGCGGGCGATGCCGTGGCGGCGCATCGCGAAGCTGTTGCGTTTACGCGGAATGTATGCGGTCTTCAGTTGAAGGAAAAAGTGGATGGCATTATTGTTAATTCCTATCCGATGGATATTAATTTTAAACAGAGCATGAAAGGAGTGGGCAACTCTATTCCCGCGTTGAAGGACGGGGGAGTTGTGATGGGTTTTCTGCGCGCCGAGCGCGGACTTGATGATATCATTCCTCCGAAGGATTATAAGCCTCTAAAACTGGTAAAAACAATATTACGGCTGCTTGGACCATCAAGGGTTTTCTGGCTGCTCGAAAAAACAAAGAAAGGGCTCAATGAAGAAGAAAAGTTTTTAACGTATTATTCAATGCAACTCATCCGGGCCTATGAACTGTATTTTTATGTGCCAACCGTGAGCGATGATGAAGTCAGACGCCTTGGTTTCTTTGAAAATTTCAATGATCCGCAGGCGGTGATTGAAAGAGGGGTTAAAAGACTCGGGCAGAATGCGAAAGTGGCCGTGTTCCCGCACGCGGGAGCGACATTCCCGACGCTGTAGCCGTTTCTATCTCATTTTTTTAAGCCGCGGCAGTTTTTCTTCCCGTTTACGTAATCCGCGAATGCGATCTTATCAAGATAACATTCGTCCTTGATGTAATCGAGTATTGCAAGAAATGTCGCTGCGCGGATATAACCTCCCAGCCGCGTAATAATCTGACCGTTTTTATCCAAAAAAAACACGGTGGGCAAGCCCTCCACGCCCAGTGCCTGAGCGAAACTGGCGGGGGAGTAGCGTGTGCCCTTATAGGTGATGCTTTCGTTTTTTTGCGTGTCAATTTTTATGGCAACATAGTCAGTATTCATTTTTCTGATGATTGCAGTATCCTTAAAGGTTGTCTTTGCCATCACCTGACACCAGTGGCACCAGTCCGCATAAAAAACCACCACTGCGGGTTTTTTGTGTGTGCGCGCTATTTCCATGCCTTTGTCGAAGCTGTACCAGCGGATATCTTCCCCGCGTGCGTTAGCGGCGAAAGGCAGTACAAATAAAAATGATATAAAAAATAGCATGATTTGTTTCAAAAAATTCACCTCAATATATTCAATAACAACCTGAATGAAGAATTTAGCGCAGGGTTTGAATTTTTCCAGAAAGTTGTGCAATTCGCCGTATTTCGTCAATATCTTTCCGCGTTTTCATTGTTTCTTGTTCGAGATCGTGCAGTACGGCAGCATTTTCTTCGAGCGTTTTGCGCTGAAGCTCGATAATGTGTTTTTCGTTGTTAACATATTCCCGGGCGCGATGATTCTCAAGAGAAGAAAACGTTTTGTTGAAATCAATTTCCTGAATACCGCAGCACTCGGCAATTGTTTTTTTTATCCGGGCAATATCGGCATCGATGCAATCAATCCGCTGAATCGAAGAAGTTTCGCGTTCGAGATACTCAACCGTTAATTCAGGGCTTCCGATTTTAATGAGATTTCTTTTTTCGTGATTGTAGCGGAACAGTTGCTCTAAGAGCCCGATTTTTTCTTTTTGAAGCTGCGTGAGTGCTTCGAAGAGTGTGGCGACATCATCCCTCAATGCTGAAACTGCCTTTCTGATCTCTGGATGTTTTATCGGTCTTTGCTTCGGTGGCGGAGATTTTACTCCAGGCTTCGCGGAGCTCTTTGAGGAAGCGAACGACTTCATCGATTATTTCGCCGTTTTTCTGTATATTCGCTTCGAGCAGTCGTTTTTTAAAATACATGTACAGGCTGAAGAGGTTCTGAGCGATTTCGTTCTTTTCGTCCATGTTCAGCGAAAGCATGAGTTCAGTGATGATGTCCTGGGCTTTAAGAATATTCTCATTGGCTTTATCGTATGTTTTGGGAGAGGCCATGCATTCCCGCGCGATATTAAGGAACTTAACTGCACCATCGTAGAGCATGACGATGAGCGTACCCTGGTTCGCAGTGTTTATTTCAGTCTGTTTGTACTTGTCGTAGGGGTTTTTCCCGGGTATCGCCATTTAAAGCCCTCCAGGTCGCATGCTGGTTATCGTATTAAACGTTCGTGTACAGAGAACGGCATTTTGTGCTTTCTCCGTTCATGTAAAGGTGCCCGTCGCGGGATAATCAACCGGGCGCTATATCTATTATCGAATTGCAGAGCCGTTAACTTTACTGCCGAAGCATCATCCGATCGATATTTTTTCCTGCACTCAGCTCAGAGCTGATGTAATTCTTGTGAACATTTCAAGATATTTTTCTCTTGTTTTCTCGACAATTTCATCGGGAAGCGGCGGTGGTGGGGAGTTTTTATCCCAGCTTGTCGTGTCTAAATAATCACGTATGAACTGCTTATCGAAGCTCACCGGAGAAGTGCCCACCTGGTATTTTTCCGCATCCCAGAAGCGTGAACTGTCCGGGGTGAGGACTTCATCGATGAGAAGTATTTCATTGTTCAGCATGCCGAATTCGAACTTTGTGTCGGCGAGGAGTATTCCTGCTTTTTTTAAAATATCGCGCGCGAATTCATATATCCGCAGGGTAAGCTCCCCGAGCCGGTCGGCAATATTCGGATCCATATTCTTCCGCATGTACTCAAATGAAACATTTTCATCGTGGCCGCTGGACGCCTTGATTGCCGGAGTGAAAATCGGAGCGGGCAATTCCTGCGCCATTTTGAGCCCTTCGGGCAGTTTGATGCCGCAGACGGCGCCGGTGTTCTGGTAATCCTTCCATCCGCTGCCGATGATGTAGCCGCGGGCGACGCATTCAAAATCGATTCGTTCCGCTTTTCGGACCAGAACCGCCCGGTCTTTGAGGAATTCACAACGGCGGAAGGGTTCGGGGAAGCGGGTGTAGTCGGTCTCGACAATGTGATGTTTCACGAAGTTGATCTTTGAAAACCAGAGGTTCGATATTGTATTGAGGATGATGCCTTTGCCCGGAATGCCGTTGGGAAATACATAATCGAATGCGGAGATGCGGTCGGTGGCAACAATGACCAGATGCGCATCATCGGCCTTATAGACATCGCGCACTTTGCCGGAAAAAAGCTTCATGGTGCCGGGCACATGAGATTTTGTAAGCGCTTCCATTGAATACTCCTTTTTTTATTATCATACCTGCAACTGGACGCGGGTGAAATAATCATTGTGCATTATCCATAAAGGCGGTTTTTTTGTCAATTATTACATAACAGGGGCATTTCACAAGATGTAGTTGACGATGCAGAACCTGTTTTATAAGGTAATCGCATGGACGGTATAATAAAGAAATTATCATTCGCGTTTATGCTGACGGTTATTGTCGGATTGGGCGCTGGAGCGGGTTTTTTTTGCGGAAAGGCTTTAAGAAGCCTCTATCTCACGCAAGGCGCAACTTTGCTGTACCTTTTTGCCGAACCCGAGTATGAATATTTTTACATCCGCTCCATGGTGGACAGCGAGGATGAAAATGAAAGGCTGCTCGCGTATTATGCCGTGAAGGAATACGGGAAAGACAATACTTCGTTTTTTATTGATCGCTTCACGAAGGAAAAATCAGCGCATGTGAAGAGAGTGCTTGTCTGGTTACTCGGCTTTTCACCGGATAAGGAAGAAGCGCTTGCAATGTACGGGAAGTATTATTCGGTTTCGGATAAAGCGATACAGAAAGCAATGCGCGAATCCGCACAGCGGATGGGCGTGAACGAAAAAGAGTTTGATCACAAAATACGCAGGTAGCGTGCGATAGAGAACTGCGGGCGGTCGTAGTGAATATTCAGAAACTCACGGAAAACGGGAATGAATAGAAAAGTCGCGCTTTTCGGCGGTACGTTTAATCCAGTTCATCAGGGGCATCTCATTAACGCGCAATATCTTGTGAATGAATGCGGTATCGATTCTGTCCTGTTTATGCCTGCCCGTGAGCCAGTACATAAACCGCTTGAATACGCGGTAAGTTCCTCCGACAGATTGCGGATGCTTGAGCTTGCCACTTCCGGCAATCCGGCTTTTGATATATCCAGAATCGAGCTTGACAGCGAGTTGCCTTCCTACACGGTAATCACGCTTGAGAGAATTCGCGGGCTGTATCAAAACGACTCTGTCTTTCTTGTGATTGGAGCGGATTCGTACAATCAACTCTCGAGCTGGCGCGAATATCGAAAAATTTTGCAGCTTGCTCCGGTAATTGTGCTTCGGCGTCCGGGTGATGCAATCGATGAGAAGCTGTATGCAAAAGAGGGAGGCAGTTTTATTTTCGCCCAAAATCCTCTTGTGGGGATAAGTTCACGCGCGATACGCGAATTGGTTTCGGCTGGTAAATCAATCTCGTATCTGGTACCCGATACGGTCAGGGATTATATCGTACAGAAGGAGCTGTATATACCGTGAAGAAAAAAATATTTACCGCCTTTGCTGTTATTGGGGCGCTTGCAGTAGCGCTTTTCGTTTACCGATATTATTATCTTGTAACAAGAAATATCGTCGATTCGCTCATCGCTCAGAAGAGAATGATAAACATACTCGTGGTTGGAAGCAACGTCTATCGGGACAACAAGCACCGTTTTTACAGCATAATGTCAGTAAATCCTGATAATGGAAAAATAGGAGTAACATTTTTGCCTCCGGATCTCAAGGTTCCCCTCGGAATCCGCGGAAGGGACATGCGGAAATTGAGCGAAGTCGATATAACCGATTTCAACGATCTTCGCGAAGCGTTCCAGCGCGACATGAAATTCAATGTTCCCTTTTATGTGGAGTTATACGCGGTAGATGTGGAGAAGTTCGTGGATCTTATTCGGGGAGTGGAGTTATTCATGCTG
This sequence comes from uncultured bacterium, assembly GCA_937921485.1. GTDB lineage: Bacteria > Spirochaetota > UBA4802 > UBA4802 > JAGODF01 > DYLV01. The sequence continues at coordinate 58,336 of CAKZSV010000013.1, forward strand.
GATCAGGTGCCTCTTGAAAAAGGGTATTCCTTCGGTATTAATTATCTCGACGGCAAAAAGGTGCTGAAATACATCAACGATGTGCCGGGAGGATCAATTTTTAAAAAATACGACCGCGTGCAGGACATCATTTTCTCGCTTCATGCGGGAAGGGAACGGTACGGAAGTATTTTTTCTCTTGAGTTGATAGAAGAATGTTTCAAATCATGTAAGACGAATATGATGCCCCAGGAAGCCTATTCTCTCGGCAAATTAATACTCGGCAAAGGGGAGTTGAGCTGCACCATCCTTCCTTGCGAAATTGACGATGCGGGGAATTATCGCCTCGATGAAATTTCCTATAAGATATACGAAAAGGAGTTTCTCCTGCCGCTTGTCAAGGAAGAGGAGAATGTGGCTTCCATCAAAGTAAAAATACTCAATGGAACCGATATCCCCGGATATGCGCGTAAAATGAGAAATCTTCTCATTCGGGAAGGCCTCAATGTCGTTGAATTCGGAACATCCCCCTATCCCAGGCTCGGGTATTCAATTCTCATCAATCAGCGGGGAAGCCTGATAAACACAAAGAAAACATCTGAAATTACGGGTATCAAGCATATATATCATGTCATCGACAATTCCCAGTTGCACGATGTGCTTATCATTCTTGGAAAGGAAATCGCGAAAGGTGAAGAGGAATAACATAACAGAGGAAATAATACTCGATACAGCGAAGAAGTGCGCAGGGGCGATGTTCGAAAAAAAAGCCGAGGATATTATACTGCTCGATTTGAAAGAAGTAAACAGCTACCTGGATTATTTTTTAATTGCAACGGGCAATTCGCTTTTGCATTGCCGCGCGCTGGCGAAGGAAGTTCAGCGCTTCATGCACGAGGCGGGATTTCCCGAGCGTACCCGTCCACAGCTCGATACCGGATGGATGGTGCTTGACTACAACGAAATAGTAGTGCACGTTTTTACAAGAGAGCTTCGGGAGTACTATCAGCTCGAATATCTCTGGGCCGATTCGGCCCGCATCGAATGGGCGTGCGCAGGAGAAGCATGAACGAAAAAACGGAAATGATGGAACGGTTGATACGTAACATCAATCATGAAATAAAAAATCCTCTGACCGTCATACGCGGCTACGCCCAGCTTCTGACGATGAAGTCGTCCGATGCGGATTTTCAGAAAAAAACCGGCAGACTCATCATGGAAAACGTCGATCTGATTGATGAGCGGATTACTGCGATGTACAGGGCTTTTACTCAAACTTCATCGAAACATGCAGTAGTTGATATTTCTCAGGAGCTTCATCGCATCGTTCAATCATACGAAAGTGAATTGCAAAAGCATATTGAAATTTCCGCGGCATCATCATCTGAAGTGTTCATCAATGCCGAGGCCTTTCGCCGTGTGGTCGATTGCCTGGTGCAGGGCTTTAACTGGAAAGAAAATACAGATGCCTCGGTGATTATTGAAATTAGTTCGGACAATGGACGCCTCTCACTGGTGTTTGAATATCGCAATGCTGATTTTTCGCATTTACACCATATGTGGTTTTATCTTCCGTTTTCGGAAAAGACGAATTTCGCAAGCGGAACTGAAATCTTTGAAGCATATTGCCTTGCCGATGCGAACGGCTGGGATTTCAATCTGTTAAACGAAAGCGGTAAAAACGGATTTATTGTGCGTATCTGAACATGGTTGGTGACTATAAAATTCTCATTGCCGATGATGAACCCGGCATCCGCCAGCTTCTGACGGAAGTGCTTGAGAGCACTTTTAGTGTGGAAAGCGTGGAGAGGGGAGATGTTGTCTTTGAAAAAATAAACGAAGGCGGGCACGATATCCTGATTCTGGATCTGGAACTACCGGGAATGAGTGGTATTGACATTCTCAAAACTATTTATGAAAAGAAAATGAAAATCACCGTGGTGGTGGTCACTGCATCGAACAACATTGAGACAGCCATCACCACGATGAAGCTCGGTGCGTACGATTACATCGTCAAGCCGTTCGATACGGAAAAGCTTCTCGTGCTCATGAAAAATATCGTCGAAAAGCTTGACCTGGAGAAGGAGGTCGATACCCTACGCGAGCAGGTCGGGGAAAAATACCGTTTCTCCAATGTCATCGGCAAGTCGCCATCAATGCAAAAAATATACGCCACCCTTGAGCGCGTTATCGACACCGACAGCACTATCCTCATTTCGGGCGACAGCGGGACAGGCAAGGAGGTTATTGCGCGGGCAATTCACTACAACAGCAACCGCCGTCAGTATCCATTCAGATCGATCGATTGCAGCACCATTCCGCAGGAACTCATAGGGAGCGAGCTTTTCGGTCACGAAAAAGGCGCTTTTACCGGCGCGATTTCCCGCAAAATTGGGAAATTCGAGGTCGCCTCGAAAGGGACGCTCTTTCTGGATGAAATCAGCAATCTTTCGATCGACATGCAGGCGAAGCTTTTGCGCGTGCTGCAGGAAAAGGAATTCGAGCGCATCGGGGGGAATCAGATAATTAAAGTGAACACGCGAATTATAGCCGCGACCAATAAGGATCTGCGCGAGATGGTGCGGCAGAACCGATTCCGCGAGGATTTGTACTATCGGTTGAATGTGGTGCCGGTATATCTCCCGCTTTTGCGCGACCGGAAAGAAGATATTCCGCTTTTTATTGATCATTTTCTGAAAAAGTACAATGCGGAGTATGGCAGGCAGCTATCTGTTGACATCAAAGCGCGGATTTATCTCACCAATTATCACTGGCCCGGCAATGTGCGCCAGCTTGAGAATGTCATAAAAAGGCTTGTGCTGCTTTCCACTGAAAGGGTTGCCGATCTCGATCAGGTAAAGATGATTTTAGAGTTTGAAGGCGAGAGCCGTACTATTCCAGTAGAAAAAAACGCGGAACAGCATTTTTTGCCGGAGGGGAGACTGGTGAGCCTTGAAGAAATGGAAAAAGCGTATCTTGAGCGCGCACTTGAAGACTGCAATTATAACATTTCCTCAACCGCGAAAGCGCTCAAGATTTCCCGCAAGACCATGCATAATAAATTAAAAAAATACGGAATACTCATCCGCAAGACGACAAACGCGTGAAGACTCAGAGGCTCCTTTCGAGTTCTTCGATGCCTCTTTGTAAAATGGTGTATTCCCTGGAGCCTTTCTGGAAATTTTTCATGTATTTCCTGAAATACGAAATCTGCTCTTCCTTCCATTTCCTCATATCGATATTATTGTGCAGCATAGCGCCTCCGATAAACGAGAAATAAAATTGTGCCTCAAAAACGAAAGAGGCCGTGTGGTAGTATTATCGGAAGAAATCGGCATTTCAATAAGCGTTCATTCGGTTTCGACCCATGCTGGTGCAGGAGCTTCTTTCAAAACGATACGGCCGCTTCAATTACGAGGCGGCCGATTTTCGCGTATTTATGATGTGCTTACCGGTCGGTGAATTTCGCTTCGCGTTTGTTTAAAAACGCATCAACGCCTTCTTCTTTATCGGCGGTTTCGCACAGCGTGCCGAAGATTTCCCGCTCATTTTTCTGAGACTCATAGTACTCCATAAGCATTCCTTCCCGAATAGCTTTCATGGCACCTTTGATGGCCATACGGCTCTTTGAGGCGATGTCGGCGGCAAGCTTCTTTGCCTCTTCGACCACCTGGCCTTTGGGGACCGAGCGGTTAACCAGCCCGTAGAGTTCAGCCTGTTTTCCGGAGATAAAATTGCCGGAGAGCACCAGCTCGTACGCGCGTCCTCTTCCGATGAGGCGGGGGGTGCGTTGAGTTCCCCCAAATCCCGGAATAATGCCGAGTTTAATTTCAGGAAGGCCCATCTGCGCACTCTCATCTATCAGGCGTATGTGGCAGGCAAGCGCAAGTTCAGTGCCTCCGCCAAGACAAAAACCATTGATGGCCGCGATAAAGGGTTTGTCGGCTTTTTCAATAAGATTGAGGACATCCTGCCCGTTAGCCAGAAAATCAATTCCCGCCTGCGCTGTTTTCAATCCTTTTATTTCGTTAATGTCCGCTCCAGCGATAAACGCTTTGCCGGCCCCGGTGAACACAACCACCCGCACTGCATCATCGGCGAGAGATTTTTGTACTGTATCGCGGATATCGGCTAAAATCGGCGTTCCGAGGGCGTTCATGGGCGGATTATTGATTTCCATGAGTGCGATTCCCTTCTCATCGACTGAATAATAGCATTTTTTTCCTTCATTGACAATACTCATCATCTTCCTCCCGGTGGATTTGGTTTCGCTGATTTTTGATTGTAGCTTTAAAACATACAGCGCTGTCAAATATTTTATTTGACAGATAGCATTTCGTGCGAAGTATTATGTATTATTATGAAGCAACAATTGGTGATATGGGCCATGTGCATCGTCTGCGCATTGAGCGGACATTATTCCTATGGGCAGGCGGCGGAGCTTCTGCTTCGCGATCTCGCGTCCGAATCCGACAAATATACCGGCAAGAAGATCACCATGCGACTCAAGCTGAAATACGTGGACTGGCTCTTCGGCAAAGTATATTTTTATGATAGGAAGAATTACGATATAGCGTTCGATATATCTCTCCAGACAGAGATGGATGAATACCGTTATGAATTGCTTTCGCTCAGAGAAGGTCTGGATTTCGAGGTGACCTTCCTGTATCAGGGAGTGGGAAACATCGGGATAATAAACGGCGAACTTGTAAAATTTATTCCTGTGATTTTGCTGAAATTGCCCGAGGGCGATAATGCGAATAAAAACAGCAAATGAATGTAAAATGAAGGGCAGAATAGCTGGGCGGCTATCCTGCCCTCCAGAAGCTGGTTGAGTGAACACAGTGCCAAAGAACAAAGCAGTACAACTTTAGGGAGGGAAATACCACATTGTTCCCGGCGTTCTTATTATCGGCATCTTAGGAGGAATACTTGAGCTTTTTTTTGGTCGGAATATGATAGGTGTCGTTGCAAAGGGCTATGGGCTGTACTATGACGTTTTTGTCGATGGGGTGAGCTATCGCTGTACACTGAAAGGAAAAATGCGCACCAATCGCGAGCTTCTTAAATACTCAGATCCCGTGGCCGTGGGCGATATTGTGCAGATTGAAAGCGTGTCCGAGGGGATGGGGGTTATTGCCGAAATAAAAAAAAGGAAAAATGTTTTTTCCAGAAAAGAAAAGGGGAAGCACAGCCGCGAAGATGTTATTGCCTCGAATCTTGACCTGGTGATAATCATCCAATCGTTTTACCGTCCCCGGCTCAATCTCCGCTTTGTGGACAGGCTTGTGGTGCGCGCGAAGATGGACGGAATTCCTGTGCTGGGGTGTTTTAATAAAACCGACCTGGCAACAGCCGAAGACGGGAACTACGTGCATGCGTATTATGAGCGCTCGGGGATCGATGTTCTCTGTACCAGCGCGGTAACCGGCAGAGGGCTGGATGAACTGAAGGCGTTCGCGCGCGATAAGACGTCCCTTCTTGTTGGCTATTCAGGTTCCGGAAAAACAAGCATTCTTAATGCGCTGTTTCCAGGAATAGAACTCAGGGTGTCGGATATTTCCGGAAAAACCGGAAAGGGCAGGCATACCACCACCAATGTAGAAATGATTGAGCCGCAGAAGGGATATCGGTTTATCGACACGCCGGGCGTGCGGGAATTTGGCCTTATAGATCTGCACCCTTCCGAGCTTGAAGCGTATTTCAGCGAATTCTCTGAAGCCCGTGAAAGATGTTCTTTCAGACCCTGCACGCATGACCACGAGCCCGATTGTGAAGTGCAGCGAATGGTGGAAAAAGGGAAAATTCATCCCGATCGGTATCTCTCGTATTTGTATTTGCTTGCATCGTTAAAGGAATATTATTCAAGGATGTATTCATGATTGAAATTAGCAACCTGGTAGTGGATTTCGGCGGCGGCCCGGTTCTTGATGGAGTGGAATTTTATGTCCCGGAAGGAAAGACCGCGGCCATCATGGGCAAGAACGGCTGCGGGAAATCCGTGCTATTGAAGACCATCATTGGATTGATTACACCGACAAGCGGCAATATATTCATTCGGGGCGTATCGCCTGAAGTGATGCGCAAAAAGCAGGAGATTACCGTGGAGATGGGTTATGTATTCCAGAGAGGAGGACTTTTCGATTCCCTGAGCGTCTATGAAAATGTTGCCTTTCCGCTTAGAAGAAAAAAAATTCCTGAGCATGAAATCGAACGTACCGTTGCCGATGTGCTTGCACGCGTGGGGCTTTCCGGCAGTGAAAATAAATTTCCAGCGGAACTTTCCGGTGGTATGCAGAAGCGGGTGGGGCTTGCGCGGGCCGTGTGCACAAATCCATCGGTTGTGCTGTATGACGATCCAACCGCGGGCCTCGATCCGGTGCTTTCGGATTCGATAGCCGAGCTCATGCTTTTATTGCGCGAAAGCTATCGTGTGACATCGCTTGTGGTGACGCATGAACTGAAAGTCGCTGAAAAAATTGCCGATCAGGTATTGTTAATATATAAAGGAAAGCTGGTCTTTTCGGGTTCCGCGAAGGATTTTTTCACGCGTTCGTCCGAATATGCGCGGCAGTTCTGCGAAGGCGATATTGAGGGGCCGATGGATATTTTTTGAGCGTCGAGTGGCTGTAGTCATTCAAATTGAAAATTGCATTAAAATCTTATTGACAGAAATTATTTCGAAAGAATATAATCCACCGCTAATTCCTTTATTGAATATAAGAGGCTTGCAATGAACAAGGCGAAAATTGAAAAGGCAAAGATCGACTGGGGGAATCTTCCCTTCGGCTATGTGAAAACCGATTACAATATACGGTATTATTATAAAAATGGAAAATGGTCGGAAGGTGAAATGACTTCCGACGAGAATATCATGATGCATATGGCGGCCCCCTGCCTTCACTACGGGCAGGAAGCATTTGAAGGCTTAAAGGCATTTGAAACTGCCGATGGCAGAATTGTCGCTTTCCGTCCCGATGAAAACGCAAAACGCCTGAAAAGAAGCTGCGAACGGATATTTATCCCTGAAATCCCTGAGGAAATGTTTATCGATGCAGTCAGGCGTGTTGTTGCGGCGAACGCGCGCTTCGTGCCTCCGCATGGAACCGGTGCCTCGCTGTACATCCGTCCCCTGGTGATTGGCATGGGTGCGCGGGTGGGTCTCGGTCCCGCTGATGAATATCTCTTTATTATGTTCGCAACTCCGGTTGGCCCATATTACAAAGGCGGCTTTAAGCCCGTGCGTGCTCTGGTAGTTGAAGAATTCGATCGCGCTGCTCCCCATGGAGTCGGCGATTGCAAAGTAGGGGGGAACTACGCGGCGGGGCTTCGCGGCAGCGAGTACGGCCATGAGAAAAATTATCCCATCGTGTTATATCTGGATCCGAAAGAGAAGCGCTATATCGACGAGTTCAGCACCTCGAATTTTATTGGCATCAAGGGCAATGCCTATATTTCGCCCGATTCCACATCAATTCTTCCGAGTATCACCAATAAAAGCCTTGGAGTGATTGCCGAGGATCTTGGCATGAAAGTTGAACGCCGGCAGGTTGATATTGTTGAGGTGGAATCGTTTGATGAAGTCGGCGCGGTGGGTACAGCCGCGGTAATTACACCGGTGTGCTCAATAACTTACCGGAAGAAGGAATTCACATTCGGACCACCAGATAAGGCCGGTCCTGTTATTACAAAGCTCTACGATCGCCTGACAAAGATTCAGACGGGAGAATTCGAAGACCGCCACGGCTGGCTCTTTGAGGTTGAGGTCTAATTTAGTAGCCTTCAAAAATCGGGCGGTTTTTTCCCCACACGGTAAAGCGTATTCCAAAGAGGAATTGAAAGCCCTTCACGTCCGCTTCGCTGAAAGAGCCGGTATATGATGCGTAGTGATATCCCACTTCTATATACGCGCTGACGTTCTGAGTGGCTTCAAACAATAATCCCGTTGTCATTGCAAGTGTAATTCCGTCATCAGATTCATCATTGCCGGTTTGTGCTATGGAATATTTCGCCTGCGTCCAGCCAGCAGCCCCGCTTATTGTCCAGAATGCGGCGCTTTCAGAAATCCTGTAGCGGTATTGAAATCCCGCCAGATACATATAGTAACTATATTCCGTTTCTTCCGGTGTATTCGGATCTTTCGTGGTTGCGCTGAAGATGTTTCTATTGAAAATATTGACATTTTCGTGGAGCGCGTAGGCAAGAGTCAGACCGATTCCCGGTAAAGTTTCAAGGTCACCGGCATTGGTATAGGCTCCGTTGAGATCGAGATAGATGTTCGATAAACTGAAGGCAGGAACTTGAAAAAGCAATAAGCTAAAAATAGCGATTGCCGAGATGGTTGTCCGCATAGAAGCGCCCTCCTTGAAACGGCAGTATGTAAACGCTGCGCATTGTATATGTCTGATGATGGACGTCAAGCAGTTATTGGTATCCGAATTTAAATACGGTTTATTTCTCCCATCGTGTAATAATGTTGTATGGATGGAATTGCAGAATTTTTATTGAAAATTGAACGAAGAGAATTATGCTTGCCATGAAAAAAAAAACGGGGAAGGCTTTATGGAAAACCAGCAGGATACGCAGGCAACGACGCTTATTATTCCATCCGAGCAAATTCCGGAATTTATTCCAATTATACCCATTTCGCACCGGCCGCTTTTTCCGGGCATGATGATTCCGATTGTCCTCACTGGCGATAAAATGCTGGCGACCGTGAAAGACATCGTCGATTCACCCTCGAAAGCCGGGGGTGTGGTGCTGGCGAAATCGAATGCCGAGGGAGGGATTATTTCAGAATCCCTTTATAATGTGGGAGTTTCAATAAAAGTGCTTCGCGTCGCGCCGATTGATGATACGACATTACAGGTGATGGTGAATGCGCTCGGGCGATTCACGCGCGTTAAAGCGATACAGGATGACCCGATACTGCGCTGGCAGGTTGCCCATCACACCGATGTGCCGCTTGCGGCAAACGAGTCGAAAGCCTATTCGATGGCAATCATTTCTCTTGTGAAAGATCTTATCAAATCGAATTCGCTTTTTCAGGAAGAGCTCAAGCTTTTTTTGAACCGGTTTACCGCAGAAGACACCGGGAAACTCTCCGATTTTGTGGCGGCGATGACCTCGGCTGAGCCGCACGAGCTTCAGGATATCCTTGAAACATTCGATGTGAAAAAGCGCGTCGAAAAGGTATTACAGCTTTTGAAAAAAGAACTCGAACTCAGCCGCCTGCGGGAAAAGATCACCAAACAGATCGATGAAAACATCGCAAAAAATCAGAAGGAATTTTTTCTTCGCCAGCAGCTGAAAGAAATTAAAAAGGAACTTGGCCTTGAAAAGGACGAAAAGACCTCGGAGGTGGAAAAGTTCGAGGAACGAGCCTCGAAGCTTAGGCTGAGCGAGGATGCGAAAAAGCGGTTTGATGAGGAGATTGAAAAGCTCAAGGTGCTCGAACCTCATTCGGCAGAGTACGGGGTGAGCAGAAATTATCTGGACTGGCTGACTTCGCTTCCCTGGGGCATCTATTCCGAGGACAATTACGACATAAAAAAAGCAAGCCGCATTCTTGATCGCGATCATTTTGGTCTGGAAGATATCAAAGAAAGAATTTTGGAGTTTATCAGCACCGGCAAGATGAAAGGAAAACTCACCGGTTCAATCATCTGCTTCGTGGGGCCCCCCGGGGTGGGAAAAACCTCAATTGGAAAATCAGTTGCGGAAGCGCTCAATCGAAAATTTTTTAGATTTTCCCTTGGCGGAATGCGCGATGAAGCTGAAATCAAAGGACATAGGCGCACGTACATCGGTGCAATGCCGGGGAAGATCATTCAAAGCTTGAAGCTCGTCGGCACGTCAAATCCCGTCATCATGCTCGATGAAATCGATAAAATCGGCGCGAGCTTCCAGGGCGATCCCGCCTCCGCGCTTTTAGAAGTGCTGGATCCCGAACAGAATGCAAGCTTTCTGGATCATTATCTCGATGTGCCGTTTGACCTTTCAAATATTCTCTTTATTGCCACCGCAAATCAGATGGATACCATTCCGCTTCCGCTATTAGACCGCATGGAAGTGATGAAGCTTTCGGGATATATCCTCGAAGAGAAGCTGCAGATCGCGAAGCGCTATCTCATTCCCAAACAGCTTCGCGAACACGGTTTCAAAAAAGGACAGGTGAGTATAAATAATATTGCATTAAAAAACATCATCGATGGATACGCCCGTGAAGCGGGTGTGCGAAGCCTTGAAAACAGTATTCGCAAAATCATGCGAAAATCCGCGCGGAAGTTTGCCGAAGGCGATATGCGGCCTGTTTCGGTGACGCCGGCAAATCTGGAAGATTTTTTGGGCAAGCCGCGCTTTCAGGATGAATCGAAATACCTCAAAAAAATTCCCGGCGTGGTGATGGGCCTTGCCTGGACAAGCCTTGGCGGAACGACGCTCTACATAGAGTCGACGATGAAGCCGTCAAAAGCAAAGGGATTTAAGCAAACCGGGCAGCTCGGCGACGTGATGAAGGAGTCATCGGAAATTGCGTACACGTATATCAGTTCGCGTGCCGGACAATTTGGATTTCCTGAAGACCTTTTCGAAACGCATTTCGTGCATCTCCATGTACCGGCTGGTGCTACGCCGAAGGACGGACCGTCGGCTGGCATTACCATGGCATTATCGCTGTATTCGCTGGCAACAAATAAACCTGTAAAGAAAAATGTTGCTATGACGGGAGAGCTTACTATCACCGGGAAGGTGCTTCCGATTGGCGGTGTGAAGGAAAAAACGCTGGCGGCAAAGCGGGCAGGGGTGAAGATCATCATTCTGCCGATTGAAAACAAAAGGGATTTTGAGGAGCTTCCCGAGCACATCAAAAAAGGCATTGATGTCCGTTACGTGAATTACTTCGAAGATGTGCTCGATGTGGTGTATGGGTAATTCCATCGTCGGCACGTTACTCAATCTGCGGTATAAGCGTCGGTTCGTGCGCAAAGGGGCACTTACCCTGCCGATAGCAGGCTACTTTGGCTGTGGCACAATCGATGGATGGTGCGCTAAGGGGCACTCACTCCACCGACGGCAAGCTACTTTGGCTGCGGCACAATCGAAGGGTCGCTGCGCTAAGGGGCACTCACTCCATCGTCGGCAGGCTACTTCGTCTGCAGCACAAACGGCAGTTGGTGCGTGAAAGGGCACACACCCTGTCGATGGCAGGCTACTCAGTCTGCGGCACAATCGAAGGGTCGCTGCGCTAAGGAGCACACACCCGATCGACGGCAAGCTACTTAATCTGCGGTACAAGCGGCAGTTCGTGCGTGAAAGGGCACGCACCCGATAGACGGCAAGCTACTCAGGCTGCAGTACAAACGAAAGGTTTTGCGCTAAGGAGCACACACCCGATAGACAGCAAGCTACTGAATCTGCAGTACGATCGAGGGTCGGTGCGCAAAGGGGCACACACCCGATCGATGGCAGGCTACTCAGTCTGCGGCACACACCAAAGGCACAAAAAAATAAAAAAAAGTTGCCGATTATTAAGAAATAGAGTATATTATAATAAACTAAAAAACTGGACATTTCCATGACTATCACAATAACAGATAATGCGAAAGAACAATTGCTGCCTGTAATGCAATCTTCTGAATTCAAAAAACCGGCCATAAGGTTGGTAATAACAAGTATTGGTTGTGGAGGCCCGCGCATGTCGCTTGCGCTGGATGAATCTGAAAATGCAATCGACGAAAAAGTTCACAATAATGGCGTGGATGTGCTTATCGATAAAGAAGTGCAGTTATATCTCACGGAAGGAAGGCCGATTATTATTGATTATCACACCAGCAAATACGGTTCTGGTTTCATAATCGATACAGGTGTATCATGCGGATGCTGAAGGAGGAATAATGGATTCAATGCTGACGTTTATCGTAATATTTGCAGTTTGGTTTGTACTCAATCGTTTCATTTTACCGCGATTCGGGATACCTACCTGCATGTCTCAATCCTGTTCACTGGAACGTGAACAGGAAGAAAAGAATACGAAAGCGGAATAAAATCAGCTTTTTTTATCATAATTTCGCAGAAACAATTGACAACTTTGACTTCGTTTTTATGTTTCAATCGATAAAACGATGCGGTGATCTCATCAGGAGATTTGATAATATTTTATGATGGTATCGTAATGAAAAAAGAAATAATTACAATTATTATGCTGATGGCAGTTGTGCGTTGCGGCGGAGGTTCAAGCTCGGATTCAAAGGCGGAGTATAAACTCAAACCAGGTGATTTAGCTGTTTCCGTTGATCCGACGAGTATTGAAAGTTATGATGTAACGTATAATTCTACTCAATATCAAAATAATAATGCCTATGCAGTGATCTATAAACAGACAATCGGCGGGGTAGATTACATCAGCATTGCTGCATGTCAGGACGGCGATCCGTTTAAAAAAGCGGGTGGGGGATTTAATCTTAAAATAAAATTTCAGGCTTCGAGTATTCCTTCAAGTATTTCACTTACGGCTGGATCGTCTCCTGGTTTTGGCATAAAGCTTACATTAGATAACAACGAATATGAGCTTTCAGGCTCTGATACTATGATTACGCTTGCATTTAGCGGTCCAGATTCAAACGGCGTCTATACGATTACAGGAAGCGTGGACGATACGATCAGCGTTGGCGGTAATGATTTAAAAATAACTCAGATTAGAGCAAGAAATGTTTCGCAGTAGCATCTTCATCGTCGGCAGGCTACTCAGTCTGTGGCACAGACGGCGGTCGGTGTGTGAAGGGGCTCTGACCCCATCGTCGGCAGGCTTCCACATCTGCAGCACAAACGGCAGTTGGTGCGCTAAGGAGCACACACTCCACCGTCGGCAAGCTACTCAGTCTGTGGCACAGATGGCGGTTCGTGCGTGAAGGGGCTCTGACCCCATCGTCGGCAGGCTACTTCGTCTGCAGCACAAACGGCAGTTGGTGCGCAAAGGGGCACACACTCCATCGTCGGCAGGCAACTGAATCTGCAGCACAAGCGGCAGTTGGTGCGCTAAGGAGCACACACTCCATCGTCGGCAGGCTGCCATATCTGCAGTACACACGAAAGGTAGCTGCGCAAAGGGGCACACACTCCGTCGTCGGTAAGCTACTACATCTGCAGCACAAGCGGCAGTCGCTGCGCAAAGGAGCACTCACCCCATTGACGGCAAGCTACTTAATCTGCGGTACACACCGCAGTGGGATAAAACCCCATCGTCGGCAAGCTACTTAATCTGCAGCACACGAAATCAATTCTTCCGAAGCTCTTTTATTTTAAGTGATTCATTGAAAATTTCAAGAAGGTTTTTTGTGCTTGTGATGATTTTCATAGAATTAACCAGGTAGGCAAAATAAAGAATGCTCAGACGTGTTTTTGAACTTTCATTTTGAACACGGTGAATTTGCTTTTCGTCGTATTCGTGAATGATTGTGCTGAGCGAATCGATCTTATGCCGAAGTTCACTTAAGTTTACCAACTTGTCTTGCTTCAGGTTTGTTGCCGTGAGATCTAAAAGTTCACACACGGATACAATAATCTTGGAGAGCTCCTTTATCTGCACATCTAAAAGTCCCTTGTGGTTGTTATTTACGTGATGATATGACCTAAGAACGATGTCGCGCTGACTTTCAGCGATTTCCTGCAAATTGCTGATAAGCTGAGAATACTTCTTCGAGACGACTATATCGTGCTGGTTGAGAAGCCTTAACGTCTTAAAAATATTTGCGATGATAATATTTGTCCAGTGCTGAATTTTTTTTGAGTTTGTCCTCGCAAGCCGAAGTTCCATTCTGTCGTAGGTCCGCAGGCCTTTAAAGCTTCTTCGAATGGCATCTGAGATATTTTCGAGAAGAATGCCGGTTTGTTCAAAGGAGGTGCGCACTGCAATAATGTGGTCATTTACTTTTCTAAGATTATAGACTTCAATTTGCGTTTCTTTTTCCGTTATGGATTTATGGCGATGGTGGTTTTTCCATAATAACAGCACTATGAGGAACGGCAGTGCGAGCAATGCATACAGCTTGAAGAAGTACAGAAGAACAGCGAGAATGAATGAGAGCACAAGTGCAAACAACGCTGTGAAGAACCACCCGCCGATTACCGTAAGAACGCCTGAAATCCGATATACCGCGCTTTCCCTGTCCCATGCGCCGTCGGCAAGCGAAGTGCCCATTGCTACCATAAAAGTGACGTATGTGGTTGAAAGCGGAAGTTTATACGATGTTGCCAATGATATAAGCGCGCTGGCAGCTATCATGTTGACGGAAGCACGCACCAGGTCGAATGCGGGTATCTCGCCGTCAGGACAGACCTGCGGCTGATAACAGGTCATGTCTTTTCTTGAGCTGATTTTTTCCATAATAATTTTGGGAATGATTTTTCTGGATAAATCTGTTGCGGATGTTCCGATCATAACTAAAAACCTTGCCAGGAAAAACGATTCAAATCTTTCAATACCCTCTTCCTGACGGCCTAAATCAACTTCTGTTTTCGTGACGGTGCGTGCCTTTCGGGAGAAAAAGAGTGCAAGAGCCATAATAATCCCAGCCCCAAGAAGAACCAGCGTGTTGGATTGTACGGGATCATTTAGGCTTTGCATGGTATAATTGAGAAAATCGGAACTGTTTCGCGCGTTTGCGAAAGCACTGAAACCCGCAAGCGGAACGCCGATGAAATTTACAAGGTCATTGGCGGCAAAAGCCATGGCTAATGCGAATGTTCCTGCAAGGATGATCGGTTTAAATATATTGATGTTTGTGAACAAAAGTAGAATCTGGAAAATAATGAATGATGCAAGGAAACATGAAAGAAGTATGGCTATGGCATTGCTCTGTATCCATGTAATCTGAGAAGAGGTAAGAAACGATGTTCCCTTCGCGCCTTTGATGAGAATGAAATACACGATCGAAGCCATGCCGAAACCAGCCCATGCTGCACCATATCGTTTCATCGTCGTGTGGTAATTGAATGTGAAGATTATCCGTGAGATAAATTGTGCGAAAAGGCCGACTGCAAAAGCAAGTGCGACTGATAAAAAAATACCCGATAAAATTGCGAGGACTTTTTCGGTGTTGATATAATTCCCAAGTGCTGTCAGATTGCCGCCTTGCGAAGTGATTTTAAAAATCGATATGGCGATTGATGCGCCGAGAAGCTCAAAAATAACCGACACGGTTGTTGAGGTGGGAAGGCCGTACGTGTTAAAATAATCAAGCAAAATGATATCCGTCAGCATCACTGCAGTGAAGATTATGAGTATTTCGAATAGGGTAAAGTATTCTGGTTGAAATATACCTTTTCGGGCTATTTCCATCATACCGCTTGAAAAAGTGACGCCAGCCAGTATGCCGAGCGAGGCTACGATAAAGATGAATCTCCTGGTTGCGACGCGGGAACCGATGGAAGAGTTAAGGAAATTCACCGCGTCATTGCTCACCCCGACAATGAGATCGCCTACTGCAAGTATTGCAAGAAGCCCGAGCGCAATGATGACGAATTCCATGAAACCTCCATTTCGAATTTCGGGAATATCGTAGTTTATAAAAAGGTAATTCAGGATCAGATCGGAGCCATTTTGTAAAGAAATTGTTAATTTTGCAAGGAAATAATTAAACAATCCGTGGTTGGTAACCTACTCAATTTATAGTACACACCAAAGGTCGCTGCGCTAAGGAGCACACACTCCACCGTCGGCAGGCTTCCACATCTGCAGCACAAACGGCAGTTCGTGCGTGAAGGGGCACTTACCCTGCCGATGGCAGGCTACTTAATCTGCGGTACAAGCGGCAGTCGTTGCGCAAAGGAGCACACACTCCATCATCGGCAAGCTACTCAGTCTGTGGCAAAGATAGCGGTTCGTGCGTGAAGGGGCTCTGACCCCATCGTCGGCAGGCTACTTCGTCTGCAGCACAAACGGCAGTTGGTGCGTGAAGGGGCTCTGACCCCATCGTCGGCAGGCTACTTCGTCTGCAGCACAAACGGCAGTTCGTGCGTGAAGGGGCTCTGACCCCATCGTCGGCAGGCTACTTCGTCTGCAGCACAAACGGCAGTTGGTGCGCTAAGGAGCACACACTCCACCGTCGGCAGGCTTCCACATCTGCAGTATACACGAAAGGTCGCTGCGCTAAGGAGCACACACTTCACCGTCAGCAGGCTTCCACATCTGCAGTATACACGAAAGGTCGCTGCGCAAAGGAGCACTCACCCCGTCGTCGGTAAGATACTACATCTGCAGCACAAACGGCAGTTCGTGCGTGAAGGGGCACTTACCC
>CAKZSV010000014.1 GCA_937921485.1 uncultured bacterium
GTATCTTGCGACAATTGTTGAGGCAATTGTGAATAAGACCGCCAATACGGTACTTGCGGATACTTACCAGTTCGAAAACTATGCAATTTCCATAAATCGTATATGTTATGCGCCATCGTTTCGGATTTGGTGGGGATTGCCGAAAAACTTGGATTTATTATTTATAAAATAAACCACTCATAATAATAAAAACGTCAATTATTATTACACCGCACATTCGTGCGCACGGGAAAGCCATGCCCTCGGAAAGGTTTTTCGCTTCTTAATTTTGCAGAAATGAATAATATTTTCCATGCCTCAAAAAACGCTGCCTCTGTATCCTCAATTTCCGTAATGCCACCGTATTCGTTTTTGGGCACCTCTAAAAACCGCTTTCATCCTTAAAATTAGCATCAAAGAAAGCGGTTTTATCCTATGTATTGTGTCCACAAGAGAACATCCTTATACATGGTTTTTAGAAGTTCCCTTATTTTTGCGACGATCTCTAAAAAACGATGTCATTACGCTAAATCAGAACAACGCGAGTTATCCTGGCAAATGAACGCCATTCCTAAATTGTTATTGACACATCGCTGAATTTTTGTGTTCCTTAATCTCATGATACATGGCTTTTATAACTGATGTTGATACTTTTAATCGTTTACCATGTTTCATGGATAATCGCCTTGTATCTCATGTATCAGCTGTTTTCGAATTTTACATCGTAGTTTTTGCACTCTCTATGAAATACAAATCACACTCGGGGATACTGCATGAGCAAACCTAATCTCAATTCTCTGCTGGAGCAGCTTGACCTTACGAAGAAAGTTGAACTGAGGTTTTCAAGGCTTGATGAAGATGTGATGATGGCACTGAATGCTCTTGCCGTCAAAGCGCTTTCAATGCGCGACTCGCTTTTTATCCTCAACTCGATGATCACCATTATCCGCGAACTGGTAGAAAACGCCCAGAAAGCCAATGCAAAAAGAGTGTTTTTCCGCAAGCATGCCAAAAACATTCATGAAGCACACGACTACGCCGAGGTCATGAGGGAATATGAAGGCAAAATCAGGGAAATGGTTAAAAACCTGAAAGAGGATCTCGATCAAAGCGGCCTTATTGTTTCAGTGATTTTCAGATTTGAAAACGGGAATCTGATTATTGAAGTGGGGAATAATATTGAATTGATAGAGGATGAAAAAAAACGCATTCTCACGCGGATGGAGATGGGCGAAAAATCCGCGCATTTTTTAGATATTTACGGAAAGATTCAGGATTCAAGCGAAGGAGGAGGCGTAGGGCTGGTTCTCATTTTGTTTATGCTGAAAAACATAGGGGTCGCGCCGTCAGCGCTGCGGCTTGTGACCGATGAAGGATATACCTGGATGCAGCTTCGCCTGCCGGAAACCTTTAAGCCAGCGGAAATCACTACAGAAATCAAAAGGCGCATCCTGAATGATGTCAAGGGGATTCCGACCTTTCCGGAAACTATCGAGCGGCTCATAGCCATGTGCGATGATGAAAACCTTAGTATTGAATCCATAGCCGATGAAATTGAAAAGGACCCGGCCATAACCGCCGACGTGGTGCGGCTATCCAATTCGGCCGGGTTCATCAGCGGAAAGAGGATTTACAATGTGGCGGATGCGGTGAAAACCGTCGGCTTAAAAAACGTAAGAGCACTTCTTTTAGTGTGCAGCGCTCGAAAAATCATGGATACGCGCTACAAAAAATTCGAAGAAATATGGGAGCATTGCAACAAGGTGTCGGCTTACTCGCGGTATCTGGCGCATGAATATCATCTGCTGAGCAAATTTGAGAATATTGCCATCGCCGGACTTCTCCACGACCTTGGAATGATTGTGCTTCTGTCCACGGATATCGATCTGGTTAAAAGCATCGCTTCGCTCACGCGCGACAAAAAGCTCATAAATTCAACCATCCTTGAAGAGGTGTATATCGGCATAAGCCATTCCGCGCTGGGCGGAATAATCGCCCGAAAGTGGAATTTTCCCGATTACCTCATCGAGGCGATCCAGCACCATCATTCTCCCCATGACGCAAGCAAGGAATTTCGCGATATCGTGTATGCGGTATATCTGGCAAACATGCTGGTTGGCATTGAAGAGAAGAAATACGAATATTATTTTATTGAAAATGAGGTGCTGAAACGATTCAAGCTTGATGGTGACGGCAAAATTCAGAAATACCACGAGAGCATCATGGAGACGTTCCGCGATGAAAGCAAATAAGTCGAAAGCGCACAATACAGAAAAATAATTCCTATGATGAGGCGCACGGCAGAATCAAAAAGGACGAGCTTTTTGACCGTCTCTTCGCCCATTTCCGAGGAAATTTCCCCGAACGATTCGCGGATTTTCTCCGGATAGACGATGACGAACGGCCCCGTGATAACCATAAAAAGCCCCACGATAAACACGAAGGTGGACCATTTCCCATTGTAGAATGTAAGCGGAAAACCGAGCAGGACCAATATTATGCCGTGCAGAAAAAAAAGCCGGTGCGCGAACCAACGCATCCAGAACCGGAACGATCTTTCGCGGAGAAAAAGTTCAATGGCTCCCATGAGAGAAAATAACCCGCCGAGCGCTATCACGTAAATAAATATCATTACGTCCAACTCCAGAAATCTAAAGTGCCGTTCCTCCTGTGTTGTGTGCGCCCATCTCTGTAAAGAGATGGGCGCCGATGGAAATCAATACCTGTAATGCTCCGGCTTGAAAGGTCCATCCACAGAGACGCCGATGTAATCCGCCTGCTTCTGCGTGAGCTTTGTGAGCTTCGCGCCGAGTTTGGCAAGATGCAGCCGCGCGACTTCCTCGTCCAGCTTTTTGGGAAGAGTATAGACTTTCCTTTCCAGATTTTTGTTGGTCGCAAGTTCAATCTGCGCGAGCGACTGGTTGGTGAAGCTGTTCGACATCACGAAGCTCGGATGGCCGGTGGCGCAGCCAAGGTTTACCAGGCGCCCTTCGGCAAGCACAATAATGCTCCTCCCGGATTTCAGTGTCCACCTGTCCACCTGCGGTTTGATGGTTTCCTTTTTGCATCCAGGCGTTTCTTCAAGATAGTGCATGGCGATTTCGCTGTCAAAATGGCCGATATTGCAGACAATCGCACCATCCTTCATCCGTTCCATGTGTTCGCCAGTGATGACATCCACATTGCCAGTGGCAGTGACGAAAATATCGCCGACTGACGCGGCATCGTCCATGGTGGTCACTTCGTAGCCTTCCATTGCCGCCTGAAGCGCGCAGATGGGGTCGATTTCGGTCACCAGCACGCGAGCGCCGAAACCGCGCATCGACTGGCAGCAGCCCTTGCCTACATCGCCGTAGCCGCAGACGACCACGATTTTTCCCGCGACCATAATATCGGTGGCGCGCTTGATGCCGTCGGCCAGCGATTCGCGGCAGCCGTAGAGATTGTCGAACTTCGATTTCGTCACCGAATCGTTGACATTGATGGCCGGGAAGAGAAGCTCGCCCGATTTTTCCATCTGGTACAGCCGGTGAACGCCGGTGGTCGTTTCCTCGGAAACGCCTGATAGGTTCGCAGCAACGTTCGTCCATCGTGAAGGATTTTTTTTCAGGCTTTCGCGCAGCCGCTCGATGATAATGCGCGCTTCTTTGTTGCCGGGATCTTTTTCAAGAAAAGAAGGGTCTTTTTCAGCTTTAACGCCCCAGTGAATGAAAAGCGTCGCATCGCCCCCATCATCGACAATCAGATTGGGGCCGGAACCGTCGGGCCAGGTGAGGGCCTGTTCGGTGCACCACCAGTATTCTTCGAGCGATTCGCCTTTCCACGCGAATACCGCGGCAGAACCGGCTTTGGCGATGGCGGCGGCGGCATGGTCCTGTGTGGAAAAGATATTGCACGAAGCCCAGCGCACATCCGCGCCTAAAATTTTCAGCGTCTCGATGAGGACCGCGGTCTGTATGGTCATGTGGAGGCTTCCCATGACCTTTTTCCCTTTGAGGGGTTTTTCCCTGCCGTATTTTTCTCTCACCGCCATAAGCCCGGGCATTTCGGCCTCGGCAAGTTCGATTTCCTTTCGGCCCCATTCAGCAAGCGAAATGTCCGCCACCTTGTAGGGCAGCGACGGATTAATTTCAAGAAACGATGGTGCTTTTACATTCATTGAGCATCTCCTGTGTGTGATGTGTTCAGCGCGCAGCGCGCTGCATTGGTATTCGGCCGCATTCCGAAG
The DNA here is from genome assembly GCA_937921485.1 of uncultured bacterium. GTDB lineage: Bacteria > Spirochaetota > UBA4802 > UBA4802 > JAGODF01 > DYLV01. Next base: position 4,208 of record CAKZSV010000014.1, read on the forward strand.
GGGAATCGGTCGGTATGAGTGCAATCGGCGTGTTGCTGTAATATTACCTTCATGATGTTTTTTCCGAAACGAAAATTGAAATGCCGAGACCGGACCTGGTTTTGAATTGCGCAACGTCTTTCATGTTAAATCCCGCGCCGACAAGCCACTCCTCCATGAGTTTGCGCGGAAAGCCGAGCCATCGATGCCCCAGAGTAGTGCGGAACTCCTCGCGGTGGTGCTTGTTGAGTTCCACAATAATGCATCGGCCGCCGGGTTTGATTGTTCGCCATGCTTCCCGAATGCCCTTTTGCGGTTCGGAAAGATGATGCAAGACCATGTTCATGACCGCAAGCTCGGTTTCGCCATCGCGCATGGGCAGATGTTCTATTTCGCCGATGCGAAGCTCAATATGCCTGCCGTTTTCCTTGAGCCTGCGGCGGGCTTCCTCTAACATTTTCGGCGAGCGGTCGATGCCGATGACATGCGGCGCTTTTTCGGCAAGAATGGGCAGAAGCTCGCCGGTACCGCACCCGAAGTCGGCGGCGATGTCGCACGAATGTGCTCTTGCAGCAATCTCGTGTGCGATGTTGATGGTGCCGAAAATGCCTTCTTTCAACATGTCCCAGCGCGGCGCAAGAGAATCGTAGAAGAGAGTTTTTTCGCGCGCCTTTTCGGCTATCTTTTCTTCAAGGCGGCGCAATTCAGCCGACAATTCAGTATCGGTAAGAACCAGTTCTTTAAGCATTTCCGCACTTTTGTGACCGTTTACCGCGCGGTAAAATACCCAGAGGCCATCGCGCCGTGACGAGACAAGACCGGCATCGGCAAGGATTTTCAGATGGCGAGAAGCGCGCGGCTGGGAAATGCCGAGGATATCGACGATATCGTTCACGTTCAATTCGTGCGAAAGGAGAACCGAATACATCTGCAGACGGGTTTCATCTGAAAGAGCCTTTATGTGTGAAAGCAGTCCCATTATTATTCATATATAAAGATATATTTATATAGTAATATAAGAAGATGAAATCGTCAAGTGAAAAATGCAGTTTTTTTCAACAAATTTTTATGGGCACCTCCTAAAACCGTTTTCTTCCTTAAAATTAGCATCAAAAGAAAGCGGTTTTTTCCTAATAATATTACAAGGGAATATCCTTATAATGGTTTTTAGACGTTCCCTTATTTTACAAGGTTGTTATCCCAAAGCTCGTCCAAAAAATCTTTCCATGGCAGTATCTCTATGCCATCTTCGGTTTTGCGCCTTGCAGTATCCATCGAGACGACGAGGTACCTTTTTGCGGTATATTCTTCTTTGAACGCACGAATTCCTTTCAAGTGATGGTTATGGACCATCGAGGATGATTTAGCTTCGATTGCAATCTCGCAGTCTCCGAGCACGAAATCCACCTCGAATCCGGAGCTTGTGCGCCAGTATGCAATGGGATAAAACAATTCCGAGTAGTGTGAATGGGTAATGATTTCCGAAAAAATAAAGTGTTCAAATGCCCGACCGAAAAGCTCCGAACCTGGTTCGACTCTTCCTCGTTTTGAAAGATAGGCAACAATTCCTACATCGAAATAATAAAATTTTGGAGATTGAATCAGCCTTCGTTTTGAACGCTTTCTATATGCGGGGAGTGTTCTGCCAATCAATGTGTCGTATAATATTTGAAAATAATCTTTCACGGTGGGGGCGCTGATACCGCATTCTGCAGCAATATTTTGATAATTGAGTATCTCTCCATTTGAAAATGATGAGACTTCAAGAAATCGACTGAAAGCCGGTATATTGCGGGTCAAAGCCTCTGCCATAATTTCTTCTTTGAGGTAATCTCCGATATATGATTGTTTCATCCTTTCAGGTATTTCACTGGTATACATAGACGGGAGCAATCCATCATTGAGCGCTTTCTCAAGAGAGAAATCGGGAATTTCCTTATAGACAAGAGGAAAAAGCTCATACCGAACGGCGCGTCCACCCAAAAGATTTCCCTGGCCTCGCTTTAATTTCCGAGCGCTTGATCCACACAAAATGAATCGTAGCCCTTTATTTTCAATGAGCCAGTGTACTTCATCGAGCAAGGGAGGCAATTTCTGTACTTCATCGATTATAACTGGATATTTTTGAGTTTGTCTGTCTAATCCTTTTGCAAGGCATTCCTCACGTAAAAGCGATGGATTTCGGAGCAATCTTGCATATACGTCCGAAAGGAGCAGATCATAATATTGCGCATCGGGGAACATTCGTTTCAGGAGGGTGCTTTTCCCGGTTTGTCGTGGACCCCATAAAAAGCACGTATGCTTTTCGGATAATGATAACGAAAGTATTCTATTATACATGATAAATAAAGAAATAAATTTATTTTATCATGTCAAGAAAAAAAACGGCGTTTGTATTCGAACAGCTTTTCAGAATCAAAACCCAAAAATCACCTGTTCCTGGGCGGAATAAATTTCGATGCGGTAGTAGAAGTTGGAAGATGTAAGCCCGGTGAAGCGGATACGGTACAATCCCGGGTCTAACTTTTTTAATGGGTCTGCCGCATCGGTGCACAGTACCACAAGCGGGCTTGCGTTCCACCTGAGGTCGAAGTTTCTGCCGATTTCATACAACATATTTTGCTTTTCGCCCTTGTAGCGGCTGATATCGACGAGTTTTTCAACAATATAATAGGTGTTGATTTCGCTGGAGAGTGGCTCTTTCAGCGTTTGTATCAGCATTTTTGATGAAAACACCATTTTAATGCATTTTTCCGGTTTTTTCAGTGTAAAAAAAAGCTGCCATGTGGCGCCATTTGCGATTTTTTGTTCAGATTTTTCGGTATTGAGCGATGAACCTTCGTGATGAGCTACATGGCGATATTCCCCGAAACTGCGCGCCGATGTACACGAAAAAACACTGATGATGCCGTAAAGTAAGGTCATCGCTGTCGCTAAAGGTAGGGGGTATTTGCATTTCATGATAAAATATGCTTGCCTCCGAGCAGTTCTGTATGGATATTTGCTTTTCCGTGCCCGGCCGGAAGTTTGGCCGGAGGAATATCATATCTTTCCGGTCTTCTGTGAGTGATAATAACAGTATCAATATATATGTCAATGAGATAATTCCATGTACCTCAAGTCGATCGATTTATTTGGTTTCAAATCTTTTCCGGAGAAGACGCATATCGAATTCGGTCCCGGCATCACGGTGATTGTGGGGCCGAATGGGAGTGGAAAATCCAACATCGTGGATTCGCTACGGTGGGTTCTCGGTGAAAAGCAGGCAAAAGCGATTCGCGGTACCAAAATGGAAGATATTATTTTCTCCGGCACCGAGACACGAAAAGCGCTTTCGCTTGCCGAAGTTTCACTCACAATAGACAACTCTGAAAGGATTCTCGATTTCGACTCGCCGGCAATCACCGTCACGCGCAGGCTCTTCCGCGACGGCGAATCGGAATATCTCATCAATAAATCGCCCGTCCGCCTCAAAGATATTGATCAGCTGTTCATGGACACCGGCATCGGCAAATCTAACTACTCGATCATGGAGCAGGGAAAGATCGATCTTATCCTATCTTCCAGCGCGGAGGACCGCCGCTACATTTTCGAAGAGGCCGCGGGAATTTCAAAATATAAACTTCAGAAAAAAGAGTCCCTCAAAAAGCTCCAGGATACCGGCGCAAACCTTGAGCGCATAAATGATATCATCAATGAAATTGAAAGAGAAAAAGATCTGAAGGCCAGGCAGGCGGAAAAGACGAAGAAATATCTGGCGATGAAGGCGGAACTTGCCGAGAACGACGTTAAATATAATCTCGTCCGCTATACCGAACTCAATGAACGGAAGAACAAACTTCTTGGCGATGTTGAAAAATCAAAAAAGCTTCGCGAAGAAATTTCCGCCAGGGTTTCCAGAATATCCGCCGAAAACGAAGAAGATGAAAAGATGAAGAACGATATTCAGATGGAGCTTTTCGCTCTGGATAAAGAGCTCCACGCGAATAAAATCAGAATCGAAGATATCGACTCAAGGTCCGCGAAAAATAAAAAAGAAATTGAAAACCAATCGGTTCGCAAAACCGAAATTGAGCGCGCAATTCAGGAAAGGCGCGAGAGCCTGCGCAGGGTTGCCGAAGAAAAGCGAAAGAGCGAGGAATCGCTGGTTGCGATATTGAAGCGCATTGAGGAAGATAGAGAGAAAATCAGCACGTTCACAGAGACGAAGAAAAGGAAAATTGAATCCATAAAGAACTCACACGCTGAAATTGAAGAAAATAAAAAGGGTATTGCGGCATCCGAAAGCCTGATCCAGGAATTGCGCGCAGAACTTGAAAAGGTGATAAAAAAACTTATCGATGCGATTGAAAAGAGGAAAGCCGAGCTTGCCGACTCGGAGGAAAAGCGGCAGGAGGTGAAAAAGCGCATCCGCGAGCGCATAAAAAATTTTGAATCGAAAATTCACGAGTGCCGGTCGCTCTGCGAAGCGGGCGATGCCGCACAGGCTGCGCGAACGCTCGGTGAAATAGATCTGCCGGCGCTGATCGATGATCTCAATGTGTTTGAAGGTTTTGAAGACGGCTTCCGCTCCATCCTTTTCGACCGGACAGGCATTCACGCGGAAAAGGAATCCCTCGATAAACAAATTGAACAGGAAGGCGCAAGTATTGATAGCCTCCGCGAAAGAAATCGGTTCCTTGAAGAATTCATACGCAAAGAGCAGAGCGAACTCGACGACATCCGGGAAATGATAAACCGGCTTGAAAGGGATCTGGCAAAGAGCGAGACGGAAAAGGCGTGGACCGAAAAGCACCTCGAGACGCTCTCGCGCCAGATGGTTGATTACGAGCGCCAGATTACCGGACACCTCGACGAAATCGGCAGATGCGATACTGCGATTCAAAACTGCAGACAGGAAATAGAGGAATGGGAAAAGAATCTCATCAAATTCAGCGAACAGTCGGAACAATTGAACGCGAATATCCGCAGCCTTGTGGAAAAAAGAAGCAGCCTCGAATCGAAGATTGAGGGCAGAAAAAATGTTTCTCGCAAAGACATGGAAAATCTTCGAAAGGTGGTGGAAAAAATCGGGGATCTCGATAAAGACCTCATAGAGGTTAATTTTAAACTCGAAAGAATCGAGGAATATCTCTGGACGGAATACGAAAAAAAGATATCAGAGATGCAGGGCATTTCCATCGCGGAAAGCGAAATTCCGGAATTCCAAAGAAACATTCAGGAAATAAAAAAGAAAATGCAGGATCTTGGCCCTATCAATAATCTGGCCATTGAAGAATACCGCGATCTTAAAAAGAGATTCGAGTACTATATCAATCAGCGGAAAGATATCGAAAAAGCACGGGAGGATATTCTCTCCGTAATCGACGAGATTAATTCAACTTCGATTGATATGTTCATGAAAACATTCCGTGCGATCCAGAAAAACTTTTCGGAGATATTCAAACAGCTTTTCGAAGGAGGGGATGCTGAAATCGAGCTGGTCGATAAGGAAAATGTGCTTGAAAGCGGAATAGAGATTATCGTTCATCCACCAGGAAAAAAACACAAGAACATTAACCTGCTTTCCGGAGGCGAGCGCGCCCTTGTGGCAATTGCGCTTCTTTTCGCCACCTACATGGAGAAGCCGTCGCCCTTTTGCTTTCTGGACGAGATCGACGCGCCTTTAGATGAGGAAAACATTGGGCGTTTTATTAAAATGGTGAGGGAATTTTCACGCAAGACTCAGTTTATCATCGTGACGCACAATAAGAAAACGATGAGTACCGGCGAAGCGATTTACGGAATCACCATGTCTGAACCGGGAGTTTCCAAAATCGTTTCGTTGAAGATGGAGCGCCTTGAAAGAAAATCCAGCTGAGGGATTTCGTTTTTTATGAAAAAAAACTTGAAAATAACATTATGCAGCACTGAATGAAGCATAGGACTATCAATGAGCAGTCCAGCCACCATAATATCATCGAGGAGGGAGTATGAGCATATCAAAGAAGACTGTTCGTGATATCGATATCAAAGGCAAACGTGTGATTATGCGCGTTGATTTTAATGTTCCGATGAAAGATGGCATCGTGCAGGACGATACGCGCATAAAAGCGGCGCTTTCCACCATCAAATACATTTTAGAACAAAACCCCCGCTATCTCATTCTTATGTCGCACCTGGGGGACCCTAAGAAGGATATGCAAAAAGCGCGCGAAAAAGCAGAAAAAGATGGAAAGCCCTTCGATGAAAAAAAATACCTGCAGGGCAAACACATGATGGCGCCGGTGGCTGCGTATCTCGAGAAACTTTTGGGCAAACCCGTGAAATTTGCACCGGCGTGTTTCGGTCCGGAAGTGGATGCGATTGTACAAAGCCTTTCGCCCGGCGAGGTATTGATGCTCGAAAATACCCGTTTCCACAAAGAAGAAACGTCGAAGGATGCTGCGGAGCGGGAGAAGATGGCGCGTTCGCTTGCCGCATACGCCGATGTGTATGTGAATGATGCGTTCGGAACAGCGCACCGGCCTCACGCGTCAACAGAAACAATTGCGAAATTTCTCCCCGCCGTGGCGGGATTCCTGATGGAGAAGGAACTGGAGTATCTCGATGATAAAATTGTCAAATCGCCGGAAAAGCCGTTTGTTGCAGTGGTGGGCGGAGCAAAAGTATCATCGAAGATTGCGGTGCTCGAAAGCCTGCTTGAAAAAGTGAACGCTATCATCATCGGCGGCGGCATGGCCTATACATTCCTCAAGGCAAACGGGAAACCGGTGGGAAAGTCGCTCGTTGAAGACGATATGCTCAATACCGCGAAGGATATTATTCAGAAGGCGGCCGCCAGGGGCGTAAAAATACTTCTGCCGGTGGATCATGTGGAAGCGAAGGAATTTTCCGCAGAAGCCGAGTCGAAAGTCACTTCCGGCGATGGCATTGACGAGGGGTGGATGGGCATGGATATTGGGCCCAAAACCCTTGAGCTTTTCCAAAAGGAGCTTTCGAATGCCAAGACAATTTTCTGGAATGGTCCTATGGGCGTTTTTGAATTTCCCGGGTTTGCGGAAGGCACTACAAAGATAGCGCAACTTTTAGCAGGCCTTTCAGCGACCACGGTGATCGGCGGCGGAGATTCCGTTTCTGCAGTCAACAAAGCGGGAGTAGCCGATAAAATGTCGCATATTTCAACCGGCGGAGGTGCTTCACTCGAACTCGTTGAAGGCAAGGTGCTGCCTGGCGTTGCGGCGCTGAATGACCGGTGATTCATTATAGTATCGCATGAACCTCCTGGCTCGTGCGAAAAATAATCGCACGAGCAATCCATACAGAAAAATCAGCGATGCATGATGACATGCAATGCGATATAGTGCCATAATAATGGCATAAGAAAAAAAGCATACGACATCCGACCAGCTTCTGAGATGGTAGTGGTTCGATGGATATATTTATTACATGATTATGTTTTTATTCGAATAATAGCTCCAGTGTCCAGGGTATTCCCCACCAAATCTTAAACGTAGGGACATTTT
>CAKZSV010000015.1 GCA_937921485.1 uncultured bacterium
TAAATTCATGCGATTTTGCGCGCACAAGCGTCCCTTCCCATCCCACTTTTTGCAAAAGGTACTGTGCCTGATCAAATTTGCTTGCAATTCCGCTATTTGAAATATGATACAGCCCATAGACATTTTTTTGCAACAATAACCACGTAAAATATGCCAGATCCCTGGCATAGGTAGGCGCAGAAAGTTGATCATCAACAATCTTAAGCTCGGTTTTATTGCTTGCCCAGCCAAGCACCTGCGTATTAAAATTTTTTCCTGCAATGCCAAAAAGCCAGGATGTGCGTATTACCAAAGATTTTTCATAGCACTCTAACACACGCACTTCTCCTTGGCGCTTGCTTTTTGCATACGTTGATAATGGATTGGGAATATCTTTTTCCGTATAGGGTGTGGTAGTATTCCCATCAAAAACAAAATCAGTTGAATATGTAACAAAGATTGCTCCGTTACGTTTTGCAGCCATTGCAAGGTATTCTGGAGCAAGTGCGTTTAATAGAAAGCAATTGTCGCTATCTTTTTCAGCCCCATCAACATCATTATATGCTGCACAATTGATAACATGAGTAAAATCGTTACTTGCAATGAATACATCGACTATTTGTTTATTAGTAATATCTAATTCCGCATAATCAGTGGCAACATACGCGATATTCTTTTCCGTAAAGAGCTTGCAAAACTCAAACCCCAGTTGACCTTTTGCACCTGTGATTAATACCTTCATGTAATTTTACCTACCTATAATTGCGCAGGGTGCGTTCCCCTTTCCCGTCATTGCGAGGAACGCCAGCGACGAAGCAATCTCATTCATCACAGCAACTCAATTATTTCCTTTAAATACGGCAGCTTTTCATCCTTTGGCGAAAGCAGCGGTTTTCCAATACCATATTTTTCCAGAGGCCATGCAATTGCAATATCAGGATCATCCCACCGCACCCCTGCATCTGCATGCGGTGCATACTCACTACCTGAAACCTTATACACTACATCGGCTCTTTCTGAAATAGTCAAAAACGCATGTGTAAATCCCGGCGGAATCCAGAGCATAGAATTATTTTGCTCGCTTAATTCACACAGCACCCACTTACCAAAATACGCACTTTGTTTGCGAAGATCCACTGCAACATCAACTATCGCACCCTTACTACATCGCACAAGCTTCCCTTGCTCATACGGTTTTTTTTGAAAATGAAGCCCTCGTAGCACACCTTTTATAGAATGTGAATGATTGTCCTGAATAAAATCAACATTAATGCCTGCGCTTTGAAAGTCGCTCTTTTTATAGCTTTCAATAAAAAAGCCGCGATCATCAGCAAACACTTTTGGTTTGACCAGTATCACATCAGGTATTTCAGTCTGTATAAATTCAAATGGCATAATGACCAACCTTTAAATTTAAATATAATGTTCATTATATTTTTAAAAAACCTTCAAGATAAAGTGAAGTCTAAGGAATTACAATTAATATATATTATCATTTCAATAAATTATTTTAAAGTATTGTCAATCACCTTTTTTATAAATATCTCAACATATGTAATACCGTAACCATCCTGTTTAGCTTCAGGCAAAACGGAAAAAAATCGCTACGTAATCAAATTGTTATCTAGTCCTAAGAATTCAACCGCTACATGCGGTTTATTTCAATATGACGTATCTTCGCCTCTGAAAGCTTTTGCTCTCGTTTCTTAAAGATTTTCTTGTGCGCTCCATCAAAAACTTCAACATGAGCCACATAGCCGGTTGAAGAATGCAGGCGTTTAGAAATAAAATACCTATTCTGTTTATTTGGCATATTCCTTTGCCACATCACATTTTTCCCTGTAGGATTGTCAACCTAATACACATGGCGTTTGGTTTCATTTGCCCGAACCAAGACAAAACCTTGAAAAAATTTGCCTAATAGTTAAACGTATTTGTAAAAAATTCATCCCAAATTTTTTATTTAAGTTTTTTTATTTCCTTGAAAGTTTTAGTAACCATTTTCAACATGATCTCATGTTAGTTGCTGATCAACCAGTATATGTTTTTCCCTTGTTTACCAGTGTATAATTTGTTGCAAACAGAATGAATAACCAATAACAAAAATATTGTCTTTTATGAAAAAAAAATATTATATTCAAGATAATGTCATTCGTTGCAACTATATTAAACCCTAAAGCAGCAAAATTTCCATTTGGAGAAGCTATTACATGAGTGACAAACGAGCAAAAAATACAGCAGCAGTTATAGTAACTTATGAGAATAGACACAAATATTTTTCCAAATTATTGGACCAATTATTAACTATGCAATTAGGCAAAATTATTGTTGTTGATAATAATTCACATATTGAAAGTAAAAAAGTTTTAGATGAGTATACGTCTAAATATAGTAACAGAATAATTATTATAAGAAACGAAACGAACGTAGGTTCTGCTATTGGATTTGGACAGGGAATGCAGGCAGCCATAGAACAAAAAGCAGAATTTATCTGGTTATTAGATGATGATTTGTTACCAGAAGATACCGCTCTTTCCGAGATTTTTAGTTGTTTGGATAAAATTTTACAAAACAATGCAACCGAGAAAATTATGTTGCTATCAAATAGAATAAATAAACAAAATATATATTTAAAGGCTATTATACAAAAAAATCAAAATATAATTATTGGAAGGAAAAACAGTTTTCGTTCACTTCATATATTTAATGTTATTAATGATTTATCAAATAAGTTTTTTCATAAAAACACAATTGATAATACAATGGTTAACAATACTAATAATACCCAATATGAGCCTCTTGGTGCTGCTTGCTACGGCGGTTTGTTTTTCAATGTAAATGTGATAGAAGCAATTGGTTTCCCAAATAAAAATTACATTCTGTATTATGACGATTACGAGTATTCCTTGCGCCATATAAAAAGTGGTGGTAAAATATTTTTCGTTACACGAAGCATAGTACATGATCAGATTACATCATGGCACGATTCTAAATATAAATTTGCCTTTATAGAGATAGCAACTCATAATAATTTTTCTATTTTATATTATTCCATTCGCAATAGTATTTATTTTGCAAAAACATATAATATCGATAACAAATTCATTTTCTATCTTAATCTCATGGTTTATTCACTGTTCACATGCCTAACAGCACTTATTTTGCTTAGATTAACTAATATAAAAGTATATGCACAGGCTGTAAAAGATGGCATTATGGGCAGGATGGGATTAAATCAAAAATATACTCTTAAATGATATGTTTGAAAATATGGCCTTTTTTATATTTACATTTAAATTTTCAATATGATCCATGAGGTAAATAAAATAATTATGAAAAATATATTGCTCGTTTTCCCAAAAGATTCTGAAGCATTATTCAATAAAAATAGCGACAGAACATTTGGTGGTGCATCTGTTCAAATGTATAATATTGCTAAAGAATTGAGTAATTACACATCTATCAAAACATATTCACTTATACCGAAATATGACTTTATCGATTTTGATGATGTTAGTAAATTTATTTTAATTCCAGGATATGATGAAAGTGATAATATATTATTTAAATTCCTAAAATTTATAAAAATTGTCATTACCATAAAACCTGTCGCAATATTGCAAAGAGGTCTTACTACAGAATCATGCATTTTAGCGGTTTTATGCAAACTAATTAACATTAAGTTTATTTTCATGTTTGCACATGATGTTGAAGTACAGGGATTACGACAATCCAATCGCACTAAAGTTATAGCATTTCCATTATTAATTAAGTTTGCATATAAATTAATTACCCAAAATATCTATCAAAATAAAACCATATTCCAAAAATATGGTCGAAGAAATGTTATATTATACAGCGGATTTGAAATTCCACAAAAACAGAAAAATAAAAAACTGTGTAAAAACATATTATGGGTTGCGCGGTGTGATGATTGGAAACAACCGGAATTATTTATGAAACTTGCAAAAATAAATAAAAATCTATATTTTAAAATGATTTGCCCGGTAGGTGCTAATATAGAGTATTATAACAAAATTAAATATGAAGCTTCCACAATAAAGAATTTAGAATTTATTCCTTTTGTATCATATTTTGAAATAAATAAATATTTTGAAGAAGCATATATTTTTGTGAACACATCTAAATACGAAGGCTTCCCACAAACTTTTATACAGGCAGCTATTAGCAAAACACCTATATTATCTCTCAATGTCAATCCAGAAAATATTTTCACTAAGCATAATATTGGAATTTATTGTAAAGGAGATTTTAATATATTAAATCATGAATTACAAAAACTCGTAACTCATAGTGATTGTTATAATAAATTAGCAAAAAACGCCTTCTCCTATGCGCTCAAAAATCATAATATTAAGATCAATGTATCAAAATTATTATCTATTATCAGGTGATGCGTGACAACAAAATTCAATATATTTAAAGATAGCATTATTGTAAATTCAGCTTCTATTTTAGAAAAATTTATATTTTTCATCCTGAATATTGTTCTAGCAAGATATCTGTCAGTAGAACATTTTGGTGAATATACCACAGCCCTTGGATATGCCACTTTTTTTTCTATTATGACAGACATAGGCATAAATACTTCTTTAATAAGATTTTTAAATATAGAAAAAAATTATGAAAATGAACATTTCACAAATGCTTTCTATGCAAAATTAATACTGGCTATATTTTTTTATTTATTGATGGCTATTTCCTTATTATGGACTGGATATAACACTGATGTAATATTCCTTACGCTTATATTGGGGCTTGTTCGTATAGGGAATGAATTTATGAAAACATATTATTCACTAGAAGAGGCAAACCAACGCTTTTTATTTCCTTCAATTGTTAATTCCCTGTATGTTGCTACTTTTTTTGGAGGAGTCATTATTGTCATTTGGTTTAAAGGAAATTACTATCATATAAGCCTTTTACGCCTTGTAGTTGTTTATATGTTTATTGCATTTCTTACGGTATATACATTAAAAAAAATTCATTTAATATTTAACGAAAAACTTTTTATTCAATTTATAAAAGGATCCATACCATTTGCAATAATTGTGGTGCTTTCAAATTTAACTTTTAGAGTTAATATAATCATTATCTCTTTAATTCTTGGCACAAAAGAAGTAGGCTATTTTAACAACAGCATTATTTTTATAGATACTCTCGCCATGATACCTATGAATATTAGGAGAATCCTCATGCCCGTTTTATACAAAGCGTTAGAAGAAAATGAGCATTCCAAATTTCAATTTTCTTTTGATATTTTAAGTAAATACTTTGGAATATTAGCATTTTATATCATGCTAATATTTCTTTTATATTCAGATTCACTCATAACAATAATTTTTGGTAAAAAATATATTAAATCTATTCCTATTTTAAAAATACTATCATTTTCATTTCCTTTTATTTTTAATATAGCATCAATGATTCTCATAGGAAAAGATAAACAAAATATTGTTTCAAAAATAATGATGGTTTCAATGATAACAAATATTTTCTCAAATATTATTTTACTACATATATTTGGAATTAAGGGAGCAGCTCTTTCCGTTGTATTGGTTTATTTCATAATTTTTTGCATGAGCCACTATTATCTAGCTAAACTTGAATCTATTCATATGTTACAAACTTTTAAACGGTATATGATCATAATGGTTATAACGTTTACCGTACATCTCATTACATATATTCCTTTTTTTTCCACAATACAATTTTACATTTCCTTTGTAATTGTATCTTTTCTTTATGGATTGCTCTCAATTATTTTTTTAATGAATAAAGATGATATCAGAATAATTAAAGAAATGTTAGGGTTAAAATAAATACAATAAATTATTTACATTTCAATTTAACACTACAATATCTCATTGGAAACTTAAAAAACTTTTATTAAGATAATACCCAAAAGATATAATCTTATTACTGCTCTTTTTAATTTTTGGTGACAAAAATAATTTTTAATCATTATTAAATCTTTTTAAGTATCGGCATGAGAATATACCCTAAAGGTAAGATTATTCTTTGCAATGGTGATCTTTTGCAAAAGAGATAGTTTCTGTTTTCAAAAATTCTCTTAAGAATATTTAAAGAAAATCTACCGTTTGCCAAATCTCTATATATCAGGCATGCTTCATTTAAAATCGTCTTTTGTTCATGATTAAAGATATTTAATTCTTTTAATTTGCTCAAACTTTTATACTTTTTTTGGAAAGATCCATCATCAAGAGTTTTTTTCACTGAATTGATTTTTTTAATAATACTTTTATCAAATTTTTGCCCTGTATTTGTTTGATTATAACCGTGAAATCTATATTTTATTAATGGTTTACTTAAATATTTAATTTTTGATTTTGAAGAAGCAACAAGTGCTATCCACCAATCATGATAAAGCAGCTTATCAGGAAACGGCAATAAATATTCACAAAGTTTTGCATTAAAAAGGCACGTAGCCCCTACTACAAAATTTGAAAAAACAATATGTCTAAATTGATCATTTTCATAAAATTTCATCTTTGAAGATGTAAATAACGATTCGGATATTATATTATCATTTTCATCTATGATTATAGCATCAGAACAAATGAGTGGTGAATCACCTATTGTATTTATTAAAACTTCAAGTTTTTCAGGTAACCATATATCATCTTGATCACATAGAGCGATATAATTGCCTTTGCAGTTTTGAATAGCATTTTCAAAATTTTTAACAAATCCAAGTCTTTGTGAATTAACTGAATATCTCAAGTTATATTTTTTTTTATACCGCTCAAGAATTTCTATAGTATTATCGGTTGATGCATCGTCGCTAATCACGACTTCTATATCTTTGTATGTTTGCAAGAAAATGGAGTCAAGTTGTTTAGAAATATATTTATCTCCATTATATGTTGCCAGTGCTACTGAAACTAATTTTTTCATGTACTAATCCTTTACTAATCCTTGAAATTGATAATGTTTGAATCTAACAAATACTTCAACGTATCTAATCCCATTAGCTTCTAATTTTTCTTTGCCATTCTGCCGGGTCTATATTCTTGTCTTTTAATACACCAGCAGTTTTATTTATTAAAGATTCGCCTTTTTCTTCGAAAAGTGGCAATATCAAAATTTCAAGCTTTTTATTTATATATTCAGCTTTTTGAACCTCTATTATCCTTAATTTTTTTGCAAATGTGCAGTCACATACTAATTCTTAAAGATAATATATAATAAAATGACATTTTGTCAATAAGCAATTTCATATTATCAGTGCATCTCAATGCTGGCTTCGGTAAACCAATCCGCAACTGCCGTCATTCCTAGGAGCGCAGCGACGCGGCAATCCCGCAATTAATGAGATTGCTTCGCTTCGCTCGCAATGACGGATGGTGCTTCCCCTTCGCTTCGATCAGGGTCGCACTGACACTGCCATCAAACACCATACGCTCCCGCTCGAGCTGGCAGCTCCATATTATTATCTTTTCCTATTCCTTTTTACTTCCGTAATTATTTCTTCAACCGTGATATCTTTAAATAATTCCTTGCGCTCTCTGGTGTAGTTCCCTTTTCCCGATTCATAGAGCAATATAAACTTAGTTGCTCCAGAGTATCCTAACTCCTTCACTAACGCATCCCAGCCTTTGTTTTTTATTTCTGCAAAAGTCATTCCCATCCTACTTTACCTCCCGCCCAATAAACTCCGTTAAACCAACAACATTAATTTTTACAAAATTCCTATGCCTTTTATAAAGCTTTATTATATCTGCATCACAGGTAACAAAATAATCAGCACCGGACTTTTCAGCCAATGCGATGTGCAGGGCATCAATATCTGTAAAACCAAAACTTTTTAAATAACTTGCCCTTTCTATCTCTGAATCACCAATTTTAATAATTTCTTTAGCTAATTGAAAATATGATGCTACTCTAGCCTTCCTTATTTCATCCGGATTTTTATTATTTTCATAGATTAAAGCTTCTGAAACTATGAGAGAATACGCACCTTTTTCTATCATTTCCAAAACATACATAAAAGCACTTGTCTCTAATGCAATCTTTTCATGCCTTTGATAATCAAATGGTCTGTTATAGACACATAAATCCAGGTATAACTTCATAGCATTTAAAAGCTCTCAGTTATTGCTCGACATATGTCAAGCAGATTCCGAATCTTTCCATTGCGAGCCCCGAAGCGACGCGGCAATCCCGTCATTGCGGGGAGCGCAGCGACGCGGCAATCCCGCAATTAATGAGATTGCTTCGCTTCGCTCGCAATGACGGATGGTGCATCCCCTTCGCTTCGATCAGGGTCGCAATGACACAAATTACCACAAGCCCAAAATGCCCTGCGGCTTACCTATTCATCCATTGCGCTCCAAATCTCTCTGCAGCATAAGCTGGGCAAGCTCGGCGAATTTCACCTCCGGCACCCAGCCAAGCTCCTGCTGTGCTTTCGATGCATCGCCCACCAGATAGTCCACCTCGGCAGGGCGAAAAAATTCTGGATTCACCTTCACCAGCACTTTGCCGCTGTGCGCATCTTTACCGACTTCATCCGCACCGCTGCCTTCCCACACAATCGTTTTGCCAACATGCATAAAGCATGCTTCAATCCATTCCCGCACCGAGTGCGTTTCCCCGGTGGCAAGGACAAAGTTATCGGGTTTATCGGCCTGCAATATGCGCCACATGCCGTCAACGTATTCCTTTGCATATCCCCAATCGCGCTTGGCGTCCATATTGCCTATTTCAAAATAATCCTGTTTGCCATGGTGAATTTTCGCTACGGCATCAGTAATTTTACGCGTCACAAACTCAATGCCACGCAAGGGCGATTCGTGATTGAATAGTATTCCGGTCGAAGCAAATATGCCGTATGATTCCCGATAGTTGATGGTCATCCAGTGCCCATAAAGCTTTGCCACCGCATAGGGGCTTCGGGGATAAAAGGGCGTGGTTTCTCTCTGTGGCGCTTCCTGGGCTTTGCCAAAAAGCTCAGAGGTGGATGCCTGATAAAACCGAATGCCCTTATTCACAATCCGAATTGCCTCAAGAATGCTGGTGACTCCCAGGCCGGTGACGTTGCCCGTGAGAAGCGGATTTGCAAATGAGTGTGCCACAAAGCTCTGTGCCGCGAGATTGTATACCTCATCGGGACGGTATTTATCGATCACTCGCACAAGATTTCCGGCATCGAGCATGTCGATCTCTTCAAGGATTACTTCGCGCTCAATGCCCAGTTCCTGAAGCCTCCAGAAGTTCGGCGTGCTCAGCCGGCGAAAACCGCCCACTACCGAATATCCTTTCGATAACAGCAACGCCGCAAGATATGCGCCATCCTGCCCGGTGATGCCTGTGATAAACGCGCGTTTCATGAAAAACCACAAAACCTGCATCAATGCTCCGGTCAACAAAATTATCCGATTGAATCAGACATCACCAGAGTATCTCCTGATGCAATTACCCGCACGCAATGAATAACATATACACTATTCCGTCTTTATACATGAGTTTTCACGTCGTTTCTTTTTTCTTAATGAGTGGTTGACAACAGCATATTGTACTGCATTATTGACCCATCTGGGTTTTTATAGATAGTCCCATTACAAGGTTGGTTACAAAATGGAAGTAACTACTTCTGTGAAAGACAAATATGTCATCGTCGAGCCGCTCGAAGACGTGACGCTTTATAACAGCATGGATTTCAAAAAGCACTTAAGCGATCTCATCGAAAACACTCCGCTTGCTATTGTCGTGGATTTAGCCAATATCCGCGAAGCCGATTCTACCCTGATTTCGGCTCTGCTCTTCGGCCTTCGGAAAATGGACGCGCTGGGCAGGGAATTCGCGCTCATCAATGTGAGCGATGAAATACTGGGCATCCTGAAGCTTGCAAACATCATCAATAAATTTAGAATATACGAAAGCTACGGAGATTTGATTTGAACAAAGGAAGGTTATGCAGATTATGAGCCAGCTGCCGGAATCGAACCGGCGACCTGTTCATTACGAGTGAACCGCTCTACCGACTGAGCTAAGCTGGCTTTTATGATAATAAATTGTATTATGCCAGGCAAACTGATGCGCGTGATAAAATCAAGAAAAATTTGCGCAAAAAAATATGCGTTATTATGCCATCACTGAAGAGCCGTCATTTTTCCGGTTTTTCAGCACCGGAAAATGATGTTGACATATACCATCGGAAAAATACATTGACCTGCAAAAGCATACTCGTGGCTTAGTCGGTATCTTTTTAGAAAATCTTACTAAATGGAGTGAGGTCATGAAGATAGTAGTATGCGTCAAAGAGGTTCCAGACATGGAATCCAAATTCAAGATTGTCGATAACAAAATCGATGAATCGCAAATTGCATTTAAAATGAACGATTTTGATCAGTATGCGGTGGAAGCGGCACTCCAGCTTAAGGAAAAGCACGGCGGCGAAGTCATCATCGTATCCTCCGGCCCCGAACGCTCGCAGAAGCAGGTGCGCCAGGCTTTCGCAATGGGCGCCGACTGGGGAATTCAGATTACCGATCCAGGCGTTGACGAAGGCGACAATTCGGTAGTTGCATCGGCACTCTGCGGAGCAATCAAGAGCATCGGTGATGTCGATCTCGTGATGACCGGCGTGCAGGCTGAAGACGACCAGGCCGGCGTTACCTGCCCCATGATCGCCGACATGCTTGGCATGCCTCACTGCACCAACGTGGTGAAGCTCGAGAAAACCGGCGACAAAGAGCTTTCCCTCAACCGAGAACTTGAAGGCGGGCTTAACGAACAGCTTGCGATCGGACTTCCCTGCGTGCTTTCGATTCAGTCCGGCATCAATCAGCCCCGCTATCCTACCCTTCCCGGCATTATGAAGGCAAAGAAGAAACGCCTCGATGTGAAGAAAGCTTCCGACCTTGGCGTATCGGCGGTCGGCGCTGACGGATCTAAAACCGTCTTCATCAAGAGGTTTTTCCCTGTTTCCGAACATAAGGCCGAGATTATCGAGGGCGATCCCAAGACCGCGGCCAAAAAGCTTGTTGAAAAGCTTAAAAACGAAGCGAAAGTACTGTAAGGGGGACTATCATGGCCAGAATACTTGTAATAGCGGAACAGAGACAGGGCAAGCTCAGCGAATCAACCTTAGAGCTTTGCAAAGCAGCAAAAGCAATCGCCGAAGGTCTGGGAGCCGCTCCCGCCGCGGCGGCCTTCTATAAAGACGACAGCATCGCCAATGAAGTGGCGAAATACATTCCTGAAGTGATTTCGGTTGTCGATGCGAAACTCGAAAACTACAGCTCAGACGGTTTCGCGCAGGCAATCAAAGCCGTTGTCGACAGCCAGGACGTGAAAGGCGTGCTCATTGCCCACAGTTACGACGGCATCGACCTTGCGGCAAAAGTCGCGATGGTTCTCGGCGCGGGCATCGTTTCAAACTGCAATAAAGTTGCCGTAAACGGCGGACAGCTCGTGTTTACCCGCAACACCTACAACGGCAAAATCCAGGAAGAGCGCAGCGTAAAGACCGACAAATTCGTCGCCACCTTTGAAAAAGGCGCGTTCGACAAAGAAGCACCCGGCGGTGCGGGCAAAGTAACCGCGGTGTCTGCATCAATCGGCGATATCCGCACGAAATTTAAAGGCTTTGTTGAAACTCAGGCCGGCTCGGTGGATATCACCCAGGCGAAGATCATCGTTTCCGGCGGCCGCGGAACCAAGGAAAAGGACAAGTACAACGATGTAATCGTTAATCTTGCCAAAAAGCTCGGCGGCGAGTACGCGGCTTCCCGTCCGGTGGTTGACGCCGGCTGGACAGATCCTGCCCGTCAGGTGGGACAATCGGGCAAAACCGTAACCCCCGCGCTGTATATTGCATGCGGAATTTCCGGCGCCATCCAGCACGTCGCCGGCATGAAGGGTTCGCAGTGCATCGTCGCCATCAACAAAGACCCCGAAGCGCCAATATTCAATATTGCCACCTACGGTATTGTCGGCGACCTCTTCGAAGTCATCCCCGCGATGATGGAAGCGCTCGGATAATTCCAAGCACCAATTGAAATGCAAAAAGGCAGGCTTTGGCCTGCCTTTTTTATTTATCATTTGAGCGCTGAGGGGTCAGAGCCTCAGAGCCATCAATATTATAATTCTTGAGAAATACGCAGGCGACCTATATATCGCTGATGCAAGCAGGCGTTATTGATTGTGCGGCAGGATCATCTCCAGCCATCCACCCGAATCCTGGCAGGAGAGAAACGATAGTGTTGCGTGTTTATGGGGCAAGCGATTGCCCCGATTTTTTTGCCACGCATATAAGGGAACTTCTAAAAACTGTTTTAAAGGATGTTCCCTTGTGGGCACAATATATAGGTAAAAACCGCTTTCTTTGATACTAATTTTAAGGATGAAAGCGGTTTTTAGAGGTGCCCATAAATTGAAATTTTTAATTGCACAATTAACAAGGTGGATTTATTTCATAACCGATATTCAACCGATGCGGGGGTCTTGCAATGAAGCATACGGGCGCGGTCATTATTAAAGCAGTATTTTCAATAATTATATTCAGCACCTCATTCTGCATGAGCAAAGAGATCGACACCACCCCCGCCGCAAAAGCAGGCGACGAACCAATCACCCGGGCTTTTGTTATATATATTGCCGAAAAGCTCGGGCTTTCGAATGCAACGAAAGAAAAGAAAACAGAGCTGGTACAGAAAATCATCGAGAATATCGCCATCGCCAGCCGCGCCCGTGCAATCGGCCTGAATACCGGCAAAGAGTTTGCCCTGGAACGCGATGCGCTTGTCTTTCAATCACGAATGGAGTATCTCTGCACGGCATTTAATTTTTCCGAAGATTGCGCCGAGAAATTATTCAGCCGGGTTGCCGAAACAATTGATTTGCGCGTGCCGGAGATCATCTGGGATAAAGTTTTCACAAAAAAGGATGCGGAGTTTATCCCCTATGGAGGCAAAATTCCTTCAATATCTTCCAAAAAAACAACAAACCGCAATGAAGCGATCAACTTGCAGTATGCCAGCACAATAAATATTATCACGATATACGAAAATATCACACTTGCTGAATTGCTCATTTCGATACAGGATGAAGATTTTCTAAAAATTTCAGACAGCGGTAACGATGAACGCACACATCTGTTTCACAAACTGATTATCAAACGCCATATCGGCAATTTTATCGCACGGCTTCCCCAGGCGCAAAAGACCCTGATTGGAGAAATCGAACGGCGCGCCGAACAAAACCTCCTTGTGGAACTCTATCGGGAACATATCGGCTTTGAAAGAATTTCCGGAGGCAAGTCCTCCCGTGTTCGCTATCCCGTCTCGGAAGAAGAAATCAGGGGCTTTTATGAGAAAAATCCGGGCATGTTCGAGGAACCGGAATGGGTGGAAATATCACACATCCGCCTGCGCGATTACCAGAAGGCGGTGGAACTCAAGAAAAAAATCGATGATGCGCCGGACTCTTTCTGTACCATCGCGCGAGAATTCTCAACCGCCGATGACGCGGCACAATGCGGATACGTGGGAATCGTGAAACGCGCAAAAAAGCTTCCACTTTTCAAGGAATTCGCGTTCACGATGAGCCGCGAAGGGGAAATCAGCCGTCCCTTTCTGGCAGGCGGCTTTGCAGAAATCGTGAAGCTGCATAAACGCAAAACGCGCACCCTTCCGCTAAACGATCCCCATGTGCGGAGACTTGTCATCGAGGCACTTCAGCCGATTAAGCGGGAAGAAAAATTGCGAGAAACAATCGAGGATGAGAAAAGGAAAATGCACATTGAGATATTTTACAATACGCTATAGACGGCTATGCAATGCCCTTTTCAAAACTCGCCCAGCACCTTCACTTCCGGCTCCAGATGCACGCCGAATCTCTTTTCCACCTGTTCCTGCACATGTCGTATGAGCCGATATATGTCCGATGAGGTGGCAAAACCCGTATTGATGATAAAATTCGTATGTTTTTCCGAGACCATCGCGCCGCCGATGGTATATCCCCGAAGTCCCGCGTCGTTAATGAGCTTCCAGGACGCATGCCCTTCGGGATTTTTAAACACAGAGCCGGCCGAAGGATACTCCAGCGGGTGCTTATGTTCACGGTCGAGTATGATGTCATCAACGCGTTTTCGCGCCTCTTCGGGATTCTCCGCCTTCTGTAATCGGAAATACCCGCCAAGGATTATGTTGCCGCGCTCAAATTTCAATCCACGATACGATATCATATCACCGGAAATGTTTTTTTCCCGCACCAGCCCATCCTTTGTGATGATGCGCACGCGGGTGAGGATATCCGAAAACCAGCCCATGCTGGTGCCGGCATTCATCACGATCCCGCCGCCGATGCATCCCGGAAGCCCGGCCAAAAATTCCATGCCCGAAAAACCGCGGCGGAGGGCGAATTCAAGAAACGCCTTTTTATCGACGCGCGCATCCGCGTAGAGCAGGTTATCATCGCTATCTGCTATTCGAATACCGCTCTCGCCTTCTCCGCATAAAGCAACAACGATGCCCCGAATACCCTTATCAGATACCAGAAGATTGGATCCGCCGCCAATTACAAGCACAGAAATGCCCTCTTTTGCCGAAGCTTCACACACCTCGCCAAGACAGGCGGGATCTTTCGGAACGAAAAAGCAATCCGCCGGACCGCCGGTTTTATACGTGGTATGATTCGCCATGGGTTCATCGAGCAAGACGGAGCCGTAGCGATGAAGCAGGTATAACAGCCTTTTATTCATTTCCATTTCTTTCTTTTAGTAAATATTTTTCAATCAATTCTGCAACAATTGAAGCTGCCATATTGTTCAAATGAAGAAGATCGGTGAGCATCGCAAAACCGTTTCCGCGTGATATCTCATCAAAGCTTTTGCCAAGCAAAAACCGCTTTACCAATGCGATGTACATTGCCGTCTCTGTTCCATCGGTATAATGAATCTTGCTCGAACTCTTCTTCAACTTTATATAATCTAGCATTGTTTCAAGCAGGGGGATATACACGCAATCATTATCCCGGGCAACTTCATGAATGATCTGCGAAAACCGCCAGCACAATTTCACCGGCGCACTATCCACATCTTCACCTATCGGCGGAATAGAAAGAAGCCCTATTTTTGCGGATGTTTTTTCTTTTAATTTTTTACAAAGCAAATCCAGGTTCTCCTTGAACCACCGTTCATCCGGCCTTTGCGGAAGCTTCATATGTTTCATCTGCCGTTTGCAGACTTTTTCGGATAGTATGCAGTTGGCATCGTTGGTGCCGATCATAATGCTCACATAATCCGGATTGCACTTAATAATATCTTCCGCCCGCTGGAGCAGATTCCACGAAAGCTCACTGTTTACACCGGCATTCACCAATACAAATCTTTGAGTTCCCAAACGCTTTTCTAATACATCAACATAATTCGCACTCACCCGCCCGTGCGTGATGCTGTCGCCGGCACAGACGACTACTTTTTTTTCGTGAGCAATGCCGGATCTAATGAATTTCGAAGGCGCATTGCGCGGCGGCATCATGGCGCTGATATATCCATACAGATATATCAGCACAATCGTTCCAATGATGCTCGCAAAAGCTATTACTGTATAAGCAAGAGAAATCATATATTTCGGGTTTCACGCAAAATCGATATACCGGTGTATTTCAATAAAGGAGACGCGCACATGCAACAACAATTTGTTTTCCTTTTCACAAAGCAAGTGAAATATTTCGAACAATAATCAATAGAAGCTGTCGAAGTAGCGAAATCGCCGATGTATTATTTCATTATTTTGCGGTGAATAATTTAAAATTTCTTTTCCATTCTTTTTGAGCACAACTCTGTACGGCTGATGCAATTTCTGCGTGAGATGATACACCATCGCAGACTCCGCGAAATCCTCCGCCCAGCTCTGCGAGGCATACAGCGTGGCGAAAGGCGATTGCGATACACCACCATACAATTCTTTTGCTTTTGAAAGCGGAATTTTCGGACCATTCGATAGCCCATAGAATGTGATATCCTTGCGCAAGGGAAAATCCGCTGATTTTTCGGGTTTTGCGTACTCAAGCCAGATGCCCCGGTTAAATCGCCTTTCAGCTATGGAAAACTTTGCAATCGCTTTAAGCGGCGGTTCCACATACGGTGTGTGATGCTCAACATAATCGACGATATGCGCGCTTTCGTGAAGCAAAAAATACATCAGCGCGCTGTATGCGGTGCCGGCATCCACAGCCACATCCAGTTCTTCTGTATCGATAATAAAACAGCTTTGCTCGCGATAGGTGAGCCACTGCGAAATTGTTTTTTTCATCACGTCAGGATTGATAATCATAATGGCATACATTTCGCCAGTATCATCCATTACCCAGTCGGTGAGCCCCGCCCCCATGAAAGGGCTGACAGCGTATATTCCAATCAGGCGTTCGCGCATCACCTTTTTGTATCGCGGCGGAAGAAGCTCGATATAGCGCTGAAGCTCCTTTTTTTCAGCAGGCGATAACTCATAATTGCGGTAATCGCTGCGGCCGTCTAATTTCTTGATTTCTTCAAGCAAAAAAGCGGGGATGGGCTTTACGCGTTCAATGAGGCTCGCGGACACATTGAATGCATACGAGGAAAGCCGGTGCGCGGGATGTGTTCGAAGCGTTTCGAAATCGTGCTCGGAAGCGGGGATGGATGCGCAAAAAAACGAAACACCGATGAAAAGGCTTATTGCAAATGCTTTCTGTATCATATATATCCGCGTCCGCATAGAACAACCATCGCACAAAAATCAGAATCGAGGCACATGCACTATTCAGTATATAAAGGAATATAGTCACAATCGCGTCAATTACAATTAAGGTATTCAATTACACAGTAAATTTTTTTCAAAAATCAGGGAACTTCTAAAAACTGTTTTAAAGGATGTTCCCTTGTGGGCACAATAAATAGGTAAAAACCGCTTTCTTTGATGCTAATTTTAAGGATGAAAGCGGTTTTTAGAGGTGCCCATCATTTGAAAATCAGTATGCTGTGATGTAAACGAATAAATACTTGACATTTTCGAATTCATTCACTAAATTATTATTAAATTTGGTGAACAGAATCACAATTTTACATTATTTTCGGGAATTATGGTAATTAAGCGTAGACTACAGGATATTATTGAACAATTCATGTTTAAAAATAAAATAATTGTCATTTATGGTGCGCGTCAGGTTGGCAAAACGACGCTCCTTAAGGCAATAATGTCAAAACACAAAAACAATTGCCTGTATCTTAACTGCGATGAACCGGATATACGGCTGGCACTTTCAAATAAAACGACTACGGAACTTCGGCAATTAATCGGCAAGAAACAGCTTGTATGTATTGATGAAGCACAAATGGTTCGCAATATTGCTTTGACATTAAAACTCCTTGCGGACAATTTCCATGATATCCAGGTGATTGCGACCGGCTCATCGTCTTTTGAACTTTCAGGCTCAATCGCTCAGCCCCTGACTGGTCGAAAACTTGAATTTAATTTATACCCTTTTTCTATCGGCGAACTTCGCTCGATATATTCCGATATCGAAATCGACCGCCTTGTTAATCACTGGCTGATACTGGGGTTATATCCAGAAATAGTTCTTTCAAACGAAAACCAAAAACTTCTTCTGAAAAGTCTTGCTTACAGTTATTCTTATAAAGACGTATTGCAATATCAGGGCATAAAAAATCCCGAAATCTTAGAAAAATTGCTGCAGGCTCTTGCCCTTCAAATAGGAAACGAAGTCTCATACAATGAACTGTCTTCACTTCTTGGAATAGATAAAAATACTGTAGCAAATTATATACGGATACTGGAACAGGCTTTTATCATTTTCCGGCTTTCACCTTTAAACAGGAATCTTAGAAATGAAATAAAAAAAATGAAAAAAATTTATTTCTGGGACGTTGGCATACGAAACGCTCTGATAAATAACTTTAATCCTACAGATATCAGGTCAGATAGGGGCAATCTATGGGAAAATTTCTTTATTGCAGAAAGATTAAAATTTTTAGCTTACACACTGCAAACAAAACAGGTGTATTTCTGGCGCACCCAGCAGAAACAGGAAATAGACTATATAGAAGAAGAGCATGGCGCTTTCGAAGCCTTTGAAATCAAATGGAACAAGAGCAAAACACGCATGCCAGCACTATTCTCTCAAAATTACAACACCCCGAATTTACATCTGATTACAAAAAACAACTTCAAAGATTACCTGTAGCTTTCTATTTCTTTGCAATTCTCTCACGTGCCGGCGCATACTGGCAGTACGGTTCTTCATCGAAGGGACTGCCGGTTGCAAAATACGCCCGCGCGCGGCATCCTCCGCAGAACGCCACATACTCGCACGCACCGCATTTTCCGGTAAGCTTTGAAAAATCGCGGAGGCCTGAAAAAAGTTCGGAAGATTCCCATATTTCTTTTATCGGTGTATGCAGGATATTTCCTGCAACAAGCGGCAAATATCCACAGGGCTGCACGTCGCCCGTATGCGATATAAAACACACGCCTGTCCCGGCTAAACATCCCCGCGTCACAGCCGAAAGCCCATCGGTTTCGAAGGTAATTTTTCTTCCTTCCGCCCTCGCCCTCTGCCGTATGATGCGATAGTAATGCGGCGCGCAGGTGGCCTTCACTTCAAATCCCGTATCCCGCGAAAGTTCATAGAGGCGATGAAGCACTTTTTCATATTCTTCCGCCGACAGCATGTCCGAATCGGCAATTTCCGCGCCGCAACCGACCGGCACGAGCATAAACACATGCAGCGCTTTCGCCCCCTCATTTCGCGCACGCTCCACGACCCGTTCGAATTGCGCCACATTTCTCTTTGTAACAGTGGTGTTGAACTGAAACTCAACTCCTGCCTCATGAAGCGCCTGCGCGCCGCGAAGAGCCGCCTTAAAACAACCTTCGATTCCTCTGAATGAGTCGTGTACGATTTCATCAGCGCCATCGATGGAAATGCTCACGCGCGCGATACCGGTTTCTCGAATTTTTTGCGCGATTTCATTTGTGATGAGCGTACCATTTGTCGCAAGCGCGACACGAAGATTCTTCGATGCCGCATGACGCGCAATGTCGAAGATATCGCTTCGATACAGAGGCTCCCCTCCGGTTAAGACGAGTATCGGTTTTGCGAAGGCGGCTACCTCATCGATGGTTTTTACAATCTCCCCCGCGGAAAGCTCTTCGCGGAACACCTCGCCAGCCTCTGCGCGGCAATGAACGCATTTGAGATTACACCGCTTGGTGAGTTCCCAGAAAATAAGGCGCAGCTCATTTTTTTGCATTTTCATCTTTAAACATCTCCATCACCATTCTCACCGCATCTTCAATCGTTCTTCCCCCGTGTCCGCGCATCCCCTTCACTGTTTCCTTGAGATTCGCAATCGGATTATGCAGGGTTTTCGTCATAATCTGCGAAGTGAGCTCTTCAACAATCTGAAAATCTTCTCGCGACAGGTGTTTGAGCTTTTTTCGCCGATACCGGGCAAGCTCCCGTTTGCGGATTTCTTCAAATTTTTTCTGAATAATGCTGATAGCAGGAACTATCACAAGACCGTCGTGCCATTCCATAAAACCGCGCGCGTCCTCTTCCACCATTTTCATGGCAATTTCCGTCGCGCGCTCTCTGCTTTTCCTGTTCTCTTCAGAAATAGACTTTAAATCATCAATATTATAAAGAAACACATCGGATATGCCGGACACGCGCGGATCGATGTTTCTCGGCACCGCAATATCGATGATAAAAAGAGGATGCCCCCCCCTTGCCCTCATTATGTTCCGCGCCATGTGTTCCGTGAGCACGAAATCGCGCGATGAAACGGAACTTACGATGACATCCGCCTCTGAAGCAGCCTGCAGTACTTCAGAAAGCGGCAACACGCGCGCGTCCGGAAATATTTCCGACGCGATGCGCTCCGCATTGGCAAGCGAGCGGTTTACGATGACGATATCTTTCATGCCCTGCTTCACAAAATAACGCAGAATTAATTCGCCCATTTCACCCGCGCCGATGAGCAGCCCCTTGCGCCTGGATACATCATCAAAAATCTTTTGTGCAAGCTCGACTGCAATGAAGGCAACCGAAAGTGGATTTCGCACAATATCGGTTTCGGTGCGCACACGCTTTGCCGTTCGAAATGCCTGATGAAAGAGGCGATTCAGCACCGGCCCCGTCATTTTCGCACGAACCGCAGCAGCATATGACGCTTTAAGCTGTCCGAGTATCTCGTTTTCTCCCACCACCATCGAATCCAGCGATGATGCAACCGATAAAAGATGCGTTACCGCATCCCGTGAATATTTTCTATACATGAAAGATTCGGACTGCTTTTCCGGTATCGAAGAAACGTGCGCCAGAAGCTCCATAAGCGTTTTTACCGCGCGTTCTGTATTTCGGGAGGCGGCATACACTTCAACTCTATTGCACGTGGCCACGTACACAATTTCCTCAACCCCCGCCCTTCTGGCTTCAGACATGAAGCGTACGGCATCATCACCCGAGAGCGAATAACACTCCCTGATATCCACCGCGGCAGTCTTATGGCTGAGGCCTACGAGCAATACCTCGCGTACCGGTTCATCGAACTGTTTCATGTCACCTGAAGCTATGGAAGCCCGCCTCCCTGAAAAAATTCGATGCGATGAAAAGCGCCATTGTAATTACAAAAAGCGAAATATTCAATACTGCGACCATGCGCCGGCGGGCTCTTCCACTTTTCCTCACCGCATATATGAGCGCAACACAGAGCCATGAAAGGTACATGGTAATTTCTTTAAAAGAGAGAAGAAATACGGCTTGAAAATTGAGCCACAGAAGAATGATGCCAAATAGTATTCCAGCGCTCATCAGGAAAAAAGCCATTGCGGAAGACCAGAGATTGAACGACTCTAAGGATTCGAGACTTGGAAACGACATCACGCTCGCAAGCGGCGCTTTCCGCCTGAGCTTGAATTCAAGGTACAGTGCCAGCATCGACCCGCAAGCCGCCAGAAAGAAAAAGAGCTCACCCGCCACCGCGCATATCACATGAAAGGGAAGGAGGTGATTCGCGATGCCTGCTTCCATCGTCCTTGGCGAATTGAGCAGAGAAAGCGAAAGAACGCATACGACTGTAGCAAACGGAAGTGCAACCGCAGCGATTGAAAGCCAGTGCGTTCTCCAGCGCGAAAAGTCAATATAGGCAAGTGCCAATATCAAAAACAGCACTATAAGATATAAATGCCCCCAGATGCTGCGCGCAATCGCGATGAAATCTCGAAGCCCGAACGGGTAGTAGCGGATTACACCAGACACAAGGAAACACAAAGCGGCGGTGTAGAAAAAAATCCGCGCACTATAATTTCTCCGCGCTGAAGCTCCATGCAGCGCCAGAATCGCGCACGCCGATGCAGCGGCCAACAGCACTATCGTTATGATGAAAAGCATCGGATACATCATACTATTCTAAGGGTATGGCACAATAACAGCACTACCACATTCCCCCTGTACAATCAAGGTTTTTTCGCCAGAATCGCAGCAGAGATGCCCTGTGCGCAAAATCCTTCGAGCGTTTTCCAGATGTCTTCCTCGGTGTGCGGTTCCAGAGTTATCATCGGCTTTTGGCGTGATACTGCAATAAAGCGCGCGATTTTCGAAAAATCGACATTACCGCTGCCGATTGGCGCGTGCGCATCCCTTTTTCCGTCATTATCGTGCAGATGAAACTGCCGGATGAATTCTCCAATTTTTGCAAGCCATTGCCGAAGAGGCGCTTTAGAAAAGGCGTTTACATGCCCCACATCAAGACAGCTCCAAACATTTTTTCCAGACAGCCTTAACAGAATTTCGCGCATTGTGCCCGGATTTTCTTCATAGACATTTTCAAGAGCCAGCATTGCCCCCATTGCTTCCGCCTTTTTCGCAAAAACCTCGAGATCCGGGATAATATTTCTGAACCACTCAGCGAACACAAAGCCGAACCGTTTCTCTTCATAATTCAGATGCAGGACAATCGACTCGGGTTTGAAAAGCGCCGCGATGTCAAACGCATATTTCAGGCGCTCCATTGCGGCCTTCCGGACAAGAATATCCGGCGCGCCCAAAAAAAGTTCCTGAAAAGGCGCATGAACAGTGCGCCGAACTCCGCAACATAACATACATTTCGCGATGTGACGGAAATCTTTTTTCGCAAAAGAATCCAGCGCGTGATGATCCAGCACCAGCTCGCAGTTCATCCGCCACCGCTCCACCAGAGGGGCAAAGCGCTTTTCAAATTGGCGCGCCTTCATCGTAATGAAAACCTGCCCGATGGCGCGCTGGATATCTTCTTTCTGCATCATACCACATTCCTTTCAGCAGGTTCGATTCAGTCATCCCATCCGTCAAGATTTTTATGGTGAAATCAACGCGTATCGCAATACAGCCGGCAAAGACAAAGGATTCCTGTTATTTCATCCTTGACGTCGTGATGCGCAGTTGTTATTCTGAAGGCGCCATGGCTCTTTCAGGAAAAATCATCAACAAACGCTACAGGCTATTTGAGAAATTACGTGCCACCGGCTTCGCCGAATACTACAGATGTTTTGATGAAGACACCGGCAGTGATGCCGTATTCACATTTTTCAGCGGAGCCGCTTCTTCTCGAAGAGCTCAGGACGTCTATCGTTTTAAACTCGATGCGAAAAAAGTAGCGGGGCATCATCATCCGCGCTGCGCCTGCCCAATTGAAGTTGGCATTCTCTTCGATATATGCTATCAGGTGACGCAATATTATGAGGGGCCGGCGATTGCCGATCTGATTAACGAAAGGAGAATTTTTTCGCCTTCACAACTTCTCACATTTGCACGCGATATTGCTGATGCGCTTATATTTCTCCATGCTTGCGGCATCACGCACCTGGGGCTTGATCCATCGCACATCGTTCTTTTCAAGGAGAAGCCCTATATAATCGATGTGGGCGCTGCGCATGTAAAAAAATACGACACAGAAGAACTGCTCGCCTCAAGGCTGGATTATATTTCCCCGGAAGAAACAGGAATGATATCAGCCTCTCCCGACGCAAGAAGCGACCTTTTTTCACTTGGGGCAATTCTTTTCAGGCTTGCTGCGGGCAAAGCACCGTTCACAGGCCCCAGAATTACGGCAACACTTCATAACATCATTTCCCTGGATCCTGATTTCGGCTCCATAGAAAAAAGCGGCTTATCTGCGGAATGTTTCACCGTCATCAAACGCCTGCTGGCAAAAGAACCGGACAAACGATATGAGTCGGCTGAAGCTTTGCGCACCCATCTCGACGCGATTATTTCCGGCAAGGAAGGCTATCATGCCACATCATACGCAATTCGCAGATCGCCAGCCCCTTTTGAGGATGATTCAGAGAGCCAAAACGCCCTGTACGCGTACGATAAAGCACAACTGCTTTTAAAAAAAATTGCAGAGCTCTCTGCTTCCTCAGGCGGCGCTATGAGCGATGATGCTCTGCGGGAAATCGCCCATATCCGTCTCATCACCGGGCAGTACGATGAAACACTAAGAATCTGCAGGGAAATGTATTCGAAAACCGGCGATCCGCATCTGAAGGCGGAAATTATCGCGCTTAAGTCCGCCGCACATTTCCGGCGCAACGAATGGCAAAAATGCATCGACGGCGCCATGGAAGGTTTGCGGCTTTTGGGCGAAAAATTTCCAAAAGGCGGGCTTTGTGTTTGGCTCCGCAGCGTACGGGAAGCTCTGCTTTTTCTAATCGGGTTCATTATACCGGTGCGATTCGCCGGCGGCGGCAAGAAAATTGAAACATATAAAAGCATTCTTTCGATTTATAAAACCCTTATCGAAGCATTCATGTTTCGCAATATGGGGCCCGAGTTTCTCTTCG
Organism: uncultured bacterium; assembly: GCA_937921485.1. GTDB lineage: Bacteria > Spirochaetota > UBA4802 > UBA4802 > JAGODF01 > DYLV01. Next base: position 23,853 of record CAKZSV010000015.1, read on the forward strand.
CGTCGCTGCGAATGAATGTTCTTGCGCGCTGGAAATTCGGCCGCTCCAAGGAACTCGGAATCAGCATCATCGGAATATCGCTCGTCTTTGCTGCTCTCGGTTATAATGCAATTGCGGAGAAACTACTCTCCCGGGCGCTTGACATAAGCCTTTCGGCCAACGACCGCTGGGGCGAGGCATATGCTCTCGGGTTTTTAGGCCTCATTTATGAGTTTTCGGGAAAATACCGGCAAGGCATCGAGCATTATTATCCCGCCAGCATGAGAACCTTTACGGAAATCGGCGATATTAAAAATATCGGCATCATCCACATAGGCCTTGTGCAAAGCCTTCTTCACCTTTCAGAATACGATAAAGCGCTTATGCATAACAGTGAATCGCAGCAAATCGCACGCCGAATGGACGATTCCTTTTTTGAAGGGATGTCGCTGATATACTTTGCACGAATATGCCGCGAAAAAGGAGAATTTGAAAAAGCAAAAAAATATTCCGATGAAGCAATACAATTCAATCGGGATAAACATCTTGATCAAAACCTCTGCGCCTCACTCATCGAACGGGCTTGCCTCTTTGTTGAAGGCAATGAATATACCAGCGCGATTTCAATGCTTGAAGAAGCGCGAAAGCTCGATACGGCAGGCTACTTCAGCCCACAGCATGTCAACCATCTCTACGCGCATCTTGCCGAGGCATATGCAAAAGCATATACTGCAACTCCAACCGGCTCATCTCAGAGGGATAAAAAAATTTTACACAAAGCAATGAAATTCGCGCGTGCAGCAACGCGAAAATCACGAAGCTGGCCCTCGCTGCAATCAAAGGCTTTACGGGCACATGCAATAGTCGCTTCAGCCTGCGGAAATTACAAAAGAGCAATTCGCTTCTTTGAAAAATCAGTCACCATTGCGAAAAACTCAGGAGGCCGTTTCGATGAAGCATTGAGCCTTCTCGAATACGCGCTCTTTTCGCTCCAGAGAGGCGATAATGAAAAATCCCGGGAATGCCTGGTGCATGCATTCGATATCTTTTCATCGATCGGTTCCATGGGATATAGGGATATGTGCGGCAGGCTTCTTGGAATAGGGATGAACGAAAGCATGCCGTTACATACCGCAATACGGGACGTTCGGCAACGCCTGCTTCATGAAGCAGGCTTCAATTTAGCCGCGGGAATTCACAATGCGGACAAACTCAATGCGATGATGAATTCAATCTACGAATACCTTGGAGCTGAAGAAGCCTTTCTTTTTTGTATTAATGGAGATACACCAGGCCCATTATTCGTATATCCCGAAGCAGCTGATGATGCAATATCGAGGATGACGCGTGCCGCCGAAGAATATCTTACTGCAAAATTTACCAATTCGATTATTTGCCAAAAATCTTTTCAGCGCATACCTGAGCGTTATCGCATGGGCACAAAGTTTCATTTCTTGCCGCTTGGAAGCGATGAACATGCGGTGGGAGTATGCGCCATCATCTCCTCCCTGATACCCTCACTTCATGACGATGATCTTGCCATTCTCCAGGACATCATGGCGCATGCGCTAATACTGCACTCAAAATATGACACCATGGATTTTACGGCTACGCGTTCAGCGCGAAAGCCGGAAATTACCGATTCCACCCGTGAAAAACTCGAAAAGGCTCTTGTATTCATTCGTGAAAATTATCTGTCGGATATATCGCGCGAGGGCCTCGCGGTGAAAGTGGGTTTGAGCCCGAACTATTTCAGCGCACTTTTCGCAGACTACACCGGGAAGAAGCTCAATGATTACATCATCGATCTGAGAATCGAAAGGGCGTCGGATCTTTTAACAACAACTGATGATAAAATCATCGACATCGCCTACACGGCCGGATTTGAGAACCTGCGCACGTTTAATCGGGCATTCAAGAAGAAAAGGGGAATTACTCCTCAGGAGTACCGGAAAACAGCACAAAAATGCGATAAATGACGCATATACTGCAGATGCAGAAGCGCATCAACTGAGGGTCAAAGCCTCTTTTGAGCACACGAACCATCGTAGATACTGCCAAGAAATAGCGCACCGGCAATAGAGAAAGCCCTTCCGAATGGACAATTTTAACGATTATTCTTTTTAGCGAGACTTCAATCCTATATTGTATATATTTATAGCATACCGACTGGACGGTTATTACACATAAACGGGGGATATTGTATGATAAAAAAGCTTTTTGTAGCAATGTGCATCATTATCATGGCATTTCCGGTAACGGTATTTGCCGGTGGCAGCAGCAATTCATGCGCCACGCGCTACCCGGTAGTGCTATCGCACGGGATGGGTGCTCAGGCAATGATTCTGGGCATCATCGACTACTGGGCAGCAGTCACCGGCGACCTGGAAGATAATGGCGCGGATGTGTACATCACCAGCGTTAATGCCATGGATTCCACTGCCAATAAAGGGCTTCAGTGGAAACAGCAGGTACTTCAGATTTTAGCCATCACCGGCAGGGCGAAAATCAATCTCATTGGCCATTCGCATGGAACACTCTACACGCGCTATGCCATTTCAAATCTTGGCATGGCATCGCGTGTCGCAAGCCACACGAGCATCGCAGGCCCGCATCGCGGGAGCGTTATCGCCGATATCATTATGGGCATCATTCCTGATTCCATGGAATGGCTTGTTGGCGGACTTATCGATATGGTGATGAGCTTCGTTATGGGCGATGTAAACGGCAACAGCGTGGCCAACGGCTACGACTTAGTGCGCTCGAATATGATAAACGTATTCAACCCCAACACACCGAATATGCCGGGCGTGTACTATCAAAGCTGGGCATACAAAATCAAGCTTCCAACCACCCTGCTTGCGATCACCTGGGCGATTATGCTTCCTTTTGAAGGGGCAAACGACGGTCTGGTCTCCGTCAACTCCGCAAAATGGGGCAATTTCCGCGGCACAATTGAAGGCGCGTGGTATGGCGCGGGCGTTGACCACATGCAGGCGGTGGGCCTCCTTTCGCTTCCCACTCCCGGCTACGACGCCGGCGATCATTTCGTAAGCATCGTTTCAGATTTGAAAAACAGAGGCTATTGATATATCAATGCTGACGGCGATAAAACCCCGGAACTTCCGGGGTTTTTTATTTTTCCGCCGAATAATTATTGCATCTTATACCCGCATCCCATACCGTGCCGCCTCGTACTAATGTTTCATCAAAAAAAGGAGTACCGCAATGTTTTCTTCGCTCTCGATACGCGCAGGCGCCAAAGCGCTTGCAATACTTCGCGATGAAGGCTTGAAGTCCGAACGCATAAAAATCATCGCCGGCGCATCAGGCGGTCCGAAATGGCTCGTGCTTGCTGGCATCGATCGGCAGCTTCCTCTTTTATTCAAAAGACGCACACGCGAATTATTATTCATCGGTTCATCCATCGGAAGCTGGCGGATGGCGGCGCTGGCCCAGAAAGATCCCCTCGGCGCAATTGATGCATTTGAAAACGCGTATCTTGGCCAGCGCTATTCCCGCCGCCCCACGTACGAGGAAATTACCAGAGAATTTTATCGGATCATGTACGAATATCTGAGCGATGATGCCATTCGCTACATTCTTCGCCATCCGTTTTTGCGGCCGAATGTGCTTGCGGTACGCTCAAAATCCTTCGGCGCAAGCGACAAAAAGCTACCCTTAGGCATTCATTTAGGGTGCGCCGCAGTGCTGAATGCCGTTTCTCGCAAAACCCTTCGATTTTTCTTTGATCGGGTCCTTTTTTATGACCGCCGAAGCAACCCCGCCATTAAGAATGAAGATTCCTTTCCCCGCATCGACGCCGCACTCACCGAACTCAATTTCCGCAAAGCGCTTATGGCATCCGGTTCAATACCATTGCTCATGGAAGGAGTTCGCAGCATCGATGGAATGCCGGATGGCACGTATCGCGACGGCGGCATCATCGATTATCATCTCGATGTGCCGTTTCGTGCCGATGAACATGACATTGTATTGTATCCGCATTTTTTCGAGCGTATCACGCCCGGGTGGTTCGATAAAGCGCTTGGATGGCGAAAGCCACATTCGGATTACATGGCGCAGGTAGTGCTGGTCGCGCCATCGCAAGAATTTGTTTCGCGCCTTCCCTTGAAGAAAATCCCCGACCGGAACGATTTCAGGCTCTTTCTGGGAAAAGACGAAGAGCGCATTGCCTGCTGGAAAGAAGCGGCAGAGCGCTCCCGGCAAATCGGCGATGAATTCATGGAAGCAATCGAAAGCGGAAAAATTCGAGATGCCGTCAAGCCGCTCTAAAGCAATCCCGTATTCTACTTCGCTCTTGACATAATGATGCCTATTTACTATCTTGAACTCGATGGAGTGATGCAGGATAACTGCAATCCTCATAATTCTGAAACGTGCTGAGCACTGTATGATTTCATTCGACCTTGAATGTGAAAAAGAACACCGGTTTGAAGGCATTTTTAAGGACTACCAATCCTTCAAAGCGCAGATGCGACAAAACCTCATCGCGTGTCCGCTGTGTAATTCCACGAACGTGAAGCGGCTCTTTTCCGGCTGTTCAATCCAGGCGCGACCGGTTTCAAAAATTTCGAAAGACGGTAGCAGCCGAACTTTTTTTGAATTGGTGAAGGAACTTCGCGCGTTCGTCGAAAACAATTTCGAAAACGTGGGGCGTGAATTTCCCGAAATTGCCCGTGCCATTTATTATGGCACCGAAGAAGCGCGCGGTATTTACGGAGAGTCCTCCCTTGAAGAAATGAAAGAACTTGCAGAAGAAGGAATTCCCGTGCTTCCCCTGCCCGATGTTGAAAAGCTGGAAAATTAAACCATTGCAGTAATAATCGCTGAAATCCTGTTGCGCCCTCATATTTTTGTTATTGACATTTTGCAATCATACTGCAAATTATCCGCATGTGGATTGAAAGAAAATTACAATCACTTTTAAAAGAGATTTTTGATCAATTTCCGGCAATTTTAATTGCCGGTCTCAGGCAGACCGGCAAAACATCGCTTTTACAAAGGCAATTTCCCGATGCCGAATACACCACTCTGGACCTCCCTTCCACCCGCATCGCAGCATCGCAAAATCCTTTAGAGTTTATTGAAAGTCGCAATACTCCTCTCATAATTGATGAAATTCAATATTCACCAGAATTGTTCAACGCATTAAAAATTGTCATCGACAGGCGGAAATCCAGGAAACTTTTTTTGCTCACCGGCTCACAAAACTTTCATCTCATGCAGGGAGTTACAGAAAGCCTTGCGGGCAGATGCGCCCTTTTACAACTGCACCCACTCTCTCTATCGGAAATTCAGACCCGTATCGAAATCAGCGAAGACGATATCATCTTTACGGGCGGGTTTCCGGAATTGCATGCATCTAAAAAAAATCATGATGTATGGTTTTCATCGTATATCGCAACATATCTCGAAAGAGATGTCCGTAATATTTTAAATGTATCCGACCTTCGCGATTTCAATCTTTTCATGCGCGCAACCGCTCTTAGAATAACCAGCCGGCTATCCTACAGCGATCTCGCGCGGGATATAGGCGTCTCGGTCAATACCGCAAAAAAATGGCTTTCGGTGCTCTCTGTTCTCGGCGCAATACATCTTGTGGAACCATATTTTTCCAACAGGGCAAAACGAATAATAAAATCTCCAAAAATATTTTACGCTGATACCGGGCTTTGCTCCTTTCTATGCGGCTTTACTTCTCCCCGACAATTACATCTTTCGCCCATGGCGGGATATTTCTTTGAAAATTTTGTTTACACTGAAATAATAAAGCACTTCTCATTTCAGGGCAAAAGATGCAATGTGTATTACTGGCGCGATACCCATGGCAGGGAAGTTGATTTTATTCTGGAAGGTCAAGCTGGAAAAATAATACCAATCGAATGCAAACGAACAGAAAACCCCAATGAAAAAGACATCAAACACCTTCGCGCAATAATTGATTATTACGGAAAAGAAAGAATTGACCGATGTTATGTGGTATGCAGAACGAATGACATGTATGAAATCGAAAAGAATATTTTCGCGATCGATATTAAAGGATTATTAAAAAAACTGCGCTAAATAAAACCATCGTTATGCAGTATCTCGATAACTTCATTCTTAAAAAAAACTGCCGCTTTTCCACCGTTGAGATATTTTTCTCGAAATTGCTCACTTCGTGGCACAAAAATTCTTAGATTATTATGATTACAATTGCTCAGGCGAGCATCCGCTGTCTTTTTCAACATTTCCCGCACTTTTTTCATCTTTGCACGATACTCCTGTCCTTTAAGAACTGAAGGCACTCTGTTGGCGTTGAAGCTTGTGAACCAATCGAAGGCAAGACAATCGTGATAAAAATTGGTGTTTCCTATAAGATTTTTCACAATAAAACTCATAAGAAACTGAAACATCGAATGCCACGAAATATCGCGCAAATCTCCGCTCGCCGATTCTGCCATTGCACAGTACAATTCCCATGGCGAAGAAAACCATGCGCAGAGCTCATTCATGGTAATACCAAAACGCTTCGAATTGTACAGCGCATCCACAAGCCGCGCAATTTTTTTTATTCTACTCACCTCTTCTTCTGAAAGCCATGCGTTGCGCAGTATCGAATACGGCGCGGTTTCTTCATAGCGCATTCGGTATTCTTCGGCGCTTCTTCGAATTGCCGTGCCTGGTAAAAGCTTTAATATACCAATCTGAAAGTGCTCCGCGCCGAGCGCATGGACATTGTCGAACGATTCTCCAAGCATTCGAAAATCTTCCCCGGGAAGTCCCGCGATGAGATCCGCATGCAACCGGATGTTTCCCATGGATTTCAATTTTTTAATATTTTCTTTCTCTACATCCCACTTTCCTTTTCTGTGGATATGAGCGCGAACCGATTCGTGCGCCGTCTGTACCCCGATTTCAAATTGAAATAAATTTATCGGCGCTTTTTTAAGAACTTCAAAATCATCATTTGTCAAAAGAGCGGGATGCACTTCAAAATGAAAGGTCGTGCTATCATTTGCATAACGCTCGATGAGCATTTCCCATATATGCCTGCCTCGCTCAGGATTTGCATTGAACGTGCGGTCGATGAATTTTACCAGTTTCGGCGAGTGGCGCATAATGATCTCGATTTCAGCGCTAACCTGTGAAAGCTTTCGAAACTCAAGTTTTTGATCTTTGCACGATGATATGCAGTACGTGCAGTTAAATGGGCAACCCCTGCTCGATTCATAATACACATTTTTATTCATAAATCCGGGAAAATCTTCTTCCCTGTATGGAAAAGGAATTTCAGAAAACTGTGGATTTCGGGATTGAACAATTTTTTCTTTAATATCAAAATCATTTTCTACAAGCCGACGAAAACCTTCCTCGCCAGGGCCTGTGATGATGCAGTCAATTGCCGGATATGCATTCAGCCATTCATCAGCATTATACGAAACCTCCGGCCCGCCGAGAAATACAAAGAATTTTTTATGTGCTGATATCAACGCAAGCACCTGTTTTATGATGCGTGAATTCCAGATATACGCCGAAAGCCCCACCGCATCAGGATTCTGCCGCGTGATTTCTTCGGCGATTTGTTCAGCAGTATTGCGTATGGTATATTCCTGGATATGAACATCCGATGAGATATCGGCCACAAACGTTCTAAGATAATACAATGCCACGGCAGGGTGTGAATATCTTGCGTTTATGCCGATTAAAAGTATTTTCATGATGAGAAAATCATCATACCCGATTGCACAAAATCAAGAAAAAAATGTAAACGGCCTCCGGTTTCCCGGAGGCCGTCTTTATCATACTCAAACTTGTGATTATAGAGCTTACGACATCCTTTCGCGTTCGGAAAACCCCGCCATGGAGCGAGCCATCTTCCATGCCGTCCGCTTCAAAGGCGCAAGGCCGAATGTGAAGACTGAAAGCAGCGCGTACATATCCTTCGCGTGCTCAATCTTCGTGATGTTCAGCCGCGGCGGATTGACCGGAATACCGTACTTATCGGGACGGTCTTTAAGGATCACAATCATCCGCATCCCATCAAACTCGTCCTTGCCGTACAGCGTTGCGGAAGGAAACTCGTTACGCTTGTACACCGCCAGCCGGCGAGCTGCTTCATCTAAAATCCTTCCGCGCGGTCCAAAGGTAAGCGCTCCTGTAGGACACGCGAATGCGCACGCGGGCACCTCCCGCGTGTGCACCGTGCAGCCGTTGCACTTATACGTCTTGTCGTTATCCCTGCGAATGTGCGGCACCTTATAGATGCACTCGTTCACACACGCCCCGCATCCAATGCAGCGATTCTGGTCTATTACCACCCAGCCGTCCACGCGGTGAATTGCCCGCTCGGGACAGATTTTTTCGCAGTTGGCATCATTGCAGTGATAGCATTTTGTGTGAATGATCTGCCACACCGGCTTTTCGGGATTTGTCCGGTCCACCGGAAAAAACCGCACGTGGTTCCAGGTAATCGCTGAAAGCTCCCGGGGGTTGGTCAGTTCCGGCCCCGCGAAAAATTCTGTTTGTTCGCCGGGAAGGTCGTTCCATTGCTTGCAGGCAACCTGGCATGCCCGGCAGCCCGTACACTTCGTGGTATCAAGTAAAAACGCTTTATCTGCCATAGTTTCCCCCTTATGCCTTTCTGATGTCAACAAGGAACGCCTTGTATTCCGGAATTCCGGTATTTGCATCGCCGATGTGCGGTGTTAATGAATTGCAGCTGTCACCGGAAGCGGCACATCCATGGCCGAAGTGCCATATGAGTCCCACCATCTCGATAGGCCTTCCATTGATCATGAGCGCCTTGATGCGGTTGGTCACCAGCGCTCTGCATTTCACTTCGCCGCGTTTTGAAGTGACCTTCACCATATCGCCGTTCTGAATGCCCTTTTGCGCCGCCAGTTCCGGACTGATCTCGCAGAACATATCCGGCACCAGCTCAGTGAGCCACGGAAGGTTTCGGGTCATGGCGCCTGCCTGCCAGTGTTCCGTCATGCGGTAGGTGGTCGCAATATAGGGAAATTGAGCCACAGTGCCGAATTCATTGCGCACGGAATCCAGAATAAGCGAGCCTGGATTCACGGGCAGATTATTGAAAATGTTTTGCACCGGGCTTTCCATCGGTTCATAATGTTCAGGAAATGGGCCATCTTCGAGAGTGCCTGCGAACAATCGCCCCACACCTTCCGGATTCATAATGAAAGGATTTTTGGCTGATGGTCCCGCGGTAGGCCCTCCATCGACCACATCGCCTTTCCACTTGCTGCCAGTCCACTTCACCACCCATTTCTGCGGATTCCAGGGTTCGCCATTGCGCTTGACGCTCGCGCGATTGTAGATGATGCGGCGATTGACCGGCCAGCTCCACGTCCATTCGGGATACAGGCCAATCTTGCTCGGCACATCTTTGGTGCCGCGGCGGGTCATCATGTTGCCATCTTCAGTATAGCTGCCGCTGTATATCCAGCACCCGCATGCAGTGGAACCATCGTCTTTTAAATCCATAAAACTTTTAAGTTGTTTTTTATCTGACCATGTATAGCCATTAATCTCCTTTGCCACCAAATGCACATCAGGCTCATCTTCATGGCCATGCGTGTAATTCCAGTTCGCCTTAATGATGGGATCGGGTAATGCGCACGGACGGTTGTTCTGCACATCCTGCTGGTAGAGTTCCCGCACCTTCCGGAAAAGCGCATCAACAAACCAGAGGTCGGATTTCGCCACTCCCGGCGGCTCTACTGCCTTATAGCGCCATTGCGCCCACCGTGCGGAATTGGTAATGCTTCCCTCTTTTTCAACGGACGAAGCCATGGGAAGCAAGAACACTTCAGTTTGAATCGCCCGGGGATTTGCACCAGGACGCTTCCAGAAAATGGAAGTGTCCGTTTCCCAGATATCCGCACATACCAGCCACTCAAGCCGCTCAAGCGCTTTTGCTTCTTTATCCGCATTGGGTCCGCCCACCACCGGATTTGCACCCATGATGATGCAACCTTTATGCTTCCCCTCGTACATATCCTCAAAGAGCACAATGTGGGGCGTCGGCTTTTCGGCTTTGGGAAGCCAGTCGAAACAAAAATCGTTATCCTTTGTCGCGGCTTCCCCAAACCACGCTTTCAGCAAGCTCACCACGTACTTGGGACGATTCGACCACCAGTTGATGCTTTTGGGATCATTGTTTGTCGGTGTGGTAGCGGAGAGATATGCTTTGAGATTGGGATGCTTTTTCTCACTCGGCACCGGATTATACCCGGGAATGATATGCCACAACAGCGCATGGTCGGTGGAACCCTGCACATTGGATTCTCCGCGCAATGCCTGAATGCCGCCGCCCGCAAGGCCGATATTTCCCAAAAGAAGCTGGATGATGGCATAACAGCGGACGTTCTGCGTTCCCACCGTATGCTGGGTTGTTCCCATCGCGTACATAATCGTCATCACCCTATCGGGCGCCGAAGTGGATGCGATCAATTCGCAGATTTTATTGAATGTAGAAACCGGACATCCCGTCATCGCCGATACTTTCTCAGGAGTATAGCGCGCGAAATGCCGTTTCATAAGCTGATACACGCACTGCGGATCCTGCAGCGTGGGATCCTGCTTCGGAATTCCTTTCGAATCGACTTGATATTTCCAGCTATCTTTATTGGTATATTGGCGCTTCGCCGCATCGTAGCCTGAAAAAATACCATTGTTAAATGAATATCTCGGATCGATGAGGTAGGACGCATTGGTATATTCAACCACATACTCTCGCTGAATCTTATCATTTTGTAGCAGGTAGTTGATGATGCCGTTCAAAAGGGCAATATCCGTCCCCGGGCGAAGCGGCGCATACAGGTCGGCCACCGACGCAGAGCGGTTGACACGCGGATCGACTACAATGAGTTTCCCGCCCTTTTCTCGCGCTTTCGTCACATATTTAAAGGATATGGGGTGCGTCTCAGCGGCATTGCTTCCCATGAGCAAAATGATATCGGCGTGTTCAATGTCGCCCCATGCGTTGGTCATCGCGCCACGGCCAAACGATGCAGCAAGGCTTGCGACCGAAGGGCTGTGGCATAGGCGCGCCTGATGCTCAAGATAGGTGATGCCGAGCAATCGCGCGCATTTGCTCCAGAGATAGCATTCTTCATTGTCGAGCGCCGCGCCGCCGAGACCGGCAATGGCGGGTGTGCGATTGACCGTCACGCCGTTTGAACGTGCAACGAAGCTTTGATCCCGCACTCGCTTTACGCGCTCAGCAATCATTGTGATCGCTCTATCCCAGGTAATTTCTTCCCATTCGGTACCGCCCGGACGGCGATACTGCACCGTGCTGAGACGGCGATTGATGGGATTTACTGCCACCTGATGCAGTGCGGAACCCTTGGAGCAAAGCGATCCCTTGTTAATGGGATGATCTGGATCGCCTTCGATATTTACGACTCTTCCGTTCCGGGTGGAAACGATGAGGCTACATCCAACTCCACAGTATGGACAGATGGTTGTGCTTTCACGCGTTCCTCGCAATTTGTCGGGCTTCGATTTACAGCCAGTGAGCAATGCGCTGCCGCCTAAAATCGCTCCGGCAGTGGTGAAACCTGAAAGCTTGAGAAAGTCCCTTCTGGTTACGGGCATATTCTCCTCCTGAAAAAGTGTAATTTTATCAAAAATTCAACTATTCCCTTGCATCTTTAATGCACCCCGCCGATATAGTACCGGCGAAGCGACGTGTCGCACGCGGCGCATTTATACGATGGATCACAATGTGCCGTACTCAATCGCTAAGGAGAAAAAGCGATTTGCCAATCAGCGAACGGACACGATATCCCGCGAAGCCAGCCCGCGCGATATGCCCTCTCGGGCAGAACCTGCCCGATAATCCGCCCGCATCAGATCCGTCGCCCGTGGACCATGCCGTTCACCTCCTGTAATTGATTTTAATACTAGAAAATATTCATAATGTTTATTGTCAATATTATTTTTACGAGTGAGAATAAGAGTAGTGTAAATCCGGTCAAAAGCCATTTCAATCGCCTCCAATACTACTTTATATAACCTTATTGAAGACGATGAAAATAGCTCTTTCAGAAAAAATTTTTTTACTTTTGCTAAATTTTTTTTGAATTTACATAAATTCTGAATACGATTCAATCAGATTTTCGCCGCGCGTCGCTCCTTTTCAAGCTTTTCATACGCTTCCAGCATAATGTTTCGCACCATTTCAGCCACATCCTCGACGTTCATGTCCGCAAAGCGTTCGTATGGTATTTCATCCAACACTCGAAGCCAGATTTTGTGCACACCATGATAATCGAAGCTCTTTTTGGGAAGTGCTTCCCGCGTGCCGCTGACCACCATCGGCAGAATCGGAACTTTCTTCTCTTTGGCAAGCATAAACGCGCCGGGCTTAAAAGCGCGGAACTGGCCTGTTTCCGAGCGCGTGCCTTCAGGATAGAATAATACCGAACTTCCCTCTTCGAGGCGCTCGGCCGCAACTTTCATCATTTGTTCAATGCTCTGCTTATCGCCCCGCTTGAGTTTGATGTACCTGTTTAAAACCATATTCCAGCCGATGAAGGGAATTCTGAATATTTCAATTTTCGAAACGAATTTAAAATGCGTGTAGAGCCGAAAATTCACCAGAATATCAAGAAGGGACTGGTGATTGCATACCACCATATAGGCGACATCTTTACGGAATTTTTCCCGCCCCTCGACTTTTATCTTCCATGGCGGCATAATATAGGTGTACATGCTCGCCCAGAAGCAGGTAAACAAATGCAAAAGGCGCAGTCGGCGGTCAAAGGGATAGGTGATAATTCTAATCATCAGAGCAATCACATACATGATTGGAGAGGTGAGGCCTACTGCGATAAAAAAATATGATGAAATTAACCAGCTTTTAAACGTATTCATAATACACCTGAAATAAATTGATGGGGATAAAATTTTGCCGAACTTATACCGACCAAATATATTGTCAACAGATTTGACAGTATATCACATCGTATGATTGTACCGCAAAAATTTCACGCTATTCCCGCCTCAATTCCTATCAAATAAATTACATTGGTCACATACGCAAGCGCACCACTGAAGCGTTCTTTGATGATGCAGGGAGGAAGGGTTTTTATGATGCCGTGCAGCGCTTCAGCGCGGGAAGAGAGAGATGCCAGCAACGGAACAAGCGCCTGCAGGCCAATCATGCGTTTGAATTCATCCGTTAATGAAGGGATTGCGCGTATATTCGCAAAAGCTTCACGCACAGGTGAAACGGCATTTGCATCTATTCCTGCGATGAGATATTCGATGGTGCAGATCTTCGCGATTTCATAGGCATCGCGCACATCATCGCACTCTTCGTTGCCCGCACATCCCGGGAAGCGCTCCAAATACGCATCTCCCAATTCGATTATCGCTTCAGTGGTCATAGTAAAATTTCCGCGCAAGCATCGTACCGCTTTTCGAAAGTCCTCCGTATCAGCGCTTTGCCGGAAGATATCTGCGAGCGATGAATGTGTTTGTTTTTCGAGCACGCATCCCTCCACTGCTGCACTGCTGAAAGGATGGCATTGTATGATTCATGTCAAGTTAGTTTTTCATGTTCACGTGCTAAATCTCATAGCACGCACCGGCGGAATCCCTCGATTCCTCCATCAGATCCGCAAGCGTGGTCGATTCAAGTTCCCTTCGAATTGTGGCGCTCAATCGCTCCCAGAATTTTCGTGCTGCGCAATCCCCGGCGCGTGCACACAATGCTGAATGCGTAACGCAATCGACGAGTTCAACATTGCCTTCAAGCGCCGTGAATACTACCAGAAGTGTAATCTCATTCGGTTTTCGGGATAACAAGTATCCTCCCGTATTGCCGCGTACGCTTGTAAGCAGTCCCGCATTTTTCAATTGCACCAGAAGCGCGTGCAGATATTTTTTCGAAATGCCCTGCTTTTTCGAAATTTCATTGAGGTCAACCGGCCTGCCGGTGCTGTGCTCTGCAATTTCGAGCATCGCTCGCATGCCGTATCTCATTCGCGTCGAAAGCTTCATGCGTTATGCAAAATTCCTGGCTGTTTTAGAATTCAAAAAGCGCGGTGGACAAATACCGTTCGCCGGCATCAGGAAGAATGACCACGATGAGTTTGCCGCTGCTTTCCGGCTCCTTCCCGATTTTGATAGCCGCCGCCACCGCTGCGCCTGATGATATGCCCGCGGTGATGCCTTCTTCTCTGTGAAGTCGTCGTGCAAATTCAATCGCTTCATCATTCGATACCGTCACGATATCATCAACAATATCCAGATTGAGCACCTCGGGCTTGAATCCCGCACCGATGCCTTGAATTTTGTGCGGCCCTGGCTGCGGCGTCTCCCCTTTTCGTAGTGCGGTAAGCACTGCTGATGCGGCAGGCTCAACACCCACCGAGCGGATTTTCTTGCCTTTTTCATTTTTAATATAGCGGCTCACACCCGTGATGGTCCCGCCGGTGCCGATTCCGGCCACAAAAATATCGATGAGCCCATCGGTGTCATTCCAGATTTCAGGGCCGGTCGTTTTGAAATGAATTTCAGGATTTGCGGGATTTTTAAACTGCTGCGGCATAAAATATTTTTGGGGGTCAGAGCCTGCGATTTCCTCGGCTTTTTCGACCGCCCCTTTCATGCCTTTCGCGCCATCGGTAAGCACCAGCTTCGCTCCAAACGCCTGCAGCATCCGCCGCCGCTCCATCGACATCGTCTCGGGCATGGTGAGGATGAGCGGATAGCCCCGTGAAGCGCACACGAATGCTAGCGCGATGCCGGTATTGCCGCTGGTGGGTTCCACAACAGTGGTGCTGCCATCCCCCGGCTTGAGAATGCCGCGCTTTTCCGCATCCCATATCATTGCAGCGCCGATTCGGCACTTCACCGAATAGGCGGGATTTCGCCCTTCGATTTTGGCAGCAACCGTTGCTTTGCAATCTCTCGTTATTGTATTGAGCTTCACAAGCGGGGTATTGCCAATGCTTAAGCTGTTATCGGAAAAAATGTTCATTGTGCACCTCGTGTTTTGCAATCGTTTTATAGCTCACTCATCGTTCCTCCGGACATTATGATCTCGGCACCGCTTTTTTCAATGCCTGATCGATATCCGCGATGATATCGTCCGCATCCTCGATACCCACCGATAGCCGTATGAGGTCGGGCGTAACGCCGGTCGAAAGTTGTTCCTCTTCGCTGAGCTGCTGATGCGTGGTTGATGCAGGATGTATCACCAGGCTTTTCGCATCGCCGATATTGGCAAGATGCGACAAAAGCTTCACCTCTTCAATAAAGCGCTTTCCTGCTTCAAGCCCTCCTTTGATGCCGAATGTCACAAGCGCGGCATAATGGCCTTTTAAATATTTTTTCGCAACCTCATGCGACGGGTGGCTTGCAAGTCCGGGATAGTTCACCCATGAGACAAGCCTGCTGCTGTTTAAAAACCCCGCAACAGCCATGGCGTTTTTGGAATGCTGCTCCTGCCGAAGCGGTAGGGTCTCAAGCCCCTGCAAAAACAGGAATGAATTGAAAGGGCTTAACGATGCACCGATGTCGCGCAGCAGGTGGACCCGCGCTTTCAATATGAAAGCGATATTGCCCATCCCGGGCACATTGCCGAACGCATCCCAGAAGCGAAGCCCGTGATAGCTCGGGTCGGGTTCGGTGAAATCGGGAAATTTGCCATTGCCCCAGTTGAATTTTCCGGAATCGACAATCACCCCGCCAATCGAGGTGCCGTGCCCGCCGATGAATTTCGTCGCCGACAGCACTACAATATCCGCGCCATACTCAATGGGACGCACCAGCCCCACGCCCACGGTATTGTCGACGATGAGCGGAATACCCGCCTCATACGCAATCTTCGAAAGCGCTTCAAAATCCGGCACATCCAGCTTCGGATTGCCGATGGTCTCTGCGTATATCGCACGCGTCTTATCATTGATGAGCTTTTTCACTTCCTCGGGATGATATGAATTGGCGAAGCGAACGGTACGTCCGAGCTTTGGCAACGTGTAATGAAAAAGCTGATACGTTCCACCATAGAGATTGTTAAGCGACACGATTTCATCACCGACGCGCGTGATATTGAGTATGGCGAATGTTTCCGCAGCCTGGCCGGACGCAAGCGCAAGCGCGCCAACACCGCCTTCAATTGCGGCAATTCTGCGCTCGAACACATCTGTCGTTGGATTCATAATGCGCGTATAGATATTGCCGAATTCCTTGAGAGCAAAAAGGTTCGCCGCGTGTTCTGAGTTTTTGAACACATAGGAACTGGTTTGATAAATCGGCACGGCACGAGAACCCGTTGCTGAATCCGGATTTTCCTGACCAGCATGGACGGCAAGTGTTTTTAGCTGATAACTCATAATTTTCTCCTTATTCATTAAATCTATAGATTTAATGGACATTAAATCAATGGCGTTGTTTTGTCAAGAAAAAATATTGCAAAAAATATATTATTTATACAATGAGTATAAATTACGATTCCAACAAATAATCAGAGGCAGGATACAATGAAAACTTATCGCTGTGAACAATGTCCTCTTCGTGCACGCTACGATGCCAATCCCCGCTCCCTTTTGGGGCGCTTCTGGAGATTCCATATCCGTTTTTGTCCGGGATGGCGGGGATACATGCGCTCGCTTCCTGAAGAGAAAAGAAAGGAAGTTATGCTAAAATACGGGATACCACAGCAAACGTAATAATATCCCTGATATCTAAAGGAAGTTTTCCCAACAAGGGGATAGCTTACACCCCTCGCATCAACCCAAAAAATATATTTGTGAACTACAGGATGTATTATACTGCCGAAAAAGGTAGTATTTCCGGGGGGTGCGGTGGTATTCCCCAGCAACAAAGCATATATTGCAAGTCATTTTGTATAAAATGTACAATAGTATGACCTCCGTGCCAATACTTATCGGCAAAGGTCTCTATTATATTATCATCAAGCTGTGTTAAAAATTTTTCGACAGCAAACGCCACAAGATACGAAACCGACATCTTCCACAGTTTTCGAACATCATCAAAAAAATCATGTACATAATTTGGAAGCACCACATGCAGCTTCTTCCAGTCTTCTTTCGGCCTGGCATCCTGATGCTGTACCGTACCGCGCGCTTTGCTGGGAATATTTTCTGACCAGACAAGATGCTCAAGTAACATCGCAATAAGGCGACTACGGCTTATGCCGCGTTGTTTTGCCGCTTCGGTAAGCTTTCGATATACTTCGATATCGATGTTAATAGTCGTTTCGCAGAGGATTTTTGATTTTTCAGAAACATATAGATGTTGCTGTGTCATGGTCTTTCTCCCGCGTATTGTATTGCCCTCGCTTATGAGCACCTCGAAAAACCGCTTTCCTGCTTAAAATAGCACAAAAGAAAGCGGTTGTTACCTGTAATATTGTGCCCACAAGAGAACATCCTTATAAATAGTTTTTAGAAGTTCCCGTATGAAATGCCGAAACAATAAAATATTTTCCTCAAAAACGCTATCACAAAAACGCATATCGGAGAACGAATATCACACACATGGCATGCATAATCCAGTGTACTTCTTTAACCCTGCCTGTGCAGAGCTTGATTACCGGATACGAAATGAACCCAAAGGCAAGGCCGTCGGCGATTGAATACGTCAGCGGCATCCCCACAATCACAAGAAATGCCGGAAGCGATTCCGTGAGATCGGTAAAATTAATGCGCGTAACGCTTCGCATCAACATCGCACCCACGAAGATGAGCGCCGGAGCAATAACCGGATAGAATGTCATCTGCGAATGTTCCGGCCGAAATCCGCCGCCCAGCATCTTTGCCAGCGGTTCAAAGAAAAGCGCTAATACAAATAACATCCCAACCACAATTGCCGTAAGTCCCGTGCGGCCGCCTTCCTGAACGCCGGCAGAGCTTTCAATGTAGGTGACCACAGTTGACGTGCCCAGCGCCGCTCCCGCAACTGTTGCGGTCGCATCAGTCATGAGAATCTGGCGAAGCTTCGGCACGCTGCCGTCTTCTTTCATGAGGCCCGCCTGCTGGGTCACGCCGACAACCGTTCCCACAGTATCGAAGAGCGTCATAAAGAGAAACACCAAAATGAGCGGGAAATAGTGCGGTGAAAGCGCTGCAGCCAGATCCATCTTGAAAAACGTCGGCGCAATCGAAGGCGGAGCGCTCGCCACCCCCTGAAACTGCACAATGCCGAAAGGAAGCGCTATGGCCGTCACCACCGCCATGCCGATAATCATCGCACCTTTGACGCGCAGATAGCTCAATATGGCGATGACCAGAAGGCCAAGAAGCGGAAGCAGCACATGCAGCGATTTTACATCGCCGAGCTTCACCACTCCGCCTCCCGGATCTTTCACGATGATACCGCCGTACACCAGACCGATGAACGTAATAAAAAGGCCGATTCCCACAGCAATGCCGGATTTCAGCGACATAGGGATTGCGTTTATCATAAGCTCGCGCACATTGAAAAATGTAAGCAATAAAAAGAGCACGCCCGAAATGAAGATAATGCCGAGCGCGGTCGGCCACGGTACGCTCATTGCGATGATGACGCTGAACGTGAAGAAAATGTTTTCTCCCATTGCAGGCGCAAGCGCAATCGGATAATTCGCGTACAAACCCATCATGATGCTTGCAAGCGCAGAAGAGATGCAGGTTGCGGCCAATACCGCGCCGAAATCCATTCCTCCCGCGGAAAGAATGGTCGGCTGCACAAAAATGATGTACGCCATTGTCACGAACGTGGTAAGTCCTGCGATGATTTCGGTTTTAATGGTGGAATTGCGTTCGGAAATATGAAAGAATCGATCAAGAAAACTCATACGCACCTCCCCGCGTCATGATGCGGATATTTCATCGCGGATAAAAAATGCGTCAATTACTTTCTGCGGCACTGTTTTCTACTGTCTGATGAATGCGCATATAGTGCGACACATTCTCCATCGCTATTTCCGCCGCGTGATATGAACTTCTCACCAGAGGGCCGCAGAGCGCCTCTGTAAATCCGAGCGAAAGTGCCATCTGCCGCATCTGTTCAAATTCTTCCGGATGATAATATTTCACCACCGGATATGCGCCGCGGTGCGATTGTAAATACTGACCGATGGTGATAATTGCCGCCCCCGCGTTTCGCACATCCTCAAGCGTGCGCCGTATATCATCCATTGTTTCTCCGAACCCCACCATGAGCCCTGTTTTCACTGCAAGGCCTACCCTCTCCGCAGCGCGCAGCACTTCAAGAGAGCGCGTATAATTTCCAAGCGGGCGAAGAATCGGAAAAAGACTTCGCACCACCTCGATATTATGATTGAACACATCCGGTTGTGCATGGAGCACCGCATCCAGTGCCTCAGACCCACAATGCAGAAAATCCGGCACCAGCACCTCCACGCGCGCTGCAGTATTTTTTCCCCGGATTTTTTTCACCGTGCAAGCAAAAATGGAAGCCCCGCCGTCGGGAAGATCATCGCGCGTGACAGATGTGATCACCGCATACAAAATGCCTAATTGCCGCACCGCTTCGGCAACTCTTTTTGGTTCTTCGCTATCGGGGGGTGAGGGAGTTCCTTTCTCCACGGCGCAATATCTGCAATTTCGGGTGCAGACATTTCCGAGTATCATAAAGGTGGCCGTGCCTTTGCAGAAGCATTCGCCGATGTTGGGGCATTTCGCTTCAACGCAGACAGTATGCAGATTAAGCGCAGTAATTGCTTGTTTCAGGCGAACATATTCTTCGCCGCCGGGAATCTGAAACTTCAGCCAGCGCGGAATTCTTGCTACTTTTTCCATATGAGCACCGGCTTTCGTGCGGCAAGCACCGCATCGACTTTTTTTACCGGCAAAGTATGCGGCGCGTCATGCACCATACCAGGGTTTTCCGAGCATTCCGTGCGGATAGCCAGCATGGCGTCGGCAAATGCATCGAGCGTCTGCTTCGATTCGGTTTCGGTCGGCTCAATCATGATGGCGCCGGGCACATGCAATGGGAAATACACCGTGGGTGCGTGAAAACCGTAGTCTAAAATTCGCTTTGCGACATCATTGGTCGTAAGGCCATTCGGAAGGCCTTTATCGTTTAACACAAATTCGTGCATGCAGATGCGATCAACCGGACAATTGTAGGCATTTTTCAGCCGCGCGCGCAGATAGTTCGCGTTCAGCACCGCCGTCTCCGCGGTTGTCCTGATGCCCGTCGCACCCAGGCGTTTGAGATAGGCATACGCGCGCACACAGACTAAAAAATTTCCATAAAACGAATGCACGCGGCCGATTGACGAAGGTCGGTCATACTCGAGTCGATACTTTTCGCCATCTTTCATCACCACGGGTACCGGCAGATATTTAACCAGATCATCCCGCACGCCCACAGGCCCCGAACCAGGCCCGCCGCCGCCGTGCGGCGTGGAAAAGGTTTTGTGCAGATTGATGTGCATGAGATCAAATCCCATGTCGCGCATCTTTGCCATGCCCATCACCGCGTTGAGATTGGCGCCATCTGCATAGAAGAGCGCCCCTTTTGAGTGCAGAAGCTTTGAAATGTCAAGTACGCCGCGGTCGAAAAGGCCGAGCGTATTCGGATTTGTAAGCATCATCGCGGCGACGTTTTCATCAAGCGCTGATGCAAGTGCATTAATATCGACATCGCCGTCGCTTCTTGATGGAATTTCCCTCACCTCGAAACCGCACATCGCCACCGATGCCGGATTTGTGCCGTGCGCGGAATCGGGTATAAGAATCACGCGGCGTTTTTCTCCCTTTTCTTCGAAATACTTTTTTATGATCATCACGCCCGTCAGTTCGCCATGCGCTCCGGCCGCAGGGGCAAGGGTGAATTCTTTCATGCCGGTGATCTCAGCCAGGCTCGATGCGAGCTCCCACATAAGCGCAAGCGCTCCCTGCGCGTTCGCGGGCTGTGTGAGCGGATGAAGATTGGCAAAGCCATCAAGTGAGGCAACGCGCTCGTTGAGCTTCGGATTGTATTTCATGGTACAGCTTCCAAGCGGGTACATCTGTGTATCGACGCTATAGTTCATCCGAGAAAGATTGGTATAATGTCGTACCGCCTCGATTTCCGCCACATCTGGCAGTACCTCATCGGTTGAAAGAAGCTCAGCCGGCAAAGCATCCATGTCGGGAATATCGTACTTCGGAACGGGGAAGGCAGAGGTATTTGATGATGGAATATCGAAGATTGTTGCCATTACATCACTCCTTCCAGCGCCGCAATGAGCGCGTCGATTTCATCCGGGGAATTCATCTCCGTCGCGCACACCAGCACGCAATCGCGCAGTGCAGGATAATACGGTTCAAGAAGAATGCCCAGCTCATATCCCTCCCCGCGCAGGCGCTCGCACACTTTTTCAATATCGTGCACGCACACGACAAATTCATTGAAGAAATGACCGGCGAAAGGCGCAGCAAATCCCTTTTCTTCGAGTCGATGTTTCAAATATGCCGCAAGCGCATGATTCAGCTGCGCGAGCGTGCGAATATTGTTTCCAAGAAGCGAAAGATAGACCACCGCACGAAGCGCACACAGTCCTTCATTTGAGCAGATGTTCGAGGTGGCGCGCTCGCGGCGGATATGCTGTTCGCGCGTCTGAAGCGTCAGCACGTATGCGTCCTTTCCCCTTTCATCGACGCTTTTTCCCACAAGGCGGCCTGGGATTTTACGCACAAACTCTTCCTTCGCCGCCAGAAACCCCAGAAGCGGCCCACCGAATCCAACAGGATTTCCAAACGATTGCGCTTCCCCGCATGCGATATCCGCCCCAAGTACCCCCGGCCTTTTTAAAAGCCCGAGGGACAATGGCTCGGTGATAACCTGTATGAGCTTCGCATTCTTTTTATGCGCGATATCCGAAAATGACGTGACATTCTCAATAAGTCCGAAAAAATTGGGGCTCTGTACCACCACCGCAGCGGTTGCATCATCGATTAATGTATTCAGCTTGGAAACATCGGTGATTCCATCGCGAAATCCGCAGGCGCGAACTTCTATTCCTGCCGCGCGCATATATGTCAGGGCCACCTCGCGATAGTGCGGATGAATTGTTTCGCTGAGTATCACATTGCCGCCGTTTTTTCCGCGAAGCGCCATGAGTATCGCTTCCGCCATTGCGGTGGCGCCATCGTACATGCTCGCGTTGGCGATATCACACCCGGTGAGACGCGCAATCATCGTCTGGTATTCAAAAATTGCCGTCAGGGTGCCCTGGCTCACCTCGGGCTGGTACGGCGTGTACGCGGTAAAAAATTCCCCGCGACGGGCAATATCATCAACCACGGCGGGAATATAATGCCGATACACTCCCGCGCCCGCAAATGATTTTGCAACGATATTATTGCCGGCAAGTTTGCGAAGTGCCTGTTCAACTTCAATATCTGAAATGCCCCCGGGCAGATGCAATTTCTCCTTCAGCCGAATCTCTTCGGGAATATCGGAAAAAAGCTCATCGACGGAACGGACGCCGATAGCTTTGAGCATTTCTTCACGGTCGATGTCTGATAATGCCGTATAGTCCATTTCGCTCAATCGCCCGCGGCAACATGCGCTTCATAGGCGCGTGCATCCATAAGCTCATCCGCTTCAGACGCATTTTTTACGCTGAGCTTGCAAATCCAGCCATCGCCGTAAGGGTCGCTGTTTAAAAGCTCGGGCGAATCCTCAAGTCGCGAGTTCACCTCAATGACTTCGCCACTCACCGGCGCATAGACATCGGAAACCGCTTTCACCGATTCCACCACCGCGAGCCGCTCACCCTTCTTTACTTCGATGCCCTTTTCGGGAAGCTCTACAAACACGATGTCCGTAAGCATTTCCTGCGCATGGTCGGTGATGCCGCAGGTACAGGTGAGTCCTTCTTCATCGAACAAAGCCCATTCGTGCTCTCTGGTATATTTGAGATTTTCAGGTATTGAACTCATGTACTCCTCCGCGATATGATTTTTTTATAAACACCTTTCATCTGATACAATTGTCAAGAAGTATTATCCCCGGTACGGCAGAAACGGCCTTGGTACTACTCTCGATTTCAGCGCTTTGCCGCGCACCTCAATCCCTATTTCATCGCCAATTGAAATCACGCCCGATGCGACGCGGGCCATGCCGATGCTTTTTTTCAATGTGGGAGAAAAAGTCCCGCTTGTGGTGATGCCGATTTTCTTTCCTTTACGCACAACATCGCATCGTTCGCGCGCAATGCCTTTATCAAGGCATTCGAAGCAGATGGTTTCCCTCGGCGCGCCATCGCGCTTTTGTTTTTCAATTACAGCTTTTCCGATATATTCTTTTTCGGAACTTATCACCCAGCCGATGCCGGCTTCAACCGGCGTGGTGGCTTCATCGAGCTCATGCCCGTAGAGCGAATATGCTGCTTCAAGGCGAAGCGTATCGCGCGCGCCAAGTCCGCAGGGAAGCAATCCGAGGGGTTTCCCCGCTTCAAGTATTTTCTTCCAGAGCGATGATGTTTTCGAAGCTGGCAGGTACAGTTCGAATCCGTATTCTCCGGTGTAGCCCGATTGCGAAACAATCATGGCATCACCCTCATACTTCAATTCGGCAAAGCAAAACCGCGGAAGTTCTGAAATAATTTTTTCATTGATAATTGAAAGCACTATTTCCTTCGAGCGCGGTCCCTGCAGGTCGATTTTTGCGGTTGTCGCTGATACATCGCGCACGGTTGCACCGAACGTATTCCAGGTATGAATCCACGCAAGGTCCTTTTCCGCAGTCGATGCATTCACCACTAAAAAATACTCATGTTCGGATTTCATATACACAAATAAATCGTCAATAACCCCACCCGCTTCATTGCAAAAACAGCTATACATTGATTTTCCCGGCGCAAGTTTCGCAAGCCTGGTGGGAAGCAACTTTTCAAGAAGCGCCTTTGCGCCTTTTCCCGCGATTTCAATCTCGCCCATGTGCGACACATCGAACACTCCGGCAGCATTCCGCACCGCGTGATGTTCTTCCACAATCGACGAGTACATCACCGGCAATTCCCATCCGGCAAAATCCACCATTCTGCCGCCAAGGGCGGTATGCGCATCGTATAACGGCGTTCTGTTTCCCATCTTCAGCGTTTCATCCTTCTCAGCGTAAAATCGACCGCGCGCAAAAGCGGGTCGTGCACCTCGCTCACGGCGGGGCAATAAGCAAGCTCCATTGACGGGAGTGCGTCAAGCGGAATTCCATACTCAATGGCCATACTGATGAGGTTCACCCGCCAGGCGGCACCATCACCAATCGCCTGCGCGCCGAGAACTTTCCCTGAATGTTTATCTGCAACAATTTTTAGTGCAACAGCGTTTTCTCCGGGAAAGTAATCGGGGAGCACGCGCGATTGAATTTTTCCCTGCACAGGTTCGAATCCCGCTTCCGAAGCCGTCCGGGACGTAAAGCCGGTACCGGCGATTTCCAATTCCGCAAGTTTGGTGACGAACGTTCCGGCAGTGCCCCCATACTCGAGTTTCATCCCGCAGGCGTTTGCCCCGGCGATCGTACCCTGTTTGTAGGCAGAAGTGGCAAGCTTAACAGGAATTTTTTCTCCGCCGATAATCGACCATGAGGCAATGCAATCGCCCGCCGCATAGACATCGGGCGCAGAGGTGCAGAGATGTTTATCAACCGCAATCCCAAATTTTTCTACTTGAATGCCGCTTTTTTCCGCAATCGCGGTATTGGGCGCAAATCCCGATGCAACAATACACAGTCCCGCTTCAATGACATTTCCTGCCGCCGTTACGCCCCTGAATTCATCATCGCCGACAATTTCCTCAACGGCACTGCCCGTCCTGCATGCGATTCCTTGTGCTGCACAATATTTCTCCACCTGCTGCGCCATATCGGCATCGAGCACGCCGGGAAGGATGTGATCTTTCATTTCAAGAAGCGTCACGTGCGAAACGTGTTTTTTCAGGGCGATTGCCGCTTCAAGCCCTATCGCACCGCCGCCGATGACCACTGCCGAATCAGTCGTCTTTACTGCCATCATCACTGCATCCAAATCCTGCGGCACAGCTAACGTAAAGATGCCCTTTCTTAGGAAAGCATTAATATTTTTTACCGGCGGAATATTCGCCTGGTAACCTGTTGAGATGATTGCCGTATCGTAAGTAATTTCAATCTTCCCATTCTCCCCTTCGGCGGCAATAATCTTCTTTTCCCAATCAATTAATTCGGCAATCGCTTGCACTTTCACCGCTCCCATGCTCTTTAGCGCCACTTCCTGAACGAGCGCTTCCGGCGATACAATTCCTTCAAGAGCATAGGGAATGCCGCAGGGATGATGAAGGTCATAGGGCTTTGGATCGATAATCACCGCTTCCGCCCTGGGGTCATATCTTCGAATTGACATAAGGGCGGCAAATCCCGCTGAGCCAAAACCGATGAGTGCGATTTTCCCGCTCATATAATATTCTTGAAAAATGCAAATATTTTTTTCGCCTGCCTATCATCAACCCCTTCCGCGATGATGCGGAAAATCGGCTCGGTATTTGAAGGGCGCAGATGCACCCATCCTCCTTTGAATTCCGGATGGGATATAAAATCTATTCTGATGCCATCACGCGTATCGAAGCGTTCTTTTTTGAACTCTTTTCGCAGCGCCGATTCAAAAGAAGTAAGATTAATCTTTGTTTCAATGCGCGTTTTCCCTTTGAGCATGGTAAACCGGGGCAGCTCCGACACCAGCGCCGATACGCTTTTTCCCGATTTTGCCATCATGTCCAGCAGATACACGATGCCCGCAAGGCTGTCGCGTCCTAAATGCACTTCGGGAGAAATGACGCCGCCGTTTCCTTCCCCGCCAATTCGCGCCCCAAGTTTTCGCATCGCCTCTGCAACATTTATTTCGCCGACAGGGGTGCGGGTAAAGGGCACAGTATGTCGGCGTGCGACTTCTTCCACCGCTTTTGTGGTCGAGAGGTTGACCACCACCCTGCCCCGCTCTTTTTGAAGGAGATGTTCGGTCACCAGCACCACCGTATATTCTTCCCCGATAGGCCGTCCTTTTTCATCAACAACCGCCAGCCTGTCTGCGTCCGGATCCTGCGCAAAACCCACATCGCAGCCATGCCGTTTCACAGCCTGCGCCAGATCTGCGATATTTTCCGGAACAGGCTCGGCTCCTCTCGGAAAGGTTCCATCGATTGTGCAGTGCACCGGCACCACGCGGCAACCGAGGCGCTCTAATAGCACGCGCGTAATTTCTGAACCGGCACCATTGACTGAATCGAGCGCTACGGTAAACTTTTTGGAACGAATGTTTTCAGCATTGACAACCTTCAGCACGCGGCGGATGTGCATCCCGGCAGCATCACTGTAAAATGAAACGCTTCCCACGCGGCCGCAGGGCACAAAAGATGCCGGTTTTTCCATCATGCCGAAAAATTTTTTAATTTCTTTCGCATTTAAAAAACTTCCCGATGCACCTATCAGCTTAAACGCATTCCACTGGATGGGATTGTGCGAAGCCGATATCACCACGCCGCCGTCGGCGCGCAGTTCTTCCACGGCCACCTGCACCGTTGGCGTGGGAACGATGCCAATATCAACCACCTCGCATCCCGCCATCGCCAGCGTCGATTCAAAACAGGAAGCAATTACCGCCCCCGTCGGCCGCGAATCCCTCCCCACGACGATTTTGCCATTTTTGGTGTAGCGTGCAAAGGCCGCCGCGACCTGAACAATCAGTTCGGGTGTGAGGCTTTCGCCCACCACGCCCCGAATTCCGGAAACACTTTTCATAAGCGGCGCTTTCATACATCAGTGCCTCCTATCCCGCCTCGTTTTCTTCCGCTTCACGCCTCCCGTCGTCACATGCTCCTGACGCTGTGAATGTCCGGTTGGCCTTGCGCTCATCCCTGAGACCGGCGCCATTTCCGGCGAGGGAGCATCAAACTGAGAAAGCTCGCCGTGATATTCCTGTCCCACGATTCTATATTCCCGCTCCTCTGCGGGAATCTGTTCCTCGCGGACCTGTACTTTGAAGAGAAATTCGAGCACGTCCATCATCATAGTGTCCATGGTTTCGTTGAAAATCTGGAAACTGCGCAGCTTGTATTCCACAAGCGGATTGCGCTCGCTGTAGCCGACAGCCCAGATTCCGTCGCGAAGTTCATCCATATTGAGCAGATGCTGCCGCCATTTATTATCGATTACCTGAAGTGCGATCATGCGTTCAAGCGTGCGCATGTTTTCGCTTCCTATTTCACGCTCCTTTTCTTCATAGCGCGTAAAGAGCAATTCCTTCACACGTTCGGCCAGTTCATCTCTCGAAACAGATTCAGGCTCCACTTCGCCAAGCTCCACCAAAAATGAATTGCGCATCCAGGTTCGGAGTCCTTCGATATCGGCGCCGTCCGAGGCGCCTTCACCTGTATAGAAATCGACAGTGTTTTCGATTACTTCTTCGAGATATTCTCTGATTTTCCCCGATATATCTTCACCATCCAGAATTTCATTTCTTTCCTTATATATGCGCTCGCGCTGAGAATTCATCACCTCATCGTATTCAAGGAGATGCTTGCGAATTTCAAAGTTTCGGCCTTCAACGCGCTTCTGTGCGTTTTCGATGGCGCGGCTCACCATCTTGCTTTCAATTTCCTGCCCTTCTTCAAGCCCGAGGCGCTGCATCAGGCCTGAAATCCGCTCCGCCGCGAATATCCGCATGAGGTCATCTTCCAGCGACAGATAGAAGCGCGAAGAGCCGGGATCGCCCTGCCGTCCCGAACGCCCGCGAAGCTGATTATCTATGCGCCGCGCCTCATGCCGCTCGGTACCGAGAATATGAAGGCCCCCCGCCGCGATGACGCGGTTGTGCCGTTCTGTCCAATCGCGTCCGCCGCGCACGATGTTTTTCGCGCGATGCAGGTCCTGTCCCATCATTTTTTCAGAAATCGTTTCCGCGCGGTCAAAATCGCCTTCCAGTACTGCCGAGCGGAAATCATCCCAGAGCTTCGCATCGTGCACCGGAACATGGTTGTCGAGTTCGTCAAGGTAGGTCTTCCGGCCTCCGAGCACAATGTCGGTTCCGCGGCCAGCCATATTCGTGGCAATGGTAACCGTTGAAGGGCTTCCTGCTTCCGCAACAATCTTCGCTTCCTGCTCGTGGTATTTCGCGTTCAGCACGCTGTGGGGTATGCCGCGGGCTTTCAGCATCTGCGACAGCCTCTCGGATTTTTCTATGGATATTGTGCCGACTAAGATCGGCTGGCCTTTCCGGCTCAGTTCCTCTATTTCAGACACTATCGCGTTATACTTTTCCTTCGCGGTCCTGTAAATCCTGTCCGGATAATCGGCCCGTATCATCGGCATGTGCGTGGGAACGACCACCACGTCGAGGCCGTAGATTTTTTTAAATTCCACAGCTTCGGTATCGGCAGTTCCCGTCATGCCGGCTAATTTTTTATACATGCGGAAGAAGTTCTGCAGCGTCACCGTCGCAAGCGTCTGGCTTTCCCGCGCGACCGTCACATTTTCCTTTGCCTCAATCGCCTGATGAAGCCCGTCGGAATATCGTCTTCCCGGCATGAGGCGGCCGGTGAATTCATCAACGATGATGACCTCGCCGTCCTTCACGATGTAATCGATGTCGCGCTTGAAAATCGTATGAGCTTTGAGCGCCTGATTGACGTGATGCACGATTTCAATATTCCGCGAATCGTAGAGGTTTTCAATTTTCAAAAGGCGCTCCACGTGATGCACGCCCTCTTCGGTGAGAAGCGCATTGCGTTCTTTTTCGTTGATTTCGTAATCGACGCCTTCCTTGAGGCTGGGAATTATTTTATTGATTAAATAATATTTTTTCGTGGATTCATCGGTCGAGCCGGAAATGATAAGCGGCGTCCGCGCTTCATCGATGAGAATCGAGTCCACTTCATCGACGATGGCATAATTCAATTCTTTATGAACCCGCAGGCTCTTGTGCTCCACCATGTTATCGCGAAGATAATCGAAGCCGAGTTCATTGTTTGTTCCGTACGTCACATCGCAGCGGTAGGCATTCTGCCGCTCGTGATGGTTCATATTGTGCTGGATAATACCGACCCGAAGCCCGAGCGCCTTGTAGATTTTTCCCATCCACTCGGCGTCGCGGCGCGCAAGATAATCGTTCACCGTCACCACATGGACACCCTTTCCGGTTAATGCATTGAGATAGACGGGAAGCGTGGCCACAAGCGTCTTTCCTTCACCGGTTTTCATTTCGGCAATTTTCCCCTGATGAAGCACAATGCCGCCCATAAGCTGCACGTCGAAGTGGCGAAGCCCCAGCACGCGCGTGGACACTTCGCGCACCAGCGCGAATGCTTCTGGAAGAAGGCTATCGAGATCCTCGCCCCGTTCAAGGCGCTGGCGAAATTCCGCCGTTTTCCCGGGAAAGCGGTCTGAAGAGATTTTTTTCATTTCCGGCTCGAGCGCGTTGATTCGCTCGACAACCGGCTTCAGCTTTTTTATATCCCTTTCATGCTTGGTGCCGAAAAAGAGAGAAAGAATTTTATCAAACATTTCGTATCCTCACTGCAATATAAGTCTAAAAAAGAATATGCGCAACAAACTTTCAAAAACCACTCTTTACCGGTGATGAAGCTTAAATGAATGCGCTAATTTCGCTCTATTTAGCCCGATACCTGCGCCGAAATACATTACGGCCTCACGAGGAAAGGATTATTTGAACACACGTCGTCTGACGTCAAGCGGTTTTATTGTAAGTATTTTTCAATTAAAGTGAAAAAACTTATTGAAATCACCATCATCCCGCGTTATATTGTTCCACGTAATCAATTCAGCGGCAACTACAATGAAGAAAACCATTCTGATTGTCGACGATGAAGAACACATACGCACATTCATGTGCGATCTTCTGCGTCAAAACAACTATGAACCGCTCGCGGCCCCGGATGGCGAGGCGGCTATCGCGATCTTAGAGCGTATCCGCGTCGATCTCATCATGCTCGATATGAATATGCCGAAGATGGACGGCATCGCATTTCTGCGCCACATCAGAGAGCATAAGATAACCTCTTCGCCGGTGCTCATGCTCACCGGTTCCTACGATAAAACCACCATGCTCGAATGCTACAAGCTCGGCGTGTATGATTTCATTAAAAAACCGGAAGAGCTTGAGATCATGCTCAAGCGTATTGAAAACGGACTCAAAATCGGCGAGCTTATCTATTTCCACGAGTTCATACAACTGGAACTTGACACCGCAAGGAAATTCCAGAAATACCTCTATCCTGATACTTCCATGAGGGACATTCATTCGCACATCGAAGTTGTGTTTCATCCGCTCTCAGACATCGGCGGGGATTTTTACGATTACATCAAATTCCGCGATCAGCGCCTTCTGTTCTGCGTGGCTGATATCTCCGGACACAGCATCTCGGCGGCTATGTACATTGCGATGCTGAAAATGATGTTTCGGAAAGCAATCAAAGAAATTGACTCACCCGGCGGCATCCTCACGCAGCTAAACAGAGAAATCGCGGAAAACCTTCCCGTTGAAACATTCGTCACGATGTTCTGCGGACTCATCGACCCATCGCAAACAACACTGCACTACGCCAACGCCGGCCATCCGTTCCCCTACTTCATACAAAACGGAGTCGCATTTCCCCTTGAAAAGCACGATCAATTTCTAGGTCCGATTAAAAATGCGCAGTTTTCCACCTTCACCGCTTCCATCACCGGCTGGGAAGGAATGTTCATTTTTACCGATGGCATTTTGGACATTGGCCCGCAAAATAACGGCAATTACGGCATCAGGCAGTTACACGACACGCTCAATCAGAGCAATGCCGCCATCAACGAGAAGTTTGAAAAAATTAAAAACTATCTCTCCTCCTCTGACACAAAAATTAATGATGACTGCACATTGATGATGATCGAGTTTTCGCGTTAAAAAAAGTGTTTGCTTTTTTCCGAATATTCCATTAAACTGCAAACACAGATTCAATAATGAAACTATTATTTGGAGGCCCACCATGAAACGTTGCACATCATTCATTATGATCGCCGCGCTTCCGATTCTTCTCGCGTTTTGCGCTTCAACCCAGCCGGCTTTGACCATCTCATCAGTAAACATACCCGAGCTTACCGAAATGAATTATAAACAAATCGATACATCAGCGCAGGTGGTGGGCATTTATCTTTATAATGCAAAGCTTGGCGCCGATCAGGTTGCTCTGGGCGACAGCAATGCGAACGCTTTTAGAGAAGTCCTCGAACCGAAGGTGAAGTTCTACCGGCTGAATGTCGCGGAACTTAGCGTGGATGCGCAAAAGGAACTTGCTCAGAAATATCTCGGCGAACCAACCCTGCCGAGCTACATATTTATATACAATAACAAGCTTGTAGCAAAAAAGATTGGCAGTTACAATACCAGTGAAGATGCGATAAAAGGCGCGGAAGAAATCAAAAAGGGGCTGGAGGCGACAGTCTGGAGAAGAAAATGAAAAGAAAACACGAAGCAGCAATCAATAGAGTATAAGATTATCCCTGTTGATTACTTCTTCGAAGAAGGTTTCACCCAGAATGGTGCGGATTTCGCTTGTTTTCTTTCCCTTTATTATTGCAAGCTCTTCGGAGGTATAATTCACAATACCCTTGCCGATAGCAACACCGGAAGAGTTGAGCAACTCGACCGCGTCTCCGAGATCGAATTTTCCTTTGACCCCGGTTACTCCGGTGGCAAGAAGGGACTTTTTCTTTTCAGTCAGCGCCCGCACCGCGCCATCGTCTATTGTCAAAAAGCCTCGCGCGCGAGCGCTGAACGCAATCCAGCGCTTCTTCCCCTTCAGGGAATTTCCTCTGCCGACGAAAATCGTGCCCAGCTTTTCGCCTTTCATGATGCGGCCAAGCACGCCGGTGGTATTTCCGTTGGCAATGATCATCTTTTCTCCGGATTTGATGATGATGTCCGCGGCGCGAAGTTTCGTGACCATGCCGCCCGTGCCGTGCACCGAACCTGAGCCTCCCGCCCGAGCAATCAAGCCTTCGTCGATTTTATAGATTTCCTCCACGGGATAGGGATCGGCCAGGTCCATATAAAATCCGTCGATATCTGAAAGGAGAATAAGCAGATCAGCCTGCACGATGTTGGTCACATGGGCCGAGAGCGTATCGTTATCGCCGAACTTGATTTCCTTCACCACCACAGAATCGTTTTCGTTGACCACGGGAACTGCTCCCATCTCGATGAGCGTGTTCATCGTGTGCCGCGAATTTAAGAAACGGCGCCGGTGCTTCACATCGTCTTCGGTGAGAAGTATCTGGCCTATTTCAAAACCTTCTTTCTTAAAGCAGGCGCGGTACTCATTCATGAGGAGGATTTGACCGACTGCCGCCGCGGCCTGCTTCTCGGGAATTGACATAAGCCGGCGGTCTTTTTTGAGCGCACCGCAACCCGCGCTGATGGCGCCCGAGGATACAACGACTACCTCGTATCCCTTTCGAAGAAGACCGGCCATATCACGCACCAGCCGAAGAATGCGCCGGTTCGATATCATTCCGTTTTCGGTGATCAGGGAACTCCCGATTTTCACCACAATCCGACGCACATTGCGCAATAACTCACGCCGTGGCAACGCTTTCCTCCATTAACTCTTCAATTATTTCCAGCAGTTTTTCCATGTTATCGCCGCTTTTCGCGGATACCGCAATCACTCTCGGATCCTCCAATGTTTCAGACCGCTTTTGCATATCTCCATGACGCACAAGATCGGATTTCGTCAAGACAATATAGTACGGTTTATGGAGCAGCGCGGGATTGTACGCCGCAAGCTCGGAACGCAAAAGGGAGAGATTGTAGTTCGCATCCAGCTCGGTAAGCTCAATGAGATACAGGATAGCCCTCACCCGCTCAATGTGCTGGAGAAACGAAAGCCCGAGCCCAAGCCCCCGGTGAGCACCCTCAATGATGCCGGGAATGTCGGCGATGGTACAGGCGGTGCCGTTTTTCAGCGGGAGTACACCAAGATTGGGGATGAGCGTGGTAAAGGGATAATCGGCGATTTTCGGTCGCGCGTTGGTGATTGCCGCAAGAAGGGTCGATTTGCCGGCATTGGGAAGCCCCACAAGCCCCAGATGCGCTATGAGCTTTAGATTTAAAATAACATTTTTTTCCTCGCCCGGCATTCCGGGCTGTGCGAAGCGAGGCGTCTGATGCGTCGATGATTTGAAAAACGCATTGCCTTTGCCGCCGATGCCGCCTTTGCACACAAGCGCTCTGTCTCCGCTTGAGATGAGGTCGGCGATAACCGTCCCGTCTTCATCGATGATGCTGGTGCCGGGCGGAACTTTGAGCACCAGATCCGTGCCGTCTGCTCCGTGGCAATTCTGGCCCCTGCCCTGCTCTCCATCGCCCGCGCGGTACACGCGGTCGCGGAAAAAGTGCGACAGATTGTGGTAGTTATAATCCGCTTCGATATACACATCGCCCCCACGCCCGCCGTCGCCGCCGTCGGGGCCGCCCCTGGGGATATATTTCTCACGGAAAAACGACACGCATCCGGCGCCGCCCTTTCCGGCTCGTACTCTTATTGTTATGGTATCGGTGAATTTTGGCATGAGCTGTTTCTATCTTTCAAAGAAATTCATAGTATCAATCTGAAATATGGTGCTACCTGATACGGGTTGAATTCTTTGAATTTAAATATTCCTCGGGGGTATTAACCTTCATCTGCGCTTTTGCATAATCCTTGACATTACGAGTCAAAATATAAGGGAACTTCTAAAAACTGTTTTAAAAGGTATTCTTCCTTTGCCTTTTTGCAGTCGATTTTCTTTTTCTTCATCTTCACAATGGTGCTCAATTCTTTCGTGAGGGGTGATATGTCCAACCTATCGGAAGCATCACCGGAAATCGCACTGAGATAGTTTTCCACCAGCCTGGATAGGCTTATCTTCCCGGAAGAAGCGTAGGCTTTCGCCCTCTCAATAATTTGTTTATCCACATTCAAAGTAAGTTTTGTATTCATAATAGCATTCAATTACGCATCAATATAATAAGAATATACGTAATCGTCAACGATTATTCAGCTGATATCCTGCCAGGGTGGGAATATCAAAAAAACAATACGCAACTCGTTTTCACACCATCAGATATCCAATCCCAATCTACGCTCAAAAACCGCGTCCCCAAAAAACACACTGCCCCGAAGGTGTCGCTTCGGGGCTTGCATTTTCAACAAACAGCAGGCAAATTATGAAACCGGATACACCGATACCTGCGTGCGGTCTTTGCCCAGCCGCTCAAACTTTACCACTCCGTCAATGTACGCAAATAGCGTATCGTCCCGCCCTCTGCCCACATTCTGGCCGGGATGGATTTTCGTTCCGCGCTGACGGACAATGATAGTCCCGCCTTTGACGATTTGGCCGCCGAACCGCTTTACCCCAAGCCGTTTTGAATTGGAATCGCGCCCGTTTCTTGTGGAACCGCCGCCTTTCTTGTGCGCCATACCTCACACCTCTACATGAATTTCAATCTTCGATCCGGGTAGCGAAGCCATAAGATTCACTCCGGTTATCATCACTCCGACAATTGCCCCCGCCTCTCGCAACATAGGCATTTCGGGAGTAATTATCATTGACGATTTCAAATACCCTTCGCGGCGTTCAAGCTTCTGCTGCACGCCCAGCTTCGAGATCGCCGCAACACATGACTGCACGATTGCCGAAACCCCCGCGCAGTAAATATCGCTACCTTTATCCAGAGAAAAATGCCCTTCTATGGCAAACGACACATTCTCGCTTTTAAATTCGGCAAGGCCGTTTGCGCCTGCAGCGATATTTTCAAACGTGACTTTGACCAACCTTAGAGAACAGCCACGTCGCTGATTTTAAGCTCGGTAAAAAGCGGTGTATGTCCGATAGTCCGTGCGTAGTTTTTCCGCTTTTTGAATTTCATACCTCGGACTTTTTTGCCCCGCGCAATACCCACGACCTTCGCGGAAATCTTCACATTTGAAAGATAGGGTTTGCCCACCACGGATTTGTCGCCGTCGACAATCATGAGGACTTTATCCAGGATCACATCTCCTTCGTTTTCAGCGAATTTATCGACATACACGGTCTGATCCTTCGCAACCTTATACTGCTTTCCGGATATTTCTACAATAGCGTACATGGCGTATATTCCTTGATTCGGTAATTATTATTCGGGTTGCCCCATTGGGCCCACAAGGATTCGAACCTTGGACCTACTGATTATGAGTCAGCCGCTCTAACCGACTGAGCTATGGGCCCGAAGATGGAATGTCATTTGTCCCATCAGGTACATCCATGTCAAGCAAAAACGGAAAAAATACGTTAAAAGACCGTTATGTCCCTTTAATGGATATTCCCAAAAGCATCACATCATCGCAGAACCCACCCTGCGATGAGAAAACTTCTACCTCCCGGTATATCGATTCAATCATCTCGTCGATGCGCATATCAGGGTATTTCTGCAGGAGATTCAAGAACCTTTCATGCCCGAAGATCTCTTCGTCCGGTTTCTGGCATTCATAAATACCGTCTGAATAAAACAATAACACATCCCCTTTCTGTATATCGAGTGTCCTGCCCTCGTAGTTCGACTCAGGAAAAATTCCCACAAAAGGGCCTGTCGGCTCAAGAAGAGAAATGCTCCCTTTTCGGCACAAAACAGGCGATGGCATGCTTGCATTGCAATAGGAAATCGATCCGGATGCAAAGTTAAAAATGCCGTAAAACACGGTCGCATAGTTATAACTCATCTTCCTCTGGCCTTCAATGAGGAATTTATTTATGAGGCCCACAACTGCCTCAGGCGGAGCGGCGGGATCAGCGCTTGCGTGAATTGCCGATTTCATCATAGCCGCGTAGAGCGCGGCGGGAACCCCATGGCCCGAAACATCCGCGAATATGAGCGCAAACATATCTTCGTTGAAAACAAGTATGTCGAAAAAATCGCCGCCAAGCTTCTGGGCGGGAATCGACTTTTGATACATATCCACCCTGTCGATTTTAGGCAGGGCAAACGGGAACAGGCACTGCTGAAGGTTTCGGGCGATATCGAGCTCCTTTTCTATCTGAATGTTTCTCTCCTGTATTTCCCTGTTGAGCTTTTCAAGTTCGGCATTCTTCTGCTGTAATTCAGAAAAGAGTTTGATATTCTCCTCAATCAGCTTCTTGTTTTCAATCGCTTTTTCAACCGCTATGAGCATCTGGTCGGTATTAAACGGCTTCAGCATGAAATCGAACGCGCCTTTTTTCATCGTGGAAACAGCGAGATCGAGATCTTTATATCCGGTGATTATGATGACCGATGCGGCATGGGACGCTTCTTTGATTTTTTCAAGAAACTCAACACCGTCCATTCCGGGAAGATTAATATCGGCAATCACCACATCGGCACGCGGGATTGCGCCGGATGCAAGTGCATCCTCTGCGGTAGAAAAGAGCAGCACGGAATAGGAATCTTCCAGAGCGAGCTCAAGCGCGCCGCTCACCATCTCATCATCATCGACGACGACCACGCGCGCCCTACCGTCGTTTTCCGGCCATATCGAGCCAGCGGCCATGCTGCGTGCATCACTCCTTAAGTCCGCGGCCTAAGGGAAGCACGAATTCTCCATCCATCTCGCGGGCTGCCGCGCTGAGGGATTTTTCGCGCAAAGACGCGATGAGTTTTGAAAGCTTCCCCTCGTGGGAAATATTATGGACAAGAAGCCCGCTCATGCCCGCGTAAAGCGACGACTCTGCGGCCATCACAATTCGTTCAAGTGAGTTTTTTGACGCGCGATGCACGTACAGCCCCGCAGCAGCTTTTCTCTGCAAAACGGCCTGCGGCTCAACAGAAAGCTCATCGCCGCCGCCGATGAGTAACGAGTACTTTGAAAGATCTGCTCCTGTTTCCGTGTATTCATCAACAACCGCGCCGGAAAGCGCTTTTTCAGAGCGAAGTAATTGCGCCAGTTTCTTCGTTGCGCCGTACATCGCGTCAACTGCCGCTGCTTTTTTCCCGGCGAAGTACTTCGCGCGCTCGAATGAAGGAACAAACGTGAACGCTGGATACTGTTTCAGGGAAGCATCCGCAAAAAGCGACAGAGCGGTTTCGTTCAGCACCACAAAACACCGTTTCTCATTATTCCCGCACGCCGCTGCAAGATATTCTCGAACCGCTTTGCCCGCATCCTCTTTCCTTGCCGCTTTCAATTCGCTGTAGGAAAGAGCGGCATCGAGCTTCCACGCGCCGAGTTTTCCCTCCATGCCGAAAAATCCCACAACCACCACCCCGGAAATCGGC
The DNA here is from genome assembly GCA_937921485.1 of uncultured bacterium. Lineage (GTDB taxonomy): Bacteria > Spirochaetota > UBA4802 > UBA4802 > JAGODF01 > DYLV01. The sequence goes on from CAKZSV010000015.1 coordinate 61,132, forward strand.
GCAATCGCCGTCTCCGGAACAGCGAGAAATGAAGAAAAAAGCGAGCCGTCTTTTTTGTGTGCTGCATCATCAGCGCGAAGCGCAGCCTCCTTCTGCGCGGCGACATTGCGAGCGTTTTTAACTTTTTCTGAATCGCGCGACTCGCCGGCTTCCAGCAATTGCGACAAAGTGCTTTTCGCAGAAATTAACTCCTGTACAATATTCTGCCGCTTCTGGAATTTTTCCCTGTGCGAAGGATCGTAAAAATCCCTGTCTGCCAGCGAGAACAGCATGAGACGCATCACCCCATAGCCTTTTTCCATGACACCCAGCGCCTCCCGCCAGTCGCCCGCTTCGAGCAGAAAACGGGTATAACTATCGAAAAGCATTCCCGCATGATGCGAGTGCTTTGCGTGGCACTGCGGGCATTGATACATTTCGCCAACGGCTTTTTCATAATATTCCCGTGCGATCCGCTTCGCACCAGCGCCCTCAACAGCAGCGCCGTGTCTATTGAGAAATTCGCCGAGTTTATACTGCACCATCCACAAAAGATTGGAGTACGCGAAATTGCTGGCGATCGTTTCGGCCCGGGAAAGCGTGTCGTAGGCGTCTTCATACGCGCCGGTCTTTTCCTGACAGGCGGCAATATTCAAAAGAAGCTTCCCCTTCACCAGATTGTTCCCCCGCTTTTCGGCATACGAGAGCGCGCTTTTAAAGTGCCCCATCGCAGAGGAATACAATTCAAAGAGCTTTTTGTTTTCGCGGTACACCTGATATGCGCGGCTTTCATCATCCTTATTGGCGCCATCATTGGACAGGCGGGATACATGTTCGGCCTGCGCGAATTTGAGCGTACCCAGGGCTACATCGAGAAAGTGATACACCTCGCTCGCGGAAAGAGCCGCCTGTTGCCTGAGCGCGTCGATATCATCGGCAGCCAGTTCCTTATTCCGAAGCTTTGCCTGTTTTTTCTTCGCTTCCAAATCAGCTTCAAATTTCTGCTTTTCATAGGTATCCCTGTAGCGGGAAATTTTTGTAAACAGTTCATCGTACCTGCCTAAAACTGGATCATCGCCGCGCTCGAGCAACATCGCACAGAGATTGGAATAATTCAAAATTGCGCTGAACATCCCTTCCAGATCGCCCACATCTTCGCCGGCGGTATAATCCCATGCCTGCTTGAAATATGAAAGCGCATTATCGTAAAGCCCCATCTTGTAGAAGCAATAACCGATGTTATTCAGGGCACGCGCTTTCCCGGTCTTATTGATCCTGGCGTTTTTCTTCTCCCAGTGCGCCATTTTTTTCTTTAGATATCCCACCGCGGCAGCATAATCACCCCGATCGAAATGCATATCCTCTCTGAGCGAAAGGCTCAATATTTTCTTGTTCTCCGTATCGAGTTCCGAATACAGCCGATTGTCGCCGATCACCACCGTATCCGGGCCGAGGTCGATAAAGCTCACCGGTCCGACTCCTAAAACTTTAAATCGCAGCTTATAGGTTCTCTCCTCCTCGGTTTCTTTTTCCAGGATTTTATCCGCGCGGTCGAGATATTCAACCGCCTTTTCCCGGTTTCCGAGTTCCTTATAGCAGGTGGCTATTTCCTGAAGCATCCGGGCGCGGTCCACGGAAATATTTTTCTTTTCGGTAAAATTCAAAATTTCATTGTACCAGAATATCGCACCGTCGAAGTTGCGCTCGGTTCTGTCGAAAAGCGCAAAATAGCGGTAGAGCGTAAAAATCTGCTCCTTGAATCGGTCATGCCCGGACTTTTGCGACATGGAATTATACAGAAGAAGCGTCTTGCGCATTTCCTCGCGCGCCTCTGAAATCCGGTCATTCTGCCAGTAGCAGACGCCGAAATGAAAACGGAAGAGCGCTTCCTGCACGGGAGAGCCAAAATCGCGCTTGAACTCGTTTGCTTTTTCAAAATGGCGCAGAGCCTGCGGATAATTGTTCAGCAGAAAATATGTATTCGCCAGATTGAGGTGGATATTGCCCTCGCCTTCAGGATTTTTTGACTCATCGTTCGCGGCAAGCGCGCGCTCGTAGAGAGGAACGTTCGCTTCCCACAAAAGGCGCGGGAAGAACTTGCCGAAAAGCCGCTCCTTCTCTTCGCCCAGGTCTTTACGCCGCAAATCGACATATTGCCCTATCCAGCCGCGCAGGATGTACGGTTCCACATACGCGTCATCCATGAAAAGCGCCCATCCCACCTGATCCAGGCTTTTCTTGAAATATTCAAGCGAAGTTTCAAGTTCGCCTCCCTTTGGATCATCATATGCAAGAGCGAGCTTCGTGTAGATATATGCAAGGCCGTAAATATACGACTTATCGTAATTCAGCCGGGCGAGGGAAAGCTTGTCGCTGTACTTTTCATCGAGCTTGAAGAGCTTCTCTTTCTCTGAATTGCGCGCGAAGGAGTCAATGTACAGTACATGCGCGCGGGAACCATACGCCTGATAGATATCATCGAACTCGCGCAAAAGGTGCGCGCTGGTCACCACTTCAATATATTTTTCGTACACACCCTGCGCAAGTTTATCCTTCTTCTGCTCCAGATACACCGCGCCCTTCTCCTCGTAGTAATCCACAAGCCGGGTGAGTATATCGCGGAAATCGGCCTGCTTCCATCTGAGAAGATAATTCTTTACATTCTGGTAATAATGCTTCTCCATCGTTTCAACATCGCCGCGAATATGCGCAATGTCGCCGATGAGTTTGTTCGCTTTATAGAAGAGATAATTGGTGCGGCTTACGCCGGAAAGCGTTTGTTCGAGATATTCTTTCGCTTTTGCATAATCCCTTTTCGCGAAATACGCTTCGCCAAGAAGGTACTGCATCATGGGCAGCACGTCATTGCCGGATTTTTTCTCCGCCTTCGAAAGGATAGAGCTCGCGGCGCTTATGCGCTTTTCAATGTTTGCTTCCGCAGAAAAAATCCTGACGAGTTCTTTCGCCGCAGCGATTTTTAAATTCTCACGATCAGAGTTTATTGTTCTGACGTATGCTTCCGGCAGATCAGGAGAAACTGCGCGATACTGCAATTTTGCAATTTTAAAGTTGATATATTGCGCGCGCCCGTACCTGGGATGCTCATCTAAAATTTTTCGGTACGTTCTAAGGGCAGCATCGGCTTTTCCGAACCTGCTCTGTTCATCGCCCAGGTCCTCAATCAGATATGGCACAAATTCAGCGGCTTTCGAATCGCGCGCCATGCTGCCGAGCGCGCCAGCCAGTACGCTTTCGCCGGATTTTCCCTCGAGATAGGCGCCGAGATATTGCGCCATGACCGCGCGATAATCTTTTGCGCCTTTCGAAATGGAAGATAATATCTTTCCAATCCGCGCCGCTTCCGATCTGTCCTTCGCCTCCAGAAAAGCTTTGCCCGCCTCCACGAGCGATTTCGCCACAAAAATCTGAGAAATGCTGTCTTTCTTATCTCCAAAGAAATGATACGCACGCTCAAGACCGAGCAAATAGCGCTCCCTGTCGTCGTGCTCATCAAGATACGCCTGGGCGAGGTCGTACTGCTGCTGGGCGTTGTTCTTCCTCGGTATGATACCCTCTTCGGGAATAATATTTATATTAATGTTCTCGCCAATCTGGTCGGAGAAGATGATCACATTAAAAAAACGCTCGTTTACTTTCCGAAGCGCCTCACTGAAGCGAGGGGCAAACGACGAATGCGACCGGAGCGTTAAGGGATATTCCATGCCGGTCTTGATATTTTTGTACATGATAATCGATGCATCTTTCAGATTAATTGCACCATCCCGATTGGTATCGCGATCGATGAGGGTATAGACAATTTCATGCTCGTTTTTCATAAACGAGGGATAGAGTTCAATGTGCGGAGTGCTGGTAATCCGTGTTTCCACGCCGGTTTCAAGGTTTTTTATGTACACATCCCCCCTGCTGTTTTCATCCCGGTAGGAAATATACATAATCTTTTTCCCATCCGGCGAAAATCTCGGATACAGGCCTCCCTTCGTAGTGATCTGTTTGATATTCCGCCCTTTCCGGTCAATCATCCAGATATTATCCTTTCCGTCCCTGTTCGATGAAAAAGCAATCCAGTTGCTGTCCGGAGACCATGCGGGGGAGGCATCGCGGATGATCCTGATGTCTTTGCTCGCCGGATCCTGGTACTGGGTGATGTTCTTTGCGCGGGAATCAAGTGTTGGAATTTCCGTGGGGGACCCGGCGGCTTTTTCGAGCAATTTCGCCGGATCGATATCGACCACAAAAATATCGCCTTCCGGGTCTTCCCGCAGGCTCACAAACGCGAGCCGTTTCCCGTCAGGGGAAATCGCGGGCGAGATGTCTTTCGCTGGATGTGCGGTAATCCTCACCGTAGTGATATCGCCCAGGGCGCGAAGATACACGTCGAAATTTCCCCGATCTCTGTCGGACGCATAATAAAGATACAAACCGTCTTCGGAAAAATTTCCATCAAACTCGATATTCTGTTCGATAGTGACCGGAACAACTTTTCCTACATTATAGATGTACTCGTTTCGAAGAATCGTTCCGTAGCTGAAACGGACTTCCCTGCTGGCCCTGCCCCGGCATCCTGCAAGTATTCCTGAAGCAATTATGAGAAAAAGCGCGAAGCAGCATCGAAGCGCGTTTATTTTTTTCGTACCCATCTTCCGCCGGCCTCCTGAATCCAGTCATTTTCCTTCGCAAACGCGCGCTGCTCCTCCGCAAATTTTTTCCCGAGAGAAGCGATCTGTTCTGCAGTGGGATTCGCCACCCCCGATTTTATGAGACTTCTGGTGAATATTGTTTTGCGCGCATCGTTTTCTTTCGAAAGAATCGACTGAAGCGCTTTCTTGCGGTTTGCATCGCTCTCATACGCGGGTGTGCCCACATATGCACAATACCCGGTATTCGCTTCACCGATCGCGCCTTCTTCTTTCAGCTTCCTGATTTCCGGCGCAAGCTCTTCTCTGGCTTTGAACGCCTTGAACATTTCGTCATCCCGCACTTGCTTGCCGGGAGCGATGCCAGTTTTAACAGAGGCAACCACCCACGCGTCTTTTTCGATTTCGCGGTAATCGCCCACAATCTGCCGTTCTATGACGGTTTTCTGTCCCGTGAGATGAATGTCCGGAGGAGAGATCCAGCAGCAGCTCGGTATTTCGCTGGTGGATGCGCAACCCGCCAGCGCAAGCGCGAAAACCGCAAGTATGAGTGAAATTATTGCAAGGCGCATCATTCCCCTCCTAAGATATTGCGAAGATATTCCTGAAGCTTCATCCTTTCGAACTGAACCTTGTTTTGTTCAACTCCTATGAGCCAGCCAATGGCTTTGCGTTTAAAAGTAACCGTGGTATAGACCAAACCCTTATCGAGATTGAAGTTGAAGCCGCTGACGTTCATCGAATTATCAACCGGGAACTGCGCGATGCCGAGTTTCGACTTCCCTTTCTCGCTCGAAAGCCCTTTTAAAAGCCTGTTCGCGAAGGCATCGCCGATTTTGTGAATGTTGATGTAGCCCACCGGCGTGAGTTCCTTCTTCACATCGACACCCCTTCCCTTGAACTGCGCGTTCAACGAAAGCTCCGCGTCGCGCTTGCGCGTCCTGGGGTTTGGATCATCAAGAAGACCTATGTCCACATTCGTCACATCGAGCGTCAGGCTGTATTCCATGTTGTCGGTCTTCAGATCGCGAAGCGCAAAGAGGATATTGCGTCCGTAGAATCCGCCGCCCATCACATACGCTTTCATCGTTTGGATTTCGAACGTATTGTCCCGGAAAAACATCGTCGCGGAAAAATCCTTCATGACCTGAAAGGAAATGTTTCTTGCCGGATGCTTGATGGAAATCGACTTGATGGTGAAATTGTCTTTCTCGCGGAAAAACGCGCTGTCGATGAGGCTGCTTTTATCTACTGCGATGCGGGATTCGGTGAGTGCTATCCGGTGATTGTACTCAAAGGGAAAATTCAGATTGAAATCTTCAACATGAATTTTTTCCTCCGGATTTTTTACATTGAGATGCGCAATTTTCACGGAACCGGAAGCGGTGCCGGACTTAATGTCGCCTTTCTGGCGCGCGTTAATCTCAACGCGTCCCGAAAGTGCCCACTTTTCGAATACATCCTTCATCTCCGGCATGTCGAGGGCGATTTTAACGAATACATCAGTGTTCTTGCCTGGAGCATTGTCGAGATCAACCCGCCCATTTACATCAACATTGAGATTGCGTTCCCTGCTTGAAATGTTCACGCTGCGGATGAGAAGCATTTTGCGCGGATTGTTCTGCACAATGTCTGCCCGAAGCGCAAGATCGTTTACTTTAAAATCGGGAACCTTGAGCGAAACCATCACGTTTGCGGTGAGAAGCTCTTTGCCGACATTGAAGCCGGCATCAAGACTCACGTCGATCGGACTTTTGAAAGCCTTGAGAGAACCGCCAAGATCACGCGCCATCGGTTTCGGAACCATTTCAAGCAGAGGATCCTTTTTAAATCTGAGCATCGAGATGCGCACCTTTCCGGCAGGCACCGGCGCAAGGGAGATTGCTCCGTCCATTGCAAGGCGCAACGCATCAGCCCCGCCTGCAGGGCTGTAGAACTTGAGCGACATATCGTTAATGAGCACGTTCTGACTTTTCAAGTTGTAGCGCGCGTTCAAAGAAAAGGCGAGCCCGTTGTCGCCGGATTTTCCCCGGTTCAACACATAATCGAAATGCGGAATCTTTAGATCGGAAAGAAGCGCCACATCATTGCCGCGCATCCGCACCGCGTAGCCGAGCACCATCGACGGCACCCGCGCCTCAATTGCCGGATTTCGAAAATAGAGATTTCCGATGCGGACCTGTCCGTCCACATCGATATTTTTAGGATCCCCTTTCACGGTGAATGGATAGAGCGAGAGATTTCCCGCGAAGCGCATGGAACGGTCGCCAGTAATTTGCTGATAATAGGGATACAGTTCCGTAAGCGAAATGGAACTTTCAACCATCCGAATATCGAACCGCTGGGTTTTCGTCACGTCGCGGACTTCGCCCGCAAGGCTTAAAATCTTATTCCCGGAAAAAGAAACGGTAAAATGATTGAGATTGAGAAAATCCCGTGAGGGCTCATAGGCCATATCGTATGAAACAAGGAAAGAGAGCGGGGTCAGATGCACGCGCTTGAAGCGCACGGGCGTTCTGTACGTACCGAGCCGGAGCCGGCTTTCAAAAAACGGCTTCTCTTCGGGCGTCGATTGTTTTTTGTATGCGAGCTTCCAGAAAAGCACCAGCGGGGGGCTTATCTCTGCGGTTTCGGAAACAAACCGTACGTCAAGCTCTTCCCGCGGGTTGAGTTCGATTTTCATTCGATCGAGGAGGGATACCGCTTCCGGCGAAACAGGGATTTTTTTGAAAGGCGGCACGTAGATGTCTATGCCAAATGAGAGTCCCTCGAGAGCAGTTTTCATCCCGCTGCCTTCGGCATAGACGCGAAGATCATCCAGGACAAATTTAAACAGAAACTCCACCGAAATGGGAAGAGAAATTTCCTGCGGAGGCGGTCCTTTTTCCTCTTCCGCTTCCGGTTCCTTTTCCTTTTTGGAAGGCTCGCCCGGCTTCATGAGCTTCGCGGCATTCCACACGCCGTTTTTCTCCTTGAGATAAATCCGCGGCTGGTAGATACCAATCTCCCGAATGCGCACATTGCCGATGAGCATGGACAGAATGCTGTAATCGCACACCAGCTTTTTTATTTCGACAAACGGCGTGCGGCCGAATTCCTCGCCGTTTCTGATGCGGAGGTCTTCGATTTCAAAGCCGGTAAAAAGCCCGAACTTATTTACCTTCAGGGAAATATCGCCGTATGAGCGCGCGTTGAACTGCTCCGCAATGAGACGCTCTGCCCGCTGCGGCGTAAGATAGATGGAAAGACCGGCAAGAGCAAGGACAACAATGAGAATGACTATGGCGGGAATATAAAGAAAAATTATTTTTGCCGCTTTGCCGGCAATGCGGAGTGCACGGAAACCCGAACGATGGGGTGATGACTGCGGCGCGGCATCATCCTGCGGCTTTTCTGCATCTGAACCCATTTCGGTCCGCTGCGATACGGCGGGTTCATCGGAAGCAGCAGATTTTTCTTCGGTTTTTTTCTTTCTTTTCTGAGCCATGGCAACAATCCCCTACAGTGATGGGATAATCAATATACATGCCTATTCGAGCATGACAAGCATTTTTTTGTCTCAACATCCGTGTTTTCGAAAGAATTTTTTCAATTCCGCATCCGAATGTTCGAACCACCCAATGAACGATTTTGTGAAATCCTGTGAAAACCCGGTTGCAATATCCATCACCACAGCCACCACAAAGGCTATCAGCATGGAAGCATACCAGAAAAAAAGTATGAGATACTTCAATGCGCACAGCGTGCCTTCACTCCTTTTTTCATTGGTGCAATCAGCGCATCCACCCTGCCGTTCCCCCGCATACGCCTCTGTCAGGAATGCCGATGAAGGTATCGGCAATTCCATTGCGCGCATGCTCAAAAAAGCAATCACCGCAATTGCGACAACACGTATCCAGGCGCAATGATTACGCATGCACGCACTCATTTTCAATCTCAGTTCGCCCGTCCATGGCCTTTCATTTCCGCTGCGCTTCGCAAAGCTTCACCGATGTGCGCAATGATATCCGATGCTTTCATCGCGTTTTTCCGTGTTTTGCGCACATACAAATCCGCCGCGCATCCGTGCAACCATGCCCCAAGTGCGGCCGCATCCCGAAGCGAAATGCCCCTGCTTGCAAGCGAAGCGATGATGCCGCAGAGTACATCGCCGGAGCCGGCAGTTGCAAGCGCGGGATTCCCGGTGGTGTTGATGCGCCAGTTCGTGCCATCGCACACAATTGACGCGGGACCTTTCAAAAGAACAGTTGCACCCGCAGCATGTGATAATTCACTTGCAGCCGCAAATCTGTTGTGTTTGATTTCATCGATTGATTTTCCGCATATCCGCGATGCCTCTAAAAAATGCGGCGTGATGAGCACGTCAACTATAGGTTTTCCTTTTTGCTTCAGATACTCTGCAAAATGATACAGCCCGTCGCCATCGATGAGGACGCGCGAGAGGCCGAAATCGGCCGCGCCTTCCATGAGCGCCTCAAATACGGCTTTTGAAAGCACGCCTCGTCCCATGCCGGGACCCAGAACAACAAAGCCGAAAGGCTTTCTTGACGAGAAGAAATCGCCAAGCATTTTTTTCACTTCCGGAAGCACGCTGCCCGAAGAATCATTTTTTATATGATTGCATTTTTCAACAAGATTGTACCACGCGTTTTCCGGCGCAAGAGAAGCAGTCATCAATTCAGGCACTTTTCCCGCGATGATATTTCTTGCATTCGGCGTGGTAAGCGCGGTGGCGATTCCCGCGCCTGTTTCGAAAAACGCAGATGCGGCAAGCAGAAGCGCCCCCTCCATGCCGTCGAATCCTCCCACAAAAAGCACATGTCCCCAGGAATTCTTGTGCGCATCCGCATCGCGCGCGGCGGGAAAGCGGGAACACACATATTCTTCATCAATCAGCTCAGCGTTCAACGCATCGGATTCCGTCAGCGCGCGCGGAAAGCCGATATCGGCCAGCACAAGCTTTCCCGTCCACCGCTTGCCGGGATAGGTGACCAGCGAAATTTTCGGAAGGCCGATGGTGACGGTGATATCGGCGAACACCGCTTCGCCCTGAGGCGCCTCCCCATCCGATGGAAGTCCGCTTGGCACATCAATTGAAATAATGATGGCACCGCTGCGGTTGACGGCAGAAATCGCTTTCGCCAACACACCCCGCGGGGTACCGCTGAAGCCCGTGCCTGCGAGCGCATCGACAACGAGTTCGGTCCCGGCAAGTGCGTTTTCGCTTTGTTCATCAGTAACCGGCGCAATGGGAATTCCCGCGTTCTTGCAGAGGGAATGATATATCCGCGCACTCGCCGAAAGCTTTTCTTCCGCTCCCGCGAAATACACGCGGACGTTTCTACCGCTGTTAAACAGCAAATAGGCAACCACAAAGCCATCGCCGCCATTGTTGCCGGAACCGCACACCACCGCAATGTCTGAAATTCCTGAAAATTCATCGATAATATAGTTCGCCGCAACCCTTCCCGCGCAGGCCATGAGGACCTCGCCTGGAATACCGAAGCCATTGATGGCGGCTTCATCGATGCGGCGCATTTCCTCGGCGCTGACAACTTTCATCACTTCCACTCCATGATTTCCACGTTGTTTTTGTTCACCCGGAACGAATAGAACGATGATGATTCATCGAGCATGATGTCCTGATAGAAATAGCGTCGCTCATCGAATCTCAAAAGGATGTTATTCACAATATTGCCGGAAAAATTCATTATCACAAACCGGGTGCGCTTCTCCTCCACATTCCACAGATAGAGCTGCGAATCGTCAACCAGCGCGAAGAGTTCGTTTTTGGGATCGGGAAGATCGAGCACCGTCCCGGTAATCTTCTGCTCTTTTATTGCATATTTAAATATTTTTCGGTACTTGAAGCGAAGCCCCTGATAAAATGCCACCGAGAGAAGGAAATCTTCCCCGCTTCGGAATATCTTCACGCAATCAATCTTCCCCTCATAGGTCTTATCCTGTTCCTGTTCCGTAAAGCCGGAATTGGTGAAATTGGCCGTGAAGGTGAGCTTCTGCTCCTGAAATCGGCTCACTGTCCATGTGGAGAATTTCCGTGAAACCACAAAGAGCCGGTCGCTTTTGTCCACCTCAACGCTTTCAATAAAATCAAACGGCATATTGGGCGCGCCCAGCTTGCCGAGCGTGTATTGCAGGGTCCCGGCAGCATCGAACGCTAAAAGATACGAGGGCGAAAAATCCAGGTCATCTCCGCCCGATGAATCCGACGGAACCATTCTGTTCTGTACATATATCACATCACGCGAGTCCGTGACGAGATGCCCCATCACGCTGAAGTTGAAAGAAGCAATCTTCGCACCGCCCGATTTCGGCGCTGCCGCTCCGCGCGGCCCAATCAACAGCTCCAGCGAACCATCGCGTTCGAAAACCTGAAGGCGCTTGAGGCTGTTGTCGGCAATATAAATCTTGCCCCGATACACCCGCACGCCGAAGGTGAGATCGAAAATCCCGTCCTCGCCGAATACAAGCTTGACTTTCCCGGGCTCTACGCCGTTTTCTATTGCGCAGATAGGGCCTGGATTGTACGTGCTGACCTTCCAGTGGCCGCAGCCGAGCGTCGCTGCGATAAGCAGCGCGCAAACAATAATACCATGTTTCATATCACCTCGCATGAATCATCCTGTGGAATGAACCGCAGACATCCGTAACAGACTATTTGAACCCCCACCCTGAGGTATTTCTTTTGCATGGCAAGTACTATTTTTTAAGTGAATTGCCTTGACAAAAAAAGCCTCCGGATGCGCCATACAAAGCGGGGTGGAAATTCCTCGATGCACCGGCCCCGCGTTTGCGGAAATGCATCGTACGCAACGCCATCTTGCGCACAACACAAAAGACGGGCAGTTAAGCCCCGATAGTTGCATCATCACACGCTAATAGTAAGGAGCAAGGTATGGATTTCAAACTGACCGATGAACAGCAAATGCTAAAAGAAATGTGCCGAAGCTTCGCCGAAAATGAACTGAAGCCTAAAGCGGAGCACTACGACAGGACGCATGAATTTCCGTGGGAGCACGTCAAGAAAATGGGCGAAATGGGCCTGATGGGAGTGGTATATCCGGAAAAATACAACGGCGCCGGGATGGATTATCTTTCATACGCGATAGCCGTTGAGGAGCTTTCGAGAGGATGCGCTTCGACCGGGGTTATTTGTTCCGCCCACAATTCGCTCTGCCTCTCGCCGATTTACTATTTTGGAACTGAAGAGCAAAAAATGAAATATCTCTCCAGGCTCTGCACGGGAGAATGGATAGGCTGCTTCGGCATCACCGAGCCGGAAGCGGGTTCCGATGCCGCGGGCACGAAAACCACCGCCGAGTTTAAAAACGGCAGGTGGGTTTTAAACGGCACGAAAAATTTCATCACCAACGGCGGAGTGGCGAATGTTGCCGTAGTGACTGCCGTGACGGAAAAAGGGATTGGGCACAAAGGACTTTCGTTCTTTATAATAGAAAAGGGAACTCCCGGATTCAGCGTGGGGAAAACCGAGGACAAACTCGGCATCTGCGCATCCTCAACCACCGAACTGGTCTTCGATAACTGCGAAATACCCGAGGAAAATCTTCTGGGAAAAAAAGGCGATGGATTTAAAATCGCGATGCACACGCTCGACGGCGGAAGGGTTGGCATCGCCGCGCAGGCACTCGGCATCGCGCAGGCGGCGTACGATACCGCCAAAGCATACGCGATGGAGCGAAAGCAGTTCGGCAAATCCATCGCAAGCTTCCAGGCCATACAGTGGATGATTGCCGATATGGCCACCGAAATCGAAGCCGCGCGGCTTTTGGTGTATCAGGCCGCAAACTACATGAACACCGGCGAACGCCAGCGATACTCGAAGTATTCCGCGATGGCAAAGCTTTTTGCTTCTGAAACCTCGCACCGCGTGACGCATAAAGCCATTCAGATTCACGGCGGCTACGGCTACGTGAAGGATTATCCCGTCGAGCGGTATTATCGCGACGCGCGCATCACCGAAATTTACGAAGGCACTTCGGAAATTCAGCGGCTGGTGATTGCGAGCAATGAATTAAAAGGGTAAAAAAACCGGATAGTACATCGCACGTTAAGAAAATACCCGCCGGTGCTGGCGGGTATTTTTTATTATGCGTGTGCACGTGCTCATTCCCCTATTCTGTTTCAGCAGCTTCTTTTAATGCATCCATTTTTCTTTATTGCACTACAATTTCCTGTTTACCAAAAAATCTGCTCCAAAGCAGATTTTTATTAACAATTACAATTAAGGGCACCCCTAAAAACCGCTTTCATCCTTAAAATTTGCCTATTAAGAAAGTGGTTTTTACTTCTAAATTGTGCCCACAAGGGAACATCATTATAATTGTTTTTAGAAGTTCCCTTATATGTTTTAAGCATTAGGTTAACAATATCCAGGAAATTTCTTTTTCTCCTGGTTGTTTAGGACATAAACTCAAAGGTTTAAACAAAAGAGGTATGAGGCTGACGAATGCCATGGAACATTAAAGTAAAATTTGAAAATCTGTTGACATATCATGATTAAATACCTATAGTAGAATATCTTTTACGTCTCATCGGCACGGCACGCTCGGCAAAGACATGAACAATAACAACAGATACAATAAACATGTATAAAAAAAATATTTTTATTTTCATATTATTCATATTTGTTGCGTGCATCAGCTGGAATCAAAGTAACACTTTCAACAACCCCATTGCAGTCAATGGGATTTTGGATTTGCGAAGTCAGGGTGAATCAATACATCAGGTGCTTGCCCTGGATGGAGAGTGGGAATTCTACTGGAACTCGCTTATTGAGCCATCACAGTTTGCAAAAGATATTAAGCCACATGCATATATAAAAGTGCCGGGCGCCTGGAATAAGCAAAAAAATTTCAAAAATGTATTTCCTGCTTTTGGTTATGCCACATACCGATTAAGAATTATTCACGATGCCAGGGATATGGGGAACATAAAAACATTAATGATGCCCTATGTGCATTCTGCATACACTCTCCGGGTTAACGGTAAAATTACCAGCCGGAATGGGAGAGTTGGAACTTCAAATTCAACAATGACTCCTTTTCAATTACCGCTTATTGCCCAGTTTATCGTCGATTCCCCAACGACCGAGCTAGTTCTGCATATATCTAACTTCCAGCAGCGAACCGGAGGCATTTTACGAAGCATTAAGTATGGAAATTATGATATAATAATTAAGCAGTACGAATTAAAAATTTTCATAACATTATTTGTCACCGCAGCACTTCTTGTTATTTTGTTATACCATATCGGCCTTTTTATTTTTAATAAAGGATATACACCAAATCTCTATTTCGCATTTTATTGCGCAGTCATTGGATTGAGGCTATTATTAATCGATGAAAAGCTTTTTGTGAAATATGTTTCCTCACTACCCTGGGACATGTATTTACGGATGGAGTATTGTACAATATTGCTGGGCATACTATCTTTCGCGCAATTTATTAATGGACTGTATCCTAAAAACATCAACAGAAAAGTACTATATGCAATTAATATTTATTTTGCTTTTTTCATTCTTTTTGTATGCTCTGTCCCCATATCAATCGTTTCTTTCTCCTTACATTTTATACAAATAGGATTATTACTGTCCTCCGTGTATTTTATATACGTTTTAATAAAAGCTACGTCAAAACAATCAAATTTTATCATATACATTGGCGGTTATATTATATTATTTCTCACTCTGGTGAATGACATTTTATATTCTCAACAGCTACTCAACAGCATGTATTTATTTGAAATAGGCCTGCTACTGTTTGTATTTACGCAGTCACTTGCCACGCTTGAAGAATCAATAAATATTCAAAACCGTTTAACTGCAATAAACAGCGAGCTTGCAATTGCGCGGAGTATTCAAAATAGAATTTTGCCCGAAACCGCTCCATCAACACCTTCACTACACGTTGAAATGTGCTACATCCCGATGGAGGAAATAGGGGGAGATTTTTACCACTTTCATGAATTTGATCCCGAGAGAATTGGAATCATCATTGCTGATGTCACAGGTCACGGCATTCCTGCATCATTGTTTGCCTCTACTGTCAATATCGCATATTCATTACAGCTACAATATGCGGATAATCCTGCGGTACTCCTATCAAACATGAACAGCATTTTATATGGCAAAACCGGAAAACAGCCAATCACCGCGTTGTATGCGTATATTGATGCGTCACAAAAAATGGTGAAATTTTCAAGGGCAGGACACCCATTGCCATTAATTCTGCAAGGAAACACCCATAAGGTCATCGAGATACCCGTTCCAGGAAATATACTCGGTGTTTTCGAGTCCATAAAAAATGATGTTGTAACCTATACATTGCAACCTGATGACAGAATCATACTCTATACCGATGGAATAATAGAATTACGGAACAGCAAAAAGCAGCTTTTCGGCATTGAGCGATTAATATCGTGTATTGAAAAAAATCATCACAAAACGACCAGAGAACTCATTGATAGCATTATTGATACCGCTTTAAACTGGAGAGGACGCAAAAATAAGATAACCGATGATATCACTCTGGTCATCGTTGAGATCAAATGACATTTTTCAATAAGGAGCGCGATTCATCGCGCTCATGTCTCCACTTTCTGAATACCAGGGATGGCAAAAACCCATCCGCAGGAAATTTTATTCCATATTTGTTTTATTATGAATTTCGCGGTCAACTGACCATGCTGACAATCCCTGTATATTGCATCATACAATACAATTTATTCTTTACAAAAAACTATATGTCGGGGAAGTGTTATTTAAGGGTTCTATCATGAAGTTAATTGACCATTATGAGGCGGCCGATTTTCCCCTTGATGTGGTTTCACAACTAAAGGGCGATCGAAAGCTATTTGTAGTCTTTTCCACCTGCGGGGAACGTGAAGCCGATCTCATACATGCAAAGGTAAAGCTCATTAAAAAAGAGCTTTCAGCGCTTGTTGACGGGATTTTTCTCTCACACCGCCGCTCTGGAAGCGAAGAGGACAGGACGGAGCTTTTAGCCCGGGAAGCAGATTCGGGAATTAAAATCCTGCTGAATAATGCATCATGCCCCCCCGACATGGAAGATGAAACCGGCAAAGGTTCCGATATGCGCCGGGCGCTGTATCAGATGAATCTCGAATATGTCAACGGCACCGGCCCTGCGGACATAGTAGTTGTCTTTCTGGATTCCGACGTGCTCCCGGAATATTTCGGTGCGCATTTCGTCACCGGCCTTGCCGGACCGGTGCTCAAAGGGTATGATTTCGCAAAAGCGAGTTTCTGGCGTGCCATGGGGAGGGTGAAAAAGTTTGTTGCCCAGCCTCTTTTTTCCCTTATCGATCATCCCAAAATATCGAAACTGACGGATTTATCCTACCCGCTTTCCGGGGAGGTAGCAGGCACGCTTGAGTTTTTCAATTCAGTCTGCTTCTGGCAGATGTACGGTGTCGAGACCGGCATCAACATCGATACCTGTTTCGGGCCCTACCGGGTCGCCGATGTCAATTTAGGCCTGTACGACCATCGCCACCAATCGGATTTAAATATCCAGAAGATGTCGTTCGGCATACTCCGGACATTTTTCCTGCAGCTTATCGACAACGGCATCATCCGGCTCGAAGACGGCGCGAAAGTAAGCGACGTGTTCCGCGTGAGCTTCATTGACCAGGACGGTATGCGTCAGCGCATGGAATTCAATCTCATCGAAAAAAAATACCAGCCGCTTCGAAATGTACTTCCCCCCGACGATTTCCAGTCCGTATATCCCTTCGATTCCAGTACCCAGAAAGCATCGGCGAAGTAGCTTCAGTCATTATTGCACATCGATTCCAGAAGGCTTTCCCGTGTGGTTTTCCCGAAGTGTTATGCATTGTGCCATGTATTGCGTATGCTTGATGCAGAGGGCTATGCATAGGGCAATCCCCCATACAACAAAAGGAAAAACCTTAAAACGCCCTTGGGGGAATCCCTCTCGCCGAATGTTCATTCCCGCCTTTATATTTATTATGTGGTGCTGAAAATGGCGTACATCCCCTCAGTCCGCACCATTTTCTAAATGCGGGTTATGCGATGGAGTCAGCGATTGCAATAAATCGCAAAAGCGCGGCGGTTCTCACGGAAGCTCCGCCGCGCGTGGACGAATCCCTGAAGATTGAAAATCTCCTCCTGCCTCTTAGGGATACGTACGGCGCCGCCAGAAAAACTGAAAAGCTCATAGAGGAACTCCGCCATCCGAATATTGACTGGAAATTTGTGATTGCGGGCCTGAGAGAATATCTATTCGACAATCTGTACGATATTGCACCGCATGCAAACGACGTTCTTCCCGCAGTGTTTCATTTTCTTGAGGCCGGAACGCGGCGCGGCAAAGTATCAGCCATTCGTGCCGCCGATACATTCCTGGACCGATTTTTGTTTGTGCTCACGATTTCTTCGGAAAATGATCATTACAAAGAAACGGAGGGATTGTTTTATAATTTTGCACATGAGTATCTTGCTCTTTTAATTCACCTCAGCCGAGAGGGGCTTTTCTTCGGGTATGTAAATGATATCGCTCGCAGAGTTGGGTTGATTATCGAAAAGAGAGATAACGCCGGCAACATTGCATCGCTTCTTGCAGAATTCATTTGCTGCCAGTACCGGCTCTATGTTGAACGATGCATCGGCCTTTCAGCGAATGATATCCATAGAATTTCAAACGTTCTTGATAGCAATTCCGGAAAGGAAGTCATTTCGCTTTTTGCATCCGTTGCCCGCAATACATACGAGCAGAAGGTTGCCGAAGCCGAAAAAGCTGCGGCAGGCAACCGCGCTATTTTATTTGCGCCCGAAAGCGGTATCGCCGATTTTTCCCATAACCAGCGTCAGTGGGAAAAAATCTGCATACAGGCCGCCGAAACCCTCAAGGCCGATAATGCGGCGGATGATGAATCCGTGAAAGCGCTTCTCAGCTTTCTGGTTGCCAGATCCACCGAGGGTGCGGACCGCGAACTGCAGCTTTATATTTCGCGTTCAGTGGCAGCGCTGTGTTCTCATTTCGCGTTGAAAAGCAAAATTGAGATCGTTCGCAGCGTCGTTGACCTCATCATGCCAGAGCTTTTGGGCGAAATAGAACAGGGCGGCAATTACCAGGCGGCATTTACAACCATTTATAATATCGGAAGCGCAGTGGTCCGCTCCGGTGATACGTTTCTCATAGACTATTTCGTTGACTACCTGGTGCGTTCGAAGTTCTGCTTCCCCCAGTACTCAGGCATCGCACAGGACTGGTCGGTGATTGTCAATTCAAGCCATCTTGAAAACATTCGCACCTGGCTGCACCTGATTGAATTAAACCCCGCGATGATGAAAAAACTTGCGGCGGCGCTCATCGTTAATTTAAAATTGGGCGGCGTTTTTCTGAAAGACACGGATGTCTTTCAGCGCGATATTTCCCGCCTGCTCAATAGCGATTACAGGGAAGTGTTCTATCTCATCATTTCGCTGGCTGCGGTTTTTCCGGCATTCTACCACGATATCGGAGCGACGGGCAACATCCGCGCCATCACCGAAAAAATCGACATGTATCACAGCATGGACGATCCCGTGCATTTTCTGCGCAAGCAGATTCACGTGGAATCGAGTTCCCGCACGGTGCTTTTGATGCAGATGATGATGCAGTTCTGGATGACAGGGGACTCATCACCGCTAAAAGGCATGGTTCCTGCCGATGTGTACGGCACTCTTCCGGAATTTCTCGAAATCGACCGCCTCGGCGATGATCCGCTTGCCGTGCGTCTGATCGAAAGCATAAAGCGCAGCATCGGTGCCGGGAGTGACACGCTCTTCTGGGATTTTTTATCTTCTGTCGATGCGGATGCATTCATCAAAGAAGCTGAATTGATTGCGGAAAAGTTCGGCGATGGCGCATCGCACACGCTTTCGCGGATTTCGCAATACCTGAAGCGTAAGAGTCCCGCTGAGATGGGAAAGATTCTTCACTGCATTGCCGGGCGGCGCGGCAATGGATCTTCGGGAACGCCCATCTGGGATGTGCTGTATTCGCTTAGCGATCAGGAAATTATTTCAATTTGTAATGATTCCGGAGAAAAGATTTCAAAAGTAAATCTCGAAAAATTTCTGGATTTTCTGCACGTCTATCGATTGATCTACGATAAATATAATTTTTCTGAAATGCGGGTGCTCGACCGCCTCAAAGATTATGCTGCCGAGGGCATCTTCAGCCCACCCCCGTTTTTCTTTACGGCAATTTCAGATCAGGACGAGACAGTCGCGCTCGAAGCGCTGCTTTTGGTTCAGGAAGAGCTGAAAGAAGAAGTGCTTTTGTCTTCCAGGATATTCGAGCCGCTCGATACCATCGAATTCAAGCGCCACATCGCGTTCGGCATTCCGTCGATGTACGGATCCTATAAAGAAAAAAAATTCGACACATTGCGCGCATTTTTTCACATGAACATCATCCGCACCAGGCTTTTTGAGAAACTGATTGAAAAGCTGAAGATGGGGACAACTGCGGACTTGAATTTTCAGCAAATTAAAAAAGCAGTGAAACTCTTTTTTAAGGCCTTCATCGTGGACGGGCTGGTGAATCAGGAAATGATTATGGTGATGGATTTACTGGAAACGCCAAATCTTACACGTTCACAATTCCGCGACATTGTGCATCACCTTTTAGTGATTCATGGCGAGATTTCCGACCGCTTCAATGAAACATTCATGTTCGTCATCCGGGAAGCGGTGAAGAGCATTGGAGTCGATAACATATCCGCACGCTTCGCCGCGGGCGGCGGTCGCTGCAGCGATGTGGAAGTCATTGTTGACCGGTTTCTGCGCGGGCAAATTATGCAATCGCCGCTTCTGCAGCTTTTTGACAATCTCCTGGTTTTTGCGAAAGAGACATTAGCGGGAATAGAAACTGATGATGTCTGTCTGAATGCGAAGCGCAGAAAGGAAAGCAAAGGGTTCATTGTCCAGCCCATTAAAGGCGAAGCTCCCGGAAAATTAGGTGAAGTGTGCGCGCCGATCTGGCAGGTGGGAGGAAAGGCACACGGCCTCATGTTTGTTTCGCGCCGGCTTGAGATGAGCGTACCGGACGGGTTTGTGATATCTTCCGAATTTTATAAACGAGTTAAAGAAGATAATATTAAAAACCCGCGGTTTCGGCGCAAGCTCGTGCATTTCATCAAAAAGTACGTTGATGATTTTACCGGCGGGAGATTTGCCAATCCGGAAAATCCCATGTTGCTTTCCGCGCGAAGCGGCGCCGTGTTTTCAATGCCCGGTGTCATGGACACCATCACCAATATCGGCATCACTGAAGAAATACTCGAAAAGCTCTCCGAAGCCGATGCCTGGTTCGCATACGACTGCTACCGCCGGCTCATTCAGGATTTCGGCATCTCCCTGTACGGCATCGACCGAGCAATTTTCGAAAAACTTATGGCGGTGGCGAAAAGCGAAGCCGGTGTCGATTTGAAAGAAAAACTCACCGGCACGCAGATGAAGCTTTTAACGAGAAAGTACCGGTATGTCATCAACGATTACGGATTCTCGATTCCCAAAGACCCCTACGAACAGCTTCTCTACGCGATTCTGGCGGTCTTTCAATCCTGGGATTCGCCGATTGCCGAAAATTACCGCACATTCATCAATGTATCCGACGAGTGGGGCACCGCCGTGATTGTGCAAAAGATGGTGTTTGGCAACATCAAGCCGCACAATATCACCGGCGTGGTGCATAGCCAGTATCTTGGCAGAGAGAAACTCTCGCTCTTCGGCGAATACAAAACGCGCGCGCAGGGACACGATATCGTAAGCGGCGTGGCGAAGGTCTTTCCCATAAGCGAGGAGCAGAAAAAGATACACGCGAAATCCGCGGAATTTCCATCGCTTGAAACATCCTTCCCCGCGCAGTATCGGCGCCTCTCCGAAGCGGTTAAACGCATCCGCGACAGCTGGGGCAATGACGTTGAGATTGAATTTACCTGTGAAGACGATGAACTCTACATCCTTCAGGTGCGCGGCATGACCAAACACGTCTTTGAGTATGATGTCATCGACGAGGATCCTGTTGAAATCCAGAAAGACTATCTGGGCCAGGGGCTTGCCGCTTCAGGGGGCGCTGTTTCAGGCCGCATGGTGTTTCATATTGCGCGGATTGATGAAATGCGGAAGCACTATCCCGGCGACAGGATTGTTCTGGTGAGGCCGGAAACCAACCCGGAAGACGTCATCGGGCTGATGAAATCGGACGGCATACTCACCTGCGTGGGAGGAATGACCTCACATGCGGTATTGCAGATGCGAAGGCTTGAGAAATCGGGCGTGAGCGATTTTTCAATTATGAAGATCGACGAAAAGAAAAACACAGCACATGTAGAAAGCCGCGGCAATGGCGAGACGAGGCGCGTTTTTAAAGAGGGGGACTTTATTACGATCGACGGAACCACAGGCAATGTGTTCGCCGGTCGGCACCGTACAAGGCCCGCACAGCGCGCGGCGGTGTAGGTGCACTTTACTAATGAACGCATAAGGAGTAAGAGGAAATGGCAACAGTATCGACGCAGTCTCCCATCGGGATCAACGGAATCGGAAGAATTGGCAAACTCTTGCTCTGGCTCATCACAGCCAGAAAGGAGCAAAAGGAAGTAGTGATATCGACCGGGCGTGAAACGGGAAAGGGGCTGGATGATCTGGCGACGTACCTTGGGTACGATTCCACTTACGGGCCCTACGACCGTTTTTTCTTCGGGTTTAATTCGCCTTCGAAAGTTGAGGTGAAAGACGGCCATGTGTGGCTCAATGGCGTGAAAGTCGTATGGATTACCGATTCAAAATGCCGCGTCCCCGGCAATATCCCATGGTCAAAGTACGGGGTGGAATTGGTAATCGATACGACGGGGAAGATGACCGATCCCACGCTGCGGGATGATAATTCATTGCGCGGCCATTTAAACAATGCGAAGAAAGTCATCTTAGTTGCGCCGTTTAAAATAAAAAATAAGGGTGATGCAATGCCCGATGATGCAATAACGCTTGTTGGGGGTGTAAACTTCCACTGGTACGATGATGCGAAGCACTCGATCATTTCGAATGCCTCATGCACTACCAACTGCTGCGCTCCGGCAATTAAAGCGCTGGTGGATCATTTCGGAGACAAATTCATTTCGTATTCACTCACCACCGTGCATGCTGTCACCAATTCCCAGAGCGTGCTCGATGTCCTTCCCAAAGCGGGCGATAAGGACACGCGAAAGCGGCGAAGCATCCTGAACAATATGATTCCTACCTCCACAGGTGCGGCGAATGCGGTACTGGAAGTCATCCCGGAGATCAGGGAACTTGGAATCGGCTCGCAGGCATCATCGATACGCGTTCCCACCAGCACCGGCTCGATTGTGGTGCTCGACGTAACGGTCATGGGCGAATTCGATAACACCTATGTGCACGAGATATTCAAGCAGTATTCGGCGAAGCATCCGGAAATCATGCTGTATTCGAAAAAGCAACTCGTCAGCTCTGATGTCATCGGAAGCCCGTATTCGACGATGTACGATTCGCCTTTCACGCATCGGCGTACCTCCAAACGCGGGGATAACTACTATACAATGGTCGATTTGAATTTCTGGTACGACAACGAATTCGGCTACGCCAATGCGGTGATGCGGCTTATTGATCATATGACAGGGAAGAAGTCGTATTAAATCACAGACAAAGTCCATTTAAAAGGATAAATTTTTTGGATGCGTCCACGAAACGCGCGGCACAAGCCGTGCGCTTCGTGCCTTTTGTACCGGACAAAACAACATTTTCTGCCGCCTGCTCATTGAAAACAGCATATCGCTTGATAGCTCATTTAATACTCTTTTTGCAAAAAAATAATTGACAGATGATATTATAACTGAATCATGGCCGCAAGTGAGTGCAACCATGAACAACACGCGCAAAAACTATTTTTATTTTTGGTTTTTTTACTGCGAGCAGCGCTCGTAGCTTTTGCGCGTGAAGTGAGAAAACCAAAAGCCGCGAGCGTCAAGCTGGCGGCTTTTTTATCGCCCCCCATAGGGTTAAAGGCCGCCGGAAAGCGGCCAAAACTTTTTCAGGGAGGCGGTTATGATAGTACTGATGAATTCCGGAACTGATAACGAACTCAAGGAGCACTCCCGCTTTTTTGAGGCATCGGGCCTTCGGGCCTATACCGTATCAACCAGCAAAGGTCCGGTCACCACGTTCATGGGCCCCGACCACGCAGGCCTTGAGCAGTTACCGAAACTATCGCCTGCCTTTCAGTGCATGCAACCAAGCGTCCCCTACGTGCTTGCCAGCAAAACAATCAAAGACACTCCTACTGTCATACGGCTGGCAAACGGCACTTCAATCGGAGGGAAAGACCTGGTCATTATGGCAGGACCCTGCTCGGTGGAATCCGAAAGTCAGATGGCGGAGGCGGCGCGGGCTGTGAAGGAATCCGGCGCGACGGTGCTGCGCGGCGGCGCGTTTAAACCGCGCACCTCTCCCTATGCCTTCCAGGGGCTCGGCCTTGAAGGCTTAAAGATGATGCGAAACGCCGCCGACCGCGAGGAACTTGCGGTGGTCACGGAAGTGATGGACCCGGATGATATTCCTGTGATATGCGAATATGCAGACATTCTGCAAATCGGCGCACGAAACTGCCAGAACTTCGCGCTTTTAAAAAAAGTCGGCAAAACGGGCAAACCTGTGCTCCTGAAACGCGGCATGATGACTACCATAGAAGAATTTTTAATGGCGGCAGAATACATCCTCTCTGAAGGAAACATGAACGTCATTCTCTGCGAACGCGGCATCCGAACCTTTGAGACAGAAACCCGCAACACGCTCGATATATCCGCAATACCGGTACTGAAATCGAAAACACATCTGCCTGTGGTGGTTGACCCATCGCACGCGGCAGGAAACTGGAAGCTCATCGAACCGCTTGCGCTTGCGGCAGTAGCAGCGGGAGCAGACGGCCTCATCATCGAAGTGCATCCGACTCCGGAAACAGCACTCTGCGACGGCAAGCAATCGCTTCGCCCCGATAAGTTCGCATCGATGATGGAAAAGATTAATCAGCTTTATTCGATGATGGCCACACATCGCAGCTGACATCGCGGCATTGGCCATTTCTGCACACGCGGCAGCGATCATCGCCGCAGAACTGGCATGAGAAGCAGTCCGCGCAGGGATGTTTTTTTCTGCGGCTCAATTGCTCATCCGGGATGTAAATTCTGCCTTGAAATCCCGGTATTTTCTCGAAGGGCATTATCGTACCACCCGCTCGCGTCGCGAAAGAATTGTTTTAGGATCGATATCGGCCACGCTCTCAAACACATAATCAGGCTGATACGGAAAGCGCGGAAGCATTTTCATTGACGTCACTCCAGAAAGCACAAGGCAGCAGGTCATTCCGGCTTCAAGCCCTCCCAAAATATCCGTATCCATGCGGTCGCCGATCATAAAGCAGTTCGCGGAATGGACCCGCAATTTCTTCCGCGCCCAATACATCATCGCAGGATTCGGCTTCCCCAAAAAGTACGGAGACACCCCCGTCACCTTTTCAATTGGAGAGACAAGCGCACCGCAGGCAGGCACAGGACCGCGCTTTGTAGGGCCAGTGAGATCGGGATTTGTGGCAATGAATTTCGCGCCTTCCTGGATGAGGAACGTCGCTTCGACGATCTTGCGGTAATCGTATTCGTCGGTTTCCCCAATGATCACATAATCCGGCGCGGTATCGGTCAGCGTCACGCCCACTTTCACCAGTTCGGCAATAAGCCCTTTGCCGCCAATGACGTATGCACTGCACTTCGGCTTCTGGTATTCAATAAAACTTGCCGTCGCCATTGCGGAAGTATAAAAATGCTCATCAGTCACCTCAATGCCGAGCCTGGCCATACGCTCACGGAGTTCCGTGGGCGTGTAATACGAATTATTGGTGAGGAAGAGAAACGGGAAGCGACCTTTCTTAAGCCGGTCCACAAACTCCACGGCTCCGGGGATCACGGCCCGCCCTTTGTTGATGACGCCGTCCATGTCGATGAGAAAGGATTTTTTGTAGCTGGCGTTTCGGTCGAAATAATTTCTTTTCATAACAAAGATTCCCCAATTTCACAAACAACAAAGATAGGAGCCATTTACGAATTGGTTATATAAAAATCTGATATTGGAAATTACGTCAATTACAATTGTGGCTGAAACTTAGCACGCATTTTTTTCTTGAAAAATTACTATACATATGTTGTAGTGTTCGCATTGCTTATCAATCAACATAATACCGTCTGGAGGCCGAATGATGATTAAAACAACCTACATGATGACACAAGAAGTGTTATTGCTGCTCAAAGACGCCGAGAAGCGCACCGGCTGGAGGATGATTGATGTAGTCATCGCGGTGATGCGCTACGCAATGCGGCATCACGCGAAGTACGAAAGGGAGCACGGAAGGATTGCCTACCAGAACCGGCTTGATAAAGATGGAATGCCAATACCAAAATTCCGCGTGAAGATAAAATTTAATGAACGGGAATATGATTATTTTAACGATATGCGGAGGTTTTTTAGAAGGTCGATATCGCATGTGATTGCGATTGCAGTGCTCGAGTATTTGCCAGAACTGGTGGAGCGCATTGAAAGCGGTGCGTACGATGAGGAAGTGGATTCTTATCCCTATAAAAGCTGTGCACTTTACGATAAACGTATAGAAGAAGCGACCGTGTTTCACATCTGGTGGGGATTACCCAGCGATCCGGCGCTGTTGGCCGCCGAGTTCGTCCGATAACAACACGCAAAATATCCATATTCATCATTCCAGCATAACCCCGGGAGGGAGAGTTATGCCTCAGCTTGCCAGATTTCATTTCATCATAAACGGAAGTAAATCGAAAATGCTTTTACCCTCTTCGCGAAGAAACTCGATTTTACGCACCGCGTCGGGATGGGGTTCAGTTTTCATCTTTGGCGTTTCGTCGCTCTGCGATTTTGCATGATGCCGGTTTTTCGATTTTGCTGTCACGGGTTTCGGTTTGTCACTCGCATCAGCATAATATATCGTATAACACCAGTGCGTTTTCCGTTCGCGCTTCAGCCCGAAGCGGTCGAAATCAGGAAGGCGCGCGCAATTAAATTTCGAGTCGTCACGCAGGGTAATGGCAGTAGCGCTGTGGCGAAAGCGGCGGGAGGAGGCATCGCGCTTCCAATGTGTAAATTCGATGTATTTGATGTTCGCAATAACTTCGCTCAAATCGCAGGCCGTGTTTCCGCATGAACAGATGGCAGAAATTTTTTCATTTTTCAAAAGAAGGCTACCGCGGATTTTACTTCCATTGGCAAACACTACAATAGCTGGATATTTCCGCGATTCGTCATCTTGCTGCGGGGTGTTTTGTTTATTCGATTCAGATCTTTGTTCAACTGCTGGCGCTTTCGGCTCTACGGGCGGCTGCGGCTGCGCAACTCCAAATATATGAATTGCAAAAATCAGAAATAGCATGATACATAATCGTCTCATGAAAAACTTATGAATACCATCACCAATTCGGACAATTCTTTTTTTTACTGCAAAAATAATTTTTTTTATTGCAATCTTTTTATTCTTATATTTTTATGCTCATTATATGTATGTTTCGGCTATTAATATTTGACGGCATTATCTCATGAAAAAAAGTATCCTGTGTATAATCGCCATTTTGCTATTTTCATGGGGCTGTACCGCCAATCTGATGCTGACACACATGAGAGGTGAGCGTTCCATCCGCCCTGCCAAAACAGGAAAAATTGCAGTGATATCGAGCATCAATTACTGGTCGGGCAATCAGGGGACTTATAGCAGGGACAATGACGCGCAGGCGGCAAAAATGAAAGAGATAATCGCCTGCCTTGTGTATAATACAGGTCTTTTTGATGATGATATATTCACAGCGGAGGGCACGAAAACCATTCGGAAAGACGCTGGCGTAAAAAATCTATATCTTGACGTGGTCGTGTACACCACAGAAATAGGAGCTTTCAATTGGTGGGTCTCATGACCCGCAGTGTATCCGATGCCCGCATACTGTCCTATACAAAGGAAACGCGGCACTGTTTCCGTTAATATCGAGGTGACAGTATCGAATGAAGAGAGAACACTTTTCACGGTTAACTCCTTTGGGGCAGATGAATATTCAATCACCTTTTATGGTTTCTTTCGAACTGCACCGATAGAACTCTCGGCCGAAAAAGCGTTTCTGGGAGCAGGGAGGCAGCTTAAAACAAGTCTTGCCAAAATCGACACATACCTCAGCAAAGAAAAGGCTATCATGCCGAAAAATCCAGCGGGCTCGATTTACGACATCAACAGCTCGGACGAAATCATCATCAAACACGCAACAAATCAGCCCCTCAAAATGGGTGAACTGGTCTTTGCGGAAAAGGATGACATAAAAATAAAAATGATCGTTCATTTCCCCATGCTGAGCATCTCAAAATGCCTCCTGGTGAAAAACGCAGATTTTCCACGCCTTGAAAAGAACATGGTCATATACAGGAATTAGTAGCGCTTAAGAAGCACCCGCAATTGTAATATCACACCTCGCATAAGTTTTTTTAAAATAGTGATTGATTAATCAGCAAATATTTCATAAACGTATTTTCAGCGTTCGGTACATTTTCAAAAAAAGAAGGCAGGTAATGTATTCACCCGAACTTAAGAAAATACTCAAAAGCATAAAGATATTTGAGGGAATGGACGAAGCCCTGCTCGATGAAATTACACCGCTGCTCAAACCTTTGCAGCGCCGACCTGATGAAACCATCATCCGCGAGGGCGAGCCGGGCGAAGCCATGTACATCATCAAGCGCGGTTCAGTGAAGGTTACGAGAGCAGATGAAGAGGACGATGAAATATTCATAAGCCTGCTTGGCGCCGGAAGCTATTTCGGCGAATTTTCGCTTATCGACAATCTGAAACGCTCGGCAAGCGTCACAACCATTGAAGATAGCGAAATTTTCCAGCTCGACAAGAAAGACTTCGATATCCTTTTAGCAAAAAACAGGGATCTGGCGACCATATTCTATAAAAATTGCCTCAAAGAAACCTTCGCGCGGTTTCGCGATGCGCTGGCGAACATCACCTTTTCTCAGCACACACTTCGAGAAAAAAGCGCGGAACTGGAAATCATAAACCGCGACCTTTCCGTGGCACAGCAGATTCAGAGCGTGTTCATAAACTCCGACGTCATGGAAGAAAACCGCCAGATTCATCCGCGAGTCCGCCACGAATTCATCTACCATCCCTGCATTGAAGTGGGCGGTGATTTTATGAATATCGTAAAGATTGGGGATGAACTCATCGCCGTCATCATCGCCGATGTGGAGGGGCATGGCGTAACTGCCGCACTTGCCACGGGCATTCTCAAAAGCGCATTTTCCTTACTCACACCCGACTACGGCACCAGACCCTCGCTGCTCATGACGAAGCTGAACCAGCATTTCTGCCAGGTGCTCTCCCGCAAGCTTTTTGCCACCAGCTACTATGCCCTCATTGATATTACAAAAGGAAAGATCATCACCGCGAAGGCAGGGCATCATCATCCGCTTTTCTGGAAAGCGCGGAAAGGCTCTTTTCTTCATATTGAAGGCACGGGTCCCGGGCTTGGGCTTCTGGATGAAGCGCGGTACGATGAATCCGAATACGATTTCGAATCGGGCGACCGACTGATTTTCTTCACCGATGGCATCATCGAACAGTTCGATAAAAACCACGAGATGTACGGACACAAGCGTTTAAAGCAATCTGCTGAATCATTCATCAAAAAAAACGAAGACGGTATGGCGCGTAAAATCTACACCGATGTCCTTCAGCACGCGCAGGGCGCGCCCATTGAGGACGACATCACGCTGCTGGTTTTGGAGTTTTTGTAATTGATGCTTCTTATTACCTACGAATGTTCAATAATGATATTCTCAAAAAAAAATTGAATAGTCTGTTTTATTGTTGACGATAGTAATCGTTTTTATTAATATTATAAAAGG
>CAKZSV010000016.1 GCA_937921485.1 uncultured bacterium
CAGGATCATCTTGCGGATATCGGAGTTGACTTCAAGGAGTTCATAAATACCGATGCGCCCCATGTAGCCGGTATTCAGGCACTTCTCGCACCCTTTCCCCCGGAAAAGCTTTCCCCCTTTGAGTTCTTTCATGGTAAGACCCAGTTCCGCGAGCATCTTCGAAGTTGGCTTATACGATTCTCTGCAGTGCGGGCAGATGGTGCGAACCAGGCGCTGGGCAAGAAGCGCGTTGACCGAAGACGCAATGAGGAACGGTTCCACGCCCATATCAATAAGGCGCGTGATGCCGCTTGCGGCGTCGTTGGTGTGCAGGGTGGAAAACACCCGATGGCCGGTGAGCGCCGCCTGTACGGCTATTTCCGCAGTCTCTAAGTCGCGAATTTCACCTATCATGATGACATCGGGGTCCTGCCGCAGAATTGAGCGAAGGCCGTTTGCAAAGGTGAGTTCGATTTTCGGTTTCACCTGCATCTGGCCGATCCCGGGTATCTGGTATTCAATAGGGTCCTCAACGGTGAGAATGTTCACTTCCGGCGTGTTGAGCCGCATGAGCACGCTGTAGAGGGTAGTTGTTTTCCCGCTTCCCGTAGGCCCGGTGACCAGGATAATCCCATGCGTTTTCTGGATCAGGCGGTTATAGGTCGCAAGTGACTTTTCCGAGAATCCGAGCGAATCGAGATTGAAGGACATGTCTGTTTTATTCAGAAGGCGGAGGACCACCCTTTCGCCGTAGTGCGTGGGGAAAATGGAAACGCGGATGTCGATATCCTTTCCGCCAATCTTAATCTGGATGCGTCCGTCCTGAGGAAGGCGGTTTTCGGCGATGTTGAGGTTCGCCATGATTTTGATGCGCGATGTGATCGCATTTTGAAATTTTTTGGGAGGATTGAACATCTTGTAGAGAATGCCGTCAATCCGGAAGCGGACAAAGAGTTCTTTTTCATACGGCTCAATATGGATGTCGCTTGCCCTATCGTTGACTGCCTGCTTGAGAATCGTATTGACGAGCCGAATGATGGGTGCCTCGTTTGCCATATCGAGTATGTCTTCGGTTTCCGCGACGGGACCGGAGAGCATCTCGAATTCGCTTCCTTCAAGGTCTTCGAGCACTTCAGTTGTTGATGCAGAAGCAGCGATGTCATAGTGCTGCTGAATCACGCGGTTTATTTCATCCTCGGTGGTAAGCACGGGTTCAAGATTACAACCGGGGAAAAGCATTTTTAAATCGTCCAATGGCTGGATATTGAGCACGTCTGAAACCGCCACAAAGACAGTGTTTTTCACTGACTTGAAGGGAACGATTTTATTTTTTTTCAGAAACATGACGGGTATCTTCGAAAAGGCCTGTTCCCTGTCGTCGAACTGAAGAGTACTCTGGTATGGCACTCCGTAACGTTCGGACAGCGCGGAGAGAATATCTTCTTCGGTTAACAGACCTTTCTTGACGAGTATCTGGCCGAGGCGGAGGTTTGTCGATTTCTGAGCGAGCAGTGCTTCCTGAAGGTCTTCCTGAGTGATCAGGTTTTTTTCAAGCAGGATTTTTCCAAGCATTTTATGCTTCGTCTTCATATCGTTTCAATCCGTGATGTTGAATTCGTATTTAAGCATCTGGCCGCCGCGTTCTAAATCGACGGTGATGCGCGAATCGGTTTTTACCGACTCCCATATCTGGTAGAGCTTTTCGGTGCTGTTGACCGGATTATTGTTGATGCGTTTAATGATGTCGCCCGGACGCGCGCCGAGTTTGTAGAGCACGTTGTAAGGCCGAATGCGGAAAATCTTGTAGCCTTCAATTTTTCCATCGACGCGGTAGGGACCTGCGCGAACACCCTGAAGTGCATTATCAATATTTTTTAATACTTTCTGCTGAAGTTCGGAGCGGCTCAGGTTTTGTTTCAGGTTCGATTGCTGAGCGGGGCCGGCCGCCTGCGCGGCGGGTTTTTGCTGATCATTCTGGAGATCGGCGTACATGTCCAGGATGCGGATCTCTTTGCCAATTTTCAGGTGAACTTTCGATTCGGTGATGCGCACGATGCGGTAGCCGTACACGTCCTTCCACATTCCATAAACTTTTGCTTCCGGGTCGGATTTCTTTTTAATGAGCGCGCGGGATACGTCGGGAGGCCCGCTGATGGTGCCCAGAAGCACAAGTTCCGATTCGCTGACGGCCGGCGCCGATTGGGCCGGGGCGCTTGAAGAGACGGACATCGGCTGCGCGACCCTGAAGAAAGTGGAATCGACAATTGGACGATAATCGGCAAAACTTGCTCTGGGTCGCGCCGGGCGGGACGATTGCCGCTGCGGCTGGTTCGGAACCACCGCGGGTGCCGCCACAAAACGATAGACATTCGATGCGGTGAGCGCCATCATAAACGATACGAAAAGCGCGGCCGCGGTATTGAGCGCGTGGTACTTTATGTTCTGCATTGTAGATTTTCCGTAGTCATCATAACGAGTACATTCTTTGCGGGCCGATTGAACCATCGTATCATAATTTTACGAAAACGGCCCCCCTTTAATGTTACATAAACGGAGAGAGAGGCCGTTGTCAAGATTTTTGCGGGTATTGGAAAAAAAAGAAGCCCCCCAAAAAGGGGGGATTTTAATTAGCAGTATTATGCGGCGTACAGTTCGACCGATTTAATGTTCGCAATGTCGATTCTGATTTCCCGGTTATTCTTGTCGCGGATGATAATTTCGTTTTTCACCAGAACCCTGTTTTTATTGAGTTCAATTATCGCGCCGTCTTCGAGATAGACCACAATATCAAGGCCTTTGATGCTCAGATATTTTTTTAAAAGCTTCTTGAAATTCTTGCTCGCCATAATGCACCTCGCTTTCTCCGCTTTTTCTCAAAAGGCGGAATATTGTGTGATATGGTGCATCCATGCGGTGATTGAGTGGGAGGGAATTCCTTTTCCGTCCGGGCGACGTAATCAAAAGCCTTTATGTCGCATTATTATTATCGGCATGTATGAATTTTGCTTAATCAATTTTTTATATTCATTGAAAATAAAACCACGCTTTTAAAAACTGATTAGCGCTTTGAGCAAGTACACGGAAAAGACTGTATGAACGTTATTGGGCAGCATCAGGGAATATCTTGCTACAAAGGCGTAGTGGTAAAAGCCGGAGGTAAAATTCTGTTGGAGATTGTGTAATTATGTTGCGGAAATTCATGCCTTGTGATATTATTGGTGAGATCTTTTTCGCCAAACCATTTCGTTGGAGATGCGTATGATGGATGCACATGTCGAATTAAATAAAGTCAGGAGAGACCGAATTGCATTTGGTGGATTGGTTTTTCTTTCTCTGGTTGGCATCGCACTGTCTTTGTATCTTCTCATTATCCACTATCTTCCTGCCTCAAGGGATTCTGTGCTTTTTCAGCTTTGTTCGGTGGGGGCGTTCAACTGCGATAGAGTCAATTCCGGGCAGTACTCGGTGTTTCTTGGATTACCGATTGCCGCGTATGGCCTGGTGTTTTATTTTTTTGTTCTTTTTATCCTTATACTGAGAAAGGCGCATCTCGAAAGCAAACTGCTGGATGCATTTGTAATTATTTCTTCCGCAGCGGCGGCAATAGCTGTATTTCCCCTTTTTGCGCTTTCGACATTTGTCATCAAAGCCTTCTGCCTGTATTGCGTTATCGCGTGGCTGTGCAATTTCGCGATTTTTGGACTCTCTCTTGCTCTGGTTCGCGGAGAGGATAATTTCTTCGCCATATTCCGAGGCGCATGGAAAGAATTGCGGGAAAATCCGGGAGCACTGCATTGTATTGCCGTTATTGTGCTTTTTCTTGTGGTGACATATTCCGGGACGAGCTTTTTGACTGCCATGCTCGGTTCCAACAGGCAATATGCGAATCTGCAACAGAACATGCGCATGGAAGAGCAGGCATTCGATGAGTATGTGCGCCGCCGCCCCGTGCCGATGGATATTGCAGGTCTTCCAGTGTACTACGGCGATCCATCTGCGAAAGTGACCATTGTGGAATATTTCAATTTCGATTGCCACGTGTGCCGGTCAGCAGCACCCATTATCAAAAGCATCATCGATAAATATCCGGGAAAGGTGCGGCTTTTTTTAAAGCACTATCCGCTCGATGGAACATGCAATAAATATATTGCAGGCAGAGGCGATGGGCTGAGCTGTCGTGCGGCGCTTGTTGCAATCGCGCTTCAAAAGAGCCCGAAACATCGCGAATATATTGAATACATCATGACGAAGAAGGGGCATCTTAAGCGAGAAACGGTACTTGAGGCGCTCGAGAAAATCGATATGAATGCGGATAAGCTTCGCGCGCTGTTAGACGAGAAAATCGCGATAAAAATTCTTGAAAGCCAAATCGATTCGGGGGAGAAATTCAAGATTCAGGGTACGCCGTCGTTTATCATCAATGGGAAAATTATTCCTACCGGTCTTCCGCCCGCGCGGTTTCTGGAAAGAATCATAAAACTCGAAATCGATCTTGCATACGGCGAACAACAATAAACGAATTACATATCGATGAAGATATGATTTTTGCCGAATAGCCGAATATATTTTTTCCGCACGAGGGTATATTCTTTCAGGCGTGGGCTAATAACATTTTTCGATGCGCGAATTCTCCTGCCGATTGCAGAAGCCGAGAAGCATGAGGTATTGCCGCCTCTTGCAATGATGAGATAGCATCGAACAGGTTCGTCGGATCCCGCGCGGCGGGTGGGGCGATTGACGATTTTGATTTTCATTCCATTGAAGATGATGTATTCGTTTCCTTCTGATGTCTCTCTCGTTTCCGCAATAACACGGTCGACAATGTGCAATTCGTCGCAGGCGGCGATATACCACTGTGCTGAGGCACGAAAAGTAATCCAGCGGAATGGCAATGGCAGTGTTTTTGCTTCAATGTTTTTCTGCGGCAATTCATCCCGGTATTCATGTTTCACGCGCGGAAACTCTTCAAACCCTGCGGATGCCTGTTCTTTTACTTTTGCGAGGAGAAAATGAAGCACGTCGAAACGGGCGGATGCATTGTGCGTTTGATGAGCATACGAACTCAGACATGCTTTCAATTTAAGAAGATATTCCCTACCCTTGAAGCAGTTATAACTTGAATATACTGAGAGCAAAAAGTCGAGCCGCTTTTCGAGTTCCTGGTATTGCTCCTGTTCGTTTTTGTGCTTTTTTTCAAGCGCAAGGAGGTTTTTCTCAAGATGCGCGGCTACCTCTTCCACTTTCTGGAGATTTTCTTCCCAGAAAGACCTATACGCTAAAAGTTCGTTTTCATTCGAAATGCTCATAGTAGCTTGCCGGCATATGCGCTTTATTAAAGATAACAGATATAATGTCTGCTGTCAATAGATTAATAACAAGAGGTCAGGCCTTATGTCGCACGGATGCCTGGCAGTGCCGCGTGCATAGCGTTGAGATTATGAATCGGCAAGATGCTCGGAAATATATCGCTTTAACACATTGCGCGCGACATCCGTTCCTTCTAAAAACCGGAATGTGATGAAGAAGGCGTTCTCTTCCTGTATGCTCTTTTCTGCTAAAATTCTGCATAAGAATTTAATGTGGAAATCGTCGATAGTGAA
Organism: uncultured bacterium; assembly: GCA_937921485.1. GTDB lineage: Bacteria > Spirochaetota > UBA4802 > UBA4802 > JAGODF01 > DYLV01. Next base: position 5,580 of record CAKZSV010000016.1, read on the forward strand.
GGACAGCGCGTAATTTTTTCCATAATCGATTTTCGCCGCGAGCCTGACGACGGCCTCATTTTCATTGATTCTGTAGATCATTCCGGCTGTGGTGGTTTCACTCGAAACTTCTTCTTCGCCATTGGTTTCGGTCTTTATTTCAATGGTAAGCTGGCATGGTATCATCACATCAAGGTAGGGAAGCCGGACTTCCTTGCCGCGCGCGAGTGTGTCGGAATAGCTTACGGTGATGATATTCCCTGATATGTTTTTAATGTCAACTTCAGTGTTATATTCGGCGTCACCCGTGCGCCAGATATAGAGCGCGGCCTTCCCGCGCGCGAGCGTGGCGGGTATGCCTTCTTTGCGGAAAAGCTGAAGCGAAAGGGTGGAATTATCCGTCGTAATCACTTTGGCGATGCAGGCATCTTGCTGTTCGGAAAAAAGCGCGACCAGCGCGCCCGGCTCAAGCTCGCGAAGGGACTGCATCGGTTTGCGGTATGTCGAAGGATTGAAAATTTTTTCATGAATCGTGATAATATCCCGGCATGCGGAGATTGCGGTTTCTCCTTCCTGGCTGGTTTCGCTGAGGTACGAAAGAAAGGAACCGATTGCTTTTTCGTACAGAGTTTTATTGGAAAGGATCGGGTTCGGGTCGTTGAGTTTCAGAATATCCACCATCCCGCGCAGAATTTTAAACTGGTAGTTGGAAAGCCCTATTTTTTTCGCCTTGAAAAGAAATAACTGGTCGGCTTTGATTTTCGCTTCTTTTAAGCGGTAGCTGTATCTCAGCAGAAGCAGGAATGCCGCGATGAGCAAAAAAATCCCCGCGACAATCGCGGCTATGACGGGATTGATGGAAGGCCATGCTTCTTCTGTGCCGAAGAGCACTTCCAGCCCAAGCGTGATAATGGCCAATGGTTTCCCCTGATGAAAAATTGCCCGCGTTTGCCGTGTGGGTATTTTCTTTTGCACCTGTTATTAACAGGTGGGTTCCCTCACGAACGCTTCAACCCACTTCTCGGTGGAAGCCCGGTTTGTGCGCTCAAATTCGAGATCCCTTCTCATTTAGTGTTGGTACAAAAATTTCAATACCAATCACGAGCAACGCAGGCATAACAAATATAATTAAAGACGGTGTTGAATTCAAGAAAAAAATTGTCGCGTTATTTTAAAGCTGAAATAACCTTGTTATTATTTGGAGAATGCCATTAAAACAGCGAACGACATACGGTTCATCATTGCACCAAAGGGTGCCGGGAAAAATACGATATATCGTGAATTTGCACGGATCGCTGGCGTAACAACGTTGTGGTATGATAATGAAATAGCACTGGATCATCTTCTTGAAGAAATTAAACTGAAAGGAGTTCAATCAAAAGAAATACTTGTGCTTAAACATTTCATGGGGCGTTTTTTTCAAAAATGTCCAGGTTCGCCTAATGTTATCTGCTGCAACTACCGGGTTATCAATACCTGTTTCAATTGTCTGTATGACTGTTCCTATTGCTTTCTGCGCGGCTATCTGAATGCATTCGGCATCGTGCAGTTTACGAATATCGATGCATTATTGCGTGAAGTGGAACAATTCATGCAGAATTCATCGAATGAAATGGTATATCGCATCGGAACCGGCGAGTTCACCGATTCGTTGATGTTCGATTATGAAACGGGAATAGGCGAAAAACTGATCCGCCTGGCCGCTCCATTCGAGCATATTATGCTTGAATTGAAAACGAAATCCTCCAATGTCGATCATCTGTTGGGTATTTCGCAGAAAGGGAATGCCGTGCTTTCATGGAGCCTTGCAAGCGAGCGAAATATCCGCCGCTACGAGCGGGGAACCGCCACTCTTGCCGGGCGTTTGCAGGCGGTGCGGAAAGCGTCTGATGCGGATTTCATCACCGCGTTTCATTTCGATCCGGTCATCATATATGATGGCTGGCAGGAGGATTACGCAGCGCTCGTTGAGGCGCTCTTTGAAGCGGCAAACCGCGAAAGGGTGGCATGGATTTCGCTTGGTGGCTTCCGCTATGCGCCTGGTTTCAAGGATGTGCTGAAAAACGTGGAGCCGGACGAGGATATGACGCTGGAGGAGATGTTTCCGGGAATAGACGGGAAATTTCGGTATTTTAAACCCCGCCGCATCGAAATGTATAAATTTTTGCTTGACCGGATACGGAAATATACCTCAAAGCCTTTTATCTACTTATGTATGGAATCAAGCGATGTGTGGCATCAGGTGATGGGGAAGAATTATTCTTCTTCTGAAGAACTCGAAAGCGATTTCAGCGACGCGATGAAGCGGTTTTTGAATACCCTGACATGATGTTGCTGCTTTACACTGTATTCGATTGCTTCCATCAATGCTGCACAAATATGAAATGTCATTAAGGATACTGCCGTGAACAGGGATATAAAAGAGAACAGGGATATAAAAGAAACGAAACGGCTTTTGCGCGAACTCGATCAAAAAATAAGCGATATGTATTCGGCGCTCGGCATTGAATCTTTGAAGCAAAAAGCCGAAGAGCTGGAGAAGCAGACACATGCTGAAAATTTCTGGGCTGATGCGCAGAAGGCCTCCAGGGTAAATCAGGAGATAAGCAAAATACGAAAGAAGGTTTCGCCATGGGACGAACTGCGCAATCAGGTGCGTGACGAAACGGATCTTTTGGAGATGGCTGAATCGGAGGGCGATGAAGAAATTTTGCGGGAAATTGACGCAAAAATCGACGGCTATCTTTCGCGCTACGACATGCTCGAAACCATGGAACTCCTTTCCGATGAATCCGATGCGAATAACGCCTTTGTAAGCATTCACCCGGGAGCAGGCGGCACCGAGTCGCAGGACTGGGCAAGCATGCTGTTTCGCATGTATCTGCGATGGGCGGAGGAGCACGGGTTTAAGATTGATGTGATCGATTACACCCCAGGAGAAGAGGCGGGTATAAAAAGCGCCACAATGCTGGTCACGGGCGAAAACGCCTACGGACTTCTCAAGGCTGAAAGGGGGATTCATCGGCTGGTGCGCATATCGCCGTTTGATGCGAATAAGCGCCGCCATACCTCTTTTGCCGCGGTGGATGTGGTGCCGGAGATCGACGACAACATCGAAATTGAAATAAATGAATCGGATCTTCGCATCGACACCTACCGTTCATCGGGAGCAGGCGGACAGCATGTTAACACCACCGATTCTGCCGTTCGCATCACGCATATGCCTACCGGCATCGTGGTGCAGTGCCAGAACGAGAGATCACAGCATAAGAATAGAGCGTTTGCCATGAAAGTGCTCAGGTCGAAATTGTACGAACTGAAAATGAAGGAACTGGAAGAAAAAACATCGGAAAAAATCGGCGATAAGAAGGACATATCCTGGGGTAATCAGATACGCTCGTATGTATTTCAGCCCTACACGCTGGTGAAGGACCACCGGACCGGTGAAGAAATCGGTTCCATCGATAGAGTCCTTGACGGCGATATTGACGCATTCATCTATGCCTACTTGAAGAACATGAAGAAACTGGCATAAGAATTATTTCCCGTCACAGTAAATTCTGCTTGAAATATTTACTGCAATGCAAATGTTTGAATGAGAATATGAATGAGAACATCGATAATGAGAGGATTTATTGAAAAAGAAGAAAGGCTCCATCTTTAAATATTTCGAGCCAATTGATATTTCCTCGGCGATCTCTGCGCCCGACGGAGATGCACGTCCGCTTGATGATGGCCTCGGTTTTTTTTCCTCCACGCAAAGAAAAGAAAACCTTTTTTTGAACAGGTTCTCCGGAAACGACATCATGGATATTGCCGCAAGAGTCGGCATGGTTGCCCATCTGAAAAATCTTGGGTTTGAGAATCTTTTCGCGGTTGTGGAACGCGATGAAGCGATGATTCACTACCTGAAAATATATTATGATAATCAAAATCCGCAGAATCTGCTGATCGACTTGAGGCTTTCCGAGTCGAGGTTTGTGCCAAAGGGCGAAGCGTTTGCAAAAAGCGGCATCGCAACGCTCGACATGATTGTCATCGAGTGGCTCTCGGCCGAGAATCCAGGAAATATCTTCGATCCTACAAAGCCGCAGCTTCCCGGGCAAAAAAAGCCAGGGCTCGGATGCCTCAACTATCTCATGGAAATGATGTACATCGTGGGGCGGGAAGTCATCAAAGACGGTTTTATGGATATTCCTGATCACATGCACGGCGCGATTATGTATTCGCGGAAATTCAAATTTTTTAATCCCGTGCATGAGGCGATACTCCAGGCCATAATCCGCGATTTGAAAGGGCACTCTCTTCTGGATATTTCATGGGGCATGATTACCGGTACGATTGTCGATGCGGCAACGAACGCTCCCCAGGTGTACGATCCTTCCGAGCAGATCTTTCCGCTTTCGCGCAGGATGAAAAATTATTTCAAATCGAAAGAATATCAGAAGAAGTTCGATGAAGTATATAAGAAAAAGCGCTACAGGTTCGATTATGAGAAGATGACCGCGTTGCGCGATGAGATATTAAAAAGCAAAAAGGCAGTGGAGCTTTGAGCCCTATCCTTTATGAGGCTTTTTGATTAAAATTCCAATCCATGTTGCAGTATTTCGATAATAAAAGAATTTCTTTCTTTTATCAATAATTCAATTTCTGATGGATGATATACAATTAATTCCACGGGTACCGGTATCTCGTTGAAATAATGGTAATATTTCAAAGGTCGTCTGATGCTATCGTTACCAGCATCCCGTGTGATTATGAGAATATCGATATCGCTGCGCCCGGTGTGCTCATTTTTCGCGATTGAACCGAACAGTAGTACTTTCTCAACAGAAGGATTGTCATATTTGATCTTTTTTACGATTTCTGAAACTTTTGTTAAAACAGCATCTCTATCCAGATATCGAGCTTTTACAGAATTTGATGATTTCGTCACAAGCATCGGTTGAATCCTGTGCCATTCTGCGATTATAATAATCCGATGGTTTTCCCATGCTAAAGCCATTCGGATAACGAGTTGGTATATAAAATGTATCTAAAAGCTGTGCTTTTTCAAGTATTATTTCAGGAATTTCGATTTTTTCTTTTATTATTTTCAATATTCCCACTATTGAGTGTCCCCAAACATCGAATCCTAAGAACATCGAAAGCGCTTTAACGGCTTTTTCTGCGGCTTGCTGAGACGTGAAGCAGCACCAGTTGTAATATCCGTGCTGGAGGTCCAGATGAGCTTTTTGCGCATCGATTGTCGCTTCTTCAAGCCAGTCTTTATATCGGTTCATTGCTGATTCTTAAAAAAATTCATTTGTAGTGTGAATGCTGTTCAAACGACAGCCATTCCATATCCCGGAATCTTTTTTCCGAGAACCCGCTTTGCTTTCGCGGTGTGATTGAGCACAATCTTCAATTCCTTTCCTTCCGTATCGGTTCTTCGTATCACTTCAATGCCCATGCCGTACCATTTCGGTTCAAGGCCTGCCGTTTTGAAAATCTTTCTGTAGAGGAAGAAAATGCCCAAATCATTCAATGAGGTGCCGAGATAATACACGCGGCCGTTGCCGAAATTGTTCACGGTGATGCAGGGAGATCCGCGGTAAAACTTTTTCCGGTCGGTGTATCGTGCAAGCACTTCGGCGCTGCCGGGCTCCAGAATATCCGCCCATACCTCGCCTTTTGCGGGAATAAGGCCGATGCGTATGCCGACTTTTTCCTGGCCCAGAGCCTCGAATTCGCGGATTTTCACGCCGGCAAGTTCGGTGAAAAGTCCCGGGAATGCTTTGCGTATTGTGTGGTTGTTCATATCGCGCGTGCCGCTTCGCCAGCCGAGGATGAGCGTGCCGCCGTCGCGCACCCATTCAGCGAGGTCTTCGACGAACTTCGCATCAGCCATCTGATACAGCGGGAGCGATACTATCTTGTAATTTTCAAGCGCAATATTGTGCGGCGTGCGCACGTCTGCATTTATGTTGAAAAGCACGTACGGGGCGAAGTGTCTGGCCAGTTCCATCGCGTAGCCGAGCTGCAAATACGGGGAGGGAGTATAATAAAGCCCCTTCGAAAGATATTGCCGCTTTATGATGCGGATATTGTCCATCTCATACACAAGGCATGCCTTTGCCGTAACGGGTTCGCTTCCGATGCGGTTGAAAAGCGCGCGATGATTTTTTATGTTTTCCCTGATGGCGGCATAACGCTTTGTCTCTTCATTATCCGGCTCGATGATGCCGTGGCAGAGCTGCTCCTGCCCGTACGGTACGGTGCGCCAGCGGAAATAGGAAATGCGGTTTGCGCCGTGCGCAATTGCCTGGTTTGTCCATAACGCCATCTGTGCTTCCGGTGGGCGATACCCCAGGCATGCGTGTCCCTGAAAACCGGAGATCTGTTCGAGCACCGAGAATGCCCGGTTTTCTTTGAGGCCGCGCACGTGCGAAAGGATGAACGAATTGAAATAATAGGGCAGGGGTTCTTTCATATCGCCCCACACCGGATAGTTGTCGTAGCCGACGATATCGAGTTTCTGAAAAAGCTTCTGCCAGTCCACCACCGTGCCAATTGGCGGCATATACAGATTGGTGGTGATGAATTGCTCCCGGCGCACGTGCGCGCGGAGAATGTCCATCTGCCGATGGGCAAACCTTACAGCACTATCGGATGAAAACCGGTCGTAATCCAGCAGCAGACCCGGGTTGAGGTCAGTACTGAACGGCTCACGCGCCACAGGAGCCTGTTCGAATTGTGTGAGCATGCGACCCCAGAATACATTTCCCCAGGCCTCATTGAGCGCGCCAATCGTTTTGTATTGTGCTTTCAGCCACCCATGCCATGCCTTTTTACAGTGGTCGCAGACGCAGATATCGCTTCCCTCATGCGCAATTTCATTGTCGATTTGCCATCCCGCCACAGCCGGATGTGAGCCGAAATGCTTCGCCACCGCTTCGACGATTTTATCGGCATGTTTTAAGTAGGTGGGAGAATTGAGACAGGCCTCGCGGCGGCTTCCCCAATCCTTTATTTTTCCGGAAGGATGAATCCGCACCACTGACGGATCCGTCTCGTAGAGCCATGCGGGCAGGGTTGCGGTGGGCGTTCCTAAAATCACCGAAAGCCCTTCAGCTTCGCAGAGCTTCAATACTTCATCGAACAGAGAAAAGTCGTACCGGCCCTTTTTCGGTTCAAGGAGCGCCCAGGCGAATTCCATCAGCCGCACCTCGTCTGCACCCATGGCGCGGATGCGTGCAAGGTCGGATTTCCACAGGGATGTATCCCACTGCTCGGGATAGTAGACCACGCCGAATTTCACTCCTCGATGCGTTCTGAACATGGCATTTACTCCATGATGATTTTGATGAGATGAACTCCCGGAATGACTTCCTTGCTTTCAGCATGAGCGCCATTTATGGAATATTTTCCTGCTTTTGCTACGCGCACGAATACCGCGTTCGGCCTTTGCGCGCTGCGATGCAGTTTCACGATGAAATTTTTTCCAGATGCCTTGAACGAATCAATTTCGCTTGAGGGGAAGATATGCCCCGATGAACCCGCAAGCGACGGCATTCTTTCGGAAAGCCGGAGAAAGCACTGCGTTTCGTGAGGACGAAGCACGAAGGTCGATGTTCCCGGCACAAAATCAACTTCGCCCGTGCGCGCGTCATTCCGGCAAAAGGCGCCGTCGGGGAGCGTACACTCGGCAGTTTCATCGCGCAGGTTTGCCCGGACAAAATACGAAAGATTGCCGATGGAAAAACGAATTTCGTACATGCCGCTGTCGTTACGCACGGATTCGATGTTTTTAGAACGCAGAGGAAAATGCGCACGATAGTAACGAAGCGTGTTCTCGGAATAGTGTGCCACATCGTCCGAGGTGAACACCAGCCCGCCGAAAATATTATTTAAAATAAAAAGCGTATTTTTCTCATCGGGAGAAAGTGAATTGTTTTCATCGCGGAGAATGAACACGTCGGGGTCATTGAAAAACGCATGGCCGCTCAAATGCCGCCGCCCGATGGTGCTGGTAAGCGAGTGCTTCGTGTCAACGCGCTCGCGGTAGCGCATGAATTTTAAAAGGCGGTCTTCCCATTTGAGCGCCACATCTCCGCCTATGCGGCAGTATTCAACAAGTCCAAACGCGGGACCGAGAGGCACGCCGCAGCCCAGAATTTTCTTTCCGCGCACGCAGCGGCGGAGCAGCTCCATGGCATCGCGCATGATTTTTCCGCGGCTTTTGCCTTTCCTGGGAATGATTGCCGCGGCGTAGAGGAAGTCGAGCTTCACCATGTCGAAGTTCCAGTCGCGAAGGACTGCGGCAAAAACATCTTCGATATAGCTTCGCGCCTGATCGTGGTAGATGTCGAGCGCGTAGAAATCGCCGCTCCAGCCGGGGTTCCATCCCGCGGCGATTGGATTTCCCATTTCGTCTTTTACCAGCCAGTTTTTGTGCTGGGAAAAGAGCTGTGATTTTTTTTCGCAGATAAACGGCGCAAGCCAGAGCCCCGCCATATATCCGGCTTTATGAATTTCATCGGCGATTTTTTTCATGCCATCTGGAAATTCCGGTTTAATCGAACGCCAGTCGCCCACCGCGGTCTGATATCCATCATCGATTTGTATGATGTCCAGAGGGATATTGTTTTCGGCAAGCGCGCGCGCATTGCCGAGGATGATGTCTTCAGAAATCTTTGTATAATAATTATACCAGCTTGTCCAACCGGTGGTCACGTCCGCGCGTGGCTTCAGATTGCAGAGATTGAAATAGCTTTCGAACACTTTTTGCTCTTCGCCGGTGGCGATGAACACGTCAAGCACAGGAAGATTTCTGTCAAGTTCAAGTCCCTCGCAATCTTTGATGATGGTGAATGCGTGATTGCGCGTCTGGTATTGAAAAATCGTATAGCCTTCACTTTCTGAAAGCGAGCCGATAAGCGCAATGGCAGTATTTCTCCGGATATAGGTGTAGGTGTGGGAATGAAATTCACCCTCCTTTCCCGAATAGGGATAGAAATGAATGTCGCCGTAGCGGTGCATTTTAATCAGGCGCATGATGCCCCGAAGCGGCAGAAGTTTTTCGCCCACGGCAAACTCGCGGCTGTCGGTCCATGACTGATAGCCATTGCAATAGACGGTATCGGTTTCAAGGAAATTGAATGCGCATGAAAGATGAAGCGCTCGAAGCACAATGTTCCCCTCGGGGCGAAGCTGAATTTTCAGGCGCTGTCCGCCCTGCTCCGGTTTTATGGAAGATACGGCAGTGAGTCCCTCGAATTTGTTGTCCTTGCCGATGACGATGTTTCCTTCGTATTCGCGCCTGCGGAATTCGTAGCGCACAAAGCCTTCTTTGATGGTGATATTCATAATTGCACCTCAGATAAGATTCCCACACCGTCCGATGTGGTGCATTGATAAAATTCGGCAGAAAGTCCGGTTTTTTCCTGATATACCTTCCCGACGTGTTCAATGAGTTTTTCGGCGGCATCCCTTTTCACCAGCGCGATGGCGCATCCCCCAAATCCCGCGCCGGTCATCCGCGCGCCGATGCAGCCTTCCGCGCTTCGTGCCGCGCTTACAAGGGTATCGAGTTCAAGTCCGCTGACTTCATAATCGTCTTTCAAAGAGGTATGCGATGCGTCCAGAAGCCTTCCCAGTTCTAAAAGATTTCCTTTTTCAAGCGCTTCAACTGCCGCCTTCACGCGAAGCTGTTCGGTGATGACATGCCGCGCGCGTTGTGCGATAACGGGTTCTCGGATGTCGTGCAAATCATCTTCCACTGCCTCAACAAGATATTTGATATTCTTTTTTTTTTGAATAATTTCAAGCGCTTTCCGGCATTCATAAAGCCGCTCGTTGTATTTCGATTCCACCAGGTTGCGCGGCTTTTTCGTGTTCATGATGAGGATGAGATACTCGCCAGGCAGAAGGGGCACATGCCTGAACGTGATATCCGAGGTATTCAATAACAGCGCGTGGTCTTTTTTGCCCAGCGCGATGCTCATCTGGTCCATAATGCCGCACTGCACGCCGATGAACTCGTTTTCCACGCGCTGGCACAGCAGCGCCATCTCGGTGCGGGAGGCATCGTTCTTTAGCATCGAAGGCTCAAGGATGGCGGCCATAAGGCATTCGATGCATGCCGAAGAAGAAAGGCCGGAGCTTTTCGGAAGCGTGCTTTCAAGGTAGATGTGCATGCCCGGCGGATGGTATCCTGCTGCTTTCAGATAGCGCACAATGCCGCGCGGAAAATTTCCCCAGGGAGTTGATGCATCGAGAAGAATTTCTTTTGAAAGCGCAATGCGCACTTCCTGCTCGGGAAAATCAGCGGAGCGAACGACCACCTCATCGCCATCGGTTTCTTTTGCAACTGCATACATGCCCAGGCTGATGGCCGCAGGAAACACAAGACCGCCATTGTAGTCGATATGCTCGCCAATGATGTTCACCCTGCCGGGGGAAAAGTACACCTTTGCGCCGTGCGCCGGACCGAAGTGATGCTCAAAGCGCTCAATCGTGTGCGTTATATCATGCATGGCCCTGCCATTTCATTGCGCGCGTTACCACATTGTAGGCGCCATCGTAGGTGCCGATTTTTTTCTGCTTCACGATGTGCTCGCAGTACATCGAAAGCAAATCGTCCTCGTTGACCAGCAAATCGATTGCCTGAACAATGAAATCCCCGGTTTCGCATTCGAGCGTGCCGTCGCCGACCTCGGAGCTTCGGATGGCGCCCCATGCCTCATGTCCGCCCACGCGCTTGATGAGAAGCTTCGGCACCGGATAAAACGCCAGCTCGCTTGGCTTGGTGATGAGCACATCAGAGGCGCGCATGAGACAATTGGTGGTATAGACTGCCGCGAAGATATCGCGGTTGAAGAAAAGATGCGTGCCGGAAACATCGCGCGAAAGCGCCGTGCTTGCAAACGAATGTGCATCCTTCCATTCAAGATAGCTTGATGATGAAAGGGAGAGGGAATCGATTTTTTTCTTAATCGCTTCATACACATTCTGGTGGTCGCCGCAATTGACAAAAAGCATCGCCGCATCTTTTTGTATGTAGGGCGCAAGATGTTCGATGATGGCTAACGTGAGGTCGAGCTGCGCGCCGGCACCGCCGATGGAGATGAGAAAGCGCCGCGGTTTTTTCGATTTCATGCGGCGGATGCGTGATGCGCAATCTTTCTCGATGTTTGTCACCAGCTCGTGGTCGATATTGTGCCCCACCATGGCGATGTCGGTCGCGGGAATAGGCGAAAGCGCCTTTCCTTTTTTGTCCATGTTCTTTAAGGTGCGATAGCCCATATACACCGACGGCGTCTGAACGCAGTGCAAAGCTCCTTCGGTGAGATGAAGCCCCAAAGGCCAGTTGTCGGGAATCATGTTTATCACGCGCGATTTGTTCGCTTTCAGCGCTGCCAGCGCCGCCCAGGCGTGGGTGGCAATGACGGGAAGCTCATCAGGCAAATCGCGAAAGAGCGGCGCCATGAGCTCGCACATATAGGTGAATTCCACATTGGTGGAAAGCTTCTTCATGCCTTCTGCCATCAGCGGTTCCCAGTAGAGGGTGTTGAAAAGCGCGCTTTTCTGCGAAAGGCGCGAACCGAGCGAATAGAGCTTTTCAATATGACGCACGATTTTTGCGCCGGTGCTGTCCTCGTATGCAAGGATGTCGAGCCAGTAGGGCGTGATGCCCATGGAATGCGCGGCCGAGGCGATTGACATCGCCGGCCGGTAATGCCCGTAGCCCATGCGGATGGTGCCGAGCACCAGCGCTTTTTTCGTTTTAAGCGGTTCCCCCCACGGACCGAGGATCAGGTTATGAATACCAAGGATTTTCCCGAGAGTTTGGTTGGCTTCCGCCGTATAGGGAAAACGTCGCGTGTCATCGTGCTTGAATTTTTTTGCGAAGCTGTCGCGCTTGCGGATTGCTCGCCGTTCAATTGCTGACGGAATATTATTGTTGAATATTTTCATACGTACCCCCGAATGTTTCGTATCAGATGCGGATATTTTTTTCAAGAAAAATACCCGGCGAACTTCGATTTCTTGAAAAGAGAATAACAATATATCCATAAGGATTTTTCTTGTCAATCTTTTCGTGCGATGCCATAATGGATAATTCACCTGATCTGGAGGATAATTATGAAGGAAATACTTGTCACCGGCGGTGCGGGCTATATCGGAAGCCATGTGGTGAAAATGCTGGCTGAGCGAGGGTATCATCCCATCGTGTTTGATTCGCTGGAAAATGGTTTTGCGGAATTCGTGCGCGGGCATGAACTGGTGCAGGGAAATATCGGCGATTATGCACTGCTTGCGGATATTTTTCGAAAAAGAAACATCGCATGCGTGATGAATTTTGCATCGTACATCGCCGTGGGAGAATCGGTGCAGCTTCCGCTGAAATATTATGCCAATAATGTGGCGAACACGTTTGAGCTTTTCCGCGCGATGCTCGACTCTGGGGTGAAGCGCTTCATTTTTTCATCGACGGCGGCGGTGTACGGCTATCCGGAGGAGGTACCCATCAGGGAGAACGCGAAGCTTTCGCCAATCAATCCCTACGGGCGAACGAAGCTCATGATTGAGCAGGCACTGCAGGATATTGATGCGGCATCCGGGATGAAATTCATCGCGCTACGCTATTTCAACGCGGCAGGGGCGGATCCAGGCGGCAACATCGGCGAAAGCCATACCCCCGAGACGCATCTGATTCCGCTTATCCTGCGTTCCATTTTGGAAGACGAGTACACTATCACGGTGTTCGGCACGGATTACCGCACGCACGATGGCACCTGCATCCGCGATTATATTCACGTCAACGATCTTGCCGATGCGCACATTTTGGCGCTTGAGACGCTTGTATCAAAAGGTGAAAGCGCCGTGTATAATCTTGGCAATGGCCGCGGATTTACCGTGCGCGAGGTGATTGATGCGGTGAAGCGGGTTACAGGAAAAAACCCGAAGGTGAAGGAAGGCCCGCGGCGGCCGGGAGATCCCGATGTGCTGGTGGCATCATCCGAAGAAGCGATGGCGGAACTCGGGTGGAAACCGCAGATGGCGGAGCTTGAGACAATCGTGGAAACGGCGTGGCGGTGGGAACGGCAGAGAAAGCGAAAGGGGTGGTGATGGCAGGGGAAGGGAAAATGACTTCGGAAGGGAAACCGGCTAATGCATCGAGCTTATTGCACGATGTTTCCCCACTCTTCCGGGAATGGCAGTTTATTGGCTTTATAGTAAAGAATTATAGGGTCATAGTCAAGTCCATTTTCCCAGCAGATGACTTTTATTTCTGGATGGATTTCCACTTTTTTAAAAAGATTAATATCGGATAGTGTGTGATAAGGCTTAACTGATTGTATAACATTTCTGAAGTCAACTTCTCCGCCGGTTCCATCCTCGAATTTTACATAGATTATGTATTCTTTAATATATTTTACATGCGCAGGATCATAGTACATGGCATTCCCCCATTAGCTTAATGGTTCAATCTTCATTATTTCACCGTTTCTGGAAAGCTCCCAGCACTTTCTAAGGTCATCCTGACGGAGTACTGCCCATTCAGCTACAATGCCGAAAATTTTTGGTGGCAGTTTTCCCACAAGGATTCCGAAATCATCAATTTTTATAGATGCTTCATACTCATTATATCGCACATGAAAATGAGGAGGATTGTGATCGCTGAAATTCATGGTGATGATTATTCCGAGAAATCGACATATTTCAGGCATGAAACACTCCGGATATTGTTACAAGTATTAACTCATCAGTTGAATTAACTACTATAATCATACAAAAATCAAGATCGTAAATCTGAAAAGAGCATGTAATCTGCAAGTATTTCAGAAAACAAATAGATAGAGGCTATGCCTTATTTCTAATGTTAGTAAAATAGGTGTTTAAAGGTGTGTCAATAATTTTATTTATCAGACTCAGATATTTTTCCTTGAACATGATCGGTACGCGAAAGTATATGGTGGCTTTCGGGAAAGTACGAATTGCAGAGTTCGTATGTTATAATAAAATTGCTTTAGGCAATTGCACGAAAAATAGCTTGAAAGTGGGCTTCTGAATCTGAAGTTCAATAGAAGCTTGCTGCGCTAATGAGCGCATACCCAATTTGCCGATAGCTATTTTCCGCTCACCAGCGAAAGCATGGAATCGGCCATTCCGGCAAGCGCCTCTGAATTCTTTGAAAGATTTTTCGCCGAAGAGATGTTTGTCTGAATGTGCGAGTTGATCTGCGCAACTCTCTTCGTGATCTCATTCATTTCGTGTTCCTGCTTGCGGGTGGCTTCACGGATGTCGTTCGATTTGGTCTGCACGATATTAATTTTTTCCTGCATATCCGCTTTAATGGACTCCTGCTTGTTGATATGTTCGAAAATTACATTGGATTTATCGCGCACGGAATTGACGATGTCGGCAATTTTCCTGAGCATGTCCACGGTGGTAATGATGTTGTTCATATTTTCAATCGATTTGTCATTATTCGATTGTATGAGGTCGGTAATTTCCTTGATGCTGCCAACTGTCTGATCCGAAAGTTTGTTCACCTCCTGCGCTACGACAGCGAACCCTCTGCCGTGTTCTCCCGCGCGCGCCGCCTCAATCGAAGCGTTGAGCGCCAGAAGCTGAATCTTGTCGAAAATCTCTCCTAAGATTTCCATCACGGATGAGAGCTTCTGCGAGCTATCGAGCAGTTCCTTTGAATTTTTATCGATGAGCGAGATGGCGCTTTCGCCGGTGCGAGCGATCTGAATCACATCGGAAAAAAACCGTGCGATGTCTTCCGAACCTGCTTTCAGGAGGTCGATTTCAGAAGCTAAATTATTGATAGTGGATATCAGCTCTTCGAACGAACTATATTGCCCTTCGACGTTGGAGCGTATGAGGGAAACAGCTTCCGAAACCTCTCTGGTGGTGGTGTCGATCTCGTCGGAGGCATTGGCCTGTTTTTCAATGGTTTCGGAGAATTCAAACGCGGTTTTTGCTATTTCCGCTGCCATGTTGTTGAGTTTTTGCGAGCTGTCAATAATCGATGTGTGGATGTTTTTCATGTGATTGAAATTTTCGTCGTTGCGGTTTTTTTCCTCTCCGATAATGTTGATTGCGTTTTCAAACACGCTGATCGAAAGCATGGCGATGAGATAGGAGAGAGTAAGGGCCGCAACGCCGTCGATAAATCCTGTTTTGATAATGGGCTTCATGATATCGTCGGCATATTTGCCTTTATGAATAAACATGATGATGTCCGCGGCGATGTATGAAAGAAAAATTCCGGTGGTCACTTTGCGGGAGCTGAAAACCGCCGCAAAAAGGATAGTAACGAACATGAAATATTTCAGGCTTACGAAACTTATTTCAGGCTGTTTGGCTAAAAACATAAAAAACACAATAGCGGAGCATAATATCACGAAAATATTCGATGCAAGCTGAAGCTTGCCTTTTCGTAAAAAATACAGCGTGAGGCATGCGAAAAGCGATGCCGGTATCGATGATGAAAAAAACTGAATAGCCCGCTCAATGCTTACTGCAAACGAAGCGAATGCGGCGGCGTTCAGGAGTACGATTACCGTAATCGCAAAGAACATCACGAGCGACGCTTTTTTTCGGGTGAGGTAATCGCTTGAGTCAAACCGCGCTAAAAGATAGATGCCTATTCCGCGCATGGCTCCCTCCTTGAGGAGTATTTTATGGTATTTGCCCGATTTCCTTTTTTTTACGGCAAATGTCATTTTATAATTAACAATTAAAATCCACAACAATTTTTCAAAGTAAAAGTTTTTGCAGGCATAAAAAGTTTCCGCTTTACTGGGTGGCGTCCAATTTGTGCGTTTATGAAATTATTCTTTACAAAGAAGCAATTATTGATAACATGCTGTTTGATGCAATCGTGAGAACAATAATTTATCATTAGGATAAGAGGATTTATGAACATAAAAAAGAATGCTTTTATTATTTTTATGACTTGCGTGATGCTTTTTTCCATTTCTCACGCCCAGCATGCGGTGCGGCTGAATATTCTGGTGCATCCGTTTTCCAATGCGGGAGCGAAATCATATTCCTGGATTTCCGCTGGCCTCACCGATACGGTAATAGCCGACCTGATGCGGCTTTCAAGCGTCAATGTCTTTTCCGAGGAGGAGCGCAAAAAAGCCATAAAGGAAATCGAGCTTTCGATGACGGGACTGGTGCGCGATGAGGATATTGCCGGAGTTGGAAAGATTATGGGAGCGCATCTCATTTTCACCGGGAGTTATACGGTAAGCGGAAATTCGGTAAGGGTGATTGCAAAACTCGTTGATGTGGCGACCGCGAAAGTTCAGACTGCCGCGAAGATCGATGGAAGCCTTGATGCGCTTGCCGAGCTTGAAGACCGCATTGTTGTAGCGCTTGTGGAAGGCGCGGAAAATTTACATATAAAAGGAATTACAGCTCCGAAATTCAGCAATGCGGAAAAAGAAACAATAACCAAAGGATACAATCCATCTGCGAAAGCCTTTGAGATGTATTCAAAAGCGCTTGATCTTGCAGATGAAAATGCGCGTGAGGCAAAAAAATTAGCCTCTATAGCGCTCGGGTCCGATCCCGATTATATCCCGGCACTAGTGCTGTTCGGCAATCTTGCAAATAATCTTGGCGATGCGAAGGCGGCGATGGAAAGTTTTGCGAAGGCGAAACGTTTGCTGGAGAAAAATAACATGCAAAATAGCGCCGATTATGCCAATCTCATTGCCGGGATTGGACTGCAGGCCTGGAACCGCGGCGATAACGACCGCGCAATCGAGTATACCGAAAAAGCAAAACAGTTATGGGAAGCGATGGGGAGAAAGGAAAGCCTTCAATACATCTCCACCCTGGTGATATTGGGCGCCGCATACCGCCAGTTGAACAATCTGCCGAAGGCGCTTGCGCTCACGGAGGAAGCGCACAGCGCGCTTGAGCGGCTTGGAATGAAAATGACCAGCTCATACGGATGGGCCACGTCAAATTTAGGGGTTATTCATCAGTCTATGGGCAATTATGATAAAAGCATGAACATCTATCGGGAAGCGCTTGATGTGTTTCAAAAAATCGGCTTGAAGAATTCAATGGGATACGCGTTCACCTATTCCCAGATCGGCGGGGTGTACTACATGAAGGGCGAGTATCCTTCGGCGATTGAATACTACAGTAAAGGCATAGGAATGTGCGACAATCTCGGCCTTCAAAACACCATCCAATACAGCTACTACGCGTGGACGCTTGCGAACAGCTACTGGATGCTTAATCAGACCTGCGAGGGCGTGCCGTTCATTGAGAAAGCGGCGAAAGTATTCCGAAGTGTTGGACATTCGGAAACGAAAAAAGTCGAAAAAGCCGTCGAAGATTTCAAAAGGCGATGTGGAAAATAAGGGAACTTATAAAAACCATTTATAAAGATGTTCCCTTGTGGGCACAATATATAGGTAAAACCGCTTTCTTTGATGCTAGTTGTAAGGTTGAAAGCGGTTTTTAGAGGTGCCCATCATTGTCGTAACGCTGTGCCCATAGTCGTAACGCTGTGCCCATAATTGATAAGATTCTCATCCGGTGCGATGCAAAATATGCGCAGATGTAAGCGGCAGCAAATGATGTCAATTGCGCTATTACGAACGCAGCATCATTATCGCGATGATCAGCAGCATGGTAATGACGATGCGTTTGAATCGTTCCGCGTCGATGCGCGTATTGATGAAGTTCCCCGCGAACATGCCGGTAAAAATAATTGGAATGAGCATGCTCCACAGAAAAAGCACATCGGCAGTGTACAGTCCCCGCGCGGCATGGCCCGCACCGATGAGAAATGCTGAGGAAAGAAAAAATCCCTGAAGATTTGCTATCGTTCGGTCCTTATCCCATTGCTGAAGCGCGGCATGCACAATTACCGGCGGTCCGTTGATATTGAACGCAGCGCCAAGGCTGCCGGCAAGGAATCCGAAAACATACGACCACCTGCGGGATACCGGTTTTGCGGGAAGCAATCCCGCAAGCGAATACACAGAAAAAAGAATTATCAGCGAAGCAAGAATTTTTCGCAAGATTTGCTCATCCAGATAGGTGAGAATGAAAATGCCAAAAGGAACTCCCACCGCGGCGCTTGCCAGAAGCGGAATGAGTTCCCGCAGATTGACATGCTTTCGTTTGACAATAAAGAGCATGGCGGTAAGCGCCAGTCCGTTTAAAAGCACCAGAGGTGTGACGATGCGAAGCGGAAGCATAAAAGGAAGAATCGCCATCGATACAAGCGCCTGCCCGAAACCGGAAACGCCCTGCACAAAGGACGCGAAAAGCACCACGAGGGCGATGATGATGTAGAGCACTGCTTCACCGGTCATTGGGGGTTCCTGTTTGAAAAGCTGTGCAAGCGTTATTGTGCTGCAGCAAAATGTCAATGGTATTTCCGGTGCAGTTTCCACTGCGGGGAAATTGCTGGATGCCGATTAAAATGAAGTCGATGTGTAATCCGTTGCACATGGCCAGGAAATCTTATTGACACCCCGTGATGTTGGAATATTCCTTACGCATAAGAGGTGGCAGGAATATATGATTCATTTTGAACGCATACCCGATGATATTGACGCGCGTATTGAAGAACTCAAGCAGGCGCTCCTGCGCGATCCAAATATTGTATTTGCCTATCTCTTTGGGGGGTTGGCAAAGGGTGTGAAAAAGCCGTTGTCGGATGTTGACATTGCAGTGTTTGTGAACGACATGTCGAACCTTGCCGAATATACCATGAATCTCTTTTTAGATTTTTCAAATATTCTTCACACATCGGAAATAGATATCGTCATTTTGAATGTTGCGCCTGAAAGCATTGCAGGCCGTATTTTGCAGCATAAGAAGCTGTTAGTTGATAAAAAGCCTTTACAACGGCATCTGTACGAATCTGTCACATTGAGAAAATATTTTGATTTTGCAGTAAAAGAAAAACAGATACTCTACAGGAGGTACAAGATTGGTCGATTCATCCCTCATTCTTCGCAAGATATCAGAACTTGAAACGTATTATGTACAGATTAAAGAATTTAAGGATCTTACGTATGATGCCTATGTATCTGATTGGAAGACGCAGCGAATAGTTGAGCGAACATTACAGTTGATGATTGAGATGTGCGCTGATATAGCAAATCACATCATTTCAGATGCGGAATTGCGTACTCCGCAGACATATGCGGACACATTCAAGGTATTATTCGAAAATAAGATCATTGATGAAGCGCTGCGCGATGTAATGATTAAAATGGCGAAATTCCGTAATATCATTGTACATCAGTATGAACGCGTGGACGCTGAAATAGTCATTGGCATTGTAAAAAAACACGTAGATGATGTGCTGCAGTACCGAAATGCCATTATGCAATACATTCAGGAGCGCGAATGATGAAATTCTACGATAGCATCGCGCATCAGTATGAACGTACGCACGGTGAAATACTTTCTTACTTAAAATTCTTTTTCTCCATTTCCCGAATCTCTTCGTAGCAATTTTTCAAGAATTTCTGCCATTCCTCTTCAAAGCCTTCGCCGAATTTCGTGGCAAGCCAGGCATCCACGATTTCCGCGGCGTGCTGTGGCGGAGTGAGCCACTCGGCAAGCACCAGCACGTTGGCATTGTTCACCGATGAAGCGCGCTTTCCTTCGAAGGTATTGGTGCAGTGCACGGCATGGACGCCGGGAAATTTGTTTGCCACGATGGCGCTTCCGGCGCCTGTTCCGCAGATGATGATGGCTTTCTCGTATGTTCCTTCCGAAACTGCCTTTGCCACATTGGCCGCGGCGATGTGATACGGAACGAATTCCCCGCCTTCCTTCATTCCCAGATCGTCAACCGTATGGCCTTTTTTCTCAAGGTGCGCAATCATTTCTTTTTTGAGTGCCAATCCTGCGCGCGTGCTTCCAATTGCAAATTTCATACTCTCACTCCTGAATTCCGTTTTTTCGCACAATTGAAGCTGCCGCTTCAACGATGTGTGGTATGCCGAAGCCGTGCTTGTTGAACAGGTATTCCTCCGTGGCTACCTCGCCGAATTTATCGGGAACTCCCAGCCGCTTCACGCGCACGGGGTATTGCTCTGAGAGCACCTCGCAGATGGCGCCGCCAAGGCCTCCGATAATATTTTGATTTTCAACGGTCACCACCGCGCCGGTTTTCTTCGCCGATGCGATGATGGCCTTTTCATCGAGCGGCTTCACCGAAGGAAAGTGCAGCACCTCGGCGCTAATGCCTTTTTTCGAAAGCTCATCCGCGGCTTTCAATGCGAACTGCGTCATGTAGCCGGTGGCGGCAATTGTCACATCCGTGCCTTCGCGAAGAAGCGCCGCTTTGCCGGGTTCGAACTGGTAGCCTTCATTGAAAATCTGCGGCACCACCGAACGTACGAGCTGCATGTAGGTGGGCTGTTTTGATTTTGCCATGAATTTCATCGCGCTGCGAAGTTCAAACGGATCGCAGGGGCTGTAGACATGCATGTTCGGCATCGCGCGCATGATGGCAAGATCCTGAAAGCACATGTGCGTACCGCCGTTTGGCCCCTGGGTGATGCCGGGGGCGGTACCCACAATCTTCACGTTTGTGTTGGCGTACGCCACGCTGATGGTAATCTGATCGTACACGCGGCGTGACGCGAAACAGGTAAAGCTTGCGCAGAAGGGAATTTTCCCCTCAACGGCCATGCCCGCGGCAATGCCAATCATGTTGGCTTCGGATACGCCCACGTTGATGAAATTCTTCGGATGCTTCTCGAGCACTGCCGGATTCGTTCCTGAGGCTTTCGATAAATCTGCTTCCAGGCAATACACATTGGGATTTTCTTCAATGAGTTCGTTTAAGGTGTGCGCGTACACAAGGCGCATTTCCATTTTTGCATAGTCCATGACTAATCCTCGCAATAATTAAGTTCGTGATCGTGCGGAATACCTTCAATGACTTTCCGGTAGGTGGCTTCATCGGGCACCTTGATGTTGTGGCTTGAAACCTGATTTTCGTACTGGCAATGGCACTTTGCTTTGATAGTGTGTGCGATGATCATCCTGGGTTTGCCTTTTACCTCGCTGGCGCGGTTGATGGTTTCATATATCGCATGCCAATCGTGGCCGTCCATCTCAAACACTTCCCATCCGAAGGCGCGCCACTTATCGGCCAGCGGCTCGAGCGTCAGAACATCATCAGTGCGCCCGTCGATCTGTAATTTATTATAATCGCAGATGGCGATAAGATTATCGAGCTTATGATGTCCCGCAAAAAGCGCGGCTTCCCAGATCTGCCCTTCGTTGCTCTCTCCGTCTCCAATGATGCAAAATACGCGGTGATTTTTACCGTCCTTTTTCGCGGCCACTGCCATGCCGATTGCACAGGAAAGGCCCTGGCCGAGAGAACCCGCGGTCATATCGATGCCCGGCGTCTGAATGCGGTCAACATGGCTGGGAAGTCTCGTGCCGTCTTTATTGAGCGTCCCGAGCCACGATTTTGGAAAGAACCCTTTCAGTGCAAGTGCCACATAGAGCACCGGACCCGCGTGCCCTTTGGAAAGCACCAGACGGTCGCGCTCATCCCACAGCGGATTTTTCGGATCAGTTTTCATGATGCGGTAGTACAGGGTGATGATGACCTCGACGAGCGAAAGCGCGCCGCCCAGATGTCCCGAGCCTGCCTTGCAGATCATGTCGGTGATGATGAAACGGAAGTCCTTCGCCAGTTTTTCAAGTTCGGCTTTGCCGGGTGTTTCGTGTGATGAATTCATCAATGCCTCCAATTAAATGATGTGAAGCGCGCCGCCTAAAAAATACACGGATAGCGCGACGCAGAGTGATGCCAGAAGCGTCATGAATACGCCCACCTTTGCCATGTCGGTGATGGTGAAATACCCCGACGAGTAGGGAATGACATTGGTGGGCGTGGAACTTACTAAAATGAATGAAAGCGACGAGGTGATGCCGGCCGGAATGGCCAGAAGCGCGGGGCTGATATTCGTCGTTTTCGCGAGCGCAATGAGAAGCGGCACCACGATGATGCCGGTAACTGTGTTGCTTGAAAACATCACCTTCATCAGCGCCACGCCGACAGTGATGATGAAGACGATCGCGAACGGATGCAGCGAACCGATGGAGCCGAAGAGCACGTAGGCAATCCATTGAGCTGCGCCGGTTTTATAAATGGCCATGCCGAGTGAAAGGCCAGTGACGATCAGCACGATGCCGCCCCAGCTTATTTCGCTTTCGGCCTGCTTCCAGCTAAGCACGTCGATTCCCGGCAGGAAAAAAAGGCAGGCGCAGGCGAACGCCACAAAGGAAATTTCGAGATAGTCAATCGTGCCGCCCGTCCAGCTTTTGATAAACGGCTCGCAGATCCACAGCGCAATGGTGATGAAAAAAATTGAAATGACCATGAGTTCTTTTCTGGTGATGGAGCCCATGTCTTTTTTGCGCGCTTCGTACTCTTCGCGGGAGATGGAAAGCGCGATTTTTTCCGGCGGAAAAAAATAGAGCAAAAGCCACCAGGCGAATGGAATCATCATGAGCGCTGCGGGAAAGCCGATAAGGCTCCAGTCGAGAAACGTGAAATGAATACCCGCTAAATCGCGCAAAAAACCCATGGTGAGGGGATTTGGCCCGCAGCCGGCGGGAGTGGCAATGCCGCCAATGAGCGGCCCCCATGCGGCGGCTATCATCAGCGCCTTGCCGAAATTGCTTTTCAGCTTTTCTGCGCCCGCGTCGCGAAGAATGCCAAGGCCAAGCGGCAGAAGCATCGCAGCCACAGCCATGTCGGTAATCCATGCGGAAAGCAAAGCCCCCGCTGTTAGAAAGACGAGCACAATGAGCGAAGGGCGGTGGCCGAGTTTAAACAGCATGAAGGATGTGACGCGCCTCATGAGCGTGGTGGCATTGATTGCTGCAGAGAGAATGAGTACCCCGATAAAAAACAGCACGATGGAATTTCCGAAGCCGTCGGCCACCAGATTTTTAAACGTGTCCACCTTTAAAATTGTAAGCAGCGCAAGCGAGATGAGTCCCGCGATGGGGAAGGGAACCGCTTCCGTGACCCAGAGGATGACCGTAAATGCCATGACCGCAAGCGATGCTTTTCCCTTCGCGGTGAGCGCAATGGCCTGTTCCCCGGCCTGAACCGGCGATGCGTCGGGAAGAAACATAATAATTGCGAATGCGAGAATTGCGAGCATACAATATGCGTACCGCCGGTTTTCACGCCAGAATTGCGCGATGCTCATAGATTAATCCTTCAATGAAAGTTTTCGAAGCGCTTCATCGGTGGGAATGCCATTTTCATCCCAGCCGCGAAGCCTGTAGTAGCAATCGAGTTGCGCGCGCAGAGCTTCGTCCGGCACGTATCGTCCCTTCGCGGGGCCGTCGGGAATCGGTTCGTTCATCACGCGCGCGGGAAGCGTGTCGCGCTCACGGGAAACGCCGCGCGCAATATTGATACACCGTTCGAGCGTGTAGATGCGCGCGCCCGCTTGTGAAAGATCTTCTACGCTGAAATCCCATCCGGTGAGGAAGTTGAATGCCCCGGCAAGGGATTCGTTGATGAGCCTTCCAAAGCCGCGCTCCATGGTGAAGCGGCACATTACCAGAGAGTCGCCGAGCGCGGTGAAGTTCTGGCTTTCCACGCAGTATTTCGCGATTTCTTCCGCGCTCATTTCAAAGTCCGGCTGAGGATAGCGCGGGCGCGCGTCGTGATGGCTTCCGCCGCGGTTTGAGGTGGCATACGCCAATCCCATCGTGCGTATGCCGCGCGCGGAGTGCCCGGCGATTTCAAGGCCTTTTACCGAATAGAGATACTCGTGTGCGTTTTTGCCTATGTGCGCGGCCATCTTTTCCGAGCCAAGCGATAAAAGCTCACCAGCCCCGCGGCGGTAGGCGGTATCATTGATCAGGGATATAAGTGCCTCACCATTTCCGAAAAGCATCGTTGTGCCAAAGAGCTTTTCATCGCAAAGCCCTTTTTCAAGGCATTCCGCCGCGAACGCGAGCGTCACGCCCATGGAGATGGTATCAAGTCCGAGTTCGTCGCAGAGGGTATTTGCATTGAAAAGCGAAACGATGTCTGCATTATCGCACATGGTGGCCAGGGCGTAAATGCTTTCGAATTCGGGCATCTTCACATTCGTGCCTGCAAATCTTCCCGAGGGGACCATCACCAATTTGCCGCACGCAACGGGACAGAGGCGGCAGGCGATATTTTTTACTTTGAATTCGCGCGCCATGCGCTCGCCGCTTATCGCTTCCCACTCGGGGAAAACTTCGTACTGATTATTCCTGGAAGCGAGCATCCCGCGGTCGTTAATGATTTTCACCAGCACCGGCGTGCCAAGCTCAATGAGTTCTTTCGTCTGGTCACGAAGTATGGGAAGGCGGCTTTTTAAAAATTCAGACAGGCGTTCGCGATGAGCGATGTCGGCTTTTTCGTTTCCGTTTACAACTATCGCTTTGAGGTTTTTTGAACCCATGACCGCGCCCAGACCGAGCCTTCCGGCCGCACTGATGCGCGCTCCGCTCGCGATGACGGCCGCGAAAGGAACGAGATTTTCACCTGCCGGCCCAATCACCGCGCATTCGATGCTGCTGCCTTCGCGTTCTTTCAGCGCCGCGATTGCTTTCGAGGTTTCCAGCCCCCAAAGGGTATCTGCTTCATGGAAGCTTGCGCCGCTTTCATCAATGCGCAGATAGACGCGTGAAGAAGCGTTACCGGTGATTGCGATTGCATCAAAACCGGTTGCTTTAAGCATGGACGCGAAGTTTCCGCCGAAGTTGGAATCGCCAAAGAGGCCGGTTTGGGGGGAGATTGCCGCCGCATGCGCCCTTCCGGAACCCCAGATGGGGGAACCGGTAAAGGGGCCGCTTGCAAACACAAGGATGTTTTTTTCTGAGAAGGCATCATCGGCAGGCGATACTTCGCGGCCGATGATATCGGCAGCAAAGCCATTTCCGCCGATGAATTTCTTCGCGTACGCCTCGTCGAATTTTTCGATACGCGAAGATTGCGAAGAAAGGTCGATGCGCAGCATCTTTCCGAAATAGCCATTCATATCAGTGAATCCCACATTGTGATGTCAATATAAATCCATAACGATTTATTGTCAAGGGTTTTATGATACTTTTTTTCATGGGCGGTTTTTTTCAATAAAAAAATGATGGATAGGTGAAAAATGGATGATGTGGTGTGAGGGCAGGAGCATAGGTGCTTCTGGTATTCAATCCTTCCATGCTCCCGTTCGTACATTGTGTGATGCCGCATTGCAGAGCGCATAACTGCGATGATTACATCTATCATATAGAAAAATCCTTCTGTTCGGATTAAAAATTATTGTCTGTTTCAAAATAATGGGCACTTCTAAAAACCGCTTTCGTCATTAAAAATAGCATCATAGAAAGCGGTTTTTTCCCATACATTATGCTCAAAAGGGAACATCCTTTAAAACAGTTTTAAGAAGTTCCCTTATAATTTAAATTTAACGGAGGGGATATGTTTAGTAATAAAAGTATTGTCGCGAGAGGATTTGTTTTTGCTCTGGTTTTCGTTTTTATCTTTGCTTTGGGATGCAAGACATTCAAGGACGTCGAGCGTGAATCAATACCCGTGAGACCGGCTTCATCAAACTCTAACTAAAAAATTTATTTTCACGAGAGGAAATCTGATATGAAAAATTATTCGAATTTTGTATGTTTCGCACTTATTTTGCTATTCTTTGTTGGGAATTGCAGTTTTACTCCTTCATCGCCCGTGTTGATCGTTGATAACAAACACGTGCAAGGCGGGAAAAATATTGTTATCAAAGTTGATTCAAAGCCAATTACGTATGATGGGACTACTGTTATAGGTGTACCTGGCGCAGGAAAGGAAACCGCTACGGCAGTAATATACCAGGATGCGACAGGTAAATTTGTGACAGAATACAGCAATACGAATCAAATTGTAAATAGTCACATAGAATGGGTTCAAGCAGCAAAAGATGCAAAGTATATCCGACTTGTGATATCACGAATGTTTTATTATAAGGACAATGTTTCTGAAATATTGAGGTATGCCTGCCTTTTGCCAACGCTCGGTTATTCATTTTTATTGTTTAATCCCGAGTCTTATTCTGATCATATATCTTTTGGGGAAGGCGGAGTAGGTGATGGTTCTGATATTACTCTTAATTTTGTACTTAAAAAAGATTTCGATATCATGCTTACAGTAAGCAACATGGGTAACATGGAGTTAAAACAGCCCTTTATCATAAGCGATACTCTCCCGGATTATATGCTCTTTAAAAATGCCAAATACTATGCCAGCGGTGGAGTAGCAAAAGTGACTTATGATAACCACAAGATGGGAAACAATCAGAGCCTGGTTTTTAAGGTTTATCCGAACGAATCAGGTTTTGGTCAATATCAGACTGTTCAAATAAAACTTACGATTAGTCCCGATCTTTCAAAATTTCTAAATGACTATAAGGTTAACAATTAATTCCTGCAAAGAGGGGACTTTGAAAATGAGAAGTCCCCTCTTTTTTGTTGCTATATCATTGCCTTTAATAAAAAACATTATAGTACCCTCTAACCGCTTCCTTCCAACCCCAAAGCTGTTTACATCTCCGACAGCAATTTTTGCCTCGCCGATTCAATATGCCGCATCGCTTCCTGCGCGTGCATCAAAAGCTCCTTCGCGTCATCGGACGTGATGCTGTCGAAATCTCCGTAGTCGGCATCGGTGCGATGTGAAAGCAGATTTTTATATGTTTTGATTACTGATTGCGGCAAGATGCCTTTTTTTATAAAATGCAGGCTCAGCATGGTGATGATGCCTTCATGCGTTTCGGGATTTGATCCTGCTAAAATGAGAAGGGCGCGTGCGGCGTTGAGCACTGCATAATAGCTTCTGTTGATCGAAGTTCGGTATAATCCTCCGCTGAGCGTTTTTTCTGCATCGGAAATGAAACCATCGGCCTTATCCATCCGGACATTGCTTAACTGCTTTTTTTCTTCGATTGAAAGCGTCATACGGATATTCCCTCGCGTGTGATATTCTGATAGAAAGGCGTATTGCAGGCGCGTTCCTGTGCAAAAGCGCCTGCGTCTTTTATAAGTGGCGAAAAAGAAAGTCCGCGCTTCTCTTCGATATCAACGATGATGTCAATAATTTTCTGCTGTTTCTGCGGCGTTCGATTGCGGACAATAATCAGTATATCGAAATCCGATGAATCTGAGAAATCTCCGCGCACTCTCGAACCGAACGCAACGATCTGTTCAATATCATCGCCAAATTCTTTGCGAAGCGATCGGGAAATTTCTTTCAGAGCGTTTCGTTCATGGGTGAACATGCCCCATGTATGCCGTACATTGCAGGGCATGTCAAGGATATAACGATTTTGCACGTGAATAATTATCGATTTGTTTCCCGATAGCTACATATCCCTCACCTTCTCAAACACCACCGAGAAATCCGAGCCGCTTCGGTAAAACACCGGCGGATAGCCGATGGGCGCATCAACAGTGTGCGTGCCTGCCGGATATGCTTTGCCGCTCCAGAGATGAATCCACACATCATCGGGCAGTATCACCTTCCAGCGCCGCTTCCCTTTGCGCAGCACCGGCGCCACGAGCAGATCGCGGCCGTAGAGATATTCGTATTGCACATTCAGAAACTTCGCATCGTCATAATGCATAAAAATGGGACGTACAGGCGGAAGACCACTCTCTTGATATTCGTTTGAAAGATGCATATGATAATCCCGCAGTGCGACAAAGATGCGGGTGAAGCGCGCAAAATGCGCAAGTGTTGCCGCATCGGAATCGAATTGCCAGTTGGAGGCGGGGCGATTTCCTTCGTGTGTGCGCATTGTCTGCGTGAAGGCAGCCTGTTCGGTCCATCGCATGAACAGCTCTTTGGAGCGGCGAATCCACCCGACGGTGGTATAGCCGCCGATGTCCGAATGATGATACCCGATGCCGCACATCCCGAGCGAAAGCGCTGCGGGAATCACGGTTGCAAGCCCGTCGTCGAAGCTCCAGTTGACGAGCTGATCGCCCGCCCAGATGCTTGCGGCGTACCGCGAACTTCCCGTGAAACCTGCGCGCATAAAATAAAAAATGTCGTTTTCTTTTTGTGCTTCGCGCACCGCCTCGAAGTTTGCTTTTGCCCACATGGCAGGATAGCGGTTATGATACCGCTCGGCATTTTCTTTTGAAAAGAGAATTGCATCGGGGGGAAGCGCTTCGCCGAAATCGGCCATCCATCCAGAAAGGCCAAGCGCGATCATCTCCTGTGTGATGACGCTTTTATACCAGGTGCATGCCGAGGGATTGGTGAAATCGATCATGCCGGCGAAAAATTCGCCGAAATCTTCGGTGTAGGTGCTTCCATCGGCGCGCAGCACTAAAAACCCGCGGTCAGCGGCTTCGCGGAAAAGCGGCGCGTCAGTTGCAAGGTAGGGATTGATGTATCCCAGAAAACGGATGCCGCGCTCGCGGTATTCCTTAATCTTTTCATCCAGCTTTGGGTACAGCGCTTTATTCCATTGCCAGTTCCAGAACAGCCGCTTGCCGAATGAGGTCATGCGCATGCCTTCCCAGTCCTGTGCCCACACCGCGGCAATTTTCGCACCGGCGGAAATCGCGTTTTTCAATTTCGCGTCGATTACCCCGGTGCCGCCCTGCATGCCGAGTATTGCGCCGCCATAGACCCAGTGCGGAAGCGGCCGTTGCCGGCCGACAAGCGCGCTCAGTCGCTGCAAAAGCGCCGGACGGGAAGGAGCAGTTCCAAGGATGATATTTTCCGGAATATGCCGGAAATGCAGAATGTGATAATCTTTTCCGGTGAAATCGAACTCCGCGTAGGCGGACTCATCTGAGTGGCAGAAATACTGCGCTGAAGAGATGAAGGTCGGCTGATTGAAATACGTGGTGTACCATGTACCGCCTGCGTCGGCCTTGAGATTTGCCAGAAACGTGATGAGGTCTTTGCCGCGGCCGACGCCCTGTTCCTGCACGAAGATGGGAACGTTTTTTCCCTTTAGATTAAAATACGTATATTGCTCGCCGCAGCCATAAATTCCTTCGCCTGCTTCTCCGCACAGTTTCAGCCAGAAGCGGTTAATTTCCGCGTCGGCGCAGGAAAAGCGGATTTCCAGCGTGCCGTTTTTTTCTTCGGCAGTCATGGTGAGAATATCTTCAAATGAAAGGACCACCCGCGTGGGGGTTGATTCTTTCACCAAAAATTGCGCAAGCGGCTTTTTTTCGCGCACGCTATCGCGGATTTTAAAATGGCTATAGCGCATGCGGTATTCCGCCGTACCTTTGCCTGATGAAATGCAGGGATTTTTTTCATTGTGAATAAGAAATGTTCTGCCCTGAAAGCCGAGTTCAAAGCCGTGATTGTGCGCATTGAATTCAATCATCGATAATCCTTTTATTGAATAATTTTCCAGCCGTTTATGCGCCCGAATATTTCCAGAGGACGAATGAAATCGCCATACGCCATCGACGCGTGATGTGCGATGCCATTGTACACGACTTTTTCGAGCACTTCTTTTACCGGAGCGTCAAATGTTACCTTTACGTAGGTTCCCCGTAGTTTTTTGTCCATCGGAATTCCATGTGCCCGCTGTAAAAAAATGCGCTGGGCATCTCCGGAGTTATCGAAGCGCAGGATGGAGATATCGCCGGTTTTCAGCACGAAATCGGCAGTGACGCCTTTCCCGCCGGCGAAATAGGTATCGAGCGAGCGTACGCATTTCCCGTCCCAGAGATTGCAGGGCGCCACGCCGCAGTGCCACAGTAGCGCGCTATCTTCATCGAAATCGACCTGGGAAAAATCGAAAAGATACGGCGTTTCCGCACCAAGCGCTTTGTGCGCCAGCATTGAAAGTGCACCCTCTACATCGCCTTCGCAGGCTAAAATTGCGCTTTCGGACTGCACCAGCGACATCGCCGCGCAGGGAGAGGTGCCGTAGCGTGCGGCAAACTCCGGCCAACAGCGAATGGCAAGCGCCGAAAGGTTTTCCTGTTTCATAAATGCGTCGATGCGCGCAGCCAGTATCGCAGTTTTTTTTGCCTGTTCTTCGGTGATGCCGCTCGTATCGAAGGTCTTTTGCACAATATCATTCCAGCGCGATACCTCACTTTCGGAAACAGGCTGTTCGTACACATCCAAAAGCTCGTAGTGGTCGATGAGCACGCCGAAGCGCGCGTATGCTTCAAGGTCGCGCACGCTCAGATTGAAAAAACCGTGTGCGCGGAATCCCGCAATGCCGATATGCGCCGACGAAAGCGCTTTTCGCACGCGAATCGCATCGACCCAGTCGGTATCTATTGAGCGCGACACAATGGCATGATAATTGCGCACGCCTGCTTTGTAGAGGTTGGACGCATTCAAATTCACGCCGCAGACGGAATTGAGCCGGATTTTCCCCCCATCGTAGGGAAGCTCGGGAAGTCCCCACAGAAGCACGGGCTGGGGTAGAGCTTTCTTTAGTTCAAGCAGCAGATGGCCAAGGTGGAATGTGCCGCTTATGCAGACCAGCCCATCGATGTGTTTTTCTGAAAGGAAACGCGCAGCCTTTTTTGCATCGTCAATTTCGATGACAAGCTCCGGCCAGATGGCGCATTCCGCGCTGGGTAATGTTGCAAGGTCTTTTTTTATCCGGTTGAAAATCTCGCCCGCGGCATGGTAGTCGAAGGTTTTACGTGCCAGGCAGACGATGCCAAGCGTGATGTGCTGTTTCATGGTGGTACCTCGTTTATGTATTCATCAAGCGTTCGTATGATTGTCCCGTAAGCTCTTCGCATACGGCACGGGTGCGGCTGTCAACCTCGCTTTTCTTTCCGCCGCTTTTCAGCCGCTCGATTTCTGCGATGAGCACGGCATGCGTTTCGGGCGTGATATTGAATTTCCGCGCGATGATGATGCCGAGTACAATGAGCAGAAGCGGCAGGGAGAAGAAAAGGATGCGGAGCCAGAAAAGCGTGGTTTCCGCCTGCGGCTGGTTGATAGAGCGGCTGATACCGTCGATAATCTCAATAACAGGCTTTTGATAGCCGATGATGTCGAGCATTATGCCGATGAAGAAAATTGTCAGCGCGTTGACGATTTTACGGATGAAGGTCATCGCGCCCGCGTAGGAGCCCGCGCGCTTTTTGCCGGTAATCATCTCATCGACATCGGTCACCGAAGGAAGAATTGCCCAGGGCACCATGGTGCCGGCCGAAAGTCCGATGCCCATGAGTCCCGATACGGCAATGATGAGGTAAGGCGATGTTTCTTTGTTGAAAAATGCAGTGAGGATAAGCCCAACTCCCCAGATGCACAGTCCGACGATGTAGGCAAATCCCTTGCCTTTTTTATTGGAGATGTAAACATATACCGGAAGCATTGAAACCTGGGCCAGAAGCATCGCGCCGACGCAGGTGGCAAAGAGCTTTTCATTGCCAATATAATACGTGAGATAATAAATAAAAAGCGCCATGAGTACATCCATCGCCATATACGAAGCGATGTACATTCCCATGTGCAGGCGAAACGAGCGATTGTGTCGCATGGAAAAAAGTTCCGAGAAAAAGCCGGAAATAGTAAGCGAAGGAGCAGACTCGCAGGATTCCATCTCCCATGTGCCGTGGAAGACGATGATCCAGGGAATCATGTAAAAGATGCCGAAGATGACCGACATCACCAGAAAGCCTTCGGCTTTATTGTGCGCGAAATAGGTATCGATGATAAGTTTGGGCACCACAGCGCTTACCAGCGATGAAAACTGAGAGCACATCATGCGCGCGCCAGAGAGCCGCATCCGGCTTTTGTAATCGCAGGTCATTTCGGCATTCAAAGCGGAATAGGGCACCATGACCATGGTGAACGCGGTGCGGAAAAGAATGAAGGCGGTTACATAATACAGGAAAGAAAGATAGATGTTATCGAACCGCACGGCCACCCACAGCATGATAAACGTAAGCGCTACCGGCAGCATGCCTGCGAGAAAATAAATTCTGCGACGGCCGAAGCGGCTTTTCGTGCGGTCGGAAAGATAGCCCATCAGCGGGTCGGAAATGGCATCCCATATTTTTCCGGGAAGCATCACCAGGCCTGCAAGCGCGGGAGGAAGCCCGACAATGTCGGTGAGAAAGAACATGAAAAGAAGGCTTATGATGAGAAATGAACCGCCGCCGTAAAAATCGCCCACGCCGTACGCTATGAGATG
Source organism: uncultured bacterium (assembly GCA_937921485.1). Classification (GTDB taxonomy): domain Bacteria; phylum Spirochaetota; class UBA4802; order UBA4802; family JAGODF01; genus DYLV01. The sequence continues at coordinate 37,763 of CAKZSV010000016.1, forward strand.
ATACCATCGAAGCGGTCTGTTATCCATGTACACGACCTCCTTTTGGATTTTATCTGGATACTATATCATCAACCCATAACCCGTGTGAAGCATAAAACGCATATAAATTGATAACGATTTAAATGTCAAGGGTTATTTTGCGGGTTTTGGGGCTCTGACCCCACCCGGTAGGAGCAAGGATATGATGCTCTGACCCCGCGCGAAATGGTGCTCTGACCCCGCCTGGGAGCGAAGTGGCCTTTCCGCAATACTCTTGACACATTTCGTCGTTTTTTCCAGGCTGTATGCGGGTGTACGGTATAGTATTTAATTCATCACGGAGAGATAATATGATAACGACAAAAATTGAAGACGGCGTGCTTTTAGCGGAATTCTGCAATGGCAAGTACAACTCCATTACGCTTGAAACGCTGCAGCAATTGCGGGAAGCGGTCCAGAAAACAAACTCTGATCCTTCTATAAAAGGCATTGTGCTCACGGGACAGGGTAGGGTTTTTTCATCGGGGTTTGACCTGCCCACCTTTATGGGGTTTAAGGACCTCAAAGAAGTCACGGATTTTTTTGAACAATGGGCCGAACCTGTTTTTATGGAATTTTTCATGTGCACCAAGCCCACGGTGGCGGCCATAAACGGGGCGGCCATGGCGGGCGGGCTTATTCTGGCCACCGCGTGCGATTATCGCGTGGCAAAAAAACATCCGAAAATTCAGCTCGGCATGACCGAAATAAAAATCGGCCTTGGGCTTTCCGTGGTGCAGTCGGAAATCATGCAGTTCGGGTGGGACAGCGCGAAAAAATTCCGCGATATCATGTACAATGGCGAGCGCTATGGCGTGGAGGATGCATTGAAACTCGGCATTGTGGACGAACTTGCCGAAGAAGACAGGCTTTTACCGCGCGCGAAAGAAATCGTGACGAAATGGTATGATAATCCCGGCAAGGCTTTCGGCATGCTGAAGCTCGGGCTTCGCCGGCCCATCTATGACCGGATGAAGCATTATCTTGAAAATTCAAACTGGAAAGACGGCTTCAACTGTTTCTTCAATCCCGAAACGCGCGCGGCAATCGATTTCGTGATAAAGATGATGGGGTGATAACATGGATATCTCTAAAAACCGCTTTCATCCTTACAATTAGCATCAAAAGAAAGCGGTTTTTACCTATATAGTGTGCCCACAAGGGAACATCCTTATAATGGTTATTAGAAGTTCCCTTACTTTAAAAGTGCGTTTACAAAACCAAGCGGAGCGATATTGTCCGCTATCCGTTTGTCGAACGTGAGAATTGCGATATCGGGATAGATGAGGAGAAATTCAAGCGCAGTAGCCAGGTGTATGGCATCTAAGGTAGGTACTGGCTCTACCGGGAATGGGAGTGATGCGCGATTTCTCACTGAGTGGGTTATTTCTAAAAGCGACCATCCTCTTTGCGCGTTTGTAAGCATGCCGCGCAGGCGTTGTCGCTCTGAAGGTTTAATAAGTCCGTGCGACTCAGCCCGCAGGATGGCGCGCTCAGCTTCGACAATCGAAAGCGTTGAGGTCACCACGGCTTCAGCTTTATTCAGGATAGCACGCACGGTATTTCCCTCCGGTTCTCCCAGAAGCCATGCCAAAAGAGCAGATGTCTCGAGATATACGGGAATCAGTCGGCGCGCTCCTCGTCAATCAGTCGTAGTGAGGTGCCGCCGGGAAGAGCAATTGGTGATACGGGGAGTGCGCGCGTGCTCTTTTTTGCCATCGTCAACATCCCTTTTTCAATCCATTCAGATTTAAGTTCAACTTTTTCACGATGGAGCACTTCCACTGAAGGGTGTCGCAGTTCAGCGATAACGCGGTCACGATCGGTCACCAGGACAAGCGTACCGCTTTGTGCTTCCTTGAGATATGCGCTGAGGTTATTTTTCAATGCCTTAACGCCGACGGTTTTAATTGTTCGCATATCATAAATGTAGCTACCGGTAGCTACAATGTCAAGGAAAATATTGAGTTATGTATCGTTTTCTGTGGTTATTGAGTTCGTTTTTTCGCGGAAGATTGCATATTCATGCACCGGCGCGTCGAAACGAACGCGGTAGATTTTTCCCGATTGCGCGGTCGTGGCGATTTTACCTTCATCGGCAATTTCGCACACGCGGTATTTTCTATCGCGCACCGCGTGATCGAGGATGGGGTAGATTGCTTCGATGGTGTCGCCTGCGGAAATGGGATTGTGCACCCTCATGTAAATTTCCGTTTCGTCGCGCCCTGTATCGACAACGTAGCCTAAAAAGCGCGCGCCTTTAATTGTAGGCACGGATTTTTTCCCTTTCATGCCTTCAAATTCATTGAAAAGGTCTTCCGTGTAGGGCCGGTGGCTTATGAGTTCTAGTTCGCGGCGCCAGAATGGAAGTTTGCGTGCGAATTCATCGTGATTATCAAGCAGCGACAGTGCTTCCGCATAGACGCGCGCGGTATTTGCTGTGTAGTACACCGATTTCATTCTGCCTTCGATTTTAAAGGCGTCAACCTTAGCGTGTGCGTATTCGGGCAGGCGGCGAATGAGGCAGAGGTCTTTCGATGAGAGAATTTCAGTGCCCCGCGCGTGTTCGATGATGTCCAGATGATTGCCTTCCCGATTTTCTTCCATGATTGCATATTTCCACCGGCAGGGGTGGGTGCATTCTCCCGCGTTGGCGTCCCTGCCGGTAAAATAGCGGCTGAGCAGGCAGCGCCCGGAGTACGAGATGCAGAGCGCCCCGTGTACAAACACTTCGATTTCCATGTCGATGGCTTCGCGGATGCGGCGGATTTCCTCAAGCGTTGCTTCGCGGGCAAGCACAATCCGCGAAATGCCGGCATCCTGCCAGAACCGTGCGGCGTAATGATTGAGCGTGGACATCTGCGTTGAAAGATGCAGCGGTACGCTAATGCCTGCTTCGCGTATGAGCAAAAGCATCCCCGGGTCGGATATCATGATGGCGCGGAAAGGAATATGCTTTATGGATGAACAATATTCTTTTACGCGCCCGATGTCGTCTTCGTGAAGAAACGAGTTTAAGAGGAAAATCGCCTGTACGCGGGATTGTGCACAGAAATCGACCGCGCTGGCGATTTCCTCTGTGTTAAAGTTACCGCTCCCTGCGCGGAGATTGAAATCTGTTCCGCCAAAATACACCGCGTCCGCACCATAGTGCACGGCAAATCGGAGTTTATCCATATTCCCTGCAGGGGACACAAGGGCGGGGCGTTTACTCTGCGGCTGCATTGTTTTTTTTCTCGCTGCGCTGATACTTTTGCACCGCGCGATTGTGTTCAAAGATGGTTTTCGAAAAAAAATGCGACCCGTCATTGCGGGACACGAAAAAGAGGTAATCGGAAGGCGTGGGATTGAGCGCCGCAAGAATTGCTTCTTTTCCGGGCGAACATATAGGTGTTGGGGGAAGTCCATAATGGATATAGGTATTGTACGGTGAAGGATTTCGAAGGTCTGCCAGATATATGGGGCCGGTGAACCGCTTTGCCGCGTAGCGGACCGTGGGGTCGCAATCAAGCTTCATGTGCTTTTTCAAGCGGTTATGAAATACCGATGAGATATACGGCCGCTCCGAAGCAAGCTTTGCCTCTTTTTCAATGAGCGATGCCATGGTGAGAAGCCGGTGGCGGTCGAAACCGAACTTCGACATGTTTGCGAGATCAATTTTATCCAGGACGATGCTCAGCCTTTCGTGCATTGTTTTTATGACTGTTTTCGGATCCGCGTCTTCGGGGAAGATATAGGTGTCCGGAAAGAGGTACCCTTCCGCGCTTTTCGCTAAGATTCCGATGGAACGCAGGTAGGGGGTATTCGATGCGTGATAGAGGAATTCGTCCTTTTTTGTTACCCCCTGCTTTTCGAGCCGCTCGGCAATCTGATAGATATTGAATCCTTCGGGAATGGTCACCCGCGCTTTGACAATATCGCCGCTGTATAATTTTTTTATGATATGATAGCTGCTTGTTCCCGCACTGATGCGGTATTTACCGGGTTTTATTGATGTCATTTTTACAAGTGATGACATGAGCGTGAAAAACTTTTCACTTTCGATGAGATTGCGCTCTTTAAGCCGTCTGGCAACTGCATGCAGGTTTTCGCCAGCATTGATATAGATGATGTCATCATGCATGAGCCGGGGGGCTGAATTGAAATAGTACAGTGCTGAAGCTATGAGCACAATCGCGATAAAAAATAATATCATTTTTTTGAAAAATTGTATCATGCAGTTTTCCTGTGTTATAATCGTGCATGCAACATGATGATCGATGCAATTGCATTACAATATGAAATATTCCCCCTCGCGATTTGCAATATCCAATGGCATGGGGTATTCTGCAAGCATTTTGTATATTTAATGTGTGATCATGCGCACTTCGCAAGGCCGTTTTCATTTATAGTTGACAATGACGTTATACGTAAAAAATTTACCCTATGTAGATATTAGGGACAACTATATGGAAGGATTTGTTGCCAGGCTGAACATATATCTCATCCCCCCGGTCCTTTTCCTCCTCGATTTTTCGAAAATAGAGGCCGGCCGCATGATGCTGCGGGTTGCTCCACATGATATCGTCGAGTTTGCCAGGCACTATGTCGGCATGGTCAGGGGAGCAATGGACACGAGAGGGATTGCTCTTGCGCTTGAAGTGCCGACAGACCGTGTGCTCGCCGCTGTAAATGAGATCGTATGCCGGTCCACGGTACGAAATAACTATGTGACAGCATTTTTTGCACGCATCGATAAGGAGCACAACACGCTTCGCTATTCATCAGCCGGTCACATGCCGCCGTTTTTGTACAGAATGCATGGTGATGAGTTTATTCTCCTTCAGACGAGGGGGAGACCGCTCGGCTGGTTTAATGCGGCTGTGTTGGAGGAGAAAGAAATTGCCCTGAGGCGGGGCGATCGCATCATTTTCTATACCGACGGCATAATAGAATGCAGAAATCCCGAACGCGAAATTTTTGGCGAGGAGCGCTTTAAATCTGTTATCCGACAATACCGCCTTCAGGAGTGAAAGCCCAAGAGGACACATGTATTTTACCATTGAAAAAAAAGATACCAGCAGCAACGCCCGTGCGGGCATTCTTGAATTCCCGCGCGGAATAGTACATACGCCGTTTTTTATGCCAGTTGCCACCCGCGGCGCAATTCGTGCGCTTCCGCTCGGCGATATAGAAAAGCTCGGTTTTGAAATGATGCTTTCAAACACCTATCATCTGTATCTCAAACCGGGGCTTGCGGTATTGAAGGAAGCAGGAGGGCTTCACCGGTTTATGAATTTTCATAAACCGATTCTCACCGATTCCGGCGGCTTTCAGGTATTTTCGCTTTCTGATCTGTGCAATATATCCGAACGAGGTGTGGAGTTTCGCTCGCATCTTGACGGCTCGAAGCATTTTTTTTCTCCGGAAGACGTCCTCGATATTCAGCGCATCATCGGCTCAGACGTGATGATGGTGCTCGACGAATGTTCGGCATACCCGGTTTCCGAAGATGATTCGCGTGCGGCGATGCAGAGAACAATTCGGTGGGCGGAAAAGTCCTTTCAATATTATAGCGATAATTTCGATCGAAATATCCAAGCGCTTTTCGCAATCGTGCAGGGAAGCGTCTTTCCCGAGCAGAGAAGGGAATGCGCGGAGAGCCTTTCAGCGATTGATTTTTCAGGCTTTGCCATCGGCGGCCTTTCGGTGGGAGAGCCGAAAGAGCTGTATCGTGACATAACCTCGCTGACTGCGCCGCTTTTGCCTGAGCATAAGCCGCGCTACATGATGGGAGTGGGAAGTCCGCTCGAAATAGTATATGCGATTTCGGAAGGCGTGGATATGTTCGATTGCGTGATGCCAACCCGCATCGCTCGAAACGGCACGCTCTATACGTCTCAGGGGCGCGTCACCATCAAGGCGGCGTATTACGAAAAGGACTTCTCACCCGTTGATCCGGAATGCGATTGTTATGTGTGCACAACCTACACGAAAGCCTATCTGCGTCATCTTTTCAAAGTAGGCGAGATAGCCGCGCTTATCTATAATACGCATCACAATCTTGCGTTTATGAAGCGCTTTATGGATGATATCCGCGCAAGCATTTGCGAGGGCACTTTCCGCGAGACGCGCACAAAGTGGGAGCGCGTTTTCGCGGGAGGGGATGAATGAGATATTCCTGATACTGTGTGGGCGCTGACGGGATTGAACCGCCGACCCTCTGCTTGTAAGGCAGATGCTCTCCCAGCTGAGCTAAGCGCCCGTATTTTAATTCGGATCCAGTAATTCTTCGGTCATTTTGCTTGCTTTGAATGAAATGACCTTTTTTGGGGGAAGAGTCAATTTCTTCCCGGCAATCGGTGAAAAAACGTTGCGGCCTTTTCTCGAACATCGGGTAAACGTGCCGAATCCGCGTATCTCTACTTTTTCACCTCTTTCGCAGCTTTCGATGATCTGCTGCAAAAAATTATCGACAATATATCGAACCACATTTCGCTGAATGCCGCTTTTCTGCACGAGATTTTCGATGATTTTTTGCTTTGTCATACACTCCTCGTGTCGAGCGGCATTCAAAGGATATGGGTTGCTGTTTGCGCAATTACGACTGTGAAGCCTGCGCCTGAAGTTTGTTGACTTTCAATGCCAGACGGGATTTTTTCCGCGCGGCAGTTTCTTTTTTAATCACTCCTTTTCGAACGGCGGAGTCAATGGTTTTGACAAATTCTTTTTGAATTTCCGAAAGATTCGCATGATTAGGATTTGCGGGATCGAGTGCCGCAAGAGCTTTCTTTGCCGTTGTGCGGATGGCTGATTTCACCTGCCGATTATCCATTCTGCGCCTGGCGTTGGTTTTTGCTCTTTTCTTTGCTGATTTAATGTTTGCCACAGTATCACCTGAATAAAATGGAATTAGATGAATTGACATACAAAAATAATAGCGACTACTGTCAAGAATTAATTGCACAATTGACAGATTTTTCAGAAGTATTAAAAACGCGGTGCGATTATCGCACTCATTCTGATATTAAAATCCGGAAAAGCTTGCTCGCGTAGTGATACACTCTGCAATCAACGAGTTTTTGCTTCTCGTATGAAAGGACGAGAACTTTGGTGTCTGTTCCATAAAAAGAATATGTCACAGTATTTTTGTCCTTCTGGATGTTCGGGGTTTTATATTCGGATGAAAGCTTTGAAATTACCTTCTCGAAGTCGGAAGCGGGTATCACTCCATAGTTTTCCATCACCGAATAGAGTTTGTCGCGGATGAGAAGATAATCGCGCTGCGGAGTTCCTTCGCTGCGGAGAATTGTTATTTTATCTTTAATATCGCTGTTTATCGCCAGGATGAAACTGAGTATTTTATTGTCGTATTCGGGTTTTGCCGCGGGAGAAAAACTGGTATAATTTCCTGAAGGCAAATGCCGTTTGATGGTTTCTTCTTTGCTGATTCCCCAACGGTATTCCTCGTTGTTTGAAAAGGAAATAATGGGTATGCAGAGGAAAAGGATAACTGTGATTGCCGCAAAGGCTGAAGAAGTTTTCTTTTTGATGGTGTTCTTCATTTTTAGACCAGAACTTTCTTTTATAAAATATGCGTGGGGAAATTTCCCCGGCTGAGCCGACCACTATCGTAGTGTTTTACGGCATGTGGAAAATGTCAAACATTTTCGATGATATCTCCAAAAAATTAAAAATGGCCGAAAATGCGTTCGCGGCAAATTCATTGACAATCTTTCTTAAATAATGTTAGAGTGTTTTATGTGAATATAGCCTTGAAGCATAAGGCTCTGATTATTTCACGGGGAGGGAAATTATGCAAGCAAAAATTTTTTCGGTACTCCTGGCTGCCCTGATGCTGCTTTCGGCGATAGCCGTATATGCCGCATCCGGCCGCGAGCGTGTTTTTACCGGCGTGGTGATACATCTCACTGATACCGCGATTGAGGTGAAGCGGGGGAGGCGAGAATTTCTGATTTCAATAACACCCCGGACGGTTTATTGCGCTGCCGATGGAAGTGCTGCCGATCGTTCTGTGCTTGAGCTGTGCGGTACGGTACGAGTATATTACGTCCAGGAGGGATGCGCATTGCACGCAGTGCGTGTACAACTTGTCAGAGAAGGGGAGTGCTACAGAAGATAATGCCGGATAAAATATTTGAAAAGGTTTCAGGTCTAAAGAGGATTCATTTTATTGGCATTTGCGGCGTGGCAATGGGCTCGCTCGCCGGCATGATGAAGGAAGTCGGCTATGAGATCTCGGGTTCCGACGAGCACGTGTATCCTCCTATGAGCGATATGCTCGCGGGGTGGGGTATCCCCGTAGCTGAGGGTTTTGCCGAGAAAAATATAGGGGAAGCCGGCCTCGTTGTTGTGGGGAACGCGATCAGCCGCGGCAATCCGGAAGCAGAATTTGTGTTAAACGAAAACATTCCATATCTATCGATGGCTCAGGCGCTTTCGAATTTCTTTTTGCGCCAGCGCGACGTGATCGCTATCGCCGGCACGCATGGAAAAACTACCACGACCGCGCTTCTCGCACACATACTGAAAACTGCTGGAGAAGACCCCTCTTTTTTTATAGGCGGCGTGCCGGTTAACTATAATTCTAATTACCTTTTGGGTAAAGGCAAATTTTTCGTCATAGAGGCCGATGAATACGATTCCGCCTTTTTTGAAAAAGTGCCGAAGTTCATGTTTTATCGGCCGCGGCATTGTATATTCACCTCCCTTGAATTCGATCATGCCGATATTTACCGCGATCTTGAAGAAATAAAGCTCTGGTTTCGCCGGCTTGTCAATACCGTGCCATCGAAGGGTGAAATTATTTATTCGCGTGAATATCCCGCGCTTGTCGAGGTGATGAAAATTTCCCGGGCGGTGTCGCACAGTTTTGGAATGACGAATGCGGATTTTATGTGCACTGAGAAATCAATATGCGATGGAAATGCGCTGCTTGAATTTCGCCATGCCGGCGGCTCATGCCGATTGGAAACTCCGCTTTTCGGCGAATTCAATTATATGAACATCTGTGCTGCCGCGGCAATGGCAATGCGCATCGGCATATCGGAAGAAAAGATTGCGGAAGGCGTGAGAACATTCCGCGGCGTGAAACGGCGGCAGGAATTGCTCTTCAAAGATAGGAATGTTGGGATTTATGAGGACTTTGCGCATCATCCCACGGCAATTGCGCAGGTGCTTGGTTCATTGCGGAAGCGTTTTCCGGATTCAAAAATTATCGCCGCATATGAACCGCGTTCTGCCACGAGCCGCCGCAACGTCTTTCAGGATGTGCTTCCTTCGGCTTTTAAGGACGCGGATATGGTGCTTATAAAAAAACCTTTTAAACTGGAAGTTGTTCCGGTTGATGAGCGCATCGATATAGAGAAGGTGATTGCTGATAGCAAAGCGCTGGGTATTGATGCGCGTTGGTATGATGATGTTGAAACGATTGTGTGCGATACAATCGGCTCTTTTGATGCATCGCGTCTCAACGTGGTGGTCATTATGTCCAACGGCGGGTTTGATGGTATTTATAGGATGATGGTTGAAAAGGCGCAAGAGTTTTGCGAGAAGATGCATCAACAAAATTGAATTCCGCAGTATAATCGCAATTTTTTTAAGTGGCTCAAAAAAAATTTTATCTCCCCCCGCTTTTCATCGTATTAATAGTTGAAGAGAAATGTTATTTCAAGGAGGAGTATTCTATGCACATGAAGACCAGCTACTGTATGACCGAAGACGTGATTGCAAAGCTTCAAGAGGCAGAAAAGAAAACCGGACGCAATAAAATTGATTTAATCGACCAGGCAATGCGGATGTTGATTCATGATTTTAAGAAGCTTCGGAAAAAATGGGATGGAACAATTGAATACCAGAAGAGAACCGATGAAGACGGCAAACCGATAAAAAAGCATCGGGTGAAAATGAAACTACTAAAGTTTGATAATCTGCTGATGCAGGATATGCGGCGGTTTTGCTTTATGTCGATTTCGCTTCTCATTGCCATCGCCGTTGAAACCTACCTTGATGAGGTGGTGGCGTACTATTGTGCGAAGTACCATGATGATGTTGCGGATAATTATCTCCTCGGAAACTGGTCACTTCATGAAAAATATACAGAAACAGGCACCTGCATTAAAATCTGGTACGGCGTACCGCCGAATTACATGGAAGAATACTTCGGATAAACCCCAATTCCTTGTCGCGATCATTTCTTTGCTAACCGGACTGTATTTTCCGGCTGTTACCGCATTGCGCATCACATGAAAGATTCATCAGGTGGAATAAAAAATTTATACTACATTTGAAATATCGATTTTCATGGTATGAATCAGGTTTTATATATCATCTAAATAAATGTTTAGTAAATTCTGTATAAAAAATTATAAATATATGCCATTTTCTTCTAATTTTTTCTTGACTTATGTCGCATAATGTGGTTGTGTGGGGAAAAGTGGGGATGAGTGTTGAATTAAGTCACAAGAAGGGGATTTGTCCATGTTTATGGGGGAATATCATCCCTCTCTCGATGAAAAGGGGAGAATGGCGGTGCCGATCAAGCTTCGAAAGGCTTTCGGCGAGGATGCCATTATCAATAAGCTCATTGTCACCTATGGGTTTGAAAAATACATTATGGCATACCGCGAAGAGGACTGGGCTGAGTTCGTGAAAAAACGCCTCATCAGCGCGACGGAATCCGGTGGTCAGAACGCCATGATGGTACGGTATTTTGTGGGCGGTGCTTTCGATTGCGAGCTGGATAAGCAGGGGAGAATCATCATTCCGCCCCACCTAAAAGAGCACGCAGGCATTAAAAAAGAGGTAACGGTGCTCGGGTTATACAATAGAATTGAAATCTGGGATACCGAGACCTACAATCAGTACAAGCCGGGCGGCGAAAAGCTCAGCGCGTTTGCGAAAGATCTTGGTTTTTAATAGTGAATAAATATTTTTTTCGTTTTTGCAATGCGACATAATTCAAATGATGTTAGTTGTAGTTATCAGGGGTTTGAATGGAATATTCTCATGTCCCGGTGATGTGGAATGAATTGCGTTTTTTTCTTGAGCCGGTTGCGGTCAAAGGAGGCGTGTTTGTGGACTGCACGCTGGGAGAAGGAGGGCATTCCCGGCTCATGCTTGATGAATTTCCCGGAGTGAATATTGTGGCATTCGAACGCGATCCCGAAATTTTGAAAATTGCGCAGGAGCGACTTTCCAGTTATGGCGGCAGGATTACATTTATCAATGCGAATTTCAAAACAGTTGAAGATTATCTTTCCAGAAAAATGGATGTTCACGCATTCCTGTACGATTTCGGCATATCGTCTTTTCATTTTGAAAGAAGCGGCCGCGGTTTCAGCTTCAGGGATGATGAGCCGCTTGATATGCGCCTGGACGGAGAAAGCAAAATGAGCGCCGGTGATATCATCAACCATGCATCGGAAATGGAGTTGACAGAAATCATTGCCGATTATGGTCAGGAGCGTTGGGCGAAAAGAATTGCGCAATTCATTTGCCGGGCGCGTCGCGATACATCAATCAAGACTTCGCGCGAGCTTGCAGAACTGGTGTTACGCGCGATTCCCGCGCGGTATCATGTCAGGAATATCCATCCCGCCACAAGAGTGTTTCAGGCGCTGCGGATTGCCGTGAACGATGAACTTTCGGCAATTACGAAATCGCTGCCGGCGGCAATCGGGATCCTTGCGCCGGGGGGAAGGATTTGCGCGATTTCCTTTCATTCTCTGGAAGATCGAATCGTGAAAAACGAGTTCAGGCGGGCTGCCCGGGGCTGCACGTGCCGGGAGGAGCAATGTCGCTGTAAGGGTGTTCCGCGGATTTCAATCCTGACGAAAAAACCGGTTGTGCCCGGCGAAGAGGAAATAAGGAATAATAAGCGGGCGCGCAGCGCGCGTTTGCGGGTAGCGGAGAAATTATAATGAGAAACGGAAATTCCGTTCATTTCGCGTTTGTTGCTTTTCTGGTGATGCTGTTTGTGGTTCTCTACGTGTGGCAGAACATTTCGATGATGAAAATCCGGATGGAATGCAGGGATCGGGTGAAAAAGGAACGGGAACTTTTCAAGGAACACGACAGGCTTCTGTACGAGATCGAAAGGCGAAGAAGTATCGATGTGGTTGAGGAAATCGCGCTTGGGCGTGGAATGAAGAGAATATCGCCGTTGAATATGCAGGTGGTTATTGCAGCGAAAAAAGGACAATGATGTCAATGGAATCTGCACCTCGTCATCTTACCGTTGAAAAGCTGATCGGTGAATCTTCCGGCATGTTGGAGCTCATTGCCGGCAGGGGCGATGCGGCTGTGCTATCTATTGAATACGATTCCAGGAAGGTTCGCAACCTTTCGCTCTTTGTCGCGATCGAGGGCTTTTCTTCCGATGGCCACAATTTCATCAAAACCGCAATTACAAGCGGCGCCTCTGCCGTGGTGATTTCCCGAAGCCGTGTGGCGGAATTTGACGAACTCAGAAATTCAGGAACTTCGATTATCGTTTCCGATGATACAAGAAAGGCGCTTTCGAAAATAGCCGCTTCGTTTTTCGGATATCCCTCGCGCTCCATGCGGGTAATCGGCATCACAGGAACCAACGGCAAAACATCAACCACCTATATGTTAGAATCGATTGCGAAAGCTGCGGGATTATCACCCGGAGTCATCGGCACTGTGGATTATCGATGGAGGGGGCGACGCGAAGCGTCGCCGAATACCACGCCGGAATCGCGCGATTTGCAGGAACTCATCGCCCGAATGGCATCCGACGGAGTGGATTGTCTCATAATGGAAGTTTCCTCTCACGGGTTGGAACTGTCCCGCGCTGATGACATCGATTTCAACATTGCGGCGTTTACCAATCTCACGAGGGATCATCTCGATTTCCATGGCGATTTTGACCGCTATTTTGCTGCGAAAAAAAGAATATTTTCCTTAGTTGAAAAGAGTGCGAAGAATAATAAAGCCGGCATTGTGAATATCGACGACCCTTATGGAAAAGAAATTTTTTCCGGTAAAGAACAATGGAATTACCCTGTTTTTGGTATTGGCCTTGATGAGGATGCAGACTTTCGGGTGAATGAAAAAAGCATCGTCAACACCATCGGAGGTGTTTCGTATGAGGTCTGCCTTCCCGATGGCAAGATGCATGTGGCGCTTTCTCTCGGCGGTCGGTTCAATGTGTACAACTCGCTCATTGCGCTTGCTGCCGCGCATTCTCTCCAGATTCCGCATCACGCGATACGTGAGGGACTTTCACAGCTTAACAATGTTCCCGGACGCTTTGATCGCCTGTCGTCAAAGCTCGGATTTCATGTCATCGTGGATTACGCGCATACGGATGATGCGCTTCGCAAGCTTTTGCTTTCGGTGCGTGAGCTTTCACCATCTCGGATTATCACCGTTTTCGGTTGCGGCGGCAATCGTGACAAAAGCAAACGCCCTCTGATGGGCAAAGCCGCCGCCGGGCTTTCCGATCTGGCGATTATCACCAGCGATAATCCCCGCAAGGAAAATCCGGAAGCGATCATCGACGATATCGTTGCCGGGATAGAATCGAAAAACTATGAAATAGAAATCGACAGGAGAAAGGCAATCGAACGCGCGATTGATGCTGCAAAGGAAGGAGATATTGTGGTCATCGCGGGCAAGGGCCATGAGGACTATCAGATTTTTGGGAGCGAAAAGCGCCACTTCGATGACCGTGAAACGGCTCGCGAATTCATCGCGGCACGGGAGGGGAGATGAAAGCGCCGTACCTTTCCACGATCGGTGAGATTGCGCGCGTCAGCGGCGGAATTCTCCTTTCGGGGGATCCATCGCGCAGAGTGAAATCAATCACCACCGATTCACGCGATCTCGATGACGATTGCGTTTTTGTACCGATTAAAGGTGTAAAATTCGATGGCCATGATTTTATCGCAGAACTTGTCAGCAGCAGAAAAATCATTGGTTTTCTTACTGAGAGAGATGGCTTTACCGATATTGCTTTACGGTATAAAGTGGCGGCAATATTGTGCGATAGCTCTCTTTCAGCATACGGCGCGATTGCGCGGACGCATCGCATGATGATGCCCGCGAAGGTGATCGGCATTACGGGCACCAACGGCAAGACCACCACAAAAGAGCTTTTATGGGCGCTTCTCTCGTCCTCATATCGGTGCCATAAGAACGAAAAGAATTTTAATAATGAAATCGGCGTTCCGCATGCGCTTCTGGGGCTCAGCGCCGACCATGCCTTTGCTGTCATTGAAATGGGCATGAATCATGCAGGAGAGATTGCGCGGCTTTCTCATATCGTCCAGCCCGATGTTGCCATCATCACGAGCGTGGGAGAAGGTCATCTTGAGTTTTTAGGCAGCGTCGAAAACGTGGCAAAAGCGAAAGCGGAGATTATATGCGGGATGAAGCCTGATTCCCTTCTTTATGTAAATGCTGATTCGCCCCATGTTGAAATCGTGGAGGAAGCGGCGCGCGAGCGCGGAGTGCGCATGAAAACCTTCGCGCTCGATGCGAAAGCGGACATTATGCCGGAAAAAATGTCCCCGGGCGCGCATGAAGTTGCGATTGTGTATCGGGGAGAATCCTACCGCGCGCCGCTGTATGGGATGCATAATGTCTATAATCTTTTAATTGCGCTTGCAATTGCGCTTGATTTCGGCGTGACGCCCGCAAAGGCGAAAGAGGCGCTTTCGCGTATTGAACCGGTGGATAAACGAAGTGAAATTATTGAATGCGGCTTCACTGTGATAAACGATACGTATAATTCAAATCCCCTTTCCGCTGCAAGCGCGCTGATTTCAGCAGAGAGAATCTTTCCCAATGCCCGAAAAATCGCCGTGCTTTCTGATATGAAGGAACTTGGCAAAGAGTCTGCGCGCTACCATCGGGAACTTGGGCGGCGTGTTGCCCGGCATGAATTTTTCGCGCTCTACAGTTGGGGAGAGTTTTCGCGCGACATCATCGAAGGTGCATGCGAAGCAGGAATGCCGGCAGACAATGCGCGTGATTTTTCCGAAAAAGAAGAGATGATCGCGGCACTTCTGAAAACAGTGAAGCAGGGTGATGTGGTGTTAATAAAAGGTTCACGATCGATGAAAATGGAGGAGGTGACGGACGCGCTTGTCCGTAAACGCTAATTATGCTGTATCATCTGTTATTGCCTTTTAAAAGCGATGTATCATTTTTACGCCTCTTTGGCTATATTTCATTCCGCTCGGCCTACGCCGCGCTGACCGCGCTGGTGCTGGTGCTTATATTTGGCCGCTTTGTTATCGCATGGCTGCAGCGGCTCAAGCTGGGCGAGCAGATACGCACGCTCGGCCCGGAAAGCCATAAAACGAAAGCGGGCACGCCCACCATGGGTGGGGTCATCATCCTCGGTGCCATCATCATTTCCATCGCGATGTGGGGGAATTTCACGAATTATTATCTCTGGATTTTGCTCGCAGCCACCATTGTACTTGGCGCGCTCGGCTTTGCGGACGATTACATTAAAACAGTACTGAAGAAAAAAGGCGGTGTTTCCGCGAAGATGAAAATGGCCGTGCAGATTTCCGTGGCGCTCGGCGTCGCGATGATGCTGTATTATTATCCTTCAAACGCGCGCCATGCAACCACGCTTTTTGTGCCGTTTGTCAATCAGGCGGTGGCAGATCTTTCGTGGGCATGGATTGTCCTGGCTGCAATCGTAATCGTGGGAAGCTCGAACGCGGTAAATCTCACCGACGGGCTCGACGGCCTTGCCGCAGGATCGGTGATTGCCGTGGCCGGAAGCCTTGCCGTGATGACCTATCTTTCCGGACATGCGCCGATTGCGCAGTATCTTCGGATTCCCTATATTCCGGAAAGCGCGGAACTGACGGTGTTTCTCTCGGCGCTGGTTGGCGCAACGATTGGCTTTCTCTGGTTTAACTGCAATCCCGCTTCCGTGTTCATGGGAGATACCGGTTCGCTTGCGCTGGGCGGAATCATCGGCATTGTGGCGGTGATGATTAAAAAAGAAATTTTTCTTTTCATGGTTGGCGGAGTGTTCGTCATCGAAGCGCTGTCGGTCATCATTCAGGTGGCATCGTTTAAGCTGCGCGGCAAGCGCGTGTTTAAAATGGCGCCGATTCATCATCACTTCGAGCTTTCGGGCTGGCCGGAGCAGAAAGTGGTGGTGAGGATGTGGATTCTTGGAATCATTCTTGCAATATTGGGCTTGAGTTCGCTGAAAATTTTATAGAAAAAATATGCTGCAATTAAAAGGAAATAAAGCGGTTGTGGTGGGGCTGGGATACCGAACCGGCCTTGCAACCTGTAATTTTTTAGCACAGCGCGGCTTTGCGGTAACAGGGAATGATATAAAATCTCTGGATGAGCTTGGAAGCGTGATAGAGAAGATGAATCCCTCTGTCCGTATTATTGCAGGAATGCAGTCGCCGGACATTCTTGCCGAAGGCTTTGATTTCCTGGTCATAAGCCCCGGCGTTCCGCGCACCATTCCGCTTATCCGCGAAGCGGAAGCACGAGGAATCCCCGTGATTGCGGAAATTGAGCTTGCCTACCGCTATATGAAAGGGTACATTGTGGGCATCACCGGCACCGACGGAAAATCGACAACGACCTCACTTGTGGGGCATGTCTTGTCCGGGCTTGGCATACACACGCTGGTGGGTGGCAATATCGGCATTCCGCTCATTTCTCTTGTCGATGAAACCGGCGATAATTCCGTTTCCGTCATCGAACTTTCTTCCTTTCAGCTTGAAACAATCGATGCGTTTCGTCCGCATGCAGCTGCAATGCTCAATATCACTCCCGATCATCTGGACCGATATACAAACATGGATGAGTACACCGCAGCAAAGATGCGCATCGCAAAAAATCAGACCGCTGATGATGCATTTGTGTACTATCGTGATGATGCGCGCATCGCGCGATTTTTGGACAGCGTTGGGGCGAAAAAATTCGGTTTTTCCCTTGCTGATGATGATGCGGATGCATTTTTGCGCGACGATGCAATCCATATGCGGTGGAATGGGATTGTCCAGCGCATTTTAGATACACGCGCAATGAAGCTGGTCGGGCGCCACAACGCCCTCAACGCAATGGCTGCCATGCTGATGGCGTGCGCAATACTGCGGCGGATGGACATAGAAATTGATGAGCAACGTATTGCGCGTCTTATAGCTGATTTTCCAGGCCTTCCGCACCGGATGGAAAGGCTCGGCGAGTTTGAAGGAAGAACATTCATTAATGATTCAAAGGCGACCACTGTTGGTGCGGTTGAAATGGCGCTTGAAGGTTTTCGCGGGAACGCGGTGCTCATTCTGGGCGGGCGCACGAAGGGCGATGATTATTCCCGGCTTGCGAAAAAATTGGAGGGAAAAATCAGGGCGCTGGTGCTTCTGGGCGAGTCGAAGAATGAATTTTCGAAACTATTTGCGTCATTTTCCCCGCTCATTGCCGATTCGCTCGAGGATGCGGTGCGCCTTGCAATGCAAGCAAGCCGACCCGGGGATGCGATACTGCTTTCGCCCGCATGCGCGTCGTTTGACATGTTTCGAAGCTATGAGCACCGCGGTGAAGTGTTCAGAAGTATTTTTGAAGGACTCAAAAAGGGTGATATCAGATGGACGTGAAAGACTACATCGATACTCGACGAGTTCATGAGCCGGATTTCATGCTATTCCTGACGATATTCGTGCTGGCAGGAATCGGGCTTGCCATGAGCTACAGCGCCAGCGCGGCGTACGCGCAGCGGGTATTTCATGATTCATTTTACTTTTTGAAGCGCCAATTTCTCTGGTGCGCGCTCGGGTTTTCAGCGCTGTATTTTTTTCAGCGCGTCGATTATCGTGAGTACGCGAAATATACCAAAATCATGCTGTTTGTGTTGCTCTTTGCGCTCATCCTTGTGTTTGTGCCGGGAATAGGAAAAAATGTCAAGGGTTCAGCGCGCTGGCTTGGCATGGGGCCTCTTTCGTTTCAGCCTGCCGAGTTTGTAAAGGTCTTCCTTGTCATCTATCTTGCCAAGGTGTTTTCCGCCGAGCATGAAACCGTCATCAGCAATGTCCTGCGGCTTCTGGTGCCGATGCTCATCACCGCGATTGTCTTTGTTCTGGTGCTTTTACAGCCGGATTTCAGCACTGCCATAAACATACTTCTGGTTTCGGTGCTCATGCTCTTCGTTTCAGGGTTTCCGTTCGCCTATCTTCTGACGCTTGGGCTTATCAGCGTTCCGATGTTTTATCTTCTCATCTATCAGGTTTCATACCGCAGAGCGCGTTTGCTTGCATTTTTCAATCCATGGGAGCATCGTTTCGGGATAGGCTATCATGTGATTCAATCGTTCATCGCGTTTAAGCTGGGAGGCTTTTCCGGAGTGGGGCTTGGAAACGGCACTCAGAAAATTCAGCGCCTCCCTGAACCGCATACCGATTTTATTTTCGCGGTCATAGCCGAAGAAGCCGGGCTGGCGGGTACGGCGCTTGTGCTGTTTCTTTTCTGCCTCTTTGGATTGCGCGGTATAAAAATCGCGCTGCATGCGCCCGACGAGTTTGGAAGACTTTTAGCGGTCGGACTTACCCTTCTTGTGTCGATTCAGGCCTTCATTAATATCGCGGTAGTGAGCGGTAGGCTTCCGGCCACAGGAATTCCTCTTCCCCTCATCAGCTATGGAGGCTCTTCCTTTATTTCGACGATGATTGCATGCGGCATTCTTTTGAATATATCCCGCTATAGAGAAGCGGTAATTGAAGAAGTCAAACTTGCGGGGGAAGAAGCGCTATGACGACAATGCGGATACTCATCGTTGCGGGCGGCACGGGAGGGCATATCAGCCCGGGTATCGCGCTGTACGAAGAATGTAAAGCGCGGGGAGCTGACGTGCGGCTGCTCATGAGCAGGAAAGACGCGCGGTTTACATACGTGAAAGAGCCTGGCAGCGATATTCTGTATTATTCAGCGCCGCCGTTTGGAAAAAATCCGTTTGCACTTTTAGCGTTTCCGATTCGGTTTGCGTTTGCGGTTTTTATTTCAAAGAGAATCCTGAAGAAATACTCAATTGAAGCAGTGGTAGGCATGGGCGGGTATGTGTCGGCGCCGATGCTGTATGCCGCCCGCAGGAAGAAAGTGCCCTTCTATCTCTGCGAGCAGAATTCCGTGCCGGGAAAAGTGACGAGATATTTTTCCCGTTATGCAGAAGCCGTCTTCTCTACGTTTGAAAACGCGCGCACGCATCTTCCGGTGGTGAAGAAATTCCTGTGTACGGGTAATCCTATCCGGAAAAAAATCTTCGAAGCGGAAGACAGGGAGCGCGCACGTGCGGCATTTAATATGAGGCACTGCAAGAAAGTAATTCTCGCCATCGGCGGCAGTCAGGGGGCGGTGAAAATAAACGAACTGGTGGTGGGGCTGAAGAAAGCCTATCCGCGCGAATTCAAGGATGTGGGCATCATCTGGAGCACGGGGGAATTTTCATACGAAAGCTACAAGAAGCGCCTTCAGGAAGAAGATATTGCGGGCTCGGTGTTTCTCTCGCCGTTTATCGCCAATGTTCAGACGGCCTATCGCGCCAGCGATATCGCTATAAGCAGAGCGGGAGCCGGCGTTATGATGGAACTGGCGGCGATGGGCGTGCCCTCAATTCTCATACCATATCCGTTTGCCGCTGACAACCACCAGGATGGCAATGCCGATGAATTCGCCCAGGCTGGTGCCGCGATTAAAATTTCAAATGAAGATGCCACGGCGGAAAAGGTTGCGCCGGTGCTTCTGGATTTGCTGAATAATCCCATGAAGCTCGAACGGATGCGGCAGGCCGCGCTTGCTGTCGCAAAGAAGAACGCCGCGGCGGATATTGCCGAAATTGTGATGAAAAAAACAGGAGCCGTACATGTTTAGAAAATCGAAAAGAATGCATTTCATCGGCATCGGCGGTATCGGCATGAGCGGTATCGCAGAGATACTGGTGAATTTGGGCTATGAAGTGTCCGGTTCCGACCTTCGTGAATCGGAGCAGACCAGGCGGCTGGCGCAGCTTGGCGTGAAAATTTTCATCGGCCATTATCCGTCAAACATCGGCGATTATCATGTCGTGGTGACTTCATCGGCGATTCATCCGAACAATCCCGAACTGCTCGAAGCAAAAAAGAGAAAAATCCCGGTTATTCATCGCTCGGAGATGCTGGCGGAGCTTGTGAGGCTCAAACACGGGATCGGCATTGCGGGCACGCACGGCAAGACGACTACGTCATCTCTGCTTGCGTGGGTGCTCGAATTCGGAGGGCTCAACCCCACTTCAGTAGTTGGCGGGAAGGTGCTCAATTTCGGTTCCAATGCGCGCATCGGGCAGGGGCAGTACCTTGTGTTCGAAGCCGATGAATCAGACGGGTCTTTTTTAAAACTTCTTCCTTCAATTGCGATTGTGACGAATATCGACGCAGACCATCTCGATCACTATAAATATTTCGAAGGGCTGAAGGAAGCGTTTCTTGAGTATATTAATAACATTCCTTTTTATGGATATTCAGTCCTCTGTCTCGATGATCCGATAATTGCGGAGCTTTTGCCGAAGGTGGAGCGCCCTTTTATGACATACGGCCTTTCGGAAGGTGCTGATTTCAGAGCCGCGAATGTCGGAATGCAGGACGGAAAGACGCTCTATGAGGTGTATTACCGCGGCGAAAAACAGGGAACGATTGCGCTGGGGCTTATTGGCACGCATAATGTGGTAAATTCATTGGCGGTGATTGCCGTTTCGCTCGAACTGGGACTTTCCTTTGAAACGATACGGGAAGGATTCGCGCAATTCAAAGGCGTGGGAAGGCGGCTTGAACGCATCGAGCAGGTCGGCAGCATCACAATCATGGATGATTACGGCCATCACCCCACTGAAGTGCGCGCCACCCTTGAGGCGCTCTCGAAGCTTGGGCGCAGAATTGTGGTGATATTCCAGCCCCACCGCTTCAGCCGTACCCAGCTTTTATGGGACGATTTCGGTTCGGCGTTTGCGCATGCGGATGAGATCTTTCTCACGGAAATATATCCGGCCGGGGAGGAGCCCATCGAAGGAGTGAATTCCGGCCTTATACGCAGTGCAATTCAAAAGCATGAAGGCAGGGATGTTTTAATCATTTCGAAATTTGAAGAAATTCCCGATTATATAAGTAAGATAGTCCGCGAAGGGGATGTGGTGCTCACCCTGGGTGCGGGGGATATTTATAAGGCGGGACCGATGATTGCAAAGGCACTCAAACGGGAAAGGGGAACGGCGTGATGGCTCATCGAAGATTTCTCTACATTTCGATAGCCGGTGCACTCTTTCTTGGGGCATTTGTATCGCTGTGGGGCGAAACGGTTGATGTGCGCAGGGTGGAATTCAAAGGGCTGAAGTACCTTTCACCCCGTGAGATAATGGAGCAGGTACGCTTTGTGAAGAATAATGAAATGATGCGAATCGACATGACTTCTTTGAAAGAAGTGCTTGCAAAAACTGCGATGGTGCGCGCAAGCTCGATTGCGGTTTTTGAAGAAAAGCTCATCGTCACTGTGACCGAGCGGGAGCCGGCGCATGTGTGCGCGGTGGTGAAAGCCAATGAAACCATCACGTTTGAGCTCGATGATTCGCTTTCAGTTGTTTCTGTGAGGAACATACACCGCAGCGATGTGCCGGTCGTTGTGTTGCAGGAAGAAGACCTTCCCGGAGGAAAGCTTTCGGCACGGGCAATTGAGCTATTCAAAGGTTTGTCGGTTTTAAAGAAACATCATGCTGAACTGTACCGGGAGCTTTCCGAAGTGAAGTTCCGGCCCGATGGCGTGTACGAGATTCGCCTCAAAGGGAGAAATACGAAAATCATTGTACAGGATTCGGCTTTTTCGACCCTGAAATATATTGTTTCGGCACTTGACGAGAAAAAATACTATCCGGGCACGCTGTGGGTTGGCAGCGGTTTCGGAGTGATAAAGTAATCGGGAGACGTGATGATGGAAGGCATTGTGGTGGGGCTTGATCTTGGAACCACGAAAACCTGCGCGGTGATCGGCTTTCGCAATGAGCACGGCCAGATCGAAATCGCGGGCGTGGGTGTTGCGCCGTCAAAGGGGCTGAAAAACGGCGTCATTGTGAATATCGACAACACCGTCGCTTCCATCGTCAAATCAATCGAAGACGCGGAACTCATGGCGGGGTGCGAAGTGAGTTCGGTGTATGTGGGCATCACCGGCGTTCATGTGAAAGGCGAGAATCAGCGAGGGGTTGTGGCAATATCGAACAGAAGCCGGCTTGTCAATGCCGCCGAAGTGAAGCGCGTCTTCGAGGCAGCCCAGGCGATCAAGGTACCCGCCGACAGAGAAATTGTACATGTGCTTTCAAAGGAATTTGCGGTGGACGATCAGAGCGGTATCAAAGACCCCATCGGGATGAGCGGCGTGCGGCTCGAAGCGGAAGTGCACATCATCACGGCTGCAACGACGAGCATTCAGAATGTCATTAAATCCGTGCATAAGGCGGGATTCCAGTGTTCCGATGTGATTTTTTCGCCGCTTGCTTCATCGGAGGCATGCCTCACGCAGGACGAGAAAGATCTGGGCGTGGCGCTCATCGATGTGGGGGGCGGCACGAGCGATATTATGGTGTTCATCGAAGGAGGAGTGGCGCATTCCTCGGTGCTTCCGGTGGGCGGCATTCATGTTACCAACGATATTTCCATCGGGCTGATGACTCCGCTTGAGGCTGCGGAAGTCATTAAAAAGAAGCACGGGTGCGCGGCGGTGGATCTGGTCGATGCCTCGGAAACGATTGAAGTGCCGTCGGTCGGCGGACGGGCGCCGCGAAGGCTTTTCCGGCAGGAACTCGCACAGATCATCGAGCCGAGGATGATGGAGATCATGGAGATGATCGACCGTGAGCTGACCGCAAGCGGCAAGAAAGAGCTTCTCGCGGCAGGTATTGTGCTCACCGGCGGGGGGAGCATGCTCGACGGATGCGTTGAGATAGCGGAACGCGTGTTCAATTTACCGGTGCGCATCGCTGTTCCCCGCGATATTGCAGGGCTGAAAGACGAAGTCTCCACGCCGCAATTTTCCCACGGGGTGGGACTGGTGAAGTACGGCATTCTCAAGGAAATATTCAGGGCAGGGAAGATGCAGGAAAGGAAGGGCGGCATCAAGAGTATCGGAACGCGCATTTTTAAATGGCTCGAGCAGTACTTGTAAATTTTTTATTATTTGATGTGACATAAGACTAAGCACAATTTTACCGAAATGGGGGGACCGTATGTTCAGGATGGAAGAAGAGAAGGAATTGACCACCATCATCAAGGTGGTCGGCGTGGGGGGCGCCGGTACCAATGCGGTGAATCGCATGATTGCGACCGGAATGGAAGGCGTCGAGTTTATTGTCGTCAACACCGATGCGCAGCAGCTTAAGAGCTCTCTTGCCAGGGAAAAAATCCAGATTGGCTGCAAGCTCACAAGGGGGCTTGGCGCGGGAGCCGATCCGGAAGTGGGGCGCGAAGCCGCGAACGAAGACCGCGATAAGATAACAAAAGCCCTCAAAGGGGCCGACATGGTCTTCATCACGGCCGGCATGGGAGGCGGTACCGGAACGGGCGCAGCGCCGATTGTCGCCGAAATTGCGAAGGAGCAGGGTGCGCTTGTGGTCGGCGTGGTGACCAAGCCGTTCCGCGTGGAAGGAAGGCGCCGCATGACTCAGGCGGAACAGGGAATCGCAAATATAAAAGAAAAGGTCGATACGCTCATCACGATTCCCAACGATCTTTTACTTAAAATTATCGACCGTAAAACGCCGATTGACGATGCGTTCAAACTTGCCGACGATATTCTTCGCCAGGGCGTTCAGGGCATTTCCGACATCATTATGGTCACGGGCCTGGTGAACGTAGATTTTGCCGATGTGCGCACGGTGATGAAAGAAACCGGCGATGCGCTTATGGGTGTGGGTCTGGGCTTCGGCGAAAATAAGGCAATTGAGGCGACCCAGATGGCCATTAACAGCCCGCTTCTTGAAGAAACGAGCATCCATGGCGCCAAGGCGGTCCTCATCAATATTGCGGGCGGAAACGATCTTTCTCTGCACGAAGTGAATGAGGTGAACGATCTCGTCACGAAGCAGGTGGATCCAGAAGCGAATATCATTTTCGGTACCACCATCGATCCCGCGCTCGACGATAAAGTCAGGGTTACCGTCATCGCGACCGGTTTCGACAGGAAAAAGAATATGCTGGTGAAAGGGAGCGATGCGGATCTTGATCGCCGCACGGGCGCGACGCTGAAACTTGTGGAGAACAAGGAAAGCGCGGGAGAGCCCCGGCGCAGGGTGGCTGCGGTTGGCCGAACCTTCAGGCCCGATTATGATAGCCAGCGGTTTTTCGAAAGCGCGAAGGATGATCTGGAAATACCGGCGTTCCTTCGCCGATCTCAGGATTAATATGCTCTGTCCCCCCGGCCGGGGCGCGATGCGCCCCGGCTCATTATTTGCACGATGAAGGAATCAGCGCATGAAATAATTGAAGACTTCTGCCGGGAATCGCTCGGGAATTGCGATTTCTGCGAGATGCTTGCGGGCGATGCTTCCACCCGGCAATATTTTCGCGTACAGCATGCGGATCGAACCTGCATCGTATGCCATGATCCCGCGTTCGCGGGATGCGATCCCTCCGGGTATCCGTTTCTGCAGGTGCATACACTCTTTGCGCGCCATGCCATCCCCGTTCCGAAAGTATATCGCCATGATTCTGCGCGCGGGCTTATCTTGCAGGAAGATGGCGGAGATTTGCTTCTGGAAGATTATGTAGAAGGAACACCTGATGATGTGCTGTGTTCTCTGTATGAAAAACTCATAGATATAATTATCTCTATTCAGCGTATCGCCGACGACGGTTCAATTCCTTTCTCGCTTTTTTTTGACGAAGAGAAGCTCAATTTCGAATTTTCCTTTTTTCTGGAGCATGCACTGGAAGGCTTTTTTAATGTACAGCTTTCTGAAAAACTACAAAAAGAACTTCGCTCGTGTTTTATGGCAATTTCGAAACTGCTTCAGCGCAACGACCTTTTCGTGCTCTGCCATCGGGATTATCATGCAAGAAATATTTTAATGCGTGACGAGGGATTCCTTGTGATAGATTTTCAGGATGCGCGCATGGGGCTTCCGCTCTACGACCCTGTATCGCTTCTTCGCGATTCCTACGTAACGCTATCCGATGATGCGTTCGAGCATCTAAAAAAATATTATTATGATGCATCACTAAAAAGCGGCATTCACGCGCTTGGCCGTGATGAATTTGAATATTTATTCCATCTTTCGGCATTTCAAAGAAACGTGAAGGCGCTTGGAACGTTTGGCTATCAGATTGCGAGGCGCGGAAAACACATCTATCGGCAGTACATCGACCGCACCATCGGCTATCTTGCAACATACACTAACTTCGAGGATGAAATTTCCCGGCCGGCGCGCATCATTCTTGACTGCCTGCGGAGCGAGCCGTGAAGGCATTTATTTTTACCGCCGGCTACGGTGAACGCCTGAAGCCCGTGACCGATACGATTCCCAAACCTCTTGTTTGTGTCCTCAATCGTCCCGCCATTGAATGGCCGCTTGCACTGCTGAAAAGAGCAGGTATTCGCGAGGTGGTATGCAATCTGCATCATCTCGGAAACGCTATTGAGCAATATTTTGAAGATCACGCATCGTTTGGTTTCAATGTGGCATTTTCCTTTGAGAAAGAAATTCTTGGAACCGGCGGCGGGTTGAAACAATGTGAATCATTGCTGGGGGACGATGAATTCCTTGTTCTCAACGGCGATGTGGTGATGGATCTGGATATCAATGCGCTTTTAGCATTTCATCGGCAAAGAAATTCGAAAGCCACGGTGGTGCTGTATCCCCACCCGAACTCGGCTTCAATTGGGCCGGTCGGGGTGAGGGATGATCATGTTGTGGATTTTAAAAACTTCCTTGGAACCGGCCTTGATTCGGGGTTTGTGTACACAGGCGCGGCCGTGCTGAGCCCTGAAATATTTACATATTTAAAACCGGAATTTTCGACCATCGTGTATACCGCCTATATTGAATTCGTACAGCGAAATGCGCTGAACTATTTTGTGCATCGGGGATACTGGCACGATATTGGAACAGCAGAGAACTTATATCGCGCAAACATGGCCATGCTCGATTGTAAAGCGGTGGCATCGAAGCTTTTGGAGCCTCTCGGCATTTCGATAACACCTATATCACCCCGGGCGTCGGTTCATCCGGATGCGGTTGTCGAAAAATCCGTTGTCGGAGCCCGAACCGTTATTTCGAAAGGTGCGCGGATTGTGCAATCGGTGCTGCTGCCAGGAGCGAATGTGGCAGATGGTGCTATAGTGCATGATGCGCTGCTCTGGGGAGAGATGAATCTGCTGGGGTAGGCGAATGCGTAGCGGTTTGATAAACTAACCAGGCGGAAAACCATATCTGCCCATTATTTTTTCTGGCTGGAGTGATTTTCAAGCATGCGGCACCTCTAAAAACTCAAAAAAGCTTAAAAAAAATATGTGATATATTATTGCTGTTAAAAAAATTATTAAATAGTGAGGTAAATTGGATGACAGCAATAAGAAAAAGGCGCCATTGTTCATTATTCGAATATCATGACCGAAGCGAAGACATTACAAAGAAACCAGCGCGTATTGCGCAGTTGAATGAGATGAAACCATGGGAAACGTTTCGTTAAAAGCTTGATAAAGTATTTCACAAAGATGCAAATGGCCAGCAGGAGCACCGCATTTTAATTATGTAATAATCTTAGTGCATTTAACATGCACTAAGATTATATAATGTTAATAAATGCTTTTGTAAAAATGCAACATGCAATATCAAAATTCCAACATTGAAAATAATCGAAGTAAGGGCGAGGTAATTATCGTAATTCAAGGAGCGGGTAAACCCCGTTCCTTTTTGTTGTTTACTATGAAGCGTAGCACGCCTTGCCGCCAGTTTATGATAATGGTGCGCATCTTATGTAATTGTCGATTTCCCTCTCTTTGTATACGCAACGCCACATGATACGATTTTAAAATTTTCCCGATGATGTATAAAAAAAATTTTTGGCAGAAGCATTTTCATCGTATTAATGGGTAGAAGGATATTTTATTCAAGGAGGAAGCTATGAATATCGACACCACCTACGTGATGTGCGAGGACGTTATTGCACTGCTTGCTGAGGCAGAAGACAAGACGAAGCGTCCCCAAGAGGAGCTGCTCGTGCTTGCCATGCGCATGATGCTGAAGGACAGTGAAAACTATTATCGCCCGGATGGCCGCATTGAGTATCAGAAGCGCATTGATACAGAAACCGGCGAAAAGATTACAAAGCATCGCGTGAAGATGCGGATA
>CAKZSV010000017.1 GCA_937921485.1 uncultured bacterium
GGTGATTTTATCATCTTTCTTTCCTTGCGTTTTCAGCTCCTGCGCGATGGTCTCACCGGATTTTTTCGCCGCTTCCGCATCTTCTTTTGCCACCACGGCGATGTGCGCAATCACCGAATCAGCGACGTTGTCCACCAGCTTGAACATTTCGCTGGTGACGGGCGTGTTCATGTCGATGTTGCCGGTAGTTTTTTGCCGCGAGCGATGATAGATGAACGCGTTCACATCGATGGTTTTATCGGCCTTATTGTATGCGTACTTGCCGTATATGATGATGTCGGCGTTCACAACTTTTGAAATCTTAACAATTTCCTTCTCGTCGGTATGCGGGCGGAACAACACAGGTTCTTTTGTTTTGGAAAGCACCACAATCTCTTCGAAGCGGTCGCGCGTCATGAGGTTGAAACGGAACTTTTCTTTCATCGAATCTACAACTGCGCCGGGAATATTCTTTGAAAGCCATTCATATTCTTTTTTGCCGGTTTCATTCGCGAAGGGCAGCACCAGCACTTCCGCAAGCTGTTCCTGGGGTTCCTGCGCTAATAAAAAAGTGCCTGCGCACGCGGCGCAGACAACCACTGCCATTATAATTTTTTTCATTATATGAAATTCCTTCCAGGGTATTGCAATTTTGCTATTTCACTTCACCCCTGTATCGCGAGACGCTCGATATCTTCGATGAAGGGATGGTGATGGTGCCCTCGGTGGTGAACACTTTCATGTTGCCGCCTTCCTGGTAAAACGCTCCGGTGTAGGTTTTGCCGTCGGTGGTTTCAACAACTGAAAGCGAGCCGTAGCGGCGTTCGATATCTTTAAGGGTGATGGGTGTTTTTGCTTCGGTCTCTGTTTCCGAAATCTCAAGCACGGGTAAAATCTCCACCGGCACAATCACCGGGCGTTCGGCTTCCGGTTTCTTTTTAAGCTCTTCAATGGTGCCTTCTTTCTGGATATTGGGAATCATGGCGATTTTATCGAGTCCCGAAAGCTCGGTTTGTTCTTTCTTTGTGAGTTCTGCCGGTGCGCCGATAGCTGTTTCGGTGATTTCAATTTTTTTGCCGGCATCGATTTCAACCGATGCGTCTTCTTTTGCGCTTCCCTGAATAATTGGAATGATTTTTACCCGCCCGGATGAAAGCTTGATGGCGCTTCTCTTATCGCTCACAAAACAGATAAAGCTTGTACCGCGCACCGCAGCAACCGAAGTCGGCGTCATGAGCGAATAGTTGGTGCCTTTCTTTACGATTTTATTGAATGAGGAACCGATTTTTTGTTTGATGGTGATGGTATCGCCGTCTTTTGAAATCGCAAGCGCGTCAACAGTAAAGCTCGAGTTCTCTTTTATGCTGATAATCGATGATTCGCCAAACTGCACGACGGCTGCGGATTTTGCGCCTGTTGCGATGGTATCACCGGCTTTCACCACCGCACCGAATTCGCACGCTTTACCGTTCTGGAGCACCTCGCCGCTTGCGAATGTCACCCGTCCCGTAAGTTCCTGAACGCGGGGAGTGCCGCAGAATAACAATGCAGCAAAAGATGCAATTAACGTTATGACTGAAAGATTTCGTTTCATAATATTCCTCCAGATTATTACTGATACTCCTTATTATTCCTTCAAGGCATTCTTCGATTGATGTTGTGATAGTTTAATTTTCTATAACTAACTATTGATAATAATCGAAAAGATATAAAAAAAAATCAGTTGCGTCAACAAAAAAAACACAATAAGGCTTTGTAAATCCCTAAAATATTCAATTGACATTTTTTATGCGCTCAAGTTTACTGGTATGCGTTTCCGGTGGCTGTAGCTCAGTTGGCAGAGCCCAGGATTGTGGCTCCTGTTGTCGCGGGTTCGAGCCCCGTCAGCCACCCATCAGAGAATGTTCCAAACGATAGGGCATCCGTAAAAATTGCGATGCCCTATAATTTTCTTGACGGTGTGTAAAAAATATTATATTTTTGTGTATAGATTATGGGCACCTCAAAAAACCGCTTTCATCCTTAAAATGAGCATCAAAGAAAGCGGTTTTTACCTATGTATTGTGCCCACAGGGGAACATCCTTATACATGGTTTTTGGAAGTTCCCTTATAATGATACACAGGAGTGCAAACATGAGGACCAATATTGATATTGATGATGCTCTCATGAGAGAAGCAATAAAAGTTACCGGGCTGAATACAAAAAAGAAAGTGGTGGAATATGCACTTAAGGAAGTAATTAGCCTTAAAAAACGAAGAAAACTTGCCGGATTACGTGGAAGGCTTAACTGGGAGGGTGATCTCAATACCATGAGGGCAACAGAGTGAAACCGTTGCTGGTTGATACTTCTGTGTGGGTAGATTATT
Source organism: uncultured bacterium (assembly GCA_937921485.1). Taxonomy (GTDB): domain Bacteria; phylum Spirochaetota; class UBA4802; order UBA4802; family JAGODF01; genus DYLV01. The sequence continues at coordinate 2,348 of CAKZSV010000017.1, forward strand.
TTAACGGAATCATATCGAAAGAGACAGAGTATCTTTATGAATGCATTATAAAAGATTATCCTGTTTGTGTTTGCCCCATGATAATTCAAGAATTGCTTCAGGGATTTAAAAACGATAAGGATTATCATCTTGCGAAAGAAAGCCTGCTCGAATTAATAATTCTTGTTGCAGATCCAATCGAAGCAGCAATTGGTGCTGCGAATATATACCGTAAAGCCCGAAAAAACGGTATAACAATACGAAAGAGTAATGACTGTATGATAGCATATTATGCAATGCTCCATAAAGTGCCCGTACTCCAGAAGGACAGGGATTTTCCGCAACTCGCGAAGATCACGGAAATCAAAATTGTAAATATTACATAAAAAAATAAATATTCTTGACAATACCTTCTTGCGATAACGATCTTACATATCATATATTTTTGCGCCCGTAGCTCAGCTGGATAGAGCGTCGGACTTCGAATCCGCAGGTCCCCCGTTCGAGTCGGGGCGGGCGCGCATTTTTACGATTGCTGCGCTTTCTTTAATAGTTCTGTCGAATAGGAAAATATTTTATTTGAAGTGGCGGCCAGCTCTTCGATTTCCGCCGCCATTTCCCCCACGATGAAATTTACGTGCTCAATAGCTTTTGATGAGCCTTCAATGGCCCGCTTCTGCTCCTCAGTTCCGATGCCGATGTTTTTGGCGATTTCTATGTTCTTGAACATCTGCTCGATGATGATGTTAATATATCGCTCTTCCACCAGAATGCTTTCCTGAAGCACTTTGATTTTATCCGAGCTTTTAACCATATCGTCGATGAGGTCTTTTATGACGCCCGCCGTTGACTGAATGACGGAAACGCCCTCGGCGGTAATTGCACTGTTTTCTCGGAGCACGCCCTCTATTTCTTTGATGCTTTCAGAGGTCTGATACGCGAGTTTCCCGATTTCATCGGCAACCACCGCGAAGCCTTTGCCGTAATCCCCGGCGCGGGCGGCTTCAATGCTCGCGTTGAGGGAGAGCAGGTTGATTTTGTCGGCAATATCCACGATGATGCTGACGGTTTCGGCAATCTTCCCGCTCTGCTGTTTTATCTTCTCAATGGTTTTTTCCACTTCGCGGATATTCTCATTTGAGCGGCTTGTCCTGTTGACGATATGCTCGATGTCATTGTATGCCGCGCGGAGGTTTGACGTCGATTCAGTCTTTATATTTTTAAACTCATTTACAATTTCTTCCATTTTAATATTGCCGTTAAGCTGGTCAACTGAGGAAACGTGGATGTTTTCCGCCGCGCCGAGCAGTTCTTCAAGCGAAGCGGAAATCTCTTCAAACGTAGAGGACTGGCTCTGCATTTTTTCGTTGAACCGCTCAATGAGTCTGTTCTGTTCATCCACCTGTGCAACGAGTTCCATAATGTTTTCTTTTATAGTCGTATTGATAGCAGTTTGTTTTTCAGCTTGTTCCTCAATGATGTGTCTCTGGCGCGTGGTCCGTTTGTCGAACTCCATAAGCACGGGAATGTAGCGGTAAGAGATGTATATAAGCACGATGTTCATGAGTATGAAAAAAACTTCACGTAAAATAATAACGCCATGCACTGGCTGGCCGTTTTCAATGGCGTTGAGGTGCGTCACGCCGCCCATGCTCTTAGCAATAAAAAGGAAAAAACGCGTGTTAAAATAACACGCGTTTTCTTTCTATTCGATGCGATGTTTCTTTTAAAACTTGCTTTTCCGGTCGAATCGGTACATTCCCGATTGCTCCGCGTCGAGTGAGCCGTCGGTACGATAGAACTTCCATTCCCCGTTCTTTTTGTCCATCATGTATTCGCCTTCTGCTTTGAGTTTCCCATTTGGATAGTAGTGTTTCCACACGCCGCTTTTTTTCGGAAGCTCCCATTCGCCCTTCCATCGGTACGTTATTTTTTTGTCGAACTCATCGGGCGGGTAGGTGGAGCTGGTCATCGTCCCTTTCACGGTGCCGTCCTGCACAATCTCATATACCCCGCGGATGAGTCCCATGATGAAATTGCCTTCGCCCATCAGGCGGCCGTTTTCATAGAGCTTTGCGGGTTTTGATTGATCGACCATGCCGTTGGTGAGCGCCACTTCAAGCGCTTTCTCGCTTCGACCATTATTGAGCCGATAGTACGTCCAGTAGCCGTCTTCATTGCTCCGCGTCTGGACTTTTTTCTGGACTTCTACCGTTTCAATTTTAAATTTGCCTTCCTTCATGAGCTGTCCCAGCGGCGATTGATATATCCAGGGCCCGACCTGATTGTTATCCCTGAACTCGCCCTTCATATGCAGCATGCCGTTTGGATGATAGAAAAACCAGAGGCCGTTTTTCTTTCCGCGGGAATAACTTCCTTTCTCGTTGTTTTTGCCGGTAGGCCACCAGGTATTGGCCATCCCGTTGTGCTCGCCTTTATCGTATTGAGAGATTTCCTTGGGGCGGCCGTCTTCATAAAATTCCTTGGCAACGCCGGTGAGGGCGCCTTCGCGATAGGTTTCCTCTTTATGCACTTTGCCTGAGGGATAATACGTGGTTTTGGGGCCATGCAGTACGCCAAGACGCTCAGTCATGTTGAATTCCGGAATAACTTTATTAATAATGATATACCCCATTTCCGCCTTCTTTTCGCCTTTTTCGTGGAATTCTACCCAAGGGCCTGTGCGCTGATCTTCGTCGAATTCGCCTTCTGTCATCTTCTGGCCGCTTTTGTAGTAAAATACCCATTTCCCCGATTGTTTATCATCTTTGTAATTGCCGACTGCCATCTTTTCGCCGCTGAAGCGGTGATACAGCGTCCATTCACCTTCTTTCTTACCTTTTTTGAAGTTGCCGGTTCCTTTCAGTGAATTATCCCCATCCCAGAAAATTTTACCCGGGCCGTCCTGCACTTTCTGCGGCTGCTTGCCTCCCGATTTACTGCCGGAATCGGTGCTCCGGCATGAAAAGGTTATGGCAACGGCGGCCGCCATCACTGCAATCAGGACTTTTTTCATGGTATAACTCCTTTTCACGTAGTTTTTTCGGAAAAATAACAGGAGCATATCGTAAAATGCCCCTTCCTCATTATTTATAATTTTTTTATAATATATACAATTAAGAGTATTTTTGTCAATAGATTTCTCACCTTTATACGCTAATAATTCAACGGATTTCATGAGCGGATGCCTTTGTGTGGGAATACTAACGATAATTTTTCCTTCAGAGGTGTCAGAGTTTCGCCGAAACTCAACACAGAGGGCATACAATGCCGGCGAAATGCCTCAAATCCGCGATGTGTGCAGCCGGCAATTCCTTTTTCGAGGTGAACGCCATGATGAGATCTCTGTGGACCGCTGCGTCGGGCATGATAGGTCAGCAATTCAATATCGATACCATATCGAACAACCTTTCCAACGTGAACACGGCAGGGTATAAGCGAACCAGAGCCGAATTTGAAGATCTGATTTATCAGACGGTGCTTATGGCGGGAACTCCAGCAACAGAAATAACCGAAATTCCCACAGGTATCCAGGTGGGGCATGGAGTGCGAACATCGGCCACGCAACGCATGTTCAGCCAGGGGAGCCTGCAATCGACGGAAAACCGCACCGATATCGCGCTTGAAGGCGAAGGTTTCTTTAAGGTGCAATTGTACGACGGCACGTTTGCCTACACCCGCGATGGATCGTTCAAAATCGATTCCAACCGCCAGATTGTGACTTCCAACGGATACCTTCTTGAACCGCCGGTGATATTGCCCGAAAATTTTATCGCAGATTCACTGAGCATCAGTCAGGACGGACGCATTACGGTAAAAATCGTCGGTGAAGATGAGCCCATCACCGTGGGACAACTCGAAATATATCGCTTCGTTAATCCCGCGGGGCTTCAGGCAATCGGCGGAAATCTCTTTAAAACCACACCTGCATCCGGTGAAGAAATTCCTGGTCAGCCCGGCATGAACGGAATGGCGAAGACGCATCAGGGATTTTTGGAGATGTCGAATGTGAAAGTCGTGGAAGAGATGGTGAATATGATTGTTGCGCAGAGAGCGTATGAAATCAATTCGAAAGCCATTCAGACATCGGATTCAATGCTTGCGACCGCAATCGGACTCAAGCGGTAATGTCTATGAAATGGTGGAGCGCATGTATCCTGATAGCGTGTAGCGCTGCGGCAATAGCGATGCCGGGAGAAATACGCGTATATCTCAATCCGGATGTGCGGGTCGGGTCAGCGCTCTGTCTTGGGGATGTTGCGACGATTGAAGCGGATCCAGATAACGATGTTGCAACAATTGCCATTCCCGAACAACTATATAATGACGGATACCTTGAAGCATCGGAAATACGTGCGCTTTTGAATTCGACGCACCCGGCGTTGATAGTACGCGTCTTTGGAAGCGCGGTGCGCATCACGCCGCAAACATCAAAGGAAACCGCGGAAGCGGATAGTGCCACCAGTGTACTACATGGTGACAGAGTAGATGTGGTTCTGCGTCATAAGGGAATTACCGTGCGCACCTTCGGAACCGCGCTTTCCGACGGTAAAAAAGGTGACAGAGTATTTGTAAAAACGGCACACGCAAAAAGGCTTACCGGAAAAATCGCCGGAAAAAGCGTGGTGGAGATTTTACCATGAAGAGGTATCTTGCCCTCATCTTTTTTGCACTAATAACCAGTGTGATTGCGGCTTACGGAAGAAGCCTCTGGCAGGACAGAAATGTGTACGGGGCAAGTGAGACGCTGAAAGAAGGCGATGTGATTCTTGTACGGGTTAATGATATCTCGCAGATGAAATTCGATCTCACCGTCAACAGCGACAGTTCATTCAATCTTGTATCGAACCCCGATGGGACCATCACGCAGTTTTTGCCGAAAGCTTCCGCGAATAAGAGTTCGACCAGCAAAGGGAAGACTGCAATTCGCGGTTCGGGGAAGATGCAGCTTACCGTTCCCGCGCGCGTGACGAAAAAAATTCCGGGAAATCTTTTCGAGGTCGCAGGAACGAAGGAATACACCCTTCATGGCGTGGTGAACCTGTTTCAGGTGACCGGCATTGTGGATCCATCACTCGTTAAGGGAAAAGGGATTGATTCGACGGACATCGCATCGTTTCGTTTTGTACTAAAAGGATATAAAGAGGGAGCCGGCATAGAAATAAAGCGCGGAGCGCTCAAAGAGAAAGAGACTGCCGGCGTTACGCTTACTGAAGACGAGAAACAAAAAATTATTATGGAATATTTAAATAAGCTCATCAATGAACTCACGCAATAACATAAGAAAAGCCGTCGCGATAACAGGCATCCTTATTCTGGCAGCGATTGTGTTTGTGCCCATCAGGAATGCGGAAAGCGAGATTTCCGTAAAAATACGCGATCTCGTATCAATTGACGGCATTCGCGAAAACCAGATTTTGGGCTATGGCCTTGTGGTTGGCCTTGCAGGAACCGGCGACACCAAAAGTGAGCTAACCGCAAGTTCGCTTTCCAATCTTTTGAAAAATTTGGGCCTTGATGCCGAGGAAACCTATCGCACGAAAAATGTCGCGGCTGTCCTCATCACCGCCACATTGCCGCCGTTCGCACGGCCCGGCGATCGCATCGACGTGACGGTTTCTTCAATCAATAATGCCAAATCTCTTGAGGGAGGTGTGCTGGTGCAATCGCCGCTTAAAGGGGCCGATAACCAGATTTACGCAGTGGCGCAGGGACCGCTTTCTTTATCAAAAATTGAAAAAGGCGGAGGCGCAGTCAAGACCGTAGCGCGGGTAATCGGTGGTGCGCTCATTGAACGAAGCGTTGAATCGGAGTTCATCGACAAAGGCAATATCCAGCTTGTTTTGAAAGATTGGGATTTTTCCGTGGCGAATAACATACTTACATCAATAAAGGAGTTATATCCTGCTTCCGATCCCGTCATAGTAAAGGAAGGAAAAATACGCTTGAAAGTGCCCGAAAATGTACCGGTTTCAGAATTTATTTCAAAAATATTTGAAATTGAGGTAACACCTTCCTACAGCGCGAAGATCGTCATCAATGAGCGCGATGCCACCATCGTGATGGGAGGAGAGATCAAAATTTCGGAAGCATTCGTTAGCCGCGAAGGCATTTCTGTGAAAATCGAAGGAAAAACGGCAAGCATGACGCAGAAATCGGGAAGTTCCGCGCGTATTCCGGAAACTGCCAGCGTAAAAGACCTTGTGGACACGTTGAATCATATTGGAGCATCGACGAAAGACACCATTGCGATAATAAAAGCGCTCAAAGATGCAGGTGCCATACACGCGGAATTGATTATAAAATGAGGTTGAAAAATGGAAGCGATAGGAAACGTAAGAACTTTTGCTGACGAATCAACACGTACGGCCCGTCATGAGCGCGAACGCGCGATGTTTGAAAGAATTCCTTCCGGATCGTTTCACGACACATTGCGCGATACGATTGTTGCAACAAATATCAATGAACGGCATGATGAACGAAATATCCCTCGTGACCGCAGACTCTGGAATGCATGCCTGGAAATGGAATCGATATTCGTGGGACGGATGCTCAAAGAAATGCGGAACACCCTGGAACCGGAAAGCAGGCTTATTCACGGAGGACAGGCGGAAGAAATTTTTACCGATATGCTCTACGATCAGTACGCACTCACATTATCGAGAACATCAAACTTAGGAATTGCGCGCCTCATGTATCGGGAGCTTTCAGGAAGACAATAGAGCGCTATTGCTTTATATCCGCCTGAAGATTGAACTGCTCGTAGAGGGATTTAATCATTTCTCCGGTTTTATCGTCCAGTTCAGATGTTTCGACGTTTTTCTGCTTCAACACGATTATTTCGATGATTTTTTGAAGAACGTCATCGTCGATGTGTTTTACCACCTGATTTATTTTACCCAGGTCGATATTCAAATTAAACTCTCCGTCTTTAGGATAATAGCCAAGGCCAATCAGCGTAAGCACAAGCGCGGCGTGATAGTATTTTTCGGCATCCCGCTTTTCGCGTTCGAGTTTTTTGATGTTCTCAATGAGCACCTGCTCTGAGGTCTGAAGCCGTTCCACGAGTTTGCGAATGAGGCTTAAAGAAAAATCAGGATTGCTGTAGATGAGGGCGTTAAGATTTGCAATATCGGCAACCGCTACCACGCAGTCGGTGAGGCATTTAGCAGTAGCGGCGCGGCTGTTTTTTCCCATTATTGCCATTTCCCCAAAGAGTTCTCCATCGGATATGGTATCCATGGTGATGACTTCACCGGATTCTTTTTGCTTGTAGAAAAGTATCCGACCTTTTTTGAGAAGATAAAACTCTGTGCCGCTGTCGCCTTCCTTGAAAATTTCCTCACCTGCGCGATACAGTCTGATGGTCTGCATCGTTGTCTGAGGTCGCATGAAATATTTGCGCGTGATTTCAAAACCTGGAAGTCGAAGGTTGAAGGCGATGCCACGTGAAATACGAAAGAGGGAGTATCTGATGAAAAATTTTACAAAGGATTTGAAATCTTTTGTCTCGATTTCAACAACCGAACCAACGGGATAGTCTTCGCCGATATT
>CAKZSV010000018.1 GCA_937921485.1 uncultured bacterium
CTACATCAGCAGCAAAGAGCACAGAAGGAAATACAGCGATAATAATAAGGCAGAATATCGAACGCATGCTCTTAACTGGGATATTCATCATAATTGCACTATGCAGTGACATATGCTGCTTTCAAGGCAATATTTTCAATACAAATTTCATTTCAATTTTTGCTTGCAATTTTTTAATTGATATTTATCATAATATTATGATGTCTGGAACGTTTCGAAAAATAAAAAATCTTCTTCGAATATTTGGCTATCTGCTTGTTTTCTCCGGCATTCTCATGCTGCTGACCGGGATTGAGTAATACACACAAAGGAGGTATCAGATGGAAATTAGAGAAAAGTTCGTGAAAGGCTACGAAGACAAAAGCTTTACAGAGCTCGCCGCGGCACCGGTCGATGCCCTCAAGGGCATCAGCAAAAAGGATGCACAATTGCTTTTCAAGGCTTTTCATATTAGAACCGTCCAAGACCTTGCAAACCTCAAATACGCTCGATGGGCACGCGAAATCTGCGAGCTGGCCGACACATCCCCCGATAGCAACACATCTTCTTTTGATGATAAATTGATAAAAAAATATGAAGGAGCAAGTCCCGTGAAGCTCGCGAAAGCTCCCGTCTGGGCGCTGCAGGGTGTCAGCCAGAAAGATGCCGCATGGCTCAATAAAGCCTTTGCAATTAAAACCATACGGGATCTGGCATCTCTCAAATACATCTCCTGGGCTCAGGAAGTTGTTGATATGGCTCGACCGCAAACATCTGCCGATAAACCTGTTGATGAAATAAAAAAACCGATGCGCGCGATGTCGATTCTGATTCTCATCATAATATTGGTTATTCTTGGTATAGTTTTCTGGCCGAATATTAAATCCTTTATCGGACAAAGTTCAACGCCGCGCGAGCGTGATGTTCCTCCTTTTGGAGAGAGAATAGCCCCGGTATCGCAAACAGATCAAACGAAAAGCGACACAGCAGCAGGAGTGAAAACCGCGCCTCAGAAAGCGGAAAAACAGGCGGTGAAACTTGAAACGCCGAAGCAGACCGAACGCGTGTGCGATAATTGCTACACGGTTAAATGGCGCGATACGTTTATCAGCATAAGCGAACGTCTTTCAGGAGATTGGAGGAACTGGCAGAAGCTGTATGATGCAAATCGGGATGTGGTGAAAGACACAAGATTGCTGATACCGGGAACCCAGCTCAAATTGCCGGAAGGGTTTCAATTAAAGTAACATTTCAGTATCGCGTATTGCTGAGTTGCGATTTTTTTCCATTGAGGCGCTTTAAAGCTTCGAAGACGGCGGAGTAATCGCCGCCCGCATTTTAGGCAACCCATCCCCGCGCGGCAGTGTTTTCAACCGCGTCAATTTGCAGTGCGATATAACCCTGCAAATGCGTTTTTGCGCGGCCAATATCCTTTTCATATTTTTTCCTTTACAGGGATTTGTTCATTATTGATAATTGAAATAAACCTAGTGCGTGACAATTACGCAACCACATACGCAAATACGAACATGGATACCGCAATGAAAAGAGCTTTGTACTCATTAATAATTTCCACGTCGATGCTATGCGCCTCCTGTCTTCATTATACCGAAGGGCTGAGCAGCGGGGATGCCCCTTCGAACGAGAAAGCATATATTTTCGGTTTTTTTACCATGGGCACGTATTATAAAAAAAGCGTGGTCGCGGTATTAAAAAACACTTCAACCGGAAAAACCCGCTATATACTTTTCGCCAATCATCCCGGAAAACCTGACCCGGCAGGCGCAGCACTCATACCGGTTGAAGAAGGCACCTATCAGTTTACTGAATTCCTTGCGTGTCCGGCAGTGCGGTCTCTGTTTACCATTGAATCCACCGATTGCACCCCACGGAAAGCCACCGGGAAGGATTCACCCGCGCAGCTTGCACAGCCATTTACCGTCAAAAAAGGAACTGTTGTCTATGCAGGTTCCCATACGGGCACTTCATGCGGAATTAACGGCGGCAAAGAACTTTTTTGGAGTACTACTATCACACTACAATCACAGGAAGAAGCAAAAAAACAGATTGATGCCTTATTTCCGCATTTTTCATCTCTGCCGCTTGAGCGCGTTTTTGCAAGAGAAAACTGAATAGCGTCATACGCCGAAGCGGCACATTAAACGTGAGAAAGAACGCGATACAGGAATTCTTTCTTGTAGCGATATTTTATTCGAAAGGAAACGTAAATTCGGCAAGACCAGTTTCATCGCGCATCGCGATCATTTCTTTTTGCACGGAACGGTTGATGGGAACGCCGCGGTTTTTACGGGATAACCACGTTTCGTATTCTTTTTCTCCTGCGGTATAAATTCTTGGTTGTCCAGGAGCTTTTCTGGAAGCGCGAAGAGCACGGAGAATTTCGCCAGTAATTTTTTTGAATTCATCGAGCTCGGTAAAAAAAGAGATGTTGATGGCAATGAAGAAATGACCCAGATGATAGGGAACCTTTTTACCGCCACTCAGGCCTGAAAGCATTTTCAAGAATGGACCGCTTTGAAGTGCTGCGGAAAGAATCTCAACCACCGTGGCATAGCCATACCCTTTGTAGCCAGCTCCCTCCTCTCCGATTCCGCCAAGCGGCGTAAGCGCGGCCTTCCCGGTAACAAGGTCATCCAGTACCTGAACGGTATCGCTTCTTGAATTGCCTTCTTGATCAATGACCCAGCCAGGCGGGAGATCTTTTCCAAGACGCTCGTACACTTCAATTTTTCCGCGCTGGCTTACCGATGTGGCACAATCTAAAAGAAAGGGAAATTCCTCATCGGTTGGGATTCCAAACGTCAGAGGATTTGTGCCGAGCATGTTTTCAACACCGAAAGTCGGCGCGACTGAAGGGCGCGCATTGGTGCCTGTAATGCCGATCATTCCCTGTTCCACCGCTTTGAGTGGATAATAGCCTGCAATGCCGTAGTGTGTGGAATTCCTCACCGCTACCATTCCAAGTCCCAGTTCCCTGGCTTTATCGATTGCCATTTGATTGGCACGCGCGGCAATAACCATTCCCATTCCGTCATGGCCGTCAATCACCGCGGTGGTTGGGGTTTCGCGAACGATTTCAAAATTTGTAACAGCATTTTGAATTCCTGCTTTGATGCGGTCATAGTATATCGGTTTCAATCGGTTAACGCCGTGAGAATCAATGCCGAGTTTATCTGCGGTGATGAGGACATCTGCACATATTTTTGCATCAGGTTCCGGAACGCCGATTTTTTTAAAAACTTCAACAATGAATTTTTCCACAAATGAAAATTCGAGCCAGGTCAGATCTTCCATGATTTCTACGACTCCGGAGTGGTAATAAAACAGAAATTATTTGGAAATCATATTCCCAGATCAGCAAGAGCAATCGCTTCCGCAATCAAGACCATTGCATGAGGAGCCGGAAGAGTATTTCGGTTCATCGTTAATTTCCATGATCTTCACATCGAAGTGCAGTGTTTTGCCGGCAAGCTGGTGGTTGAAGTCGATGAGGACATTTTCGTTCCCGACTTCTTTTATAGTGGCCGGTACATGCATGCCGTTTTCGAGCTGCACGCCGATAGTCATTCCTATCTTCGGCTCAAAATACTGGCGCACTTCATCAAGCGGGATCGATTGTACCATCGCTTCATTATATTCGCCGTAGGCTTCTTCAGGAGGAATGACGACGTGCTTCTCCTGATTGATTTCCATCCCGCGGACGGCGTTGTCAAGTCCTGTTATGACTGTGCCGGCACCGACTTCAAACTCAAAGGGCATTTCCCCCGTGCAGCTATCGAACACCTCACCATTTTCAAGTTTGCCGGTGTAATGTATTGCGACAAAATTTCCTTCCTGAACCATTATGTTCTCCTTCGGTATATTGGGCAGAGTGCCCTATAAATGCAATGATGCCGAAAGCGCCCCTGGAGTCAATAGGATTTTTGCGATTTTTATTGCTGTATGCACAAGCCTCACAGATCTGCTTCGGGATAGCGCGCACTAATGCTTTTAATCACATCAAAAGAATCAAAGAAGGCTTCAAGCATTTCCGGATCAAAATGCTTCCCGGCTTCCGTCTGCATTGTCTGAAGCACCTGATCTTCACTCCAGGCTTCTTTATAGGAGCGCTTCGACGCGAGCGCATCGTACACATCGGCGATAGCCACCACCCTTCCAAACGGGGGGATTTCCTCCCCTCGCTTGCCCCGGGGTTTGCCATTCGGGCCCTCATAGCCAGGAAGCACATTCCCCGTTGTGGGATTTACATGGCCTGGATATCCTTTACCGTCCCAGCGTTCGTGATGGTTGAGCGCAACAAGATATGCTGCCTCATCAAAGGAAGAAAATTTTTCAGAAAAGAGCCGGGCCCCTAAAAAAGTGTGCTGTTTCATGATTTCGTATTCCTTATCATCGAGACGCGCGGGCTTTTTCAGAATGATGTCCGATATCGCAACTTTTCCCACATCATGCAGCATCGCGGCCATACGCAGGACATCGCGGTTATGATTGATTTGATCCGCAACACAACCGCATTTTCTGGCCCAGGTTTCATAAATTTCGACCGAGTAGGATGCGACGCGATTCACATGCGGGCCGGTTTCGCGAGGGTCACGAAGTTCTGCCATGCTAATCATGCGCAAAAGCAGCGCGCGGGTCATCTGTGCTCGTTCAATGGCCACAGCTGCACTGTTGGCAAAATAAATGATAAACGGCTCATCCTCTTTCGCGAATGGTATGACCTGCCCTTTTTCGTTTTTCGCGTTTATGAGCTGGAGCACACCCACCACATTGCCGCTGTTTGATTTCAAGGGCACGGTGAGCATCGAGGTTGTTTTGTACTTCGAAATCTCATCGTACTTCTTCCCGAAACGATACGGCGCGCGTTCCGGGATATTGTACACATCATCGATGTTGACGACAATCCCGTTATTGGCCACATAACCGGAAATGGTGTCGTTGTTGATGGGTACGGTAAACGTCGAATAAATAAGCTTTTTGCCGGGGGGTAGTTTTTTCTGCAACGTATCATTTTGATTGCATAAAAACTTCAGCTTTCCGTTTTCGACGATGTACACCGATCCGGCGTCCGCACCGGTGAAGACCCGCGCTTTCGTAAGAATGTGCTCTAAAAGAATGTCTAAATCCTGCACGGAAGCGATTTCGTATCCGAGCTGGATAATCTCGTTCAGTTTTTCTTTTTCATTCAGCATGTTCGTGCGCAGAATTTCTACAGAATTTTTTTGATCTCTGTAAGTGCGTTTTCGTAATTTGGATGATTTTTGATATCCGGTACAAGTTCAACATAGCGCACGATGCCACTTCTGTCGATGAGAAACAGCGAACGAGCTAAAAGACGAAATTCTTTCACCACAACACCATAGGCGTTGCCGAACGAAAGCTCTCTATGATCGGAGAGGGTTAATATTTTATCGATGCCCTTCGCAGCACAGTACCGTGAGAGAGCAAACGGAAGATCCACGGTAATATTGAGTATCTGCACATCATCAGGCAATTGCGCTGCTTCCTGATTGAACCGCGTTGCTTGCAGATCGCACACGGGCGTGTCAATCGACGGCGCGGCGCTTATCAGCACAATTTTCCCTTTGAAATCACGCAGGGATACTGTTTTCATTTCAGGAGTGAGTACGGTAAAATCAGGGGCCGCATCGCCTTCTTTTATTGGTTTTCCGACCAAGGTCACCGGAGTGCCACCCATTTTCACAAGGTTATTTCTTTCCATACAATATTCCTCCAAAAAAATTATGGGCACCTCTAAAACCGCTTTCGTCCTTAAAATTAGCATCAAAAGAAAGCGGTTTTTACCTATCTATTGTGCCCACAAGGGAACATCCTTAAAAACAGTTTTTAGAAGTTCCCTTATTTAATAACTTTATCATAAAAAAATATGGTTTTCAAAAAATTTCTGAAGTTCACTGCAGATTGAATGTTATTCCTGCATCACCGCCAAAAATTTTCGAATGCTCCATTTTTATGCATGTGCTCTGGATAACTTTTAAACCGGCATTTCGCGCTTTTTCTGCGGATTCGGGATGTGCCAGTCCTTTTTGCATCCAGATGACCTTTGCCCCGACATTTATTGCCTCATCCACAATCGGAGGAATCGCCTCCACCGGACGGAAAATATCCACGATATCTATTTTTTCAGGTATCGATGAAAGATCAGGGTAGCACGTACGCCCCAGAATTTCCTTTTTGCCGGGATTAACCGGTATTACATTGTACCCCTTTTCAATGAGATACCGCGCGACCCGGTAGCTGTCTTTCTCAGGATTGTCGGAAAGGCCCACAACAGCGATAGTGCGCACACTTTTCAATAATTCTTTGATGTCTTCTGTTGCGGGATTGGAATCCGGCATTGGACATGTGTTATGCTTTTCCATCTGTATGATACCTCCGGGTCGAATTTCTTTTCGAGCGATTATTAACGCTGCAGAATGCCAGAAAATATTTCCAGTAAGAATACAAAACGCAACAATCAAAAGGCCGCTGATAATCACTAACGCTTCCGCGCTCTCGGCACGCCGGGTTATGCTATACGCCAGAGGCGATACCGCAAGCATCGCAGCCAATGCAACCAATATTCCAATGGCACCCTCGGATCGTTTTTCCGAAGGCGGCAATGTGCTTTTGCGAATATTTCGAAGCTTTTTTGCCCATATTCGCAGGATAATGACCTCTCCGGCAAAAACAAGAAGAGCAATGGCAAAAGAGCGAAAAAATATCTGGATACTTTCCACGATTCACCAGCTTAATCTTCGTAAACTATCCATTTAAAAAGAATAGAAAATCAATCATTTTTTTCTAAGGCCTGTTTTCAGGAACGAACTTCATTGTTAAATGAACAATCTCGGGTCGGTTTACCGTTCGAACCGGTGGTCCCCACGTGCCGTAGCCACTGGAAACATACAGATGTGTAGTTCCTATTTGTCTGTAGCCATACGGTACCGTAAAAATTTTTGAAACTATGTGATTAATCGGCCAGAGCTGCCCATTATGGGTATGCCCCGAAAGAATTGCCGCCACATTTTTTGGAATAGGGGTTTTTCTGAAATTCGGCTGATGATCCATCACCACAACCGGATAGGATGAATCGAGCCCTTGAAGAATTTCGTTTAGTGTTTTTCTGCTTTTTCCGCCGAAATTCGGCGCGCTTTTATCCTCCCTTCCCGCAAGGTAAAAAAGATTATCAACCAGCACGGCAGTATCGCGAAGAAATCGCACTCCGTGCGCTTCAAGGTATTTTACCGCACTGTCGGCCCCGCCGATATATTCGTGGTTTCCCGTTACCGCGAAAACGCCGAATGTGCTTTTGATTGAGCTGAGCAGTTCTCCTAAATTTTTTTCTATGACCGGGGCGATGTCCTCATCCACAATATCGCCCGCGAAGAAGACGATGTCCGGTTTGAGGCCGTTTATCATGGAAACGAGCTTTTCAAGGCGCGAATTGCTGATGATGATGCCGAGATGAATATCTGTCACCAGCACGGCATTCACGTTTCGGGTTACATTCTTTGTATGAGGAATCTGCATTTCAACTTCGGTAATTTTCGGTATTCGTGCATTGATATAGCCGATGATGACCATTACGATTGCAAAGAATGCTACCAGCATCGCGGTAATTTGACGTGTACGAAGGACGTGTGCCGTTATTGATTCAAAAAAAATGCCCGATATACGGGAAAAGAAAAAAAGAATATCCATAAAGAAAAAACCAAGAAAAAGGTATAAAAAGAGCGCGAGGTGGAACGAACCGATCCAGATGAGAACATCACTTGGCCTGCAAATTGCAGCTCTTTCCAGAAATCGGCCGGCAATGTAGGCGATAGCAATCAGTAGAAAAAATACCGTGTACACATATCGCAGGAAACTACCCCGGGGAATCGCCTGCAGGCCGCGGATATAGACATAAAAATTGCCGAGCCCATAAACAGTAAGAAAAATAGAGAAAAAAATGATAAAGCTTTGAAATCGCATGTATAATGTTCCTCAGGAATACTCTGGATGTATGCGTATGAGTATAGCACAAAAGGCATTGTGTATCAATGATTGGAAATGAAAAGCATTAATTATTGATTTGTGGACCACGATACGTATCTTCAAAAAAAAATCCTTTCTGGATAGTGCCATCAGCATATACGGCAATTCCCGGTCCGTGCTTACGATTATCCTTCCAACCGCCCATATACTTTGAGCCGCTTTTCCAGGTATATGTTCCGAATCCGCTCCGGCGCCCTGATTCCCATTCGCCCACATAGCTCGATCCGTCGGGCCATTTCATCACGCCGCGACCATGCATTTTTCCATTTCGCCACTCTCCGGCATACACGGAACCGTCTTCCCAGCGAATTCTCCCGCGCCGCTCAGGGATACATCCTGTAGCACGAATTCCCCGGTACCATCCGGTGTATAAGCCACCAAGTGCAAGTACAGTACCGTAGCGCATGATGCCTTCAACTTTTTCAAATTCAATTGGAGCGGATGAAATAAGCTTTCCTTCATTGAAGCACACTTTTTTCACTGCGCCATCCGATGCGATGAAGATACCCTCGCCATGGGGCTGTCCATTCGTAAAAATCCCCCTGAATTCACTACCATCAGAAAAAAGCGAGATGCCCTCCCCTTTTTTCTTATCATGTTCCCAGTTGCCTGAAAAATATGATCCATCTGGATACTGCATACTGCCTTTCCCATGCCTGATGCCGCGTTCGAAATTTCCCCGATAAATTGCTCCGTCGGAATAAACGCATTCGCCTTCGCCATCACGGCAGTTTCCGGAAAGGCATTTCCAGCATTCTTCACTGGAAACATCTCGTGAAGCAAAGAGATTTATCATTGTGATTGCCCATAGCATAACGATGATAATTGATTGAGCCTGATGAAGTTTCTTTTTTTTATTCATTGCATATTTTATTACGAAAAATATTTATTTTCTGCTATAGTATCGGCATAATTGAATTGACTGATGAAGCATCAAAAATATGAGATACCTCATAAAAAATTATGCTCAGAGGGTAGTGTAATGAACACGAACATACAATTCACACATGAAAACGGCACGCATGTTGCGCACGATGTGGTGGTATATGCGCTGTCCACCTGCGGTTTCTGCAAAAGAGGGCTTGCATTTTTGCGCTCAAACTCCGTCAAATTTCGCTATGTATATGTGGACCTTTTAGACTATGATGTAAAACAGGAATTGAAAGATTCTTTATCGAAACAATATAACGAAAGAATCGCCTACCCATTCCTCGTGGTGGACGATGTTAAAACCTGCGTCGGTTTCACGGAAGAAAAATGGAAAGAAATGCTTTCGCTGTAGACTCCCGGGGGATTATTCATTATGAAAACAATTGAACAGACTCTGCAATTCATGAACATGGTGGCAAAACATCAGGGATGGAAGCTCAATCCGGATGAAGAATTCATCCTGATGCTCGCGGAAGGACTCACTACCAACTACAACCGCTATGGATATTATGCATGTCCCTGCCGCGATGCCGACGGCATACGGGAAAAAGACAGGGATATCATCTGCCCGTGCGCATATTGCCGCCCCGATCAGGAAGAATATGGGCACTGCTATTGCGGATTGTATCTCACGAAGGAATTCTACGAGACGGGAAAAAAGCCTGCATCCATTCCAGAGCGGCGAATATGAAAAGAGGCCATCGATTATCGATGGCCTCTGTCAAGACTGCTCATACAATTTTTTTAATTACGACGCCGAAAGCCTGCTTCGTCTCCTGTTGAAGAGATAAAATCCAGCAAGAACGACGCCAAGAATGCCAACTGAGCCGAGCATCATCACGGCATTGCCTGAACGCGTGCCAAGCAGATATGCAGCGATCCGCGAGCGTTCGGAATTTCCGATTCTCTGCAACCGGATGGAACGTATCTGAATATTGGCATCCTCAACCGGATTGCGATCGGGCTTCCACATATCGTTGGTCCATGTGAGATAAATCGTTGTCGGCCCTGTAATGTCGAGCACCACCTCGCCCCGCTTCCACTGCTGGGCATCAGCGGGAATGGACATCACCGCTTCAGCGCCGTCATCGGTGTTCACGCGTACGCTGAAATTGGTGTATTCTCTTGGTAGCACGCCATAGTTCTTCGCTTCAACGATAACTCGATACTTTCCTGCCTTGAGATTGCTGTAATCGAAACCGATGCACTGGTTCGCCCAGTATGTTCTCACTGAATTAGCATCCCAGAAGAATCGGCCGTCAACATAGGAATACTGATGCGCGTTGCGGCGCATTCCCATCCGAGGAGATCGTGTGCCATGATAGCTGAGTGCAATCTTGCGGATGTTGATGTTGGCATCATATACACCCTTCTGATAGGCATCGTTTGTCCACAGCAGCTTCAATTTGTTATCGCCGCGTTCAAGATACACCCACAGGCCGTTCGCCTGGTTAGCAGTGTCGCTTGCCTTCACCAAAACGCCACCCACATCCTTACCGCTGGTTTCGTTGGTTACGTGAATGTTGAAATCTGAATAAAAATCTGGTAGCGGACCGTAGATGTTCTTTGCAACTACGCGCAGACGATACCAGCCGGTTTTATCGACGCGTGTATTTACATAGAGAACCTGATTTGCCCACGCCGTCCAGATTCCATCCTGGAAGCGGTTGACGCCATAGCGCGCTTTAATCTGAGCTATTTCATTCCTATAGCGCACAATCTCCGCTTTAATAGCTTCCTGGCGCTCGGCTTT
>CAKZSV010000019.1 GCA_937921485.1 uncultured bacterium
AAATCCCAATTGTTATTTCTCGAAAACCTCCTCGAAGCAATTCCGTACCCTGTGTTTTATAAAGATGTTGAGGGCAGATACCTCGGATGCAATCGCGCGTTTGCAGATTATATTGGCCAGCGCAGTGAAGATATTGTAGGCAAAACCGTGTTCGATATTGCGCCGCGTGAACTTGCGGAAGTATATGATGAAATGGACCGCATGCTTTTGCAAAAAGGCGGCACGCAGCGCTATGAAAGTGAAGTAAAGTCCGCACATGGTGATCTTCGTTTTGTGGTGTTCCATAAAGCGACGTATCCGGCGCCGGATGGTGCCATGGGGGGTATCATAGGCACAATCATCGACATCACGGAAGAAAAAAAGGCTGAAGAAAAAGTGATTGTAGCCATGCAGGAGTCAGATATTTTGCGCGAAAAAGCGGAAAAGCTTGCGCATGAAAAGGAAACGCTTCTTAAAGAGGTGCATCACAGAATAAAGAATAACCTCAGCACCATCATAAGCCTTCTTGCAATGCAGGCAGATAGGCTTGAGCAAAGAACAGCAAAAGAGGCGCTTATCCTTGCCCGCACGCGCGTGCAAAGCATGGCAGTGCTCTACGATAAGCTGTATTCCGGAGAAAATTATAAAAGCATGAATCTGGCAATATATCTAAAGACGCTGGTAAATGAATTGGTTTCGTTTTACCCCGCAGGGGAATTTGTCAATATACGATATGATATCGCGCCGGTAGAACTGTTAGCAAAACAACTTCTGCCGCTGGGCCTTATTGTCAACGAACTCGTCACCAATGCGATGAAGTATGCGTTCCCCGAAAAGAAAAGCGGGGAGATACATATCGGAACATATGCAAAGAATGGCATGATACTGCTTTCAATATCCGATAACGGGGTGGGATTGCCTGCCCATGTGCTGGAAGGCCGCTCGAAGGGATTCGGTATTGAACTTGTGGGCTTGCTTGTAAAGCAGCTCAAAGGAACATTGCGCATGGAGAATAATGGAGGAGCAAAATTTAGTATTGAGTTTGAGAAAATAGGATGAATGATAATATTGTAATCCTCCTGGTGGAAGACGAACCCGTCGTTGCCATGGCAGAAGCAGAGATGCTTAAGCGAAACGGCTATGAAGTGCTCACCGCCCAGAGCGGCAAAGAAGCACTTGAAATTTTCAAGCAGAATACACACATCGATCTTGTACTCATGGACATCGATCTGGGCGAGGGGATGGACGGCACCGAGGCGGCAGAGCGCATCCTCAAAATAAAAGAAATACCGATTGTATTTCTCTCCGCGCACACCGAACCTGAAATTGTAGCAAAAACTGAAAAAATTACCTCGTACGGCTATGTGGTGAAAGCAAGCGGGGAAACCGTGCTTCTTGCTTCAATAAAAATGGCCTTCCGTCTCTTTGAGGCGAAGCGCGCGCTCGATGAGAAGAATGCCGAGCTTGCTTCGGCAAATGAGGAATTGCAGTCGGCCTTTGAAGAGCTTGAAGCCGCCAATGAGGAATTTGAAGCTGCCAATGAAGAATTAATCCAGACAAACGCGGAAATCGAAAAGAGGGAGCGCCTGCTTATGTTTTTGAACGATGTAAGCAAGTCGCTTGCCGCGCATATTGATGTCCGCGGGGCGGTTGAAACAATACTTGATGCACTTCTTGAACTTGAGGGCATCGACTGCGGCGGAATATATGTGCGCGATCTGGATACGGGGAACCTCGATTTAATTATTCATAAGGGGCTTTCGAAGGAATTCGCTATGCGGGTTTCGCATTTTGGGCGGGATTCCCGCAATATTCAAATTGCCATGCAGGGGCCGCAGTATGCAAATTATCAGGACATTGTCGATAAAAGTGACGATGTGCGTGTCAAAGAAGGCCTTCGGGCAATCGCGATATTGCCGGTGTTTCATGCCGGGCGGCTTGTTTCGGTGCTGAATCTTGCATCGCACACGGAAGATGTGATTGCTCCTGGGGTGCGTTCGTATCTTGAAGCCATAGCCATGCAGGTGGGAAGCGCGCTTCACCGCATCGCAGTGTTTGAGAAATTGCAGAAAAGCGAGGCGCGATTTCGCGGGCTTATCAATTCCATGAACGAAGGCTTTTGCTTTCACGAACTTGTGTACGACGAACACGGCACGCCGGTGGACTACCGCATACTTGATGTAAACCTGCAATACGAGAAAATGACGGGCATATCCTCAAAGGATGCCATCGGCGCGCTTGCCTCGGAGCTGTATGGTGCGAAGGAACCGCCGTATTTGAGCATCTATGCCGATGTGGTGTTTTCCGGAAAAGGGCGCATATTCGAAACATATTTTCCGCCTATCGACCGCCATTACCGCATTTCGGCGTACTCGCCGGAAGAGCGTCATTTTGCCACCGTCTTTCGGGATATAACCGAACAAAAAAAGGAAGAGGAAGAGATTCAGTCGCTCGTTTTTGAAAGAGATATGATGCTTCGCGAACTGCAGCATCGGATAAAAAACAACTTTTCGATGATGGCTTCGCTGGTAAGCTGGGAGGCAGGCAAAACAGAAAATCCTGAAATTCTCGAAATTCTTAATCGGATTCAAACGCGTGCGATTATTATGTCGGATTTGTACAGCATCCTGTACGAGAAAGGAATTTCGAAGGAAGTGCATCTCGCTGAATTTTTCCGCGTGGTAGTTGATACGTTAAAAAAGGCGTATCTCCCTGCAGATGCACGCATCAGCGTAGAAACTTCGCTTGAAGACTTTCCCCTTGAAATGAAAGCGTCGTCGGCACTGGGTCTGATGCTCAATGAACTTTTTGCAAATGCAGTGAAGCATGCGTTTCCCGATGCGTTTCCCGATGCCAGGAAAGGAGGTATTGCTATTTCGATTTCGTTGTCGGAGGGCACAGGGGTTTTGCATTTTTCCGATAATGGCATTGGGCTGCCGGAAAGATTTTCTCCTGATGTAGCATCCGGAAGCGGGCTCAGACTGATGTTGGCACTTGTGCGGCAGATTCGGGGCGAAATATCGTTTGAGCGCATAAACCCCGGTACCGCGGTGCGCGTGCGCTTTCCTGTGGTGAAATAGCCGTTCGCGGGTGTTGCTAAACAATTGGTGCTGATAATAGAGTGGGTGCTCGTGGAAGCACCCATTTTTATTTGTGCCGCAGATGGCGTGGCGTGCCGGCGGTGGGGTCAGATCATATACCTGCTTACGCCGTATTATGCAAACATCGGCAAGCGGCTTATCAAATCGCCGAAGCTGTATTTCATCGACACCGGGCTCGCGGCATACCTTGCTGGTATTACCGAAAGCAGATCGCTTCTTCGGGGACCCCTTGCCGGACAGCTTTTCGAGACCTTCGTGGTATCCGAGTTCGTCAAGAGTTTCTATGCTCACGGCGAGCGTCCGAATATTTCATTTATCAATAACAAGAATATCTGGGAAATAGACCTGCTTCTGGAAAGAAATCGCGTAGTGACGCCGCTTGAAATTAAACTTTCCGCCACAATAACCGGGGAACATCTAAAAAATTTCTCTCGACTTTGCAATTCACTCACGGGTCTTGCCGCGGAAAATTATGTGATATCGAACCAGCGGGAGCGGTTTTTTCGGCAGGGAACCCATGTCATCCACTGGGGCGCGCTATAGATGCCGTCGGCTTTCAGCTGCGCAGCACAAACATGCTATCGCAATAGATATTGTCGAAGAAGTACCACTGTGTGATTGTATTATTCCCGATGGGAGGAATATCAGCAGGATGCAGCTCTGCGGTGCCGGGATGACGTGTGCTGTCACTCTGGCGCAAAGTGGAACATAGTTCGAGGAGTATTTGTTTTACCCGCGCCGCATCCTGTGACGAAAGCCCTAAATGCCTGATGAAATATTCCGATTCGGCATTGATATCCGAGAACGCGCTTCTTCTCACCTGAGTGATTGATTGCCGTGTATAATTGATATTGAGCGCGTCCAGTGCGGAAACGAGTTTTTCTCTGCTGTCGCGCGCACAGGATGGGATGCCCAGAGCTTTGCGGATTGCGCCTGAGAGCGTGGTGCTTGCGGCATCGTCGCCTATGAAAATCACGGCGATGTGTGCATACCGAAGCATTTTTTCGATGCTGCAATACAGGTCTGTGATGCCATAGATGGAATAGGCACAGAGGATAGCTGTTGCTTTTTTTTCACCCGCACGGGGGCTTTGACCCCTCCAATCCTCCCACCGGCATTGATTGATGATGATTCTGTTTCTAAAATCGTCGCGTATTTTTTCATTGAATAGCGCCACCATGGCAGCCGATGGTTCAATTGCGGTAACAGACAAGCCCCTCTGGGCGAGCGGTATTGCAAAATGGCCGCTTCCGGCGCCGATATCGATGACGTGAATGCATCCGGTAAACACATTATGGACGAGATTCACAAGCTCACCCGGATACCCTTCCGCAGACATCCTTGTGTCATAGTCGATGGCAAATTGCGTGTCGTTGAATTTCATATTCTTGCACTATGCGATTTTCCCGGTTGCATCGAATCCCTCGCCCCGAACCGTATGACGTAATCGGTGGGGCGGGAAGACGAGCGAATGATATCGGCAATCTCCACGAGCACTCTATCGCCAGGATCAGGCACATCGCGAAACGAAAAGCGCAATTATGCAAAAAGTAAAGCGAAAATTGCGAAAACAGTTGATGCATGGCGATTGTCTATCGCAGGGCATGGCTATCCCTTGCGCACGTGTGTGCGGTATGGAAATAATCGACGTTATTATGTTTATGTGTAATTTATTTTATAAATAATAAGTCTAAATTTTTCGGCAATCCCCACCAGATGCGAAACGATGGCGCATAACATATACGATTTATGGAAATTGCATAGTTTTCGAACTGGTAAGTATCCGCAAGTACCGTTTTGGCGGTCTTATTCACAATCGCCTCGACAATTTTTGCGATATAAGT
Source organism: uncultured bacterium (assembly GCA_937921485.1). GTDB lineage: Bacteria > Spirochaetota > UBA4802 > UBA4802 > JAGODF01 > DYLV01. The sequence goes on from CAKZSV010000019.1 coordinate 4,925, forward strand.
GCGCACCGCAATCGCCATCACCAGAGAAATCGACCGTCTGAAAATCTTCCGCATATCCTGATAATAATCATACTCCCGGTGTGTCAGGCGCATCTTCACCCGATGCTTTGTAATCTTTTCGCCGGTTTCCGTATCAATGCGCTTCTGATACTCAATGCGGCCATCTGCGCGATAATAGTTTTCACTGTCCTTCAGCATCATGCGCATAGCAAGGACGAGCAGCTCTTCCTTCGGGCGTTTCGTCTTTTCTTCTGCCTCATCAAGCAGTGCAATAACGTCCTCGCACATAACATAGCTGGTATCGATATTCATAGCTTCCTCCCTGAATATAATATCCTTCTACCCATTAATACGATGGAAATGCGCAGTATGTAAATTTTTTTTCCGGTTTGTTTTGAAAAATATTGTGCGGATTATTTCTGCGCCTTCGTTTTCCCCGTAAGTATCGCGAACTCAAAGCCGTCGGTGAGTACTTTAAATGATGCGGCGTTGATGTTTTCTGAAAGCGAGTGGACTTTCCAGACTTTCTCGCCGTCGGTGAAAATGATGGTCACTTCAACCTCAGTGCTCGTTCCCCTGCGGGCATCCAGGATATTCGCGCGATAGTCCACCAGAGAAATATTTTCGATTTCGGGAAAAAGAGGGATTAAAGCTTTTTTAAGAACTTTTGCCAGCGCGTCCACCGGGCCGTTGCCGGTTGATGCTTCATGGATAAACCGCCCATTGGCTTCTATCTGCACAGTTGCTTCCGGGTCGATTCCATTATCGATGAGCCGGTAGCCGCCGATTATCTCGAAAGGCGGTGCGTACCGCTTCAGCGAGCGCGCGATCGAAAGTTCGCGGCTGGCGTCGATTATTTCAAAATTCAGCATTATTCATTCCTCGCACAAGCAGGGAAAGCCTGTTTTGCCGGTGCTGTCAAGAAAAATTACATAACCGCGAGTAATAGCGATAAATGAGTGCGCAAAGAAATTTTAATTGATTTTCCATGTCGTGCGAATCGTAATGTCATCCGATTGGGGAATAATATTTATGGACGAAGTAACGATCATTTCCTATCCCGGAGGCCGGGACGACGCGCTCCTTTCGCTGACGCAGGACAGGTCGCGTTATCTTTTGCCTTTCGGCGGGCGTTTTCGCGTTGCCGATTTCACCATCAGAAATTCCTTAGCGGCGAATGCGCGCCGAACTATTGTTTACAGCAATATTGAAGATGGCCTTGAGGAATATCTTTCCGCGTACGGGGATTTTAAAAATGAAAAATTTCCCCGCTTGAAGGTTGTGGCAAGCGAGAATCAGGATATTGAACTTCTCTATAAGCTAGTCCTGGACAGCAACACGAATCTTTACATTTTTTACAATGGCGATAATCCCTCAATCATTGATTTTGAAAACATTGTGCACCGCTTCAGGAAAACGCGCAAACACGCGGTTCTCTACAAGATGCACTTCGGCGGGCATGCGACGCTGGCATACACCATTCTTGTTGCAAACCAGAAAATGCTGCTCGGCGTCATCAACAGGGCCATGGATGAGAAGCGCAAGGCGCCCAATGTGTTTGAAATGATTATCAATATTTTTCTCAACAGGGAAATCGAAACTTCCACCGCGCATGTCCATTACTGGCCGATACGGACTATTCCAGAATATCACGCATATCACATGGAACTGATAAAAAATAAGGAGTTATTCGATTTATTGTATATGTCTTCAAATATTAAAGGAAATATTCCTTTCGAAGGTTATGCCAGACTCGGTCCCCATGCCAGGGTGAGCAGTTCTCTTCTTGCGGATGGATGCAACATCAACGGCACCGTCATTGATTCAATTGTATATCCGGGCGCAGTAGTGGGCGAAGGTGCGTTTGTGAAGGGCTGTGTGATTTTGCCCTACGCATCGGTTGGGCCTCGAAGCAGAATGTACCGCACGGTTGTGGATGAGCGCACGGTGCCCGGTGCGGAATTCAACGTCGGCGAGCGCTGTCATGCGGGAAGCGAGGAGGAGGGAATAAAAAACAGCGATTATCCGCGCTCCCTGTACGCGGGCATTAGCCTGCTCGGAAAAAATTGCACAATTCCTCACGGCGCGCGCATCGGCGGGGCCTGTTATGTAGCCCCGGAAAAGGGGAATGAATATTTCATGAAATCCAAATCGCTCTACGACGGCATGTCCATACTCCGATGAGATTACTCTGTGGCATAATTGCCGTATTGTGTATGAGCGCCGCTTTCGCGGAAGAGATTGCTGTCATTCCGTATAAGATTGATGTTCCCTCAAAGGAGTTTCCCGTATCTCTGGGCGCCGAATACGCAAAGCTCATTGCAACCGGCGCGCTTATTGCCGGCCTCGAAGTGCATTCCCCCCGCGAACTCGAAACTGACCTTGCGCGAAGCAATATCAATCCTCAGGGAACACTATCAGCGGATGATCTGACCGCCCTCGGGAAAAGCCGCCTCATCGATTTCTTCGTGGCGGGGACGCTCTACAAATCACAATCGGGATATATTTCCGAAAGCGTGCTTTTTTCTGTGAAAAAAGGAAGCGTGACCGCACGTGCGAAAGTGTCCGCCGCCGATCTTGCTGAATTGGGTGAACGGGAACTCATATCGCTTTTTCCGGGGAAGGCGCGTTTCCCCTCAGCGCTTCAGGTGCAAAAAATTGATATAGCGCTGTTGATTGATTGTTCGTATTCAATTGCTTCCGAATGGAAGAATATAAAGACCGCTCTTGAAAAAGTTGCCGAAGAGATGACCGGCGCATGGAATGGACAACCGCGTATCAGCCTCATGCCTTTTTCGACTGCGTATGCGATGGGGCATGCCTCTATTGGACTGAAATCCGCGTATTCCTTTGCGCGCGCGCTGGATGCCATCACGCCCAAAGGCGTAAATGATGAAAAAACAATTGAACGTGCATTGGCGGATTCGTTGAAAAATCTCACCTGGCGTTCTGATTCGAGTAAACGGCTTATCCTCATTTTAAACACGCCGCTTACGAGCACCAACCGCCTGCGCAATCTTGCTCAATCCGCGCGGCGGAAAGGGATTGTAGTGTACACAATCGCCCTCGGCGGTATGTATGGAGAGGGAAGGGAGTATTTTCGGGAACTCTCTATCATCGGTGGCGGGAAGCATTTCGACGTGGCGTATCATAAAAAGCTCTACGATGCCCGCGGCGAAGAAATATCGCTCTATTTAGAGGCGGGCAGGCTTTTCACCTCGAACGGCTTCGACCGGCGCTGGAAGGATGGCCTTTTTATTGGACGTCCTGGTGGCCCTGCTTCAGAGCGGCCTAAAGCATTCCTGAAAGAGATTTTCTTCGATGAAAAAAAATTGATGCCAACGCCGGCGAAGATGGGGCGGCTCTATGAACAATATGCGAAAATGCCGATTATTCGCGAAGAGGAAGCGGTGAGCAACATTGCCTCTATCGCCTCATCGCTTGCGGAAAAAGTATATAAAGGCGGTAGTGGAGCACAAAAGCCGCTTGGGCGGGTGCTCGTCTATCAGGATACGCATTCGCTGTGGCTGGATATTGTCCGGCCTGAGGATCTGGATTTTTTCAGGAAAAAAGTAAAATCAAAAGAGGTTTTTTTTCTCGGCGTCTCAATCGAAGAGAAGCGCGATGAGCCGTTCGGCATACGCTTCAATCCCGAACGCTACGTCACTGCAGTTCCTTCAGAGTATCTGCCGGAGCTTCTCAAGGTGCGCCTTGAGAAGCTGGTCAAAGAGAAGGCGCATTATTCAACGCACGGCCTTTTTCAGCCGCCGGTGTGGTTTGTCGAACTCAAAGCGGAGCGGGTGAAATTCCACAAGGGAAGCGATGTGCGCGATGAATGAAAAATTGTTTACTGTACTTTCTTTTCAGCTCCTTGTGTAAATGCCGTGATGTTTTCGGAAAGCTCTTTCGCAGTGTGATCAATTATGCGCGCGTAACCCCCAACAGTTTCAGCGCTCGAAAGGGTGTTTTGAGAGAGATCGTTCATCAAATTTACTGCCCTGGTGAGCTCTTCAAGCACGCCTTTCTGCTCGAGCGAAAACTCGTGAATGCTTTTTGCCACTTCGCCGAGTGAATCTATCTTCTTCTCAATTTCAATGTTTTTTAAAGAAAGTGAAGATGTAAAATTTTTTGTTTCATTGAGCACGGAGTTTGTTTCGCTGATGCTTGAGCGGATATCTGATAAAATTTTTGATGAATTGCTTATAAACGAAAGCTCTCCTGAAATCCTGTTCGTCTGCTCCATGATGGTGCTCTGAATGGCTTTCACAAGCTCGGTGGTCTGATCGGCCAGTTTGTTCACTTCATCGGCAACAACGGAAAAGCCGCGTCCAGCTTCGCCCGCACGCGCCGCTTCGATAGCCGCATTCAATGCAAGGAGGTTGATTTTATCGGCGACTTCGTTTATTGCATTAATGGTGCCCTCAATATCTTTTAAGTATTTTGCCAGCTCAGCAATAACTTTCACCGATTTGCCGATGGTTTTTTCTCCCTCTTCCGATTTTCGCATCGCATCGGCAATCCTGTCGGTGAGCTTGCTGATTCTATCGCCGAGCTGACCGCTTTCGCTGGTGATTTGTGCGATGTCCGCTCGAATTTCCTCTGTTTTTTGCATTTGTGTTTCAACGCTTTCCATGTTCGATTCGAACGATGAAGACATCTCTTCATAGGAAGCGGAAGTTTCTTCCGCAATTGCCGCAAGCTCTTTGGCGATATCATTGAGAGATTCGGCAGCTCTATTCAGCTCGTCGCTAGCGCTGCTAACCTCTGTGGAGTTATCATTGATGGTGGCTACCATATCTCTGAGCGACGCGGCCATATTATTAAAACAGCGTGTGATGTAGCCTATTTCATCTTCCTGTAAAACGGGTATGGAGATATCGAGCTTCCCCGCATCGACCTTTCGCACGCCCCGTGAAAGGGTAATGAGCGGCCTCACGAGCGTTCCCATAAAGAAATACTGATATCCGAAGCGAAGTATTGCAAGCATCAAAATCAGAATGATCGAAAATTTCAGTACCGTAGGATGCATGTAAGTTCGATAGACTTCGTAGGGATAGCCAATTTCATACACGGTATTTGTGTGAATATCGACCCATTGATAGCTGACAAAGAACGATCGACCATCTTCGGATGTACGGTAAATTCGTGTGCCGGGCTGAAAGAGAGGAATAAGCAGGCGCAAAATTTCTTTTTTTAATTCTCCGCCTTCATGCTCGCTGGTTTCAAGCTTCCGCACGATGACATCGCGAAAATCCCTGATGGCTGGATTTTGCTTCTGGATGAATTGCTTCAGCGATGCGTGAAATGATGAATCAGGAAATGAGGCGATTTTTCTGCGTGCGCGTGCGATGTGGGAAGATAATTCAGCTATGCGATTAATAATGTTCGATTTTGCATCCGGATGGTTGAAATCAGTATCCGCGATGATTTTTGAAAGCGCTCTTCGATGCCCTTCCAGTTGCGGGGGGAGGCTTAAAATGATTTCTGACGATGTTTCGGGATTTTCCATGATTTTTTTTATAGTGTAAAGCAGGTGATATTCATTTTTATCGATGGTCTTTGCGGGTGCATTTCCCTGCGTGTTCAATGATAAATTTTGAGGATTGAATGCAATGAGGTAGGCGGGGTGTATCCCTTCGGAAATATCTTTTGCGGCAAGAACGGCATGTGCGAAATACATGCTGTCGAACGCGTCATCTTTTTCTTTAAGAATGTAAAAGCTTATTATTTGAAGCAAGGTCAAAAATGTGATAAGGCTTATGCCGATGAGCTTGCCTAAAAATGTCACACGTTCTTTTGAGTTATTCAAATATACGACGATGAAAAGAAAAAAACCGAGCACATTGAATATTACCCAGATATTCTGAAATGTTGCTCTGTCAAGCGAACCGTCCCTGCTCAATGTGTTTGCCACCGCGGGAACAAAGGTGGCGAAAAAATAGCAGAATCCGAGAGTCAGTGCCACCCATCGTTCTCTTCCGCGATGCTTCAGGCTGCGCGCGATGCTCAGAATGAGGGCTATGAGTATGTTAAGGATGAGGAGCAGCCCAATGAGCTTCCCGGCTTTATCGGCGTCGAAATCCCAGTAATGGCCAAAAAAGAGATGCACAATCGGCGCGCGAACAGTCGCAAATGCGAAACCAAAAAATGCGGTGATGGAAATTGCGTACAGCGCGATATGAGTTGCTCGTATAACACGAGGCGATATTTCAGAGGGGTAGTGGAGAAAAAAGAGAATTATATGGGTTTCTGTGAGAAGGATGGTGAGCACCGTTACCCAGCGATGAAACGCGGCGGCGGGATGGTGGACAGTTGCTGAAATGAAATACACAAAATTGAAAATTGAAAGAAAAAAATACGCTTTCGCGATGTGTGTGGTTGCCCGGCTTCGCTTTTTCAATGAAAAAAGAAACATGGCAATGATGATGAAAAAAAGAGTGGCAATCAGAGAGCCGAGAGAAAAGGAATTCAAAAAAAATATATTCATTGGATGCATTTCCTCCTGAAAAAGTGAAAAACGCATTGTTAGAAACGACAAGCCCCGCTGAAGTGATATTTTTATTTTTGGGCAGGAACCAATGATGTTATGGGGTGTTCAAAAATCAACTACATTTTGCCGTTTCGCATCCACGCGCAAATGCATCGATTGCATCCTTTGAATTTTTCAACAGTTCGGTGAGCGTATCGATAATTGCTGTTTTTGAAACTGGAAGATTTCCCAGCGCGTATGCCAGGCCTAAGGAGATGGTATTGACCTGCCGGAGGGAATGGAAATATGCAAGAGAGAGTTCGTCAATGTCGAAGATGTGCACTAACGGCGTTGCTTCTTTGATGCGGGCATATATCTCATCGAGCGATGGATAGCTAAAATCTCCGATGCGCACATGCACCGGCATAAGAGGCCTGTTGTTGATGATAACCACCGAACTTTCATTCAGATATCGAATCTGCCGAAGCGCTTCAAGCGGCTCCATTGCAATCATCATGTCTGCTCCGCCGGCGGGAATGAGGCCGGAGATTGGCGCTGAAGTGTTGTTGGGGTTGTGCGGATAGTAGCGCACATTGGAAGTCACCACCCCTTCGCGTTGGGCGCCGCCGCGCCGTTCCGCACCCACAACGCCAATGCCGTCGCGAATCGCTGCAAGCTTGAGAATTGTGCCTAGCGAGATTGCTCCCTGTCCGCCGATGCCGCAAATGAGAATGTCGTATCTCATGAGGCTGCCTTCCCGCGTCTGATTTCAACAAGGGAGATGGCCGTGTTCGGGCATAAATCCCTGCATGCCCCGCAGTTGACGCACAGTGCTTCTTCGATGTAATAATAAAACGCGTCGCCTTCGCCGGATTTTCGAATGGCCGGGCATCCGAGTTGCACATAGCATTCGTTGCATTTCTGGCAGATGTCGGGTTCAATCTGGTGATAGCGCTCATACGGTGAGGGTTCGTATTTTTTTCGTCGCTCGTTCTGAAGCGCGCATTCGGCTTCGGCGATAATGACGCGCACGCCTCCTTTTTCGCACAGGGCGTCTTTTATCGTAGAAATTGTTGCTTTAATATTAAAAGGATTTGCAGTTCGAACGTATCGGACTCCAACCGATTTTAAAAGCAGTTTAAGGTCAACGGGAGAAAATTTTTCACCGCGTGGTGAGCTTTCCGTGGTGGGGCTCGGCTGATGCCCTGTCATGGCGACCCATTTGTTGTCCAGAATGACGAGCACCATATCGGCGTTTTGCTGGACTGCGTTGATGAGCCCGGGAATTCCCGAATGGAAAAACGTGGAATCGCCCACATAGGCAACAATGGGTTCATCGCCAATCACCTGCCGCATGCCCTGTCCGATGCCCACGCCGCAGTTCATGCAGGTGACCCAGTCGAAGGCGCGGAAAGGGGGAAGCGACGAAAGCGTGTAGCATCCAATATCGCCGGCGAAAATCGCACTGCGGTCAGTTGCCTTCACAATCGAATAGACCGTCGCGCGGTGAGGGCAGCCGATGCAGAAGGAGCCCTGGCGCGGAGGAATGCCGGCAGTGAGCTTTTTTTCCAGGGTTAATGCGCGTTCCATTGATGGAGGAAGCGGCTTTTCCAATGCTTTCGCAAGGGCAATGGTGATGGTATCGACGTCGAGTTCGCCATAGGGCGGGAAGATGTTTTTCCCTTCAATGGATATGAGGACATTGTGTTCATATAAAAGCGCTTTAATTTGAAATTCAAGAAATCCTTCGAGATCTTCCACCACAAAGAGGCGCGTAAGTTTTCCGGCGAAAGCGGCGATTTCATCAGCGTTGAGTGGATGGGTTATTCCCAGTTTCATTATCGGTGCGTCGATGTCGAGCAGCGAAAGAGACTCTTTCAAATAGCTGAAGTTGACGCTGGACGAAATAAATCCGGTTGACCCGCTTCCTTTGAAAACTTGATTCAGCGAAAGAGAAGGAATATCGGCCCTGAGATGTTCCTTGTGTTCCATCGCCTTTTTGTGATTTGCCACCGAGCCGGCAAAGAGATTGATGTAGCGCGATGGATTTCTATCAAATCTGCCTCCTCCTGTACCGACAAATCTTTTAGGAAGCGCACCGAGTATGAGCGAGCCGATGTTATGGCAGAGCTTCGAGGGAGCATTGAGAATGACCGGCAGGTTGTAGCGCTCGGAAATTTCAAACGCGCGCACGGTGAAATCCTTCGCTTCCTGAATGGTGGAAGGCTCTAAAATGGGTAGATGCGTGTGCAGGGAATACCAGCGGTCGTCCTGTTCTGATGTGGAACTCGTCGCGCCCGGATCGGAGCCGATGATCACCACCAGCCCCGCTTTCACGCCGGTGTAGGCGGCAAAGTGCAGTACTTCCGCGGCGACATTCATGCCCACGTGCTTCATGGTGGTCATGGCGCGCACCCCCGCCCAGCTTGCGCCGAGTGCCCCATGCGCGGCGACATGCTCGTTGACGCTGAATTCCGCGTGCAGATGGGGAAATTCGTCCAGAAGAGCTGCATAGCCCTCGCCGATCTCAGAGGCAGGGGTGCCCGGATAGGTGCTGAAATATCCGATGCCAGCTTCAAGCCCGCCTCGCACGATCGCGTCATTGCCCATGGCAAGAATCATTTTTCCCGGAGCGTTTCGAGCCAGTTCCTTCATCGCTGTGTATATTCCTCGCAAATCACCGTGCGCGATTCGAGTCCTTTTATGCTATTTTTATTTGAAAGCACAATAAAATCTGCTCCGAGATCCAGGAAATGCCGCGCGCGAAGTTCGGACGGTTCGCTTCCCGATGCGGCGCGCACGCCGATGAGAAAATCAGGAAGCGAGCCGTTTTTTTTCGCTTCAACGGCAATTGTCAATGCCTGCGTGGTGTCCAGGTCGAAGACCGGCATGGGCATGTCATCCTTTTTTTCAAATCGCCCCGATGTTATGACCGCGCCGGAAAATCCTGCGGCGTGCGCGGAGCGAAGGGATGCGGTGAATAGCTCTCTGTTCTTGTTTGAAAGCACGATTTCCATCATCGGAGAAGGAGAGATGCTTCCGGCAATTTTCATCACCAGCGGCGAAATGCCGTATTCGCCAAAAAGCATGTAATCGCCCCGTCTCTCCTTTGCCCATTCATCCGCAGCGTTGATGTTTTCAATCCGCGGATAGTATGCAAGCGTTCCTTTCATTTTTGCCACACGGCCTCCTGCGGAGAATGATGATGTTCCCACCGGGTGGGTGCATGGTAGTTCAGAAACCGATTCTCGTCGCCGAATTCTTTCAGGCGCTGATAGATGGCATGCCAGACGCATTCTTTTTCCGGATACACATCGCACTTTTCGCCGTTGATGAATTCGCACGGTCCGTTTTTTACTCTGCGCGGGCATCGGGTCACCGGGCATATTCCCGCGGTATCGTTGAGGACGCAATATCCGCAGTGAGAACAGCGTTCAAAAAATCGACCAACCCGTTCAGTCATGCCGAGGAAATGAGTATCAAGCGCGGCAATCACCTTTTTACCGGTCACCTCAGACAGCGCCTGCACGCCGCTTCCGCATGCGAGCGCAATGAGCGCATCCGCCCTGCCGGTCTCTTCCGCAATTCGCTTCATGTCGCGCGTGGATATGCGCTTGTCGCAGGGGGACTGAATAGAAATTGTTGCTAAAACATTGTATTCTGAAAGCGCATCGGCCATTTCCGCGATCTGCTGCGAGCCGCCCGTCTGGCAGACCGCCGCACATTCGGCACAGCCGATGATGACGATTTTTTTTGTATCCGCAATATTTGAAAGGATTTCATTGAAATCCTTTTTGGTGGTCACTATCATATCGGATTCCTTGCAACGCTGGTGATTATTGTCATCAATTATTATAGCGCAAAAAAACTTCCTTTCAGTTCATTATTCTATTCAGGGGCTATCCGATTCAAGAACATTTTTCGGCGCGGACATCATTCTATAACAATTTTATACGGAAAGGCGTACAGGGCTGATTCTCCTCTGGAGTAGAGAAGGTCGATTGTTTTGATTTCTGCAAGCGCTTTTCGGAAATAATCCGGCAGATGCTCGGAGCTGGCTTGCGAAAGGGAAAGGAGTTCCGCGGCAAGCGGTGTTTTTTTCTGCGGATAGTGCGTGATTGCATATTCGCCTTTGATGCCCGCGAGTGTTTTTACGTGCTCGATTGCCCGCATGATATTCCCGATTTCGTCGATGAGCTTGTTGTGTTTGCTCAATTTTCCGGTGAAAACGCGTCCTTCGGCCAGGTCGGAAATTTTCGCCATTTCAATCTTTCTGCCTTCCGAGACAATAGCAGTGAAGCGCTCGTATATCGCGTCGATGTTTTTTTGAAAAATGCTTCTTTCTTTCTCGGTCATATCGCGGGATTCGGTGAAAAGATCTGCTGTTTCAGAGAGTTTTACAATCTCCTTGTTGATGCCCAGTTTTTCATACAATTTTTGAAGCGATACTTTTCCGCCAATCACACCGATGGATCCGGTGATTGTGCCGGCAGAAGCAAAAATTGTATCGCCGCTGCAGGCAATATAGTACCCTCCCGAAGCTGCAATGTCGCCGAAAGAGAAAACGACCGGCTTTCCGCTTCGTTTTTTTGCTTCTTTCAGATAGTGCAGCATGAGGTCGGATGCAACCGCCGAACCGCCTCCGGAGTTGACGCGAACCACAATGCCGCGCACCAGCGGGTTTTCCATTGATTCTGCTAAAAGGTCGCGGTAATTTTCATCGCCCGTTGCTTCAGGAGCAAAAAGCCCTCCTCTGCCGGTCTTGCCGCGCACAATGGAACCCTCCACGTGAATGACAGCGATTTCGGGAATAGGTCCCCACTGTGTGTCGCGGAATTCGCGCGATAGATACTCTTCGATGGAAATCTGGCGCAGACGCCCCTCGCGGCGCGATATGTCGTTCAGCGCTTCCGAAGCGTAGGAAAGTTCGTCGATAAATCCACGCGAAAGCGCTTCTTTTCCGGTAATTATTGCCGCGCGGAACATGTCGTCTATAGCGGCTGATGATATTTTCCTTGATGAAGAAATGTCGCCGGCGAACTGATCGTTTACGTTTGTAAGAAGCGCGAGCAGGCTTTCCCGGTATTCGCGCGGCATGAAGCGGCTCGTGAATTGCTCGTTGAAAAATTTATAGCGCCCTTTCCGGACGGATTCAAATTTTATGCCGATCTTATCCAGAAGCTCGCGCAGGAAGTACACCTGCGCGGAAAGGCCATTGAGCAGAAAGCTTTCTGCGGGGTTGAAATACACGCGGTCGGCAACGGATGCAAGATAATAATTTTTGTTACCCGAAGACATGAGGATGGCGTACACTTTTCCGCCGTGCGACTTGAACCGTGCAAGTTCCTCCCGCAATTCCTGCAGCCGGGCGAATCCGAGCGAGTGGTTGTCTATCGTCAGCACAATCGCGCGGACGTGCTCCGATGTCGCCGCCTTGTGTACGGCGGAAATGATATCGGCAAATACCGGCTTTTGTTTCTCCATTGCTTTGCGCACAGGAATTTCTTCTACCGTACCTGAAAGCGTAATGTTCAAAAGCTCATCCGGTGCGATCAAAGGCGACTTATAGCGGGATCCCGAAAGAGCAATGCCGAATGAATGGACTGTGGAATTTTTGGAGCGGGAAAAGCTATAATCGGGAATAACCACCAGCGTTTGCGCGGGAGACTTCGCATTGATAGGCATGCTGAGGCCGAAACAAATTTGTTCATCGCTATTATACGTGGCAAAAAGGGAGATGCTTCTTATGGGAGTAATTTCCATGGTGTAGAGATATTTCGCGTTGCGCCATCCTTCGTTTTTGCTCACCGCCATATCCGCCGAGAGGATGATGCGCTCCCATGGCCTGACGGCTATGGAATAGACATCGGTGCGATAAAGCTCCGCTCCGTTTAGAACAGCGCTTCCGAGATTGCGCGACGTAAAACCCAGTGAAATCGCTCGCCAGGGACGGAGAAGAAAACCTGCGCTCCAGCCGCGGTATTCATCAAAAGAGCCGTCGCCGTTGAAATTATATGCGAATCCGAAGCCGATTGCGTTTCCGAAGAACAACCCCTTTCCGATTGTAAATAAATTACCGTGCGGGGAGAATAACGCCTTTCCTTCGGCTGTTTCGCGTTCGTTGAAACTGGACCATGCGAAACCGAATCCCAGCGCGTTTGCCGTAAGATGATGCGCAAGGGAGCCTTCTCCCTGAAGGTACACCTGACGGTACGCAAACGCGTTTGAAGCAGGCAGATCCAGAAATGCGGGATTTGAAAAATACGAAAAATCATCTTTTGAATATGAAGCGGAAGAAGCCGGAAAGAAAAAAGGCGGATCGGCGATCTGCGCCGTCAGGGGCAGGGCAATGAAGATTGCAGCGCATGCCGCAAGGAGGGCGGCGGTAAGCACGCGGGCTTTTTTAATTGAATTTAACCGCAATGAGCGTGATGTCGTCTTTGATTGCATCGCCGAACGCATTGATTTTTTCGATGAGCGCATGAATTTTTTCCTCGATGTCGAGATGAATGTTTTTTCTTATTGATTGGATGATATCTTCCTCGGTGAAGCTTCGACCCGTTTTTTCATCATAAATTTCAGTGGCGCCGTCCGTGAAAAGGAAGAGTTCGTCTCCTTTTTCGAAATTATGGGTGGATGCAAGATACAGGGCGTTGGGATCAGCGCCGAGTATCTTCGAGCGGCCTTCAAGAAACGAAAACTTTCCTGATGATCTTTTCAGCAGTACCGGAGCGCTGTGGCCGGCATTAATGTAGCGCATCGCCCTGGTGGAACTATTGTAGATTCCGGCAAAAAGCGTGATGAGTTCCGTCCCTCTGTAGCGGTTATTCAAAAGGTAGTTGATTTCCTCTATCACTCCCTCAATCGAAATTTGCTCTTTCAGCAGAGTGTGGAAGGTACTGCTTATCATGGAAAGTATCATCGCCGCGGCAAGACCATGACCGGAAATATCGCCGATGATGATTGCGGTGTTTTTTCGGTCTATTTCAATGAAGTCAAAATAATCTCCTGTTACTTTGAGGTAGGGCCTGTTGTAGAAGCTGATTGATATCTTTCCGGAGGAGGGGGCCTTTCTTGGAAAAAGCCGCGACTGCACAAAGGATGCGATGTCGAGTTCCATTTCAAAGCGCCTTCTGGCGATGTAATTATTCAGAAGGCGGTCATTTTCAAGCATCTGGCGGATTTGCAGCGCAATCGTCCCGAGGTAGCTGATGTCGTGGCTGAAATACAGCTCGCCGTTTTGCTTTTCGCCCAGAAGGAGCGCGCCGATAACAGTGTTTTCAGAAAATATCGGTACCGCAAGCACGCATCCCCGCCGCTGCATGAAACGTACTATTCGCTCTTCAAGGGGCGACCATCGTATGAGTTCGTAGCTGAATACGGCTCCCCGTTCGGATGAGAAATATTTCGCCAGGTCGGAATCATTTGAAAGCCTTTCAAGAAGGCCCGATTCGAGCGTTTCGGGAAGTTCTGACCCTTCACCGAAAAGAAGCAACTGAATTTCGGATACGCCCAGTATGAGCGATATCTCAGTAAAAATTCTTTCAATTTTATAATCGAGAGGTTCAGGGGTCGCCGCTAAAATTTCCACGTTCTGGAGTGAGCGAGAATGATTCGCGCGGTCGGCAATGAGCGCGTTGGCCAGCTTGCGCCTCAGATGTCTGGATGCTGCTATGAGCACGGTGAACACCGTGAAGATGAGTAAAAACCAGAGAACAAGCCGCGGGAATGAATTCACTTTGCTTGCGATGAAGAAAAGAAGGCACGCCATCACCAGAGATGTGAGAATATTGACGATAAAAAGCACGGAACTCCTGAGGAAGAAGTATCTGGAGCTGAAGATGTTGTGGTAGAAGATGTTCTGCCCCATGAAAAGGGGAAGCGCAAGCGAGAACAGTGATGCGTAGTGCACATAGAACGGAAGTTCCCTGAAAAATGATGCCGCGAAAAGAACCGGAGGTATAATAAAAGAGATTGCGATTCCGAAGAGGGAAGGAAGCCTGTTTTTTGTAGCATAAGTATTGCTAGCATGTATGATATCCAAAAGCAGATTCGCGGATGACACGAACGCAAAAAAACCCAGATACAAGAAAACGATGGCGGTTTTTACACGCGGGGAAAGCGTGGAAACAGGCATTGCTGCGGCCGAAAGAAAACCAAGAGTACAGAGGATAAAGCCGATTATTGCCAATCTGTTTACCGGTTTTCCGCTGAGGTAATATCCCGAGAACAATACCGCAAGAGCGAGCAGTATTGTGGAAAACGGGAAGAGTATTTTAAATAATTCGGAAAAAAAATATTCAGTTGCAAATAAATACCATATTCCCTGTAAAAATGAAAGCGCAATATAAATTTTTGCCTGATGTCCATTTCCCCGAAAGGCAAGAACGGTTATTGAAAAGATGAGGTGTACATTCCCCACGAGAAGCATGAATGAAAAAAACAACAAAACGCTTGTGTTTATATCCCAAGTATATACATTCGTAAAAGAATTTCCCGTATTATCAATAAGCGTGATTTGTTTCCTTTCCGTGATGATTTCTTCTTTAAAGTTGTTCGCAATTTTTTCTGAATACGCAGGGTTGCCGGCATCTAATATGCGCGCGCCGAACGGCTCTCTTTGCATCCCTTCGCCCATCGCCGCGGTCAGTTCGTTGCCCAGAAGCAGGCGCGAAAAAGGATAGCTGCGCGAATGGCGCGGCAACGAGGAAATGAAGTAGAGATTCAATAGCGCCGCCAGCAATACCATGATCCCGGGAGAAATTATTCTTTTCATTGCGTCACTCCGAAACGGACCAGAAAAAGGAGAGTGTCATCCTCTTCGGTACGCGGCAATGCCTTGACCAACGCGCTTCTCGTTTTTGAAAGGACCGCATCCTTATTATCCCGAATAAGCGAATAAAAACGAACCGGGTCTTTTTCAATCGCCTGATGGATATTCGAGCTGCAAAGCAGAATGATATCGCCGCTGCTGAGCATAACGGTGTATTCAGTCTTCGCGGCGCCCGGAAGAGCAATTAAATCTTTTTTGCCGTTCTGATAAACGAACGGGGCGGGATACTTATCGCAGCAGTAGGTAAATGAACCTCTGGACGTGATGGTGCCGATTAAAATCGCGGGATCTTCATCGATGATGTCCCGCTCCGAAACGCTTTTGATGAGCCTGGCGATGGTTGTTTTCGGGGATTTTCCCAGCCGGCTGATTGAGTGAATATGGGCCTG
Organism: uncultured bacterium; assembly: GCA_937921485.1. Taxonomy (GTDB): domain Bacteria; phylum Spirochaetota; class UBA4802; order UBA4802; family JAGODF01; genus DYLV01. The sequence goes on from CAKZSV010000019.1 coordinate 20,616, forward strand.
AATGCCGGGCATGTAGATGGAGGTGCCGGCGATATCCCCGCGCAGGCTGTATGCGGCAATATGAACGCGGCCTGCTTCTTTCCTGTCTTCGAAGACGTCGAAAAATTCTCGTGTGGAGAGCGATTTGGTTCTGTGGTGGACGCGGATTTCAAAAGGCTCTATTTTGATGTCGTGTTCCGGAAGGAAACGGTTGTGGATCGTCGAGGCAAGTTCGTATTCTTTTTCGATTTCCTTTTTCTTCACGAGTTCGTTCAGAAAATAATTATTAATCGATAAAATGGCGATTTTTGAGGCGAATATTTTCAAGAGGGCGATTTCGCGCATTGAAAATTTTCTGTTTCGTTTTCCGGTGACAATCGCCCCTAAGAATGTGTCGCGGAAAAAAATCGGAACAATTGTTTCAGCATGAAGCCTCTCCATTTCGCGTATCAGGACGTATTCGAATTCGGTTGAGCCGGATAATTTGCTTTTTATGAGGATGTCGTCCGGACCCTTGAGCGCGCGGAAAATCGCATTATTGTTTTCAACGCGGGCATTCCGAATCATTTTTCTCCGGCGGTCTTTCTGGTAGAAGATGCTGTATTCGTCCCGGTCAGGATAATAAAAGATGAGCATGCCGGAGGAAACATGTATGAAATCGAGAATCTGAACAAAGGTTTCTTTCAGGATATCGTCAAGAGACTTCATATTGAGTACGGCGTCGACGGTTTTCGCGAAAATATCATCGTAATGAATGGGGCTGATGCGCGAATCGATCGCATCGTGGAGGAAGTTAATCAAAGGAAGAAACGCCAGCCAGAGAATGAAAAAGAATAAGATGAAGCGTGCATTGGCCATTTCGATGCTGAGAAAGGGAAGCGCGGCGGCGAATGCGGCGAGCACGATGAGCATGTCCGTGCCGTATGAAAGGGCGATGTTTTTTATTCTGTTTCTCATTTAAATGTAAAATTCTTTTCAATATCGCGTACAATTTCTTTCTCTAGTATGTCGGTGCTCTTTGAGCCATCCAGCACCAAAAAAGTATCATCAATCAGTGAATGATAATTTTCTCGTATGGAACGGAGGATTTCGGTTTTCTCGAAGCACTCAAGTCCGTTTTTTCTGTTCGTAACTCTCAAGAGGGCGGCTTTCTCGTCTATGTCGATGAAATACACTCTGTCGGGCAGCGGAAATCCTTCCGCAAGATTCATGGAGATGATCTCGCGCGGAGAAATTCTGTTGCTTCCCTGATACGCGGCATTTGAGTGCATGTAGCGGTCCATCACTATCAGTTTCCCCTCTGCAAGTGCCGGAGAAATGTTTTTTTGGACATCATCGCTCCTGTCGCGAATGAAAAGCTCAAGGAGCGAAGCGGCGTCTGCGCCGTCGGTGCTTTGAAGCAGCTTGCGAATCTTTCGGCCCCATTTCCCGCCTGTCGGTTCGGAAAGCAGTACGCAGGGGACATAATCTGAAAAATGATTGAACACTTTTTGCGCCAGAGTCGACTTTCCTGAGCCATCAATCCCTTCAAACACTATGAAAAGCGGTAATCGTATGTTCATTGCATCTCGCTGTCGGGAAAAGTGATTGTAGATGCAAATATGTATTTGTCAATAAGAAATTGTATTGCGGGGTGATTGCTCGCGCAAATGCGGCTGCAAGCCTCAGGGAAGAGAGTTTCCGGCTTTTTGTGCGCTGCCGAGCCTTTGAAAAATCCACGGTGCGATAAACCCGACCCACAGTCCCATGAGGTAGTACTGACAAAAAATCAGCGGCAGGTACAGCCAGGATTCTTTTGGAATAATCAGCTTCAAGCCGATGTATATCGCAAAAAGGCCGATGATGCCGATGAGATATCGAATAATCGCTTCGCGGTGCGTGCGAGGCATCTCAAAATTGACGTATTTTTTTTCAAGAAGTATTGCAAGGGAAATGCCCGCGGCAATACCCAATGGCGAAACGGAATATTTTGTGGCTAAAATAGGCGAAAGAGCAATCGGGACAATCGTCCCGATTGCAAGGAGCGCAGGCGCAGGAAGCGAAGCAATGCGCGCTTCAATTTTTTCAAGAAGCGCGTTTCCCGGGAAAAGCAAAAGCAGTCCCAGCAGCCATCCTCCGATAATATCGGTAGGGAAATGCACGCCCAGATACAGACGGGAAAAGCCTATGAGCATGATAATCGCGATGCAGAAAATGGAAAACCAGCGTATCCGGACCCACAGGGCAAGATAGCCCCAGAATACGAGGGAGCCCTGCGCATGGCCGCTGGGGATGCCGGGCCCTCCGGTAGTTCCGATTTTTACGCTTCCATCCAGGATGTAGGGGCGGGGCTGGTTTAAAAAATCCTTGGCGGTCGCATTGAGCCAGCTTGAAAACATGAATAAATACAAAAACCTCAGCGACTGATGTTTTTCTACGCACCAGTACAGGAGGGGAAGAAGGAGCATATAAAACATATCGTTTCCGAGGGAAGTCATGGCAAGAAAGGCATGGTCCAGCGCGTCTGAACGTATCGTCTGAATCGCTTTTATGATGACAAGTCCCCAGGCGTGTATCGCGTCCATGATGTGCTCCTCCCTTGCGGGTTGCATTACCGCTCACGTGCGATTTGCAAAGCTGTGATAATTGAAATCGTTGCGAGCCGTGTTGTGTTGAAGAGCGTATAATGGAAGTATGCATGGATGTCAAGGGTATTTCGGGGGTGATGCGCGTGAATTGATTGCAATGGCGTATAAGCTGGCGCAAATCAATGGATAGCCCTCCCGGCCGCCTCTGGCGTTCTTAAAAACCTTGATTCTGCTGCATGATTTTTGCGCAATAGTGGTATTATTTAAATTGTCAATTCTGTTCTTATTCGTTCATAAAAAAAAATTTTTTCATTTTTAATCCCAATTCATTGACCTCGTCGATTCTTTCGATATCAATACCCAACGTAGATTATAATACATACGCCGCAATGCCCAAATCCGCCGCAAAGGAGCGCATGATGAAACCAGGTGAATCAGGGGACAGTATCCATAAGAAAAAAAATACTTGAATACGACATGTACTAAAAGTAATCTATCATTCCTGAATCCGCACCCAGGCAAAAAGCAATGAAGGAGGTTCGCCATGTCAACAAAACGCAGTATTGTCATCAGCGCATCGGAGGATAGATTGCAGAAGCTCATCGAAGAACGGCTGCCCCCCGGCGCGGAAAAGGCGTACAGGGTCGTGTACAAATTATGATGCGCTTACCTAATCAGGTGACTGAAAAAATGTACTTGATTTTTTGCTTTTGCGCTCCAGGCTTGCATCCGGGCGTCGCTAATTGAGAAAAAGTTAATTTTTCATCATTGCGCTTCAGAGGCGTGCGGTATGCGGCGCTGGTTGTGAAGCGATAAAAGAAAAGGAGCTGATCTATGTCGAAAAATTTTTATGAAATCGTCGTTGAAGGGAATTATCATACGATTTACGGGCTTCTTGAAGGGTACCTGCTCGGTTCGGAAAAGTCGTGGAATTATTATTTCAGCAAGAAAGTCAATATCAAACGGGATACTCTTTCCGATGTCCTCAAGCAATGGGTGACCCTGGGAAATAAACTGCATCACATAATCATCGAAGAAGAATTTTTACACAGCATCAAAACGGCGCTGTCGAAAAACGGAAATCAGAAGCATTTCGGGACTGCATTCATTAAATCGGAAAAGAAGATCAGGGGCGCCGTATTCGCTTTTGAATTTAAAGCCTATGCGAAAAAGTTTGCCGATGAGATCAAGGCCATAATCAGCAATCTTCCGGAAGGGACATCGCTTGTTGACTACAGCCCGAAGGAAACCGAAGATAAAAATGCGAAAGGCGTGGAGCTGTACTCTCCGGAGCACGAATACGAATTCCGCGGCAGGGGGAAAGTCAAAGGTTCATTTCCGCAGATTATTGATGTCTGGAATACATTCGAAGAGCATCCCCTCATCACTCCTGAATCGATTGAGATTGAGTGGGCGTAGGCGGATAATTTGTGAAGAGATGGGCGCTGCCTCATCCCTATGGATCGCGCATATTCCTTCATTCCCGAATATTATGATTATCTTCTGCGCCATGTTGACTATGAGCGCTGGTACCGCTATATTCGTTCGGTGATGTTTCGATACATTCAGGATCCACAAAGCATACTTGAAATCGGCTGCGGCACGGGAAAGTTCGGCGCGAAATTTTCAAGAGACGATTTTACGATCTATGGCATGGATGTGTCGCTTGAGATGCTTCGTATGGCGAAGCCGAGGGCCCGGCGCCATTTTTCGGTTTTCTGCGGCGATGTGCGAAATTTCGCTCTTTCCCGCGCCATCGACTTCATCTTTTCTGTCCACGATACTATGAACTACCTGCTCACTCACGATGAACTGGGCGCGGCTTTTAAATCGGTACAAAACATCATGCACGAAGGAAGCATCTTCATGTTCGACCTCACCACCGAGCACAATATCCGCCGCTTTTTCGACGGCAAGGTCACCAGACATGTGAGAGGTAACGCGGAAGTGGTGTGGGAAAACAGCTATGACGCGGAATCAAAAATTGTCAGCTCGATTCTTACCGTGAAGAAATCAAACGGACAGATTGCGGTTGAAACCCATCGGCAGAGAATCTATGAAAGCGGGGAGATTCTGCCGCTTGTGCGCGATGCCGGCCTTGAGATTGTCGATATATTCAGCGATTATTCGTTCAAAAAGCCTTCGGGAAAAACCATAATGATAAATTATCTCGTCAGAAGGATGCGATGAATGCGCTTGTGTATTTATTAGGATTGCTTCTTGGTGCCGCGGTCTTTTTCTACATTCTATCGCTGTACCACAGCGGGGCAGACGCGCTCGCGGCGCGAAAAAAGGAAAAACCAAACGGGAAGATTGAACTCGACCCGAATCTCATGGAAATTGTGTCGCGGCAATCTTACCCGCGCGAACGAATCTGTCCTCTGTGCAAAGCCGTACTCACCGGTGATGATGTGCTGTACGCGACGCGCGTGGAACAGCCGATGGGGCCGAAAATTCTCATTCATGGCTGCCGCTTCTGCTATCGGCCTGCGCAGGAGAACGCGGGTGAAAACAGCGCGGAGTAATGCCGGATTATTCGGAATGTTCAGCGGTTTCTTCGTCGAGGGAAAAATTTGCCATCACGGTTTCCCTGTTCATGATTTCCGTTCCGTACTTGCCCTGCAGGGGATAGAAAAAGCAGAATTCGTGGAATGTCGTCCTTGGATTGCCGCCGTCATCTGAATATACGGCGATCTGCTGCTGATGCGCGGGGCCCATGGGGAAAACCAGTTTCCCTTCCGGTTTGAGAAGGGATGCAAGAAGAAGCGGCCGCGCAAAACACGCCCCCCATACGAAAATCGCATCGAAGAGGCCAAGCGATTCATCCGCATCGGTGCCGTCGCCGATAAAAAATCGGCTGTTGCGTATCCGGAGGCGCTCATGCCGCACCTTTGCACGTTCGGCAAGCTCTTCGCGTATTTCGATGCTCACCACCTCATGAGCGATTTCAGAAAGAATCGCTGCCGAATAGCCCGAGCCGGTTCCTATTTCGAGGACGCGGGATTTTTGGGTGATGTTCCCGTGCTGCAGCATCTGCGCGAGCGTTGATGGCTTTTCGGTGCGCTCGCCTGCGCCGATGGGCACGCTTTCATCAAGATAGAACATTTCGGCAAAGAGGGGGTCTAAGAATTGCGCCCTGTCGAATTTTTCAAACGCCGCCATAAGGCTTTTCGATAGTTTGAGCTTTTTGAGCATGTCCAAGTATGTTTTCTTTGATGCTTTCATGGTGATGATGTTTTATTATTCAATTATTTGCAATAGATAGGTGAGGAAGTAGTCGGATATGAGAATAGCCATGGATGATTTTACCACCGCCTGGATGGTTGATTTCCCCACGCCCTCCGCGCCGCCGGTGGTGCTGAAGCCCTGGTAACAGGCGATTATTGCAATCTCGATGCCGAAAAATACCGACTTAAAAAGACCCGAGAGAAAATCCATCAGCGATAAGTATTGAAATACGTTTTCAATATATTTATCAACAGTGATGCCAAGTGCGAAAAACGCAATGAACGCGCCGCCCAGCACTCCGACGACATCGGTGATGACCGTCAGCGCAGGCGTCATCACCAGGCAGGCCAGAAAGCGCGGCACGGAAAGATATTGAATCGGATCGGCCCGAAGCGTGATGAGCGCGTCGATCTGCTCGGTGACGCGCATGGTGCCGATTTCCGCGGCAATTGCCGAGCCCACGCGCCCTGAAAGGAGAAGCGCCGTGAGAACGGGGCAGAGTTCCCTGAGCATGGAAATTGAAACCGCACTTCCGATGAAAACCGATGAACCGGACATAAGCTTATCCATGGCGCGCCCCACCTGAAGCGCCATCACCATGCCCGTAAAAAAGAGGGTGATGGTGGTCACGGGAAGCGATCGGTAGCCGATTTCGAGCATCTGGTTGAAGATGTTGGGAGCATCAAAGGGCGGGCGGAATGTCCATCGGACGGTGCGCGCCAGAAAAATGAGATGCCCGCCGATTTCTTCCATCACGCGGACGAAGAGGCTTTTTTCATCTGCCGCAATGGTCACTGCTGGATCGCTCCCTCGAAATCGTGGATTTTTTCTAAATTGTCGAATCTCGTGAATTTTTCCCAGAAGCGAAGCGACACAGAGCCCTGGGGGCCGTTCCGCTGTTTCGCGACGATGATTTCGGCAATGCCTTTATTCGGTGTTTCCTTTTTTACTTTTTCCTCCCGATAGATGAACAGCACCACGTCGGCATCCTGTTCGATGGAACCGGATTCCCGCAGGTCGGAAAGCTGGGGACGCTGATCGGTGCGGGATTCAACCGCGCGCGAAAGCTGTGAAAGGGCAATCACCGGCACTTCAAGTTCGCGCGAAAGCTGCTTGAGCGATCGCGATATTTCGGCAATCTGCAGATGGCGCTCGGCGCGTGTCGGCGTGGTGAGCAGCTGGAGATAGTCCACGATGATGGCGCCCACCTTCTCGCGCTGGATGATGCGCCGCGCTTTGGCGCGGAGTTCGAAAATGCCGATGGCGGGCGTGTCGTCGATGTACAGCGGCGAGCGGCTGATTCGTTCGGCGACGTCGCCGAGTTTGCGCAGTTCGTCGGCGCTGATATGTCCCGTGCGCACTCTCTGCGAATCGATCATCCCTTCAATACAGAGAAGCCGCATCGCAAGCTGCGTGGCGGGCATTTCAAGGGAGAAAAAGAGCACGGGTTTTTTTTCGCGGAGCACCATGTGATTGGCAAGATTCAGCGCCAGAGCGGTTTTGCCCATTGAAGGCCGTGCCGCGATGATGATGAGCTCCGAAGAATGAAACCCGGTGAGGATGGAGTCCAGGTCAATGAATCCGCCCGGAATGCCCGTCACCGGACGCTTCGTTTCGTACATGCTCTTAATTTCGGACATCGTTTCGTGCATGACTTCTTCCATGCTTTTGAAGTCCGTTGTTATGCGCCGGCCGGTCACCCTGAAGATTTCCGCTTCGATTTCATTGATGAGCTCGTTGGTGTCCAGGCTCATATCGAAGCATTTTTCTACTGAGGCGGATGCCACTTCGATGAATTTTCGCCGGAGGCTCAATTCCTTAATGCGGGTGGCATAGTACTCGGCGTTGGCGGAGGTTGAGGTGGTGCGATACAGCTCCAGCAGCGTGCGGTCGCCCCCGATTTTCTCCAGGCGTCCCTGGTCTTTCAGCCGCTCTTTTACCGTGAGAAGGTCTATCGGCGCGTTTTTTCGGTCGAGTTCAAGAATTGCTTCATAGACATTGCGGTGCCCCTCAAGATAAAAATCCTCCGGCTGGAGGATTCCTATCACTTTGAGAAGAGCCTCTTTGCTGAGGAGAATCGAAGCGATGCACGAGGCTTCGGCTTCGATATCCTGCGGAGGTACATTCCCCTGCTGCATGCGCTACTCCCTGTCAACGATGATGGAAAGTTCCGCGTGGAGCCCGTCGTCGAGTTTGACGGTGGCTTTGAATGTCCCGAGCTCCTTGATGGGAGAGTCGAGATGAATTTTGCGCTTGTCGATTTCAAAGCCTTCGTCGCGGAGTTTCTTCGAAATGTCCATCGACGTGATGGAACCGTAGAGTTTTCCTTCTTCGCCCGCCTGTGCGGCAAATTTGAGTTCTTTTCCGTTGAGCGCGCCCGCGGTTTTTTCGCTTTGCTTGCGGCGCTTGTCTTTCTTTATTTTGATGAGGCGCTTCTGATGCTCAATCGCCTTCCTGCTCGATTCATCCGCCACGATGACGAGTTTTTTGGGAATGAGAAAGTTGCGCGCATAGCCGTTCGATACTTCTTTGATATCGCCTGCCTCGCCTAAGTTCATTATGTCTTTTTGAAGAATGACTTTCATCGGTTTTCTCCTTCACATAAAATTCTATAATTACTGCTTCAATGGTATTCGCCGGAATTTCCGGCGCTTTCAAGCTTCCTGAAGTCCGCCCAGAAATCAATCGCGCCGATACTGGCCATAATAACCAGGATGAATATCAGCGCTTCGTTGAAAAAAAGAACAATCGCAATGCATACAGCCGCGATAAGCGTAAAGGAAAAGCCTTTTTTTATAATAAAAAACTTCGCGATTCCCCATGCCTGAATGACGTACAACACGGAGAAAATCAGCGCAACGTTAAGGGATATCGTATGCAGCCAGGGTATGCGCACCGCATCGATAAGCAGCACGCCCAGCCACCCTGCGATGAGCGCATAAATCAGGTAGTCGTTCAGCCTGAAATATTCGATGCCCCTTCCGCATCCGGCATCCCTGTCCGCGAACAGTTTCAGGAAAAATCGGGATACCGCATACCCGATTGCCGCGAACAAAAGACCGTTGAGATAATACGAAAAAGGCACAAGCGCCCTGATGAGCACGCCCGCCGCATCGAATGACGAGCGCAACTCGAGCTTCTTCACCTCGGGAATCTCAGCGCGGCTGATATATTCCAGAAATTGCGTCCGGGATTCTTCCATTAAGTCAATCCCCTTGCCGAATTTAAGGGCGTAATAGTTTGCGCTCAGCACCACACCGACGGCAAGGGAAGCGCTCACCAGGTAGAACTGAAACGATTTTTTCTCCCTCATCGAGTATCCGGCCAGCACTCCAATCGCAGTCGCCGCGATAAGCGCGGGGAAATATTCGACGCTCAATCGGTACAGCAGAATCCCCGGCATCACGAGCGGGACGATGAGCGCAAGCGACTTCACTCCCCATCTGTAAAAGAACAATGACGCGGTAATTATTGTCCCAAGGCCAGCCAGCGATATAAATAACAGTGCTACCAAAACAGTATTACTTTAAAACAAAAGGTAACAGGGCTATGATTCTCGCCCTTTTAATCTGCCGCGCGACGATTCGCTGATGCTTCGCGCAGTTGCCGGTAATCCGCCTGGGGAGAATTTTGCCGCGGTCTGTGATGAACTTGCCTAAAAGTTCAGCGTCCTTGTAATCGATCGCGAGGTCCTTGTTGGCGCAGAAACGGCAGCTTTTGCGTTTAAAGCGGGCCGCCTTCCTCATCCCGTCGCCGTCTTCCCGGTCGCCGTAGGATCGGTATCTCGAATCCGGTCTCGGTTCCCTTGGCGGCGCGGCGCTTTCCTTTGGCGCATGTTCTTCCGGTGCCGAAGTATTTCCCTGAGCTATAATTTCATCCGACATGATTTTTTCTCCTGTTATGGTATTGCGTTTAATTTCAATATACGCTGTATCCCTTTGCGGGGCCGTGCGGCACATGCTGCAGCACTCGCAACGCCTTTTTAGAACGGGATTTCTTCATCTGAGAACGGATTTTCCGGTTCGAAGCCGCTTTCAGTTTGCTGCTGTGGAATCTCCGCGTGAGGTGCTTCCGGGCCCTGCTTCGGAGAAAGAAACTGGAAGTTTTCAACCACCACCTCCACGGAGGAACGCTTTTGCCCGTTCTGGTCGTCCCAGGAACGCTGCTGGAGCCTGCCCTCGATGCCGATGCGCTGGCCCTTCTTGCAGTACTGCGCGATGGCCTCTCCGAGTTTTCCCCATGCAATGCAGTTGAAAAAAGAGGTGTATTCTTTTTTCTCGCCGGAAACCGAATAGGTTCGCGTGTTCGCGATGGAGAAGTTCGCCACAGATGACCCGCTTTGCGTGTACCGCAATTCGGGGTCTTTGACCATTCTGCCGATAAGCACAACCCTGTTGATGTCACTAGCCATCTTGAGCGATACCCCCTTATGCCGATTTGACTTCTTCGAGTTTCACAAAGAGAAATCTGAGAAGGTCCGCCATCAGCCGATATTCAGCGGTGATGCTTTTTACCGCTTCGGGAGCGGCATCGATGGTGTAGATGAGATAGAAGCCGTCGTCCATGCGGTCGATAGCGTAGGCCATTTTTCGACGTCCCCATTCATTGACCGATTTGGTAACTGCTCCGTGTTTCTGGAGCACTTTTTCAACGGTTTCCCTTGTGGTGTTGAGGTTCTCGTTGATGCGAAGAATAACGGTAAGTTCGTAGCTGTTCATTCTGTATCCTTCCTCTGGAATTATTATTTTTGCTAAAATGCACGAGGCTTTTAGCAGAAAGGTAGTGCCATGATGCGAAAAGTGGTATTTTTTTCAAGGATTTTTTCTTGGGAAGGGGCTTATGGCCGCTTTTGGGTTTATGTTCATATTGGGTGTATGGTGCAATTTTAGTGAAAAGTGATAGCTGGTATAAGCACCGACAGCTCTCCTTCGCGTGCATGGTGCGCTGTTTCCGCGCATCGGTGTCGCACGCTGTCGACATTGAAAGAAACGCGTTTCCCCCGTAAAAACTGCGTACACTCCTGCATGTGCATGGTAAAATCGTACACGAGCCATCAGAGAAAAAGAGATTTTACGCAATCATAGTTAATTTTTAAGAATTTGACATTTTTTTGACGGGGTGGGAAGATTGGGCGGTTACCATATAACGTGTGCGTGTAGACGAAGTTGCCGTAGCGATAGCGAAGGCAAAAATGTGGCGAAGCCCGAGGAGCGATAGCGACGAAGCGCCTGCCCCG
>CAKZSV010000020.1 GCA_937921485.1 uncultured bacterium
GGGCAAATATTCCCTTCCAGAATGCGCGTTTCGCGCTTCTTTGTTCGTTGTGCTGCATGGTTTCCCTCCGAAAAATTATTTTCAGGAAGGATTATGGAGCACCTTGTTCTATTTTTCAAGGTGGGAAGATTGGACGGTTACATTCAATCAAAATACGATACCGTCATCCCGGCGGATTCATACCGCTTCATTGCAACACACATCGGCTCGCAAAAAAAAGAAGTGCAGCTGGTTGACGAAGGTAACCACGCTCTCACTGCCGATACAGGAAAAGAGTACATTACGCAGATGGTGCAGGAATTCGTGAGGAAGTGATGTTTTTGAACTATTCCTGCGCTCAAGGCTGTAAAAAGCCAATAGATAGTTTTTTTAGTTGCCTCTGAAAACTTTTATCAAATGGTAATATTTTCAAACCATTTTGTAAAGCAAAAGAGGCAAGTACAGCATCACCAAAATCCTTAATTTTCTCCGGCCATATTGACAACAACGAAAGCATATCAACCCACGCCAGAACTTGGATGCCCGGGTTTTTATCTATCGATATTAAGATTTCGCGTATTTTCATCGTATCCTGCCGATACACAGAGATAAAAACATACACCATTTCCGCGATAACATTATCAATTATAAAAATTTCGCATTCAAGTTTGCTCGCCTTTTCAATAAATCGCGCGATTCTTTCTCTCTGGAATTTATTTCTATCCGTCAGGAAAGATATCAAGGCGTTGGTATCTATTGCATAAGAAATCATTTCACATTCTTTGCAATATGCTTTCTCGCTTTTTTTATATCGCTTTTAATATCTCCCTTTCCAATTTTCACCACACCTTTTAAAGAGAGGAAAGGTTTGTCTACAGGCTCTACAACAACAAGCCCTCTTTCGTATTTCCATTCAATCACATCATTTCGTGACAATTTCAATCTTTCTCTAATTTCTTTGGGAATTGTTATCTGAAATTTATCAGTTATTTTTGATTTCATCACTAACTCCTAACGAATCTATTTTTTTCAAGGAATACATTTATGTCAAGATAATAATTGAGAAAATGTTTAAAGGATATTTCAACTTCCAACTCGACACACGAAATAGTCCTGAATCCATACAAAGGGGCTGCTAAAATATCATTTTAGTCAGCCCCGGCACTATATTTTTTTCGTAAAACTGCATTTACAGATTCTCTACCAGCACCGCAGCGCCCATCCCGCCGCCCACACAGAGAGTGGCAATTCCCCATGTCACATTCCGCTTTTTCATTTCATAGATGAGCGATATGATGATGCGCGCGCCGGTGCAGCCGACCGGATGGCCAAGCGCAATACCGGAACCGTTCACGTTCACTTTGCTTCTATCAAGCCCGAGGCCCTTCTCGCACGCAAGATACTGTGCGGCAAACGCTTCATTCACTTCAAAGAGCTCTATGTCATCCAGCTTCTTCCCGGTTTTCTTCAAAAGTTTGGTCACGGCAGGCACCGGGCCGTATCCCATGAGACCTGGCTCCACGCCCGCAAATGCATTACCGGCAATCCGCGCCAAAGGTTTTGCGCCCAATTCCTTTGCGCGCTTTGCTGTGGTGAGCACCATAGCCGCCGCGCCGTCATTGATGCCCGACGCGTTGCCGGCGGTGACGGTGCCGTTTTTCCTGAAAGCCGGTTTAAGGGATGCGAGATTTTCGAGCGTAATATCGCGGCGGACATGTTCGTCTTTCGCAAATATCTTCGGCTCGCCTTTTTTCTGAGGAATCGGCACCGGAACGATTTCGTCGTTGAACCTTCCGGAGTCGATTGCCGCTGCCGCTTTTGTGTGGCTTTCAAAGGCAACCTGGTCCTGCTCCTCGCGCGAAATTTTGTATTTTTCAGCCAAGTTTTCCGCAGTCTGCCCCATGATAAACGGCTCGCCAAGAAGTCCACTCCCTGAATGGAGAAGTTCCCACATGGAGTCGGTCATTTCCGCATGCGTAAGCCTCGCTCCCCAGCGCGCCTTCCAGAGCACATACGGCGCATTCGACATCGATTCAACTCCTCCGACCAGCACGATGTCCGAATCACCGGCAATAATCTGCTGTGAACCGAAAACAGTCGCGGTCATGCCGGACGCGCACTGGCGCTGAATGGAGGTTGCGGGCACTTCCACGGGGATGCCCGCCTTGAGCGCAGCGGTGCGCGCCACATTGGCTTCATCGGAACCCATCATGCAATTGCCGAAAATCACATCCGACAGAGCAGCGCCGTCAACATTCGCACGCCTGAGCGCTTCTTTCATCACCAGCGCAGCCAGTTCATACGCCTTCACATCGCGGAGCGACTGCCCGAAACTGCCGATAGGCGTTCTGCACGCGGAAATAATAACCACATCATTATCTGCCATCACGTTTCTCCTTTGATAATATAAATTTACATTTATAAATATTATAAATTTTAATACATCTATTCATCAGCGGAAAAATACGCGCATTAAATAACAGAGAAATAGACCCACCGTGTTTTTCGCTATCATCGAGACTTCGGCATGTTCGCGCAAGTTTTTTTTAAAATATTTTTCACACATGCGGGTTATTATATTGACGATGCAATCCCATCGTTGTATCTTTGGAATGACAGTTCTGGAATATACAATCGAGTCTAAAGGAAGTGGCATTTATGAAAAGAATAATTTTGATTGTTGGACTTTTGTTGTCCATTTCTTCTATCATCACTCCATCTCTGCATGCCGCCGTTTACGAGGCATCCACGCTGCACAATGCCGTTGCCCGCAGCGAAACCGTACTCGACCTCTTCTTCGAGCGATGGGAGCGCATCCAGAACATGGAGCTGTATTTCGACTGGTACGGCAAAATCAACTGGGTGCAGGGATTTCAAATTAATACCATCAACCAGGGTACGGGCAATAAACAAGCAGTCGATATGCGGCTTGTGCGCGCCTACGGGAGCATCACGGTCAATATCCCCGTACTCGGCGGCTATGAAGGCGAAGACATGAAAAAGCGCCTGAAATACGGAACAGGAGCCTATCGCTCGATTGAAGATCCCGAGGGAAAAGAAAAAAAAGACGAAGGCTGGTTTAAACCGAAAAATCTCATCATCGGTTTCACCGCCACCGGTTTTCACTACGGCCTCACCCGCGAAGGCACCATTTCCCGCGGAAGCGCAGGCACTGAAACGTTCACCGATTACAAATACACGCAGTTTTTCGATGACGTGTTTGCCGCCTCGATTTTATATCGCCCCTATTTTCACATCCACGCGGGAATGATTCTCAACCAGCAGTTCGAACCCCGCGATGACGGCACCATGAGCTATAGCGACCCAACCGAACGATCCACGCGCTATTTCGTCGCTTCCAATCTTCTTTCATTTCTCAATCTCAATGCCACCACCCGCAAGGATGAACTCGAAGCGCTGGCGGTTGGCATCATTGTGAATGAACTGGTCGGCTTCGCGAACAAAAAGCTCGGAAGAGCATTCCCCCAGCTTTCCATCACCTACAAGCGCCTGAATCTTTTCAACGATGAACTCTACGATCCGGTCTGGGTGGACAGCGCTCTTCAATCCAATGGGCTGCCGAAATCATCGGATATGCCCGACAGTGAAAAAAATCAGGCGATGCTGCACACGCTCTCAGCAGGCTTAAAAGGCTTTTGGGGCAACCATTTCTATGTTGATCTGCTTGCGGAGGCACAGAAGCCAAGCGAAGACCTTGTATCACGCATCACCAAAAGCGATATCAATTATGCCATCTGGCGCGACCTTCGCGCCCTTGCGGGATGGAATATCTTTGGTTCAAGCCTTCAAGACGGCCAGTTTCTTCTGGTTGCGCTCGGCATGAGCAGGTATTGGGATCCGGCGATACCCGTTCATCGCGACTCCGGCAGCGGGTATTATGTGTACGGGGGAATCTTCCAGATGGAAGGGCGAATGTTTTTGGGAAGCGTCCCGCTCGGGATGGAAGTGCGAATATCGCATAATTATTCCCCCGAACTGCGCCGCATGGTGGAAACCGTCGACAAGTGGGTGTATGAAGGAAGCCTCACGGTGAGCTTTTAACAGAAGGAGAAAACCAATGAAAAATTTCAATAAAATACTCATACTTATGATTATTGCAGGAATGGTTTCGCTCAACGCCTG
Source organism: uncultured bacterium (assembly GCA_937921485.1). Classification (GTDB taxonomy): domain Bacteria; phylum Spirochaetota; class UBA4802; order UBA4802; family JAGODF01; genus DYLV01. Next base: position 4,123 of record CAKZSV010000020.1, read on the forward strand.
TTCATACGCGGTGGACGTGGTTGAGCGCGCCATCACCAAGCGGGCGTCGTTTTCCATTGAAGCGACCTACAACGGCAATGGCACCGTCACCGTGCGGTGGGATGAAACCGGCGGCAGCAATTTCGCAGGCTATGAAATCTATATGACGACAGAACCCGACAATGAATACGCGGGGTACACCGTCATCGGTGCGGGATATAGCATTTCAAGTATATCATTATTCAAGGTAGATTCGAATCTTCAATCTGCAACTGCCAATTCATTTATCACAAAAGATATCAGATCAATCCTGGGTAATGGAAGATTTTTCTTCCGGGTGGGCATCATCGCGTGGGATGAAGACCCTGATAAAATAACCGCCGAAAATGGGTACACAGGTGATATCCTTACCAATTATATCAACAACACCGATATCGCCGAAATCAGCGGGCTGGCCATGGTGGATATTTATTAATCGCGGCACACCGGCGATATGCCTATTGTTTCATGCCATCGGGGTTTGTGCGTAAGGCGCATAAACCCCATCGTCTTGTGCGATGGCAGCGTGTGCACACATGGCTTATATCGTATCTCGCTTGCAGCACACAATCATGTAACGCTATCGCACATCATTCCGATAATTGATATTATAAAAAAGCTCTTCCGGTTTTCCGAAGCTTTTAATTTCTTCATCCGTCACTTCACGCACGTTCACCTCGCGAAATATGCTCAGAATTTTCCGCTCGCCGTTTTCAATTGCTCTTCTAATTGTATCCTGACAGCGTTTTGAATACACCGCGTGAAGCGGTTCGTACTCCCCCTGATGCCGCGGTACGGTGACATCA
>CAKZSV010000021.1 GCA_937921485.1 uncultured bacterium
CTTTCCACCCTCGCCGGCAACATCTCGGTGGAAAACGACGGAGGCTGGGACTGGAAAGGATTCGGCAGCATCGACGGCCAGAAAGCCCTCATCGAGGGCACTGCCAGCTACGCGGCAAGCACATTCAGCGGCGGGATGCGCATAAAAGAGAAGGCCATCAACCCTCGTCGATGGCCCCCTCAAGACTCATTGAACATGTACAACCAACCTGTTGAAAAATCATCCGCCCATGCCGAATACTCTTTCCTTCAACAGTGAAGCGGCCGTGGATGAACCGTCCATCCAACTGCCCATCTCAGCACTGCGGATCTACAAATACAATATACAAAAAACCTATCATATCGTCAATATGCCCACAAAAAAAACATAAGAAAATTATAATTTTTTTTCCGACATAATACGGGTGAATGTACCGGGCTGGTAACAGAAAATCGTCAGTCGGCGGGTTGATAATGCGTGAGATTTTCCCAGGCAGCTTCCGGGTCGCGGATGAGAATGGAAAAAAATACTCCGGCCATCCGTGCATTATAGCGGATTCGAGAGAAGTACGATTCGTATTCGGCCCCGACATGTATTCCGCGTGATGCGAGAAGCGGATAATGCTCGCGAAGGCGAATGAGAAATTCGGGATAATGTTTCCCTGCCGGATGGGACCATAAGGCTTCTGCAAGCACAATGAGCCTCGGGTAGAGCATGGAATCGATTTTACTTTCCGGCGTGAATTCCGTCCACATACAAGCTTCGGATCCCAGTATGTGCTTCTCGTCGCCCAGCGGCAGCATGGGAGGGATTGGCGAAAACGAGTACACTTTCTCTATATCGGTGTAGGTGAGGCCGTAATCGAAATAGCAATGCGAGGTAGGCGAGACAATCGTATTGTGCCCGGATGATGCGGCGAACTCCGCGCCTTTAAATCCCCGCCACGACTGCACAACTGCATTTTCGGGAAGCCCGCCGTCGATGATTTCATCCCAGCCGATCAAAATTTTGCCTTTAGATTTTAAATATGATTCGATTCTTCGCAGAAAATACCCCTGGAGCGATCTCTCGCTCGCGATGTCTTCTTCGTGCATGCGCTTCCGGCAAAGCGGACAGCGCTTCCAGCGAAGCGTGAGGCATTCGTCTCCGCCGACATGAATATACTTTGAAGGAAAAAGCGCCGTCACTTCATCTAACACATCTTTGACGAAGTCAAACGTGGATTCCTTGCCAACGCATAAGACATCTTTATGAATTCCCCAGCGTGTGCTGACTTCGATGGGCTGTCCCGTGCAGGAAAGCTGCGGATACGAAGCGATAGCTGCCTGCGTATGTCCCGGCATATCAATTTCTGGAACGATGAGAATATGCCTCTGCGCGGCGTACTCGATAATTTCTTTCATCTCGCGCTGCGTGTAGTATCCTCCATATTTCTTTCCATTTTCTGTACGCCATGCGCCTGTTTCGGTGAGCTTCGGATATTTTTTTATTTCAAGCCGCCAGCCCTGATCATCAGTAAGATGGAGGTGCAGTACATTCATGCGGTACAGCGCAAGTACGTCGATTGTCCGCAGTAAATATTCTTTTGAAAGGAAATGCCGCGCGCAGTCAAGATTAAGTCCTCGCCAGCGGAAGGCGGGAGCGTCGGTAATTTCCGCACAGGGTATTTGAATCTCTCTGTCGTTTTGACGAGCCCGTGCGATCATGAGAAGCTGGACAAATGTCCGGCTTGCGCGGAAAAGCCCGGTTTGCGATGATGACGAAAGACGAATTGCCGTGGGTGTGATGGAAATCCGGTATGATTCATTGTTCTCTTTGCGGGTGCCATCAATGGCCAATACGATTTCACTTTTCGCTGATGAATTGATATTTAAATGTAAAAGTGCATTTATTTCCTTTGTAAACATGGCGGTTATGTGTTGTGCCTCTCCCTTCCCCGATACGGAGCAGTCACCGCTGAAGGTAAATGATCCTTCGTGTACAACAACCGATGTCGGTTTTGGAAGCAGTAACGTAAGCGGATTCATTGGAGCAGGCGATCCTCCTTTTAGCGGGAAAAGACGGCAGGTGCAGAAAAGTACGGCGATGATCAGTGCGAAAAAATACCGACGCATCATCTGTGGTGATATCGCGCGCATGGAGCAAACATGCCGCACATTGTTCGTCTGTCAAGACATTGTGCGGCATGCTCGTTTGATGATGCGGCGTAAAAGTAATTAAACTCTGTAATTACCGCTATGGATACTAGGCTTATTGCAAAATATCGTTTTCCGACGCCATCTCTCCAAAAGGAGGTGCCATGTTTGGACCGGCGATTCTGCTTTTCCCGATGAGCATTTCAAGCAGCATGTCTTTTTCCGTCCAGAGATTGTTGAGCCAGTTTTGGAATGTTTCTCGATACGCGGCATCGTTGATGTAATCGCCGAGCATATCTTCCGTAACTGGAAGTGTTTCGATGCGTACAATAATTTTTTTCACACGGCCGCAGAGAAAATCCCAGAATGAGAGGCGGCCTTCGGGATAGGCAATGGTGACATTGAGAATGCTGGTGAGGTATTCGCCGAGCGCGCTCATCACGAAGCCGACGCCGCCGGCTTTGGGGCGGAGCAGATGGCGATATGGCGATTTCTGTTTGCGGTGCTTGCTCGGGGTAAAGCGCGTCCCTTCCACGAAATTCATCACGGAAACGGGAAGTTTACGGTATTTCGCGCATGCACGTTTGGTGATTTCAATATCTTTTCCTTTCAGATGCGGATTCTTTTCAAGAAAAGAGGCGGAATAGCGCTTCATAAAGGGAAAATCCAGCGCCCACCACGCAAGTCCAAGAATCGGCACCCAGATGAGTTCTTTTTTGAGAAAAAATTTTATGAATGGGGTTTTGCGATGCAGCACTTTCTGAAGCACCACGATGTCCGTCCACGACTGATGGTTTGAAAGGACGAGATACCAGCGCGTGCGCCTTAGTTCTTCATCGCCTTCAATATCCCATTGAATGCGGCGGGTGACCAGAAGTCCGAGATTATTGCAGGCGATCCATGTTTGCGCGATGCCGTCGAGCAGGAAATTAAAAAACGTTGTGGCGGCGCGGAACCTGAAAATCAGCTTCAAAAGTGTTACGGGATATAAAAAACACGCCCAGAAAAGGGTGTTCGCAGCAAGCAAAAGCACGGTGATACCCCCGGTGAGGTTTTCGCGGATTTTTTTTAACATATGTTCTCCTGAAGTTTTTTAAATGAAGATGATACGAAACCGCCTTCTTGGATGCTGATGATGCTTCAGCCATTGTGTCGGTAATTCTGAAATGCTGTCACCATAATGATTCAGTGTAGCGTGTAATAAGGTAAAGACAGAAAAATGTGCATAAAGGTTGCATTTTTTCAAGATTCAAACAAATAACGCTGATTGCGGTCTGGTTTTATGATGGGAATAGCAGCCCAATAGTGCAGAAATATTAAAGCCGGCCTTCCGACCGGCTTTATGGTCATCGTCAATCGTAGCTTTCAGTGCCGATGTACGTCACCAGCGGCACATCCATCAGCCAGCGAAGAGTGTTTTTCAGCTTCATAAGCTGGACAAAAAGATCATGCACGGGCTCTTTGTCGTAATCGTGTATGGGGCTTTTCCAGTAGAACGAGAGCCATTCCTGAAGGCCGTACATATTAGCCCGCTGAGCAAGATCCAGGAAAATTACCAGGTCGAGCACAATCGGTGCTGCAAGAATCGAGTCGCGACAGAGAAAATTTACTTTTATCTGCATCGGATATCCAAGCCAGCCGAAGATGTCGATGTTGTCCCAGCCTTCCTTATTATCGCCGCGCGGCGGGTAGTAGTTGATGCGTACCACGTGCGTATAATCCTTGTAGAGTGCGGGGTACTCGTCGGGCTGAAAAATCTGATCGAGCACCGAAAGCTTGCTCACTTCCTTGGTCTTGAACGATTCAGGATCATCTAAAACTTCACCATCGCGGTTGCCTAAAATGTTCGTGGAGTACCAGCCGTCCAGGCCGATCATTCTTGCCTTGAAGCCCGGCGCAAGGATGGTTTTCATGAGCGTCTGCCCGGTTTTGAAATCTTTGCCGCAGATGGGTACTTTGTTCTTTTCGGCAAGCTCGCGAAGTGCCGGCGCGTCCAGGCAGAGGTTGGGGGCGCCGTTTGCAAACGGGATGCCGAGATCCAGAGCCGCGTAGGCGTAGATCATGCTGGGCGCAATTTTTTTATTGCTTTCCTTGAGCGCTTTTTCGAAGTTCGCGAGCGTGTCGTGGACGCCGGGAACGGATTCCTGATAGATCTCCGTGCTGCCGCACCAGATCATCACCATGCGCGAAAGCTTCTTTTCTTCTTTGAATTTAAGAATATCTTCCTTCACCATTTGTGCCAGGTCCCAGTAGCTGGGCGCTTTTTTTACCCAGGTGCCATCGAGCTTTTTCACATAATTTCTGTCGAAGACGGCTTTCCATGGCTTGATTGCTGAAAGCTCGTTTTTGATGGGTTCCAGATGTTCTTTCTGGAGGACGCCTGCGTTTACTGCAGACTCGTAGGCGCTGTCTTCAAAAATGTCCCAGCCTCCAAATTCGAGATCATTCAGGCTTGCCAGGGGCACAAACTCTTTAATGGGTACATGTTTGGCATTGTCGCCTTTGCCTATCATGATTTTTCCGAGCTGTGTTAGAGAACCGATGGGCTGGTTTAGGCCCTTGCGAATTAAAAGGACTCCGGCAATAAATGTGGTACTTACCGCGCCGAGACCGGGGATGAGAATTCCGAGTTTTCCTTCGGGTTTTTTAATTTCGATGTTTTTGGATGTCACACTCTTCTCCTTTTATTATCAGTTAAAATACGCACGGAGGTGTAATTCTGCCGTGTGAGGCTCATATCTCCCAATGACCATATCATGATAACAGCACTGATTTTGAAACAATGCGATACGGTAGTGCCGGCACTTCCGGCGTCAAGAAAAATTAGCAATATTTTATAACTAATTCTTTTGGTTTATAATGCTACAACAATATGTAAATTGTATAGATTATATATAGCTATTGAAATATTGCACATTGCAATATGCTTCTGGTGAAAAATTGCAATTTTAGGGTTTGCATAATGCAGGAATACGTAATAATAGCCGAAATATCTAATAGAAGTAAACCAATATTGTGCAGGACGGAATCCAATGGCGATATCGAAAGCCGAAAAAGCTGCGTTCAATGACTACGTCACGCAGTATAAAAAGCAGATCGACGAGTCGCAGAAGCGGATAAAGGAAGCAGAGCAGGTGAAGAAAAAAATGCCGCGAATTTCGGCATACAAGGACATCGAGATTGTGCTCGAATACCTGAAAATCATCACGCTCTATATTTATCAGAACGACGCGTCGGTGGAAATGTTGAAGATTAAAAGGGAATCCGCGCTCAATGAGGCCCGAAAAACGTACTATAAAGCCCTTCAGGTGATGGAAACGCTTGTCGGCTCCGATATCGACCGCTCGCTGACTGATAATGATGAATACCTCGAAAAAATCGAAAAGCTAAATCCCGCGCACATGTTCCGTCTTGTTGAATATTTCAACACGGTGCTCGATGTGCTCATCGACAGAATGGGCAGTGGCTCGAAGTGGAAATGGTCTTTTGTGGATTTGTACGGCCGCGTCGCGGTGATGACGCGCAATCTCATCAGTTTTTCCGATACGCAGAAGTACCGCGATCCCCGCACGGAATTCTATCAGGAGCGCCAGCAGCTTCTTGCGATATGTAAAAATAATTTGAAGGAAGCGGCGCTTAAATTCCGCACAAAATATGAACAATCGACGAAAGCTACCGGAGACATCCTCAAATCGATTGAACTTCTTTCTGCATTGCGGAAAATTCAGGTGCTGTTCGGTGAAGCCGAAGAGGCGAAAAAGACGAAAATCACCATCGATGCGATGAAGCAGAAAATCGAAGAGCAGGAAAAAGAAGAAGAACAAAAAAAGAAAAAATTTTAATTTCTAACAAAAAATAATAAACAAAATCGTAATTATGACTTGACATCGCGCCGTGATTACAGTACATTATTAGCACTCAATAATAAAGAGTGCTAATAAGTGAGAGTATGGCGCAGTCAACGACGGCAGATAAACCACTGAACGAACGTGAAGCGGCAGTATTACGTGCGTTAGTGTATGAGCACATCACCACGGGAAAACCTGTGGGTTCCCGTTCGTTTGTGCAGAAATATTCTTTTGCGGTGTCCCCGGCCACCATGCGAAATATTATGTTCGATCTGGAGGCGGGCGGATATCTCATGCAGCCGCATACCTCGGCGGGAAGGATTCCCACCGATAAAGGGTATCGCTTCTATGTTGATTCTTTACTCGATACCTATGAATTTGTGATGAGCGAAAAGATGCGGGTGCGGGAAGAGCTTCTTGAAAAAGAACTGCACCTGGACCGTATTTTTTCCTCTATTTCGAAGATGCTGTCGCTTGTATCCAACTATGCCGGAGTGATTCTCACTCCCAAACCCGATTTTACCGTGGTGAAGCATATTGAACTGGTTCCGCTGGATAACAGTGAAATTCTCTTTATTCTCATCACCCGAACGGGGATGGTGCTCACGAAAAAAATCAGAGTGTCTGCCAAAGTTATTCAGGACGAGGTCCGCAATTACGCAAAATATCTCACATCGGAACTCTGCGGCTATTCCCTGCTCGATGTGAAAACCGATGTTTTCGACAGGCTGAAGAGAGAAGCATCCGGCGATCGCCATAAGGGAATGGCGCTGGATATTGCACAGTTAGCGCTTGCTGAAACCGAACAGCCCGACCTTTTCGTCGATGGCATTGAAAATCTGCTGAGGATACCCGAGATGATTGAGGCGGACCAGCTTAAAAAGCTCCTCCGTCTCATGGATGAAAAGCGTCTGTTGCGAAACATTATGGAGCGTAATCTCGAAAAGGATGGGGTCAATACGCTCATAGGGGAAGAAATAGCCGAAGCCGAGGTATCCGGCTGCAGCATCGTCACCACCTCCTACAAGATGGGTAATATGAACGTGGGAGTGCTCGGCATCATCGGGCCCACCCGGATGGATTACGAAAAAGTGGTGCCGCTGGTCGATTATACGGGTAAGGTGGTGAGTGATTTTTTAACCAAGATGTCGAAGTGAGTAGTATGCTTTGAATTGAAAATGCGGTTATTGAACGCGATGTTAAAGAAAGTATTAATGAGATATTAGGTAAAAACCGCTTTCTTTGATGCTAATTTTAAGGATGAAAGCAGTTTTTAGAGGTGTCAATAATAAAATCGACGGAGTAAAAGGTGAAAAAAAAGGCAATGCATAATGAGGAAAAAAATAACCAGGTTGAAAACGTCACGGGAGAAGAGTCTGATGCGCAGAATGCGGATGCTGGTGTGCAGGTTGCGTCATCGGAAGATAATGCCGATTTGAAAACCGTGCAAAAGCAATTGGCCGAGGTCAGGGAAGAGCTTGACAAAAAAACGAAAGAGCTTTCCGAGCTTAAAGACCTGATGCAGAGGCGCCAGGCCGATTTCGAAAACTATAAGAAGCGCGTCATAAAAAATCAGGAGGAAACGCGGAAGCTCGCGATTAAAGACGTTGCGCTGGATATCATTTCAATTAATGATGATCTGCTCAGGGCCATTGAGGCTTCTTCCTCGGTAAAGGAAGGGGAGTCGCTCGAACACGCGCATGCGTCTTTCGTGGACGGCGTGAAGATGATTTCGAAAACCATTGAAGAAACCCTCCGAAAATACGGCGTCGAGGAAATCGATCATTTGGGAAAGCCTTTCGACCCTCAATACAATGAGGCGGTAGAGATTGTGAGCAGCGATACGGTGAAAGAGGAAACCGTCACGAAGATTTATCAGAAAGGGTTTTCGCTCGGCGAACTGGTGATTCGAAGCGCGCGCGTCCAGGTGACGAAGCCTGCTCCCGTGAAAGAGCCGGATGAAAATAAAGTTGAAGCGGAGGGGCAGGGCGCTGGTTGATTTTGCATGTTGTGCGGCGGATACTATCGGCGCTATGCTTTTGGAATGGGAAGTTTTTCGTATCGTGTTTGTAAAGAGGTAGGATCATTATAGCTGCGGCACTGATTGCCGTGATGTAAGATGTGATATATTTTAAAAGGAGCATTACTATGAGCAAAATCATCGGCATCGATCTGGGAACCACCAATTCCTGCGTTGCGGTCATGATGGGCGGCGAGCCTGTTGTGATACAGAATTCCGAAGGCCAGCGCACCACGCCTTCGATTGTCGCGTTTACCGACAAAGGCGAGCGCCTGGTGGGGCAGGTTGCCAAAAATCAGATTATCACCAATCCCGAAAACACTATCCGTTCAATTAAACGGTTTATGGGGCGCGCGTTTTCCGAAGTGGGCGAGGAGATGCGCATGGTGCCCTACACCGTGCTCGACGACGGTAAGGGCGGCGTGAGGGTGAAAACCATCGCGGGCGAATTCAGCCCTCAGGAAATTTCTGCCCGCGTTTTGCAGAAGATGAAGCAGACCGCCGAGGATTTCCTGGGCGAAAAAGTCACCAGGGCGGTCATCACAGTGCCGGCGTATTTCAACGACGCGCAGCGTCAGGCTACTAAGGACGCGGGGAGAATTGCGGGGCTGGAGGTTGAGCGCATCATCAACGAACCGACTGCCGCTTCTCTCGCATACGGCCTCGATAAAAAAGGTGTGAACGAAAAGATCGCGGTCTATGATCTCGGGGGCGGTACTTTCGATATTTCCATACTTGAACTCGGAGAAGGTGTTTTTGAGGTGAAATCGACCAACGGAAATACGCACCTCGGCGGAGACGACTTCGATCAGAGAATCATGGAGTGGCTCATTTCCGAATTCAAAAAGCAGACGGGAATCGATGTGTCCAGCGATAAGATGGCGCTCCAGCGGCTTAAAGAAGCTGCAGAAAAGGCTAAAATTGAGCTGTCGAATAAAATGCAGACGGAAATTAATATTCCCTTCCTCACCGCCGACCAGAGCGGACCCAAGCACCTCATCATGACGCTCACCAGGGCAAAATTTGAACAGCTTGTGGGCGATTTGATTGAATCCACGAAAGATCCCTGCCTGCGCGCGCTCGATGACGCAGGCCTTACCCCCGGCGATATTGACGAGGTGATTTTAGTGGGCGGTTCCACCCGCATCCCGGCAGTGCAGGAACTGGTGCGCCGCATTTTCGGCAAAGAGCCGCATAAAGGCGTCAATCCCGATGAAGTGGTTGCAGTGGGTGCCGCGATTCAGGGCGGTGTGCTTGCCGGCGATGTGCACGATGTGCTGCTTTTGGATGTCACTCCGCTTTCGCTGGGAATTGAAACCCTCGGTGGCGTGATGACCAAGCTCATTGAGCGCAATACGACTATCCCCACGAAAAAAAGCCAGATATTCTCCACCGCCGCGGACAACCAGCCCGCCGTTTCAATTCATGTGCTGCAGGGGGAACGGGAACTGGCGAGCCAGAACAGGACACTGGGGCGTTTTGACCTGGTTGGAATACCGCCCGCACCGCGCGGCGTGCCCCAGATTGAGGTTACGTTCGATATCGACGCGAACGGCATTGTGCATGTTTCGGCGAAGGATCTGGGTACCGGTAAGGAGCAGAAAATCCGGATTGAGTCTTCCAGCGGACTTTCCGAAGAGGAAATCAAGAAGATGGTGAAGGACGCTGAATCCCACGCGGAAGAGGACAAAAAATTGCGCCAGCTTGTCGAAGCCCGCAATGAAGGCGACGCCCTCATCTACTCCATCGAAAAAATGATGAAGGACAACGCTGGCAAAATCGAGGATGCAGAGAAAAAGCGGATCGAGTCTGAAATCGAAAACCTGCGCAAGGCGATGCAATCCGATGACGTCAATACAATTCGTGCGGCAAAAGGCAAACTTGAACAGGCGTCGCATTCTTTTGCCGAACGGATCTACAAGGATGCTTCGACGGCTCAGCAGCAGTCCCAGGCCGACGGTGCCCAATCGCAGGAAAACCGCACTGCGGGTGGAGAAAACGTGTACGATGCAGACTACGAAGTTGTGGACGATGATAAAAAGGACGGAAAACGATAATATACGTGCGAGGCAAATGAGTTGGCGGCGAAACGGGATTATTACGAAGTCTTGGGCGTTTCTAAAAGCGCTTCAGAAGAAGAAATAAAACAGGCATACAGGAAGCTTGCGCTGAAATATCACCCCGATCGGAACAAGGGAAATCCCGAGGCTGAAGAGAAATTCAAGGAAGCGACTGAGGCGTATGAGGTGCTGCGTGACCCCAAGAAGCGCGCCTCATACGATAAATATGGCCATGAAGGCGTTGCCGGTTTTGAAGGCTTCGGACGCGGCGCCTACACCGATTTCGCCGATATCTTCGGAGATTTCGATCTGGGCGATATCTTTGAAGGGTTTTTCGGGGCTGGTTTCGGAGGAGGCACCCGACGGAAGCGTCCGCGCCGCGGTGCCGACATTCAGTACGACCTCTCCATCGATCTGGAGGACGCGGCCAACGGTAAGGAAGTGCAGATTGAAATTCCGAGAAACGAAACCTGTGCTTCATGCGGAGGAAGCGGTTCTGCCGCGGGCAGCAAGCCGTCCGTATGCCCTCTGTGCAATGGCACCGGCCAGATTCGCCAAACCCAGGGATTTTTCTCCATCACGCAGACCTGCTACAAATGCAAGGGGGCGGGCAAGATTATCACCTCGCCCTGCCGTGCCTGCAATGGTGTGGGTCTTACGATGAAGAAGCGCAAGATCACCGTAAAAATTCCCGCCGGGGTCGAGTCCGGTTCCCGCCTGAAAATCACGGGCGAAGGAGAGCAAGGCGCGCAGGACGGCGAACGGGGCGATCTGTATGTGGTGATTCATATCAGGAAGCATCCTCTCTTTGAGCGGCACGGTAATGATATTCTGAACGTGGTGAATATTTCCTTTGTGGTGGCCTGCCTCGGCGGCGAGATTGAGGTGCCGACCATCGGCGGTAAAAAAGCGAAAATGAAAATTCCTCCCGGCACCGATAACGGCCATATTTTCCGCCTCAAGGGCAACGGAATCCCGTATCTGGGTTCGTATGGGAAAGGTGACCAGCTGGTGAAGATCAACATCCATGTGCCCAAAAGGCTTACGCCGAAGCAGAAGGAACTTCTTGCGGAATTCGCACGGCTCGACAGCGAAAGCCTCGGTACGCCGTCATCAAACTAATCCTTTTTAAGATTGCATGGTAACTTAGTTGACATGGAAATGTCTGAATACTACATAAGCAAACCATGCGCTCTCAAACCGACAGTCTCCGCCTTCCACTGGTCATTTTAATATCCCTGATGCTCCACATTTCCCTGGTGCTGTGCATAGTTGTCGCGCGTTTCGATGCCGCTGATTTTCTCTCGAGGCAACGACGTTCTTCTGCCTTCAGCGGCGGACCGTCCCGTGATGTGATTGTGAACATTAATGAGGATAATGTGAAGGCGTACACAAGAACCACGCTCCTTTCGGACAAGGATTCGTCGGCGCGGGGGCACATCACCTCTGAACAGGGCGACCGGTGGCTTAATAATTCTCTTGAGTTTGTGCTACGCAAAGGCCAGCGAGGGAACAAGCGCGAGGAGGGAACTTCACGTCAGAAAAAACGCGATGAGAAGCTTCTCCTCACCCAGCAAAATGAGGTAGCCGTATTCCTTGCTCACTATAACTACGCGCCCTTCAGCCAGTGGGGCGAGGGTGGAACCGGTGATATGACGGCAATCCCCGACAGAAACAATATCACCTTCCAGAACGCGATTTTTTATTCAAATGAGGGGCATTTTTCTTTTAATACGCGCATGTACAAAAACGCCAAATATTTCATGAATATGAAAAAGAAAATAGCCTCGAACTGGTATCCTCCCATCATCGCCAATGCCATTATCCCCGGCTATGCGCCGGGATACATGCGGATTCAGGCAATCCAGAGTCAGTATGTGAAGCTGTACTTCATTATGGACAGGGAAGGCAACGTGCTCGATACGAAAATTGTAGATTCTCTCCGTCATAAGGCGCTCGATGACTCCTGTCTTGATGCCATCAGGCTTTCGCGGACGTTCGGCCCCGTCCCCGAAGACATTCCGGGTGAAAAAATCGTCATTCGCTTCATTTTCGGATATTTTGTGAGATAAAGCCGGATTTTCATCACTTTCCGATGAACGCTCAAGATTTTCCTTTTTTTCTTCGACAATAATTATGGAGTCATGGCTTTTCTTCAAAAGGCCGGCCGCGTGCTTCTATAAAAGAGCGCTTTTGCGTGATGAAAATGTAGGGAGTTTCACTTACCAATGCTTTCATTTCTTCTTTTTTCAGATTTACATCTTGGCGCGGGAGAGGGAGTTCCCGTTGATGACGAAAAACGGCTTGAGACATTAAAGAGAATTGTTTCTCTTGCAAAAGAACACGATCTCCTTTTGATTGCGGGAGACCTTTTCAGCGGAAATCCTTCACCCGAGGTACTATCGGCTGTTGGTGATGCGTTTTCTCGTCTTGCCGCCGATGGAGTGAAGATACTGATGACCCCGGGAGAACATGAGTTTGATGAAAAAAGGAAAGTGCTCAAGTTTCTTTCAGATCTTCCGCTTGCGGCGCTTTATGGTGATCCGGTAACCAGCGGGGAATTCGCATTTGAAAAAGACGGGGAGCGCATTCGCGTGGTTGGACTGCCGGGCATTTCTTCCATGAAGCTGCCGCTTCTTGGCAAACGCTCCGGGGAAGATTTCACCATCGGTCTTTTCCACGGGGAAGTCTGCCTTGGAGGAGATTCAACTGAAACGCAAGCCATGGTGTTATTAAAAAACGAAATGATGAACTCAGAAGTGGATTTTTTCGCGCTTGGGCATCATCACCAGTTTAAGCTATTCAAGCACAACCGGAGGGTGATCGGAGCATATGCCGGTTCACCGGAGGCGGTTTCCTTTGAAGAAAGGGGCGAGCGTTATGCGCTTTCGTTTACGATTTCCGGCGGAGATATCTCGCAGATTAAACGGCTGACGGTGAATTCAATTACCGTGGACGAGTGCACGCTCTTCTGCTCCGATTTCGATTCAATGTCCGGACTCAGTGCAGCGATAGAGCAAAAAAAGTCCGAAAAAAAAGCGCTCAAAGTGACCCTCCGCGGGATGCGAAATTTTTCCATTAATTATGATACGCTCGATCAAATGCGCTCCGGATTCTACCGACTCGTCATTGATGATCTTTCAGAACCTTCTTTGGATGCGATTATTGCGCAGTATGAAGGTGAACAGACGTTTCGGGGTGATTTCATCAAGCTTCTCGCCTCAGAATACAGGGAGGGGAAAATTCCTCCGGGGGTTTCACCCGATGATATTTCCCGTGTTCTCTGGGCTTTTATGAAGGAAAACACGGCCTGCGGAGAAGGGGAAAAGTGCTGATCCGCCATTGCAACATATCGAAACCCGGTCTTTTCGATAACAGGGTCCTTGAGTTCGATGAAAAAATAACTGTTGTTCTTGGCAGGAACAATTCAGGTAAAACTCTTCTGTCCCGCGTGATTATTGATGTGCTGCACGCGGCGCACGGCGGGGGAGTACTTCTTGACGAGAAAGCTTGGGAGAATTTGTATTTCGAGTTGCTCTTGAATGCGGGCGAGAGCGAATACAGAATAATTAAAAATAACGGTAAATCATTGGCGATATATTCGGGAAATCGGAATCCCGAAAATGCGATAGTATCGATCGACTTGCGCGTCGGCAATTCCGAAAACGGATCTTCAATCATGGAGCGGCTAAAATATGATTGCAGAGCACAGTGGCTTCAACGCTTTTATTCCAGCATGGACGGGAATGTGCTTTCCGGCCTTTCGTATATGCCTTCCGCCTTCGATTATGACGGGTCCCCAGCGGTCTTTTTGTCTGGCCTCAGAAATTATTTTGTTGGAGATGATCCTGAATTCTGCGCAATACCCCATCGCATGCAAAACTTTCTCAGAGAAGGAAATGAGCGGGATGGATTCGGGATTGACGCCGGAAACGAGCTTCTGGCGCTGGAAGGCGAAATGAAAGAGCTGAACCATCGAATTGAGATTATCGAACTTGAATATTCCAAATACGAAAAAATGATCCGGGAGCGGCGTAATATCGAACAATCGATATTTCAAAAAAAGCAGGAAGTCGAAACCATCAGTGAACGCAAAAAAATAGGGGAACGCATCCTTGAGAATCAGCATCGGATAACCGACCTCGACGTTTCCCTGCAATCACGTTGTCGCGAGCTTGATGAAGAGCGAACTGCTCGTGATGAGATCGAAAGGCTTGAGAAAAAATCGGCCGAACTTTTCCCGCAGTTTCAGAATTTCTCCGAATCGCAAAAAGCGAATCTGAAAAAAATTCAGGATTATTACCGTGAATTGCGCGACGCGAATGAAGAACGTAACGAGAAAATTTCTATAATTGAAAAGCGGAATAATATTTTTAAAAGCGCGGTGATTTCTCTTGCGATTGCGTCGCTGCTTGCCATAATGCTTGTGCTAAGCGGTGTTTTATTGATCGTTTCGCCTGTGAAGAAGTCGCTGTTTGTCACCTCTCTTTTAGGATTTGCGCTTCTTGGAGTTGCCCTGCTTCTTTTTTTTAATGTCGTCGCGGGCAGATCCCGCAAGCTTGCCGATCTTCGCCTTAAAATTGAAGACCTCGGCGGGCGCATCGAGGTTCTTCTCAGGGAAAACAATGTGAAAATTTCCGGCCTCGGCATGGAGCCGCTCTACGAATTTCTCCTCCAGTATTTCGAAGAATACAGCGAATATACCGAATTGCAGATGGATATTCTGAAGCTGAAAAACACACTGCGGGGTGACAGGGAGGTGGAGGAACTGGAAAGGGAAATAGACCTTCTCTCCAAACGCAAAGACGAATTGATTGAGGAAATTGAGAAGGACAAAAAACTCCTGGGTAGCGATGCGCCTGCTGACAGTTCTGCTACAGCGAGCCTTGAATTTGTTTTTTCGCTTGAAAAGAAGCTCGAATCTCTCGAGCAGGAAATCACCTATGATTCAGGCCTGCTTGCCAGGATTGATGAAGAAATCCGGGCGATGAGTTTTCAGGATGATGAAAAAAAGGAATGCCTGGAGAAAAAGAAAAAGCTGGCAAGAAAAATCGAGGAGCATACAGCAAAAAGGGAGGCGATGAAATTTCTTCTCGGAATATTCAAAAAGACAGAAGAGTCGCGCTGGCGGAGAATACGGGATGGCATCGCCCGCCGCTCGGAAGAGATTTTCCATGAAATGACCGAAAAGTCGTATATCACTCAGATTGAAAGCGAGGTTTTTGGCAAGCTTGTTGACGGTGCGCCAATAGAGGGTCTTCATAGAAGCGTGATCCACCTGCTTTATCTGTCCGTGAAGCTGGCCATGACTGATTTTTTAATTGACTTCAGCCAACCGCTGCCGCTCATATTAGATGACCCGTTCCTTTTTATGGATGAAGTCAGAATGTCGCGACTGAAGGAAATATTAAATCGTGTTTCCTCGGGCCGGCAGGTGATTGTATTCACTCATGGCATACCGTTTGACGGATGGGGAAAGATGGTGGAAATCTGAATATGGAACGTGATGGACAACTGACGTTTTCGGACGATTCCTTTTTAATAAATTCCAACATGGCCTATCAGCTCATTGAGGAGGGGAAATTTTCCGAAGCTCTCGAGAAAATAGACCTTCTCATGGATAAAAATCCGGATTTCCCGGGGGTTTCTGAGGCATACCGGACGATAAAGTTTTGGATCAACCGGTTTGACGCGCTGGAAAAACACAAGGAGGGGAAGGATACCGCCGATTTTCTGATGAAGGAATGGGCCGAGTTCAGCCGCTACAGCGCCGAAAAAAACATGCTCGCTTCGGCCGCGTATGCTTCAGCCATGAAATACATTTTTTTCAAAGCCTCGGAGCACTATACGCGCGCGTTCGTAAACGAAGAAAGCACTGTCGATAATTTTGACCTCTTAATAAATCTTGGTATTTGCTTCATCACACTAAGAGATTTCCGCAGGGCGGTCGATACGCTTGAATATGCAAAAAGCTCGCTTCGCTCGAGCGCGAAGCTTTTATCGCTTTTAGGCGAAGCGTATTATCATATAGATGAAATTCCCAAAAGCCTTGCGTGCTTCAAGGAAGCTTTTTTCATTAATCCCTCAGAAATAGATCTGCACTATATTACCGCAAAACCGGTAATGGATCTCGTCGAGATTGCAAAAAGCCTCAAGCCCGGCACGGATCCAAGGGAATGGATACCAATCTTCGGTTTCGTCCAGGACATTTTCTACATACGAAGAAGGCTCAACTCCCAGCAGGTTGAAGCAATCAAGCGGGATATCTACGCTCTTGAAAAAGCCTACCAAAAAATGGGCAAGGAAAAAATCGAGGAAACAAACATCGTCCCGAGGCTCATAAATAAATACCTCTGGATGCTCGAATACTTCGAATATCAGAACTACGATTTCGAGAGCATCAATGAGATCAGATCACGCCTGCTCAAACTTGACAAATCCGTCTTCAAAGAATACTTTGAAAGAAAAAAATGAACTTTAAAAGATTTATCGGATTCTTCAGACTTTCAAAAACGTCGATGAATAGCGCTGCATGTATTCTTGCGGCTTCTCTAATTGTGCTTTTTCGAGCCTCTGCCGGTGCGGACATTCCGCTATTCCTTTCCCCGGCAGCATTGGGAGGCGGAGGGTGCACAGGCGCTTCGATGGGGCCGGGAAATTTTTTTTGCAATCCCGCTTCAATTGCTCCGCTGCGAGGTTGGTCTATGCACGCAGCGTACGGATTTTCTGAAGGGGAAGCATCTGCCGCTATGGTAGAGATTATTCTCCCCGCGGTACCGCTTTCCTTCGGAGCGATGATTGGCTATCGGCGTGGATTAGAGGAAATTGATCAAGAAGAAAGGAAAAACTATTTTCTTGGTGCCGTGGGTTTCGGCGGCGACATTACCCGCTCGGCGTATTGGGGCGCGTCGTTCCTCGTCTCAGGGGGAAATGGGAGCGAGGGTTGTTTTTCGAGTGGGGGACGGATCGGTCTGCTTTCACGCTTTGTGATTAATCCGTCAGGGGAAGGGCTTGCAGTATATGGGATTGACGTGGGCATCTCGCATCTTGAAGCTTTCGGCAATGATAACCCGGCGCTGATGATCACCCGTGTGAGTTCAATTGGACTGGGACTGCTGTTTTTCCGTTCGCCGTTTCTCTCCGCGCGCATTTTAGGCGGCGCCGATATCGGCGTATCTTCGGATATCCGGTTAGTGAAAACGGGATTCGAGGTGGCTTTTGTAAATTCCTTTTTTGCGCGGAGCGGCTGTCTCTTTAATGCGGGGGATGGCTCGAAATATTTCACGCTTGGGGCTGGATTCCGGATATCTGTGCTGGATTATGCAGGAGAATTCGATTATACCATGGCGGTAGGGGAGCGTGAAAAATTGCATTATTTTGGTACATCTGCCCGCTTTGACGGAAGCGATTCAATTCCGCCGAGATCACAGGTGCATATTGAATATTCCGCGTTTTCCCCAAACGGCGATGGAATTCAGGATGAAATGATTTTCCGCCCTCAGCTGAAAGACGAGAGCGCAATTCGCGGCTGGGTTTTGCAGGTGACGGACATAAACGGAAAGCTCGTGCGTGAATTCCGCTCAAGGAATCATTCTCGAATTATGAAATTGCTCATATCGCCATCATCTGCTTTTTCGCGTTCGGGAAGTGTCGCGCTGCCTGATCGCATATGGTGGGATGGGACGGACGAACATGGGCGAATCCTTCCAGACGGCATCTATTATTATTCTTTTCACAGCTGGGATGAGTACGATAATATTTCGTGCGTACGGAAAGGGCAATGTTCGGTTGATACCATCGCCCCTTCTGTTTTGCTGCGCAGTGCGAAGTTGCACTGCATCCCCGGGATCAATCCTCTTGAAGTCGAAGTCGCTTTCACGAAAGATGCGGGCGATAAAGCCTTTGCGGTGCTTGTGAACGAAAAGGGAAAAGAAGTGCGCAGGTGGAATTTCAGCGAAAATGAATCTTATGCCAAACTAATCTGGAACGGCATGGGACCGGATAATAAAGCGGTTGAATCCGGCAGGTATTCATTATCTTTCAAAATAGAAGATAGTGCAGGAAACTGCGGTGAGCTTGAGCTTAACAACATCATCGTGGCACCGGAGGATAATGCGGTGGATCTTGTGCCGGAAAAGTATTATTATGCGGCGGGCAAAGGGAAATCTTTGAAATTCATGACAAAGTTTCAAAAGAACGACCGTATTGCCGACTGGAAAGTTTGTATCACGGACGGAGGCGGAAAAACAGTCCGCGAGACAGCCGGAACGGGGGCTCCTTCTTTCGTCGAGTGGGACGGCAAAGACATGAGGGGAAACATATGCCCTGACGGGTTGTATCTATGTTCGATCGAAATACGGAAAAATGATGCGCGGAAGCTCGTGTCTGCGAAAAAAGCGTTTGTGATCGACAGTACTGCGCCGCGTGTGAGCGTTTTTGTGCGTCCGAGGGAGTTTACTCCGGACGGCGATTACCATGACGACGCGGTGGTAATTATGCCGGATGCACAGGAGCAGCGGAGCATCGAAAGGTGGGAAGTGCACATCTTCGATGAAAATGGTGAAAGCGTGAAGAAATATTCAGGTAAGGGATTGCTTCCGGCATCGATCAGGTGGAACGGGCGATTAGCCGACGGGAAAATTCCATTTTCACTGGAAAAATTCGAAGTCCAGCTAACGGTCTGGGACAAAGCCGGCAACGAGGGCCGCTCATCAAGAAGAAGCTTTTCCACCGGTCTGATGATAATCCCGGCGGGACGGCGCCATCACATAGTGTTTCCCAATTACGGGTTTCGCACAAAATCCGGTGATGATGAGCGGCTGAAATCTTTCCTCGGCCTTCTGTCGAAAAGCATTTCAAGGCTTGAGCCGATCCGCGTCGAGCTTGAGGTTCACAGCGATTTTGAGGGTGATGATGAAGCCAATTTGATTAATACCGAAAAAGCTGCCGGCTTCGCGAAGGAATTTCTGGCAAGCCGGGGAGTTGATGAAAAGATTATCCAGTTCCGCGGCATGGGAGAGACGAGGCCGATTTTTGATGAAGGTGCCGGGAAGGCGCGAAGAAAAAATGACCGCATTGAAGTATTTCTCGACCTGTCCGGAGAATAAGCGTGCGCAGACTTATCGTGTTTTCGGATTATGATGGCACCATCGCCGACGAAGCAACCAGCACCTGCGATGCAGCCGCGCAGTGCGTGCGCATGCTTAAAGAAGCAGGCATTCCCCTTGTGATTGTTTCAAGCAAAACCTTCGAAGAGCTGCATGAAATCTCCCGCCGTTTGAATTTACATGGGCCGTTTGTATTTGAAAACGGCGGGGGAATTGCATACCCGCTTGAAAATGGCTATCGTATTGAGGCGGCGGGATTATCGGTTCGGGAGCTTCGCAAGCTTGTGCCGTTTATCGAGTCGGTTATCGATGAAAAGATTGAAACACTCGAGTGCATGGATATAACGCGGTTGTGTGCATACACAGGGCTGTCGCATGAGGAAGCCAGTCGGGCGAATAAGAGGCGTTTTTCATTGCCGTTCATCGCAGAACATGGCAATCTAACAAATGAAAAATTTGAAGCGCTTTCTTCAGCACTGCAGAGAAAAGGTGTTCTTTTGCGCTGGGGAGGGCGATTTTATCATCTCATCGCGCGTGGTGCAGGAAAAAGCAATGCGGTCCGAAAAGTATGTGAATTTTACGCGGCTGCCGAAAACGTAGAAATTGTCGCAGCAGGAATAGGAAACAGCGAAAATGATTTTGATATGCTGAATGCAGTGCATCATCCGTATCTCGTGCGGAATAGAAGTTCATATATTGATTACTCGGCCGCTCCCTATCCAGTCACGAAGCGATGCGGTTCTGAAGGATTCTGCGAGGCGGTTGAACAGATAATCGCGCGGTTTACGCGATAATCCGGATTCATATTTCTTCTTCACAGAAGGTCGTTTTCATTATCGATGATAGTGAAGAACTTGTCGAGGGTTGCAAGTTTTAAAATGTTCAGGACATCCTCGTGTATGTTGAGCAGGCTGAATTTGCCGTTGTGCGCTTTCATTTTTTTCTGCCCGGCCACAAGGGCGCCGATACCGGACGAATCCATATAGTTCACATTTCGCATGTCGACCACCACGCTCTGATAGCTGCCATCTGTAACCGAAAAAAGCACCTTTTTCAGATCGCTGACATTATACAGATCGATTTCACCGCTTACTGCGATTACTTTGTGTTCGCCGATATCTTTTACTTCAATTTCCATCGAATCCTCCCGCCGGGAATGCACAACATTCGGTATGGTTATGACTGAGCTTGTAGTGCTGAATGATCAAGCGATTTTCTTCTAAAACAAATTCCTATGATAGTATATCAACATACACAGGATTTGTGTCAACAATTATGATGCCGAATAAAAAAAAATATCGTTTCGGCCGATATGCATGAAAAACGGTTTTTGATTATTTTCCGATGAACAGCTTATCGATAAACTCCGAAAGGTCAAGAAAATTTCTTACTTCTTTCATTTCATTGCAGTAAGGAAGATAGAGTTCGGCGATGCTATCGCTCCATGCCCAAAGATGCCTCCTGTCGGGATTGAGCCAGAAGAGATTGCGGCTGCGCTCTTTAATGCGGATGAAACTTTCCAGGCCGGGGTCCTGGTTGTTGTTGCGTCCATCTCCCAGTACCAGCACCGTTGTTTTGGAGGTGAGGGAATCGCTGTATTCTCTAATGAATTGCGTGAAGCAGTGCCCGTAATTGCTGCCCCATCCGTACGTGAAATTGGTATCTTCGAAGATGGAATTGAGGGCGCGTTCAGGGTCCATTTCCTGAAAGAGGTGCGTTATTTCCACCATGTTGCTGATGAAGGCAAAACTGCGCACTTTGGAAAACAGGCTTTGCAGCGTATAGGTGAGCAGCAGCATGAAGCGTGAATACTGGCTCACTGAACCGGAGATATCGCACAGCACCACAAGCTGAGGCCGGTCGATCTTCCGGTCTTTATAATAAATCCGGAAGGGAGTGCCGCCGTACTGCAGATTTTTTCGCAGAGTGCGTTTGACGTCAATGCCGCCGCGTTTGACCTTCTTTTTGCGAAGCGATATCCTGTTTTTCAGCTTCTGGCCGAACCGCTTGATAAGTTCTCGCATTTCTTTGATCTCATCCTGTGTGAGGCGGTAGATATAGCGGTTGAGCAGATATTCGTCCCGCTTCTGGATATTGCGCCCGGTGGTGCGTTCGAAAACGCGGCGGCGGACCCGTTCGCGCACCAGTTCGGCAATGAAATCGCTTTCGGCATCATCCGCGGATGGGGCGGTATCATCACCCACGGACCCGTCCCGGCTTCGAGACCGTGTGTTGAAAATGAGCTGGCCCAGCGCGCCGGATGCACCATCCGCTTCGTCCAGCAGAAGCTTGATGATGTCTTTCGGGGCTTTGTCGGGATGCTCCTGCAGTGTCGCATCGACTATGGCGTCGATGGCGTCGAAGAGTTCCTTGCCCGCTTCATCGCCCATGCGGGGATGCTTTTCAAGGGAAGATGTGTTAAGCGCATCGCGTATGAAAATTTCGTAGTCAAAACCCTTTTGCGAACTTTTCTTTTCGAAGAACTCCTCGAAACATCGGTTGAAGACGGAAATGTCCGTGTAATCCTTAACAAGCGTGGTTGCCAGCGTCTGGCGAAATACAGTTTTGTCGTAGGGGCTCACATGCCGCAGGGCTTCGAACATATCGAGCACCTCGACGGTCGATACGGTGACTCCCGCGTCTTTGAGGATGCCGGCAAATTCAAAAAATTTATTTTTTGCGGCCGTGCTTGTATCGTGTGCGCGAAGCATGATGTATCCGCCCGCCTTTCGGAAGTATCAGTGCACGAAGATTTCCTTGCGGTTTTTCTTCGCCAGTTCGATATCCTTCTCGTATTTTAAAAGGAAGTTGAACGTGCTAATCGCCACGTCTTCCTTCAGAACTTCGCATCCTAAAAGAGAGAGCGCTTTTGCCCAGTCTAAGGTTTCGCTGATGCTCGGTTCTTTCTTCATGGGGAGTTCGCGTATTTTATGTACCGCTTTCACAAGTTCGCGGGCAAGATCGGCGCCGCATTCGGGCACTTTGAGGGAAACGATTTTTTCTTCGAGTTCGCGCGATGGAAAATCTATGTACAGATGCAGACAGCGCCGTTTGAGCGCATCGGACATTTCGCGCGCATTGTTTGAGGTGAGGAGCACAAATGGTTTACGGTCGGCTTTGACAGTGCCGATTTCGGGTATTGATACCTGAAAGTCGGAAAGCACTTCGAGCAGAAATGCCTCAAATTCGGAGTCGGACTTGTCGATTTCATCGATGAGCAGCACTGTGGGTCGGGAATTCGTGATTGCCTGAAGGATGGGGCGCGGCACTAAAAAGCGCTCGGAAAAAAAGACATCCTCTTCGCCGGAAAGGCGGTTCACCGCGTCCGCAAGAGATTTCTCGCATTCGAGTATTGCCGATAATTTATCTTTGAGTATCTGAGTATAGAGTAGCTGCTTGGCGTATTCCCACTCGTACAGGGCTTTCGCTTCATCTAAGCCTTCATAGCATTGCAGGCGTATGAGGTCCATATTCAGTGCCGAGGCGATGCATTTGCCGAGTTCGGTTTTGCCGACGCCTGCAGGACCTTCCACCAGGACGGGTTTCTCCATTTTCATTGCTAAAAAGATGGTGGTGGCGATTTCCGGGGAACAGATGTACTTCTGGCTTTCAAGAGCTTGAATTGCGTGTTCGACATTGGTAAACATGGCACAACTCCTCCGGAAAACCACTGTGTAAAAGGTGGGCCGTGTGGCAAGAACAATTATGGAAAAAATAGCAGCCTGAAGCTTACCCGACTTGAAGGCGCGGTGCTTGTGATGCTCGGGATTGCCAGTTGGGTTTGGGAAATTGTCTTTTCAAAATGAAATTGTTTTTTTCCCCAAATGCAGCTATGCAATGAAATGAAAAAAGATTAAATGAACCTGAATTCCGGATTGGTGAGTATTTTTATGCAAGCCCCTACCGCTTCCGCGTCGTAGCGGATGCCGCTGTAGGTGCTGATTTCCTCAAGCGCCATATCCAGTCCGGGCGCCGGCCGGTACGGCCTGTGGAAAATCATCGATTCGACGACATCGGCAACTGCGATGATGCGCGACTCTTTCAGAATGTGTCTGCCCTCCAGCTTAGACGGATATCCCGATCCGTCCATGCGCTCGTGGTGCTGAAGTGCAATTTGCGCGATCGGCCAGGGGAATGCAATGTCCTTGAGAATTTCCCATCCCGCTTCCGGATGGGTCTGAATGATGAGCGATTCGAGATTGCTGATTTTTCCAGGTTTGACAAGTATTTCGATGGGAACGGCTAACTTGCCGATGTCGTGAATGAGGCCGGCGAAGTATATGCCCTGAACCTGCTCGTCGGAAAGTCCGATTTCTATTGCAATCGCACGGGCAAGCTGTGCGACGTGGTTTTGATGGCCGCCCGTGTAGGGATCGCGCATTTCGATGATGGTGGAAATGGTGTGAATGGTCCCCTCAATTGTTTTTTCAAGGCTGGTGAGGCTGCTTTTCAGCCTTCCTTCGATGAGGCGCCGTTCGTTGATTTCCCGCTTTAATAGCTCGTTTGTCAGTTCCACTTCCTGCTTCCGCGCGATGATTTCCTCTGTACGCTTGCGCACTTCCTCTTCGAGATGCTCGTGGTAGAGGCGGTTTTCACGCAGAAGATGCGCACGTTCGATGCATTTATTCAGCGCGTATTCGAGCACGCCCATGTCGTTGATGGGTTTGATGATGTAATCCCACGCTCCGAGCCTCAGCGCTTCCACCACATCGTGCACCACGCCCGTGCCCGAAATCATGATGATGGGGGTTTCTGGGGAGGTTTTCCGTATTTCCTCGAGCACTTCAAGGCCGTCGGTTTTCGGCATGCGCAGATCGCAAAGGACTACGTCGGGCTTTTCGTTTTTGAAAATTACCAGCCCCTTTTCGCCGTCTTCAGCCTGCAGTACCTCAAAATTGAGATCTTCAAGAAACGCGGCGATATTCGCGCGAACGATAGGTTCATCATCAATGGTCAATATTTTCATGGGTGGCTTTCTCTAAAATTGAGTGAATGGCGTCAAGAATTTTTGACATGTCCTGCACCGGTTTTCTGAAAACGCAGTTTTGTGTTATTCCGATTTTCATGAGGGCAGGCGGAAGGCTGTAGTTGGTAGAGCCTGTATGAATGATGAATTGCATGTCGGGGCACAGTTCATGCGCTTTCAATATAAACGTATTGCCGTCCATTCCCGGAAGGCGCATGTCGATAATGCCCACGTGTGCTTCTTCCTCCCGAAGCAATTCGAGCCCCTCTTCGCCGCTTGTGGCGATGCGGACTGAGAAACCTTCATCCTCGAGATAGGCGCCCACATTGGCGCAGATGACGCGTTCATCGTCGACTACTAAAATTTTTACATGCCGGATTGTCATCATTGCCCTCGTCTAATCGGTAATTGAATAATAAATGTGGTGCCGATGCCCGGCGTCGATTCCACGGTCATGGTTCCTCCGTGATTGCTGGTGATGATGAAATACGATACCGAAAGCCCAAGTCCTGTTCCCACACCGACCTCTTTGGTGGTGAAAAACGGCTCGAACACGCGCTTGCGATATTTTTCCTCAATACCGGGCCCATTATCTTCAAGTTCAATGCGAAGCCAGGGATTTTGCACACGCACGCGAAGGGTAATGGTAGGAACTTCGGATGAATAATCTTTTTCCGCAATTGCCTGCGCGGAATTTTTAAGCAAATTCAATATCACCTGCTGAATTTCCGTCGCAACACACGGGATGGCAGGAATGTCCTGTTCGTAGTCGCGCACGATCGAAATATGGCGGAAATCATATTTTTTCTTTAAATCATAATCATTTGCGGCAAGTTCCACGGTTTTATCGAGGAGCTCGGGGATGCGTTCGAGCGACATGCGGGATTCGCTTGGACGGCTGAAGGAGAGCATGTTCGAAACGATTTTTGCCGCGCGCTCACCCATTTCAATGATGCCGGAAAGCATTGAGGTGATTTTCCGCATTTCCATGTATTGAAGTATCGCCTGAATGCTGGTGCCACATGTTGTGGCGGCATCGATATTTGCCTGAAGTTCCGGAGAAACTCTGCGCATGATATTCTGGGCGCCCATCAGAATTCCGCCTAAGGGATTGTTTATCTCATGCGCCATACCTGCAGCAAGCCCGCCTACCGAGAGCATCTTTTCGGTTTGCACCATCATTTCTTCGATACGCACCCGTCCGGAAACATCGTCGACGCGGATGACCGCTCCCTCAAGTTCATGTTCGATGAGGGGATATACCAGCACGTCAATATATTGGCTTCCCTCGGATGTTGAGATCTGCAAGCGCTCGGACTTCCGGGTTTCTTTTGTTTTTATGGCATTATCAACACTTTCGCGCATGTCCTTCAGCAGCGGCAAAGCCTCATGGAATGGCCGCCCGCGTGCTTCATCTTCGGTAATTCCGGAAATTTTTTCTGCTTCCAGATTGAAATGAGTAATATTTCCTTCCCGGTCGACTCCTACGATAATAGACGGCATTGAATCGATGATGTTTTTGAGGTATGTTCTCATGCGCGTGATTCGTTCTTCGGCTCGCTTCAGATCGGTGATGTCCTGAATATTTTCAACCGCCGCGATGATTTCTCCGCGATTGTTGCGAATGGGAGTGGCTTCGAAAAGTATGTATCGATCCAGTCCTCCGAGATTCCGGTACCATCCTTCGGCGTGCCAGCCGTCTGAAGTGAGCACGGATTTGGAATACACTTTATAGTATTGGCCTAAAAGATCAAACCTGCTATCGAGCATGAAATCGGCTAATGTAGGCCTTTTTTCCGGATAGAAAGCCTCCCATTGCCTGTCGGTGCCTATCATCTTCGAGGCTGGAATGCCGGTTAATTCTTCGCAGGCTTTATTCCACAGCATGACTTTGTGCTGCGCATCGATCACAATGGTGGCAAGGGGAGAATTTTCAATGAGATTTTCAGTAAATCTTTTTTGCTCCTGAAGCGCCAGTTCCGCCAGTTTGCGCTGGTGCGATTCGAGCGACAGCGCGATGAGATCCGCAATAGAAGTGACGAAGTCCTGCTCTTCGATTGAGAAGGTGCGGGACGTGCCGTGTTCGTGACTCACGAAACCTATGGTCGCGCCTCCAAGACGAATGCTGACGTCCATGCGGGCGCATGCATTCGGCGAAGAGAAAAAGGAAGATGATGGATGCCCTGGAGGAATTTGCGCCAAAGCGACAATTCGATCGCGTTCAATAAGAGAGACATATTCGTTCGGAGGTATTATTTCAGATTCATCGCCTTCGGTAAATCTATTTTCATGCATGATAAAGCTGATGCGGCGATAATACCCATTCTCCCTGCCCCGGTGCGCAAGCCACACGGTCACGCGATCGACATCGATGGTGCGTGCGTCCGCCGCTATGATGGTGCGCAGTGCTTCGCTGAAATCTGTGGACGGCATGCGGGAGAGTTCATGAAGAGCCAACTGATGGCGCACTACCTGCTGGGTGATTGTGCGAAGCGCTTCTTCGGCCTGTTTACGCTCGGTGAGATCGCGCACTGTTTCGATGGCACCGACAATTTTTCCCGATGAATCGTAGAGAGGTTTTGCTTTCTCCCAGAGGTACGCGCCTTCATCTCTCAGCAGAGGCGTATAGATTTCGGCAATAAGCGTGTCGCGTTCGATTTTCATCACGCTGTAGTTGTCCTCAAGATTGCCGGCGCTGCCGAGCGCGAAATCTATCAGAAGCGGGCGACGGTCACCATAGAAAGGAAGCGAATATTCATGATTGCCTCTGCCAAGGATGCGTTCTTTGGGGATGCCGGTGAGCTCTTCAATTGCCTGGTTCCACGCGGTAACGATGCCTTGTTCATTGATCACGAAGGTCGGATCGGGAAGATAGTTGATGATGTCGATGAGATTGCTTCGCGAGTTTCGAAGTTCTTCTTCCGCGCGCTTCCTTTCCGCGATTTCCTGCAATGCCAGCGAATAGTTGCGCGCGTTATCAAACGCAATTGACGCCATGCGCGCGTATTGCTCTAAAAACATCGATTCATCATCATCGAAAGGTTCGCAGTTTTGTGATCGTCCGATGCCGATAACGCCGGCAATAGTGTGCGAGGATACGAGAGGAACTCCGATCATGAATTTTATTTCGTCCAGATCGCTTCCCGGAAGCCGGTTCGTAAGCTTCTGATAGTCGTCGGTGATGAATGTTTTTCCGGTTTCAAGTACGGTTCCGGATAGTCCCTGTCCCCTGCGCACTATCTGACCGGTGCGTTTATCGAATGCACCAAGCCCTGTGATGATTCGTATTGATTCTCCTGTCTCTTCCACGATCCCGATGAAACCGTGAGGAGTACCCATGAGGGAGGCGGCGCGGCGCACGATAAAATCCATGAGGTCGGCTGTTTCGAGACGCTGCATCATGGCAAGCGTGGTATCGTACAGCGCCGCAAGGTATTCATTTTTTTTGTTGAGCTTTTCCTCGGCAAGCTTGCGCTTGGTGATGTCGCGCCCCATGGTGCGAAACCCGGAAACTTTTCCGGTATTCGGGTCTGTAATCATGCGGTTGCTTTGCTCAACCCAGATGATGCGGCCGCCTTTTGCCACAAGTGGAAATTCAAGAAAGGTCAGCGGTATTTTTTTTACGAATTGGTTGTGGTAGAATTTTTCCACGCGCTGTTTCCAGTCATCGCGGACGAAATCGACATAGTATTTTCCGATAATTTCACTACTCGTATAACCGGTGATTCGCTCTGTGGCTGGCGCAATATGGGTGATGATGCCTCTTCGGTCGAGTTCGAAGAAATAGTCATCGGCGAATTGAATAAGGTCATCTTTTTCCATTTTAAATTTAGAATCTGATTCACTCATGATTGCTCCGTAGGGACTGAATCATCTTTTTGCGCAGACTGAGCGTTGAATGGGAGGCGTATGATAAACTTCGTCCATTTGCCTGCTTCGGATTCTACGCTGAACGTCCCTTTGTGGTCGTTGTGAATAATGAAATATGAAACAGAAAGTCCCAGACCGGTACCTATTCCCGCCGACTTGGTGGTGAAGAACGGCTCGAAAATCCTTTTGCGGATTTTCTCGGGAATACCCGGGCCGTTGTCCTCAACTTCTATCCGAATTCGATATCCTTCTTTTCTGATGCGGATGGTGATTTTCGGCCGGTCGTCTTCGTAGTGTTTTTCAGCCATCGCCTGGGCGGCGTTTTTCAAAAGATTGAGTATCACCTGCTGAATTTCAGTAACTATGCACGATATCTGCGGAATGTTTTCCTCGTAATCGCGGACGATTTCGATATGGCGAAAATCGTATTTCTTTTTTAAGTTGTAATCGTTTGAAGCGAGATCGAGCGCTTTTTCAACGACATCGACAATATTTGACGGAGCCATTTTCGATTCGCTGCGCCTGCTGAAATTGAGCATGTTCGTCACGATTTTCGATGCGCGCTCGCCCATCTCTAAAATACCTTCGACCATTTTGTTGATTTCACGCGCTTTCATGTAGCGAACCACTGCATCGATGTCGGCATCCACCGTTTTCGCGATTTCCCTGTTTTTTTCAAGATCGGGAGAAAGGCGCCGGATGATGTTCTGTGCGGCAAGCATTATGCCGCCAAGAGGGTTATTTATCTCATGCGCCATTCCCGCGGCTAAGCCACCGACCGATGCCATCTTCTCAGACTGAATCATCATTTCTTCTATACGCACCCGGTCAGTGATATCGTCGACGCGTATCACCGCGCCGCGGATGCCGTTTGTTACAAGAGGGTAGATCATGATATCGCCGACCCGCGTTTCGTCATTGATCCGGTAGGTGACTTTTTCGAACTTCTGGGGTGATTTGCGGCGAATCGTACGTTCGATACGCTTTAGAAGAACGCTCATCTGCGGCACCATCTCGTCAACCCGCTTGCCGAGTACATCTTCTTCGCTCATTTGAGTGATGCGTTGCGCTTCAATGTTCCAGTGGGTGATGCGCGCTTCCGAATCAACGCCGATGAGCACCGAGGGCATTGAATCGACGATGTTTTTCAGATACAGCCGCGTTTCTTCAAGATCATTACGCGATTGTTTAATTGAATGCACCATGCGGGTGAACGCGTCGGCCAGATAGCCGATTTCATGACCGGAACTGCTTGGAACGCGCGTGTTGAGATTGCCTTCATTGACCCGGGATACCGCTGTGACCAATTTTTTAAACGGCTGCACGAAAACTCCAAGGAAAAAGATGCGAAAACCAATGAGCACGAAACCAAGCAGAAAAAGTGCCATAATCAGATGCTTCTGCGATGTAGGATGGAGATAGGAGCGGTAGAGTTCATAGGTGAAGCCTGCTTCATAAACGATGTTTCTTCTATGGTCTGTGAAGATGTATGTCAGAGTATGATGCCCTTCATAATCGACAAACCTGTGTAGCGGAGAATGCCCAAGGGAAATAAGATCAGCGCCTGTGCCATCCCGTGCATGGGGTATTCTTGTGCGCGGGTCTCCCGCTATTGACGAATTACCGTGGGACATTCCCGGAAGAGGACGCAAAGTATCGGGAGTAAACGCAGCAAGATACACAAGCCCCGGCGGACGATAGGAACTTTCAGCCGCGCTTCTGGCTGACTGATTAATTCGAAGCTCGTGAAATGACCTGTCGAGATCGCGCATCGATACATAGCTGAACGCCTGAAAGAGCGTGAGAATGGTGACAAGGCTTATTGCGGTGATCTGGGAAAGGAGGTTTGTCCTTTCTTTTGTGTTGTTAATATATACCACCGCTAAAAGAAAAAAACCGAAGAGATTAAACAGTGCCCATGAAATCTGAAAAGCTTCTCGATCAATAACTCCTTTGCGGCTCAGGGCATTCGTTATGGATGGAATGATCGTGGCGGAAAGATATGAGATCCCTGCGTATATGGCCACCCTTCGCTCACGCCCTTTAAGAACTGCTGCTTTGTAAATGAGTATCGCGATGAAAAGAAGAATGTAGAATATAATAACAATGCCGATGAGGGCGCTTATTCTATCTGCATCGAAATCCCAGTAGTGCCCATCAAAATGGAAAATTTTCGGCGCATTATAGGTCATCCGGCAAAAAAGCGCAGTGATTGCAAGCGATAGTGCATATTGAACAATCATGAAATAGCGTGCGAAGCGTGAACGGCTGAAACCTCCGAAATGAAGCATGAACATATTGAAGTGAATTTCTGCCGGGATGATAACCGCGACAGTCAGCCATCGGTGGTACGCAGCTTCGGGCATGTACAGGCTTGAGGAAATAAGATAGGCAAAATTGAAAGTGGCCATAAGTAAATAGCCATAGGCAAGGTGTTTTGTGGAATCGGATTTTTGGGGAATGGCAAAAAGGAAAATTGTTATATAACCAAGCGCGATGATGGGTATCAGCGAGCCAATTGAAAAGAAGGTGAGATATATGTGTTTACATAATTCCATTACATACAGCGCTTCCTCCCTCGGAAAGCGGCCTCCAAATATATTGATATACCATTTAACGGATTTCGTCAATTATTTTTTACTATGGACAGGTTAATTGTGTTCAGAATTGCATCTTCTCAAAAAGCGCAAGATCGGAAAGCCGCAGGGCGATTTCCGGCGGAAGCGATGGGGTTGATGAGATGGATTCTTTCAACCATGTGTAGCATTTAATGATATCAACATAAGGCATGTCTGGTATCCTCTGGAAAGAAAGAGCCGCATAGAACATTTCGGTTACGAATTCCCGTGTTTTTTCAAGCAATGAAGAAATTTCAGTTTTTAAATTTATAGAAATGAGATTTCTATTTTCAAGTTTTTGCGCGATATATGCACAAAGACCTAAAAAAGCCTCAGCGATGAACGCTCGCTCCATGATGCTCCAGCGCTTGAGCAGGCGACGCAGTTGTGATGGCTCTATCTGAACAAGAGTGTTGCGCGGGACCACCAGATTGTGCATCTCAAGCGAGGCATGTTCGATGGTGCGCAGCATGGGCAGTGAAATATTCTGGAGGGTTTCAGGCGCGATCGCTTCATGAGGAATTATGAGCAGTGAAGAGACTGCATCATCGCCTTCTTTTCGTGCAGTGACGAGAAGAAAATCTGCGTATCTTCCCCCGGTGATGTATTTCTTTTTTCCAGAAATGCTGATGTGTTCGGCTGTTTCGCGGAGTATCGCAGGGAAATTTCTGTCTTCGGAATGTGCAAGTGCTCCGATAATGTTTTCGCCGACCAGGGATTCGCCTTGCAAAAAAACGACTTCATTAATTCCTATGTCATGGAGAATGGGGCGGATGAGCACAGTCTGCACGATCCACATAATTGCAAGTCCCAGATCGCCGGCATCCCGGGCAAGCAAAAGCGATGGTCGCGGCACTTCGGTACATTTTGAAATATCTGGCGGAAAGTTCGATACCACCGCTTTCCAGAAGTTTTTAAATTCACCGCGATCATCGCAGCGCGCAACGTAGCTGTGCTCAATTTCATCGAGAAGCGGAATCATTTCGGATGATTATTTCTTCCGCTCCTTTTGCATGAGCGCTTCGACCTGAATTTGAAGGCCGAAAATGTTCATAAAGCCGGACGCGTCCTTCTGATTGTAGAGCGTGCCGGCGTCAAATGTCGCGATTTCCGGATTGTAAAGCGTCACCGGCGATTTCCTGCCGACGACGATGCAATTGCCCTTGTAGAGCTTCACGCGCACGGTGCCGGTTACATTTTCCTGCGTGGTATTGATGAATGCATCGAGCGCTTCGCGGCGTCGGGTAAACCAGAGGCCATTGTAGACAAGCGTGGCGTACTCACAGGCGAGACGGTCTTTCAAATGCTGAGTGTCGCGGTCGAGCGTAATCGATTCGAGGTCGCGGTGTGCCGCAATGAGAACTGTCCCCGCAGGAGTTTCGTACACGCCGCGCGATTTGATACCGACAAGCCTGTTTTCGACGATATCGATTCTGCCCACGCCGTGTTTGCCCGCAATCGCGTTGAGCTTTTTCATGAGCAACGCGGGCGAAAGCTTTTCGCCATTGAGCGCGACAGGGATCCCTTTTTCGAAATCAATTTCGATATATTCAGGCTTGTCCGGAGCTTTTTCGGGGGAGGTGGTGAGCACAAACATGCTTTCATCGGGTTCACGGAAGGGATCTTCAAGAATTCCTCCTTCGAACGAAATATGCAGGAGATTACGATCCATGCTGTACGGCTTGTCCTTTGTTACCGGAACGGGGATGCCGTGTTTTTCCGCATAATCGAACAGGAGTGAACGGGAATTGAGATCCCAGATACGCCAGGGAGCAATAATGGTGAGCTCAGGTGCAAGAGCTTTAAATGCCATCTCGAAACGAACCTGGTCGTTACCTTTGCCGGTGGCTCCATGGCATACGGCATCGGCACCTTCGCGAAGCGCAATTTCAACATGCTTTTTTGCGATGACAGGTCGGGCGAGTGATGTTCCCAGAAGATAGCGGTTTTCATAGATTGCGTTTGCTTTAATTGCCTGAAAGACATACTCGCGCGCGAACTCTTCTTTTAAATCTTCAATATAGCATTTTGATGCGCCAGTTTTCTTTGCCTTTTCTTCAAGTCCGACGAGTTCCTCTTCCTGGCCCACGTCAGCAGCAAAGCAGATTACTTCACAGCCGTAGGTTTCGATGAGCCATTTGACAATCACCGAAGTATCAAGACCGCCGGAGTAGGCGAGTACGACTTTTTTTACTTTCATGGGAAACCTCATAACGAGAATTTAAAACAATGCTGTATTGAATTGCAGTGAGGATATTGAACAATAGGGCTTCTTTTGGTCAAGGAATTATGAGGAAAATTTTTTTTGAAATTATGGGCACTTCTAAAAACCGCTTTCATCCTTAAAATCAGCATCAAAGAAAGCGGTTTTTACTTATATATTGTGCCCACAAGGGAACATCCTTATAAATAGTTTTTAGAAGTTCCCTTATGATTAAGATATTGTGATGCAGTAATTATTATAGGCACCTCCTCTAAAAACCGTTTTTCCCATAATAACCATATTCAAAAAAAAGCGATTTTACCGATGTTTTGTGCCCCAAAGGGAACATCCTATTTAATTTTTCGGGGTTCCCTTATAAAAATAAACCGCTCTCACGATGCTGATAATTAATGAGAGCGGTTTCAAAATCTTATGTTTTGTTCTACTGCTGTTTCACTTTTTTCTCAATACGAATGATAGCCAGCATTATGCTGAACATAAGGAACGTGAATATGAGCCCAAACAGAACAATCAAGCCGATAGTGCTAATAAGGGTTGAGCCGCTTGAGCTTTGATTAGATTCAATTTGCCGAATTTGCACCAAAAATAGTTCATTGAATTTGCGCAATACCTTGGAATTTGCCAGTGTTGTTACAGGAACTTTGTTGTCAGTAAATACTTCAATGCTTGCATTATCTGCGTCTAAGATATATTCGACGGCCGGGCTGCTTTCGTTTCTGTAAATTGAGACTTGTCGAAATCTACATTTGGAATAGAAGGTTTAAGAAATTCTGAAGCATAACCCAAACCCATCACAATAATAACGATTGCGATGATGAGAAAAAGAAAAGACATTGCAATCAAGCTGAAAACGCGTGATGCTTTCATCATAAATTGTTCAAACTTCTCCATGGAAACCCCCTTTATAAATATTTTTGCATAATTAATAATTATGCCAGCATACTATATCATTTCTTTCCGCTTTTCTCTTCTTTTTCCATTTTTATTTTCACATCGTCAATAAATAGTATTGTAGAATACGCCGAATCGCCCACATCAGACAATACAAATGTGAGAGTAACAGGACCTTTAATATTGATATCTTTGATAACGAAATCCTTCCAGCCTGTAATCCCGTTATGGACATCACTGTCGGGAAAACCTTGGATTGCACCGTAAGGAAGAGAGTTCGTCTGATATCCTGCAATATTGATGGAAGATATCATATATACCTTGCTTTTTTCGGAGCCGCTCACCATAAGCAGAGCACTGTCGTCAAAAATTGATCCAACATAGACATTGAATTCAGCAGAGGCAAGATTGTATTTAAAAGATATTTCTTTAATCGTTCCATCAATGGGGCCGCAGGTAAGCATACTGGTGGTACCCATGAGTGCATTATACCCGCTTATAATTTGACCTGTTGATAATGCAGCCATCACCTTGCCTTCCGGTGCAGTGATTGTTGTGTTAGATTGATATAAACCTCCATCGCCCTAGAAAATGAGACCAGCATGCTCTTTCTCAAATCCCAGGTTTTCTAAAAAATTGCCTTCAGAGGATAGTGATGCAGTTACTGAAAATTCATAATCGTTGCTTATGGTATTGCCGCCGTCATCTTGAAGTCCGTTTTTAATTAAAACACGGACTTCCGCATCTTTTTCGAATTCTTTTTGGGGAAAGTAGCTTATTATGGCCATGCCATTGGAATTTGGCACAATGAAAATGGTGCCTGCTTTTGGTTTATTGTTTTCTTCCACAATAAAGTTTTCCGATACCGAAGGAAGATAGACGTGATCATTGAAAAAAACCATGATTGGTCCTTTCTGGCCGATAGCACTATAATTGCCAGGAATCACTTGCACGATGCCAGGTGGAATATGGTCGTATTTATCGGTATAGTCGGTTACTCCCGCATTGCCGACATTTATGATTGTGCTTCCTCCCGCCGTTTGTGCTTCAAAAATCCTTTCTTCTTTACTTATAGTTTTCCGGTGTAATGAATACGGGTGCGCTTTTCAAAGAAGGCGAGATTTTGGTTCTACTAATGTTTTGGGGGTCGCCAGGACGAATCCAGGGACCCTTAAGCCCGGATTTGCGGATGATCGGATTTTTCATTAGTTTTCGGATGGCTCTTCTGGCTTTTTTATAGCTTCCAAAATCTTGCAGGAGGGTAACGCGGGTAAATTCTTTATTTTTCACCATGACTTTTTCGGTGAATGTTTTAAATCCGGCCTTTTCAAGTCGTTCAATAAAGCGCTCGGCATTTCCTTCAGCGATAAATGAGCCAATGCTGACATATACATGCGCGCTTTCGCCTTCAAAAGTGGACAAGGCGATTGACAGAATAATTAACAACATGTAATAAATTGTTTTGCGATAATAAGCCATTTTGATAAAATTTGTAAATATCTATATATTTGTGATTCTAAAGATAATATGTATAATATATATAATGCGGGAGAATTCGTCAATCACGCAACGCGTTACGTGATTGAGCGATAAAAGCTTATTTCTGACTTTCGCAAGTGTAAAAATTGAGTTTTATCTTTGACCGGGCATAAGTACCCATTTGCGCAATATCTTACGGTGAACATCAATCAGATGATGTATCGCCGTTTTATTCTTCGATTATCACGCGCACCTGATGCTGTTTTTCAGCCGTCGATTTTTTCTCCCACGTGCGTTTGTACGCAAAGGCAAGCTCTGCTTTTCCCGCTTCCTGTGCGGTAAATTGAAAAATCTGAAAATCGGCACTTCCGGGCCCGCCTTTGCCTTCAGGAATCTGCAGAGGATTTCCCAGCTGTTTAAGAAGCGGTGATGATGTTTCCACCTGCCATCCGAAGCCCGTTCCCAGACGGGCCAGGAGTTTGACGCATAAGGTATCGCCCTTTTTGATGGAGATTTCTTTGCCGTGCATATCTTCGGTGACTATTTTTTTGCATGCGTTCAAATCGACCTCTGCTGTTTTACATGAAATTCCAGTGAGCATAAACAAAAAGGAAAGGACCGTAAAGATTATTGCGTGTTTCATCATAAATCCTCCTATTTCTGCGTATCGGCGACAACCCATGCGGCGCCGAAACCGATTCCATTGCACTGGTATTCAATCCACATGTAACCATTATCTCCCCAGTCTTTTCCCCAGGAGTTGCGGAGAAGCCATGCGCCTCTGCCTTTGGTGTCGTCCCATCCTTCAATGACCACCGCGTGGTTGACATCATTGGAACCAGCAAGCCTTGTGTGTTCATCAAAAACACCGCCGGTGTAGGCCTGAAATGCCGGTGTCACTTTGCAGGCGGTGGCAATGGGGCCGTACCGCACCAGCGCTTTTTTGATGTCGATGGGATGGGGTGTGCCTGCGTTTGGAACGACGTATGACCATGTCGCTACTTTATAGTTGCTTGGTGAAATGCCGCTGCACATACCGTCGCGGTTTTTGTATGGAATCATGTTTTCGAAAACCGCGCCGTTTTTCTGAAGCGATTCGAATGCCGAACCGTACCATCCGCCGTTGCAGCTTCCCGCGCGCCGTCCGGCACTATCCACCGCGCAATCAACGATGTGCTGTTCGGAGAAGTCATACTCCTTATTGGTCTGGATTTTATAGCTTGCTTCCAGAAGCGCGATGGTGGTAAACGCCCAGCAGCTCCCGCAGGTGTATTGATGGCGAATCGGGGTGACTTTCTTTTTATCGCGCCAGTTAAATGCCGGAGAGGAAGGATCCGCCATGTAGCCTATCGGAAGATTGTCCTCTTCCTGGGGCGGTGCCACGCTGGGAACTTCTTCTTTTTTTTGCTTGTTATCGGCAATTTCCGTTTCTTCTTTTTTGGAAATCTGCTCATCTCCTGGAACAGTTTCCCAGTCATCGCCTAAAATCCGCCGGTTTTCCTCTCGCTTTACGGCAAGGTCGGTGGTTTTGGGGTCGGTGCGTTTTTTGGGAGGATTGAAATAGAATTCAGCTTCGTCAATTAAAAATGTAAACCCACCGCTTTGCACTTTTGCAGGGTGCGAGGCGCTTCTTTTCTTCGCAAGCGCAGAGAGTTCCGAGGATGCTGCTGATGAGCGAAGTTTTGCCTGATTTGCAAGACCAGAAGGCGCTTTCAGCCCGGTGATGTCCTCAATCTCATATTTAACTGCTTCTGTGATGCCTACCCTGAACTGCCAGTGATTCTCCTTAATTTGCCTGCGAAGGTCTTCTATTATTTTTTTTACTTCTGCGATATCCCTTTTGCTAATATTTCTCTGTTCTTCGACGGCCGATTTGAACGATTGCTTGAAGCTTGATTGCGGGGCAGATTCGCGGTAGGTGAGCAGAATCCCCGAAACGATAATCAACGCACTGCATAGCATGGAGTACTTCTTCATGACGTTCCTCCTTTTTATAATGATATTATCGCATTGCTCGCAAGCTGGATTTCCCGCACTATAATCTGCCCCCGCTAAGTGCCATGCGACCTTTTCTGGTGCGACTGTTGTGATAACCCGCGTTTTATTAAAAATATTACAGGAAGATGGGAAAGTCAAGTAAAAATAAATCTGCATTTTTTTTTGAAATCGGCAAAAAAAATTTATTATTCGGCATTTTTCATCGTATTAATGGGTAGAAGAGCATATTCAAAGGCGGTGAGTTATGGATGAGTGTGTGATGATGAAAGAAGAAAATCCTCTGGATGAGGGAGGCCGTCTTTCCGGTGCCATATCGCTTGCGATACACGGCATTCAGGCGCAGATTGTAGAGGTGGAAGTCGATATCATAAAAGGGCTCCCAGGATTTTCCATAGTGGGACTGCCCGATGTGACCATAAAAGAATCGAAAGACCGTATCCGTTCCGCACTCGAGAATTCCGGGTATGAATTTCCCCCAAAAAATTATGTGGTGAATCTGGCGCCGGCCGGTTTTAAAAAACAGGGCGCGAACTTCGATCTTCCCATCGCGCTGTCGATATTGCATGCCACCGGCCAGATCGATCCTGATCCGCGTATGATACCAATGGTAGGTGAACTTGCTCTGGATGGTCGGGTGAAGCCGGTACGAGGGGTTATTTCAATGGCAATAGCGCTTTTCAGAGCCGGTTATCATGCAATTATCGTTCCATCTGAAAACAGGATGGAAGCGGCCGCCGTGGAAGGAATCAGCGTCTTTGAGGTTAGGACAATACATGATGTGGTGGCAGCCCTTGAAGGCAAAGCGATGCCATTTACGGGTATCCCAGGCAGTGAGCATTCCGGAGATGGGGAACTCGATTTTGCAGATGTAAAGGGTCAGGAAACCGCGAAGCGCGCTATCGAAATAGCTGCGGCGGGACATCATAATATCTTGCTCATCGGACCTCCCGGGGCGGGCAAAACAATGCTGGCGCGGCGCATTCCCGGTATTCTTCCGCTTCTCACCAAAGAGCAGGCAATCGAAGTCACCATGGTGCACTCCGCGGCGGGGCTTCTGGCAGAAGGGCAGGGGCTGATTGAGAATCCACCGTTTCGAAGTCCCCATCACACCGCCTCCGATGCCGCGCTGGTGGGAGGAGGGCGGATACCTTCCGTGGGAGAAATTTCCCTGGCGCATCGGGGCGTGCTTTTTCTTGATGAATTTGTTGAGTTTCGCTCCAATGTCTTGCAAACGCTTCGGCAGCCTCTCGAAAATAGCATGATCACCATATCCAGGGCGGGAGGTACTGTTACATTTCCCGCGGATTTCATGATGGTAGCATCCAGCAATCCCTGTCAGTGCGGTTTCTATCTCGATCCGGAGGTGCGATGCACCTGCAGCCTTTCAAAAGTGAAAGGATATTTTGGGAAAATCGCGGGGCCCATCTTGGACCGAATTGATATTGAAGTCCTTCTTGGAAGAGTGCCGTATCATGATCTGATGTATGCCGGGACCGGAGAATCATCGTGTCGTATCCGGGATCGCGTCATGCGCGCACGGGAGATTCAGGCACAGAGGTTTTCCGGGAGCAAAACGTCTTGCAATTCCCGCATGACGAATCGCGAGGTGCGGGAATATTGCCGCCTGGATGCAGACTCGGAAAAGCTTTTGGAAGCGGCGGTTAAAAAGATGAATCTGTCTGCGCGTGCGTTTTTTCGCATTTTAAAAGTGGCGCGGACGATTGCCGATTTGGGTGGAAGCGAGAATATACAGTCAGCGCATGTGCTGGAGTCAATATCCTATAAAAATTTGCACCGTCTGTATAATTTATAACACGAGGCTTGAGTGTGTTGATATTCCTTTATAATTATAAAAGTGATTGTGAAAAGTCGTATACCCGGCACATTGAATGCACATACAATGCTTTCTCTGCACGAATGGGGAGAAGAAGCATACGTGTCCCTTCCGTGGATATGGCATCAGTAGGTGTATTGATACTTTGATTGGTTTTAGCGAGCAAATTCAGCGGCTAATAGCGCCGGATCACTGGGTAATCCCCACCAGATGTGAAACACCGTCGCTTCTTCTATACATTTATCGTAAATTGCACAGCTTTTGTAGGGATAAGAATCCACTTCTTCATCGTACGCACCGCTTTCAATGCGCTCCACCAGTTCGGGCAAATAGGTCAATACCGCAATCGCGATCACATGCGAAATCGACCTTCTATAAAACCTCCGCATATCATTAAAATAATCATATTCCCTTTCATTAAGTTTTACCTTCACGCGGATTTTCGGTATTGGCATGCCGTCTTCATTCAGGCGCTTCTGATATTCAATTCTTCCATGTTCCCTTTCGTACTTTGCGTGATGCCGCATTGCGTAGCGCATAACCGCAATAATCAAATCAATCATCGCCCATCCGGTACGCTTTTCGGCTTCTTGGAGCATCATCAGCACTTCTTGTGTCATTATATAGGTTGTTTTTATCATGGCCGGACCTCCTTTGTTAATGCACGCATTAGAACATTCTGTATCTCATAGCATCATGGATGTGAGAATATGCTTTGATAATATGAACAAGCTATATGTATGTATAGTATTTTTTCAAGAAAATTATTTTGTTTTGAAAAAAAATAATGAAATTAATAAATACGATAAATTCAGATATTGGCAATGTGAGGATGTGCATTTAACATGCACTAAGATTATATAATGTTAATAAATACTGTTGTAAAAATGCAACATGCAATATCAAAATTCCAACATTGGAAATCATCGAACGTAACAAACAGGAATTTGTATAAACAAATATTTTATTATGACTGATAAAATTTAATTTTTTTCAATACTACGGGGTTACCATGATTTTTGTAAGTAAACAAATTATTGATTGTGATATGCAAAGGGAGTGAGTTTCATATTTTTTTATTTATTCTCAATAAAAAATAAAGATAACAATACCTCGTACGCAATATTGGCACGGTATTTGCTCATTACCCTGCTAAATCGGTTATTAAACGAAACGTACCCGAATTTATAGGAGGTCATACATGAAAACGTGTAAAGATTGCATCAACAAGGAAATTTGCGGCAGGAACAATGCGGTGAATTGCGAACACTATGACATACCGCTCACCCGCAGCGAAATCCTGGCGATGCTCGGCACTGCCAAGAATGAAAACCCGGCGGTGGTATCTTCATTATTGAGCGCGGTGAAGAGAACCTATCGTATCAATCTTGCATACTGAGATTTTTACTTCAAAACTGAGTAAGGGCGAGGTAATTATCGTAATTAAAGGAACGGGTAAATCCCGTTCCTTTTTGCTGTTTATATAATGCAATCATGCCTTCTTCTATTATAAGGGTAAAAAGAAACCCGCATAAATGCGGGTTTCTTAACAACAAGGAGGCATTAAAGATGATTATGGGCACCACGAAGCTGCCTGTGTTGCCACGCTTGCTTCGCGGACGAGCTCATAGTGATCATAGCTCCAGAAGAATTTCACGTCTGCAGAATCATTGTGGTTATCGATTCCGTCAAGGCGCGCCGACTGATGAGATACCGCGCCGTCATTGTCGCCTTCTTGAGCGAGGAGAAGCGGCCAGCCTACAAATAATTCTCCTGCCCATCCCCAGCAATCCCAGCCGTCGCCATCGCCCACAATTTGCTTCAGCGTTCGTCCTCCGGCAAGCGGGGTGCTGTTGGGCGGATAGGCCACATTAAAGGTGCCGTTTACCCATGAGGGTTTAAGATTCTCTACCGCTGCATCCGCGCCGATGAAAAAGTCAATCCAGTCTCCCTCATAGGCAAGTGCTGATCCATGATGCGGAGTGCCCAGCGTAACAAAACCAGCGATTGTGTACGGATATGCCCATGCATAACGGCGTTCGACAAGCCCTCCCATGCTGTGCGCGATGAGATTGAAAATTGAGCTTAAACCATAAGAATTTTGCAGAAGCACAATCTTTGTGCGCATGAGGTTTTTCTGAACTTCGACGGAATCATCGCCTGCGGAGAAATCATTTTCACCGCAGAAGTATATCACACGCCCATTGATGGTTCTGGTCCAGACGCGGGTGGATTCGTTGGTGAAAATGACGTATACATTACCCGAACCCCAGATTGAAGCTACCTGATTCAAAAACGCATCGCTCCATTGGTGTTTGTTGGTGAGGCCGTGAAGAAGAACGAGATCGTAGGTTTTTGCCATTGCGACAACTGAGAAAGAAAAAATGAAGAGCATAAGTGTAATTGAAACCAGTATTGATCTTTTCATAAATACCACCTCCCGGAAATGGAAGAATTAAGACTAATAATCAAACCGTCCGTCCGGTTTAATTATCGGTTATAATATATCAAAAATATTATTGTATGATAAGATGTATAAAAATTTTTTTATGATAGTTATAAAAAAATTTTTATTATACGCATTTTCATCGTATTAATGGGTAGAAGGATATTTTATTCAAGGAGGAAGCTATGAATATCGACACCACCTACGTGATGTGCGAGGACGTTATTGCACTGCTTGCTGAGGCAGAAGACAAGACGAAGCGTCCCCAAGAAGAGCTGCTCGTGCTTGCCATGCGCATGATGCTGAAGGACAGTGAAAACTATTATCGCCCGGATGGCCGCATTGAGTATCAGAAGCGCATTGATACAGAAACCGGCGAAAAGATTACAAAGCATCGCGTGAAGATGCGGATA